>NZ_JBVIGS010000008.1:0-341255 GCF_055570675.1 Streptomyces sp. NPDC031111
GAGGTCAAGGGGGCTCCACCGACTCCCAGCGGGTGCCGGTGTGGCGGGTGTTGCACGTCTGGATTGGGTACGGAGGGGACATCGTGACCGTCCACGGGTCACGCTCCCGCCGAGGGCCGACGAACGTACGGAGTGCTACCTGACGGTGATCGCGTAGATCTGCACCCGAGGATCGTTCTGAAGGCCGATGGAACGCACCGTCTTCGACGCGTCGAGGTCCGCGGAGGAACCGAACAGACGCACCGGCGGGCCGTCCACGCCCTGGCCCCGCTTGATCCGGTGCGGCATCTCCAGCGCCACGGAGCTGCCCTCCGGTGCCGCTCCCGCCCAGTCGCCCACGGTGACCGGCACTTCGGCGGTCGTTCCGTCGGTGTAGCGGACGGTGAGCATGGTCGTCACCGGGCCGTGGTGGGACGCGGCGACCAGGCGCAGATCACCGTACGACCCGGCCGGCAGCAGCATGGCCTGACCGCGGGCCTCGACGAAGTTCGCGGCCGTCCCGGACGGATCGGGGGCGTCGTAGGTCACGCCGGCCCAGACGACCGGACCCGCCTCGGGCAGCAGATCGGCGTCGTAGCTCCAGCCCCCTCCGTCGAAGTCGCCCTCGCCGGAAGCCGCGACGGTCGCGGTACCGTCGTGATTCACCTCCTTGCCGAGGTCCACGGCGCACTGCTCCTCGACGTCCGCCGCACAGCGGGCCGCGGCGCGCACCTCGATGCTCGCGGTCCGTTCCACGCTCTTCACACCCTTCGCCGCGGCCGTGATCCGCACGGTGTACGAACCCGGGGCGGTTCCGGCCGGCACGGTCACGTCCACCGCCGCGGTCCGCTGCACCGGAAGCCGATGGGAGGTGAGCGAGAAGGGCTCGGAGGTCTTCACGGTCCAGCCGCCGGGAGCCTCGGCGCCGACGTCCACCCGCAGGGTGCCGGGGGACTGGCCCAGCACGTCCAGCTTCAGACGGACGCTCTGTGCGCTGTCGGCCGTCGGCAGGACGTCGGAGCGGGTCCGGAGAGACGCGTCGAGGTGGCGGCGGGAATCGGCTGCCGCGCGGTTCACGGACGGCGGCTCCGCGCCCTTGCCCGTACCCCAGGACGACGGCCGGCTCGTCATCTCGAAGGCGAGACTGCCGCCCTTGGCCACCGCGTCCCAGTCCAGCCAGGTGGCGCGCAGGTCCTTCCCGCCGAACGTCGCCCGCTTCACATAGCGTTGGGCGTCGCTCGTACCCGGCGCCCTGACGGTCAGGGTGCCGCCCTGCTCGTTGCCGTAGGCGCCGATGCGGATGACCGCCGACGGGAACTGCGGGCTGGAGACGGCGAGGAAGTCGCCCCCGTTCGTCGTCGGGTACAGGCCGAGGGAGGAGAAGACGTACCAGGCCGACATCGTGCCCAGGTCGTCATTGCCGGTCATGCCGTCGGGGCCGTCCGTGAACAGCGTCATCGCGGCGCGGACCACGGTGGCGGTCTTGGCGGGCGCGCCGGCCCACAAGTACATGTACGGGGAGTGCAGATCGGGCTCGTTGTTCGGGTTGTAGGTCGGCTTCCCGTAGTAGTCGTACGGTGCCGAGATCCAGTCCTCGCGAGCGGTTCCGGCAGGGTCCTCGAGGAGTTCGTCGTACGCGAAGAAGGCGTCGAGCCGCTTCTCGGTCTCCCGTTTGCCGCCCATCAGGGAGACGAGCCCGGCCGGGTCCTGGGGCACCAGCCACTGGTACTGGTAGGCGCCGCCCTCGTGGAACTGGTGACCCGCCTCGACGGGGTCGTAGGGAGTCAGCCAGGTGCCGTCGGTCGTACGCGGCCGGAACTGCTTGATGGAGGAGTCCCACAGGTTCCGGTACCACTGCCCGCGTGCCGCGAACATTCGGGCGTCCGCGGTGTGGCCCAGCCCCTTGGCCATCAGGGCCAGTGACGCGTCCGCCGCCGCGTACTCCAGGGTCGCCGAAGCGGGATGACGGCAGTCGTTGTCGCCGCCCTTGTCCGGGCAGTCCTTGCCCGGTTCCAGACCGCTGGGGATGTAGCCGCGCTCCTGGTAGGCGTCAACGCCCGCACGCCCGTTGTAGGGGGAATCGTCCGGCGGCGTGCTGAGGGCGTTCTTCCTGAGAAGCGCGTACGCCTCCTGCTCGTGGCCCGCGAGCAGGCCCTTGGACCACGCCTCGACGAGGAAGGGCGTCACGGGGTCGCCGGTCATGATGTTGGTCTCGCTGTTGGCGAGCGACCAGCGCGGCAGCCAGCCGCCGTCCCGTCCGATCGCGACGACCGACAGCGCGACATCGCGGGCCACCTTCGGCTGAAGCATCTGGAGCAGTTGGTTCTGCGGCCGGTGGGTGTCCCACAGCGACAGGTTCTGGTACGGCGTGAACCCGGACGCGTCATGGGTCTTGCCGTCGAAGCCCGCGTACCGGCCGTCGACGTCTCCGGCGAGGTTCGGGTGCAGTTGCGCGTGGTAGAGGGCCGTGTAGAACGCGCGTCGCCGCTCGGCCGGTCCACCGTCGATCTTGACGGCGGCGAGCTGCCGTTCCCAGGTCTCGTGCAAGGCCGCGCGGGTGGCGTCGAAGTCGTAGGAGTCGTCCGTCTCCGCCTTCAGGTTCTTCCGTGCGCCCTCGATGCCCGTGTAGGACAGGCCCACCTTGACGACGACGTCACGGTCGGCGCCGGCGTCGAAGGTCACCCAGGCACCGTTCCCGCCCTCACCGGCCGCGTCCCGCCCACCGGGGGCGCGGGTGGTACCGCGCCAGGTGCCGTGCGAGGTGAACGGCCTGTCGAAGGTCGCCGTGAAGTACACGGTGTGACGGTCCTTGCCCGCGCAGAAGTTGCCCGCCTCGACACGCCCCTCGACCGTCCGGTCGCCGACGACGTGCACCTCCGAGCTGTACACCCTCTGGTTGGCCTTACCCGTGTTGAACAGGACGTTGGCGCGGTCGGTCGAGGGGAAGGTGTAGCGCTGCCATCCCGTGCGGGGGGTGGCGGTCAGTTCGGCGTCGATGTCGTATTTCTTCAACCCGACGCGGTAGTAGCCGGGTTCGGCGTCCTCGTCGTCGTGCGAGTAGGCCGAGCGGTAGACATCGGGGTCGACGCTGTCGACCGCTCCGGTCGTCGGCATGAGCGGCAGCTCGCCCATGACGGAGCAGCCGACCCCGGAGAGGTGGGTCTGGCTGAATCCGTGGATCTTGTCCTGCTGGTAGTCGTAGCCTCCCTGGCCGCCGGTGTCCGGGCTGACCTGGACCATGCCGAAGGGGGCACTCGCGCCGGGAAAGGTGTTGCCGAAGTTCTGTGTACCGATGAACGGGTTGACCAGGGAGGTGAGTTGAGGAGAGTCCGCAGCGGTCTGGGCGATGGCCGGTGCCGGGCCCAGGGCACCGCCGGCGACGATCAGCGCGGCGAGGACTGTCGATGCGCGGTTACGCAATCGGTGGAGGGGTCTGTGCATGGAGGGGGTCTCCTGTTCCTCACCCGTCATGGACACCTGGCTGGATGGAAGCGGACTAGATCACGCGTCTGACATCGTTGTCAATACCTCTGAAAGCCTCCCGTCGGAAGCGTCGCCCGGTGATTTGACAGTGCCCCAGTGCGGAGAGAGCCTGAAATTGGTCAGTAACTGCACGTCGCCCCATCGGGCTCCGAACCACGAGGTGACGCCGCGTCCGATCCGCTCACGATCACCACAGTGAATGGACGACGAAGATGTCGCTGCGATGTCCACGCTTCTCCGGGGATCCGGTCCTGGAGGCATGCCTGGCCGGTGCACATCGGATGCATGACCCGGAGCAGGGGCTGGCGGTCAAACGCGTCCAGGCGGCACTGATCGCCCTCGGCCGTTCCGTCGGCCCGGCCGGGGCCGACGGGATCTTCGGGCCGGACACGGGCTCGGCGGTGTCCGACTACAAGGCCGACAAGGGCCTGTCACCCACCGATCCCGTCGTGGGCAAAGGAACGATGGGCGCGTTGGACGACGATCTCTTCTTCGACCCGCCCAGCCTCGACCCGGCGTTCAGGGAGTTCAGCCCGGCCGTCGCCGACCACCGTGTCGAGCCGTTCGCCGGCCTGGAACTCGCCGTGCTCATCGACGCACCGCTGAACTCATGGCGACACAGGCTGGGGATCTCCACGCTCAACGGTCTCAACTCCGGTGGACTGCTCGGTGTCGTCGCCCGCGGCCGCAGCGGCGACCTGCGCGACCGCTTCCTGGCGACCGCGGCGCCGACGCAGGCCGGCGGCGCTGACGCGGCAGCGTTCTTCGCCAACGCCGTGCAGTCGGACGGGGCACTGGGACGAACGGTGAGCTTCGACGCCCAGGACGGCTCGGTCCGCTCCTTCATTCTCATCAAGGACGACGTGATCCTCGGACGGGAGACCATACAGCGCGTGAGCACGGGAGGCCGCGCGCCGGTGACGCTCCAGGGCGTCCTCGTGCACGAGCTGACCCACGCCCGTAACCTCGCCGCCGAGCAGGCGCTGGTCGACACGCCGGACACCGACGGAGGCACCTACCACGACACCGACCTCGCGCAGACCCGCTCGGCGACCGGCCGGCCGACCGTGGAAGTCCTGCGCTCCTTCGTCATGGAGATCTGCGCGCGCCACGTGCACTGGGTCGTCCTGAAGGAGATGGAGGGCAATCCCACGGCCCCGAGGTTCCTGCCGCCGGACAAGCTCGCCGAGGCGGCGCGCTTCTACTTCCAGGACGTCTTCACCCTCTTCGACTCGAACGGATACATCTCCGCCATCAACGCCCAGGGACAGGCGGCGACGTTCCGCCAACTCGGTCTCTGGCTGCGGCGGTGCCAGGAGCATTCGTTCACCGACGACGCGGACGAGAACGCCCGGACACGGCAGCTCTTCGGAGACGCGGCGGACTTCTGCGATGAGCAAGCGGCCACACTGCCACTCGAATTCCCCGAAGCGGACGGGCTGTTCCCGCTCCCAGCCGATTTCCGGTGACGGCCGGCGCGGCGGGCGGGCCTGGGGCGAACGACGGACACCGAGTGTCCGCCTCGGACTCGGCGTCTCATGACGCCGCCCCCACTCACATAGAGTGGTGCCCATGATCTCCGTGGAGGAGGAACCGCCTCGTGCGCTGCTCGCGGGGGCGTCGCGTCGGTGGGTGCGGGCGTTGCCGTGGGTGGTGGCGTTCGTGCTGTGCGTCGCTCTGCTGCCTACGACGATCGTGGTGCTCACCGCCGATTACGGTGTGAACGGTGCAGTGGCGAGTGCGCTGGCTGTGGCGCAGGCGGCGCCGCTGTTGCTGGCTGTCGTCCGGCCGTTGCGTGCCTGGTATGTGATCTTCGCGGCGGATGTGGCGGGGGCGCTGGTTCTGCTCAGTGTGGACTTTGAGGAGCGGTTGCTGTGGCCGTTCCCGCCCATGGAGATCGTCGGGTACGTCGGCCTGTGCCTCGCCCTCGGGCTGCGTGAGTCGCGCCGGACACTGCTGCTGGTGTGGCTGGCGACGGCGGGCGTGAACGTCGGGCTGGGGTTTGTTGCGCCGCATGGCGCGGACGCGATGAGTGTTCTGCTGACCATTCTGGGTGGTGTCACGCTTCTGCTCGGTGGTGCGTTGCGTGAGCGGTATGAGGTGCAGCGGAGGCTGGCCGAGCAGGAGACGATCAGTGAGGCGGAGCGTGAGCGGCGGACGCTGCTGGAGGAGCGGGCCCGGATCGCGCGTGAGCTGCATGATGTGGTGGCGCACCACATGTCCGTCATCACCGTGCAGGCGGACACTGCGGCGTACCGTCTTGAGCGGCTGCCTCCGGATGCGCAGGAGGAGCTGGCGTCGATCGCGGCGACGGCACGTGAGTCGCTGAGTGAGATGCGCCGGCTGCTTGGTGTGCTGCGGAACGAGGAGACGCACGGCGAGCTCGCGCCCCAGCCGGACCTGACCCGGATCGGTCAGCTGGTGGAGGCGACAGTGCGGGCGGGGGTGCCGGTGGAGTTCACCCCTTGCGAGGACGCAGAGGTGCCCGAGGCGGTGGGGCTGTCCGCATACCGCATCATTCAGGAGGCCCTGGCGAACGTCGTTCGGCACGCGCCTGGTGCCCCGACGCAGGTATCCGTCTCGGAGGACGGCGCGAGGCTCACTGTCCTGGTCGTCAACGGTCCGCCGCCCGTGCCGCCTTCCGGGCCGTTGGAGGCGGGCGGGACGGGGCATGGTCTGGTCGGGATGCGTGAGCGGGTTCGGATCATCGGCGGCACCCTTGATGTGGGGCCGCTGCCGGACGGCGGTTTCCGGGTCGCCGCCCAACTTCCCCTCTCTGAAAGGGATGTCACGTGACGACGCGCGTCATCATCGTCGACGACCAGGCCATGGTGCGGGCCGGTTTCGCCGCGCTGCTGGCCGCGCAGAGCGACATCGACGTGGTGGGTGAGGCTCCCGACGGTGTGCAGGGGGTTGAGCTGAGCCGGCGTACCCGTCCCGACGTCGTGCTGATGGACGTCCGCATGCCCGAGATGGACGGCCTCGAAGCCGCCCGCCGCCTCCTGGCGCCGCCGCCGGGCGTGACCCACCGGCCGCGTGTGCTGATGCTGACCACGTTCGACGTCGACGACTACGTCTACGAGGCGCTGCGGGCGGGCGCGAGCGGCTTTCTGCTGAAGGACGCCCCGCCGGCCGACCTGATCGCCGCGGTCCGCGTGGTGGCCGCGGGTGACGCACTGCTCGCGCCCTCCGTCACGCGCCGCCTGATCGCGGACTTCGCCCGGCAGCGCCCCGCCGCCCGGGGCAAGCCCGCACTGCGGCTGAAGGCGCTGACGGAACGCGAGACCGAGGTCCTCACCCTGGTGGCCCGCGGCCAGTCCAACACCGAGATCGCGGAAACGCTGGTCCTGGCCGAACAGACGGTGAAGACACACGTCAGCCGCGTCCTGACCAAACTCGACCTGCGCGACCGCGCCCAGGCGGTCGTGTTCGCCTACGAATCCGGCCTGGTCACCCCGGGCGAATAGCACAACCCCTCCACGGATCCGCGCCCCGGAACGCCGGGGTCACGAGCCGTCACACAGGCAGCGCCCCGGCGGGGTGGCCGTGCTCTCGGCCGCATGCGGTGAGGGCGAGGACGCCCCGGCCCGATGTCCTCACGTGTGCTCCCAGTGCTCCGGGGTCGACCGACAGCCGCGCCGCGATGTCGTTGGCGTAACAGGTGTCGGGAATCCCCAGCTCTTGCTTGACCTGGAGATACCGGGCGGTGAACGCCTCGGAGTCGCCGGAGTCCACGTCATCGAAGGCGTCGTCGGGGAAGCCGTCCTGGTGCGGCAGCAGGTAGCCGGTCTCGGCCGGGTGTGCGGGGCCGTCGTCGCCGTTCTCCTCGGCGTCGTACGCGTCGTAGTGGCGTACGACTTCGCCGTCCTCGGCGATGCACCAGGCGGTCCAGCCGTCACCACAGCTCATCCCGTACCACTGGGCGGATCCGAAGCGGCGACTGAGGTCCGTGCAGCGTTGTCTCACGACGCGGGGAAGGGCCTCGTCCTCGTCGTCCGCGTCCTCGATGCGGTGCGTGTCCTGGGAGGAGTCGCCGAACACGAGCGTCCAGCCATTCAGAGCAGGGCTGACGAAGACGCGGGAGCAGGTGGCGTGCGGATGGGACCGGTGCCCACCGTGGTGGTCCTGGTTCCAGGCCGCCGCGCCCGTTCGCAGCGTGACCGGCTGAGGGTTGCCGAGATCGAACGCCTCCAGCACCGCCTCCTGATCGGTGGTCGGCACCGCGTACCACGACCCGCACAGGTGCATGCCGTCAGGAACCTCGGCCGACAGCTTGATCTTCGTCAGGCGGCGCCAGGCGTCCTGGTCCCTGGAGTCGAGGCCCTCGGGCCCGGCGATGGCGGCGAGAGCCTCCAACGCGCCTGCTCGCACCCCGGGCCCGGGTGCCGGCAGGCGGCGCACGCGTCGCAGGCCGGGCACGGCCGAAGTGCCGATCGCCTCGAACGTCCAGACCGCTCGCTGCCGGACCTCGGGTTCCGGATCCCCCAGCAAGGGAACCAACCCGTCGAGGAACTGGGCTGCCTCCTCGCTCCGGGACTGGAAGGCGAAGAGCGCGTTGCTCCGAACCGCCGGGCACTCGTGCTTCAGCAGTGGTTCGTAGATCCGCGGGTCGTCCACCTCCAGTCGGGCCAGCGCCCACCCCACCCTTCTCGCGACCTCGGGGGAGTCCGCCGTCGCAGCCGCGTGGACGAGGGGCAGGAGGGAGGGCTCACCGATCCGGCACAGCACATCCGCCGAGACCGTCCACTCAACGGGCGATCGCTCGTCGCAGAGCACGGCCAGCACGGCCCCGACGACAGCCGATCCTTGTTCCACCAGAGCATCACGCGCAGGTCGAGTGTGCTCCCAGGAACCTGAGAGCGATCCGGTCACCAGTCCCTTGTCCATGGCGTGCACCCTAATCGGGGGCACTGACAAGGCGGCCGGACGGAGTCGGGGGCACCCGCCCGCCCCTCCGCACCTATTGACGTACCGGCACATGGGACCGAAGAATTCTCGCCATCGACCTGACAACGTTGTCTAAGTGAGAGGTGCCGAGAGTGCTGCCGAGATCCCCGATCAACCGCCGCCGCTTCGTCCAACTCCTCGGCGCCACCACGGCACTGGCCTCGCTTCCCGTCGCCGTCGGCAGCGGCACTGCTCGTGCCCAGGGGCGGAGCCAGGCGGCACCGGACCCGGTGGCGGAGATCTACTACCGTGTCCTGCTGAACCACACCCACTGGTCCGAAACCCAGTGGGACGCGGCGCGCGGCTACTACACGAACAAGGACTTCGGCTTCGCCGTGGTCCTCGGCCACGCCATCCTGCTCACTCACGGCACCTACGACGGTGAACGTGCCGGAATCGACGAGCGGACCCTGAAAGCCCGGACCATCGCCACGATCCGGCACTTCGCCGCGTCCAACAGGCTGGCCGGCGGCACCCAATGGGGCCGGACGCTGTTCTTCGACACCACCTTCCAGCTGTACTTCGTACTCGCCGCGCGGCTGCTGTGGGACGATCTCGACGAGGCCACCAGGTCCCGCGTCGACACCATCGCCCGCGAACAGGCCGCCTACACCACGAACCTCGGCACGGGCGACGACCCGAACTCCGGCAGCTGGACCCCTCGCGGCCTGCTCGGAGGCCACGAGGGGGACACCAAGCTGGAGGAGATGGGCGTCTACGCGCAGTCCCTGGCCCCCGGGCTGGCCTGGGCCGCGGACGATCCGCGGCACGGGGACTGGGCCGAGGCCTTCGGCGCCTGGTCGCGCAACGAGGCCGGCCTGCCCCAGGCGGACCTGGCGAACCCGGCCCGCGTCGACGGGGTTCGCGTCTCCGCCAACACCGCCCGCAATCTGTACGACACCTTCATCGTCGAGAACCACGGCTCCTTCGGACCTCACTACCAGGAGGAACTGTGGCGCACGTCGGGCCGTAACGCCGCCCACTTCATCACAGCGGGCCGCGCGCTGCCTCAGGTGCTCACCAGCCAGCCGAACGCCGATGAGCTCTGGCGCACTCTCCTCGGAGTGATGAGCGACGCCGGCGAGCCGTTGATGCCCATGGTCAACGATCGTGAGCACCTCTATGGCCGCGATGTCATCCCACTCGCGTTCCTCGCCCAGGTGGCCGGGGACCGGGCCGCCGCCCGGGCGGAAGTGGCACTGGCGGAGCGACTGGAGGCGTACCAGAGCTACCCGCCCGAGTTCAGGCTGGCGAAGTTCTCCGGTGAGCCGAAGTACGAGCCGGAGGCCCGCGCGGAGCTCGCCATCAGCTACCTCCTGCACCTGTGGGCGAACGACCAGGGCCGCACGGTCCGCCCCCTCTCCCAGGACGAACTGTTCCGGCGTGCCTCGGGAGTCACCGACTTCGGCCCGGGGCCCGGCCTGGTGTCGCACCAGACCACCGCCGCCTGGGCGGGCGCCGTCACCAAGCCGGGTTTCGTGAAGTTCGCGTGGCAGCCCTCGCACGACGACTGGCTGTTCAAGCTCAGCGGGCCCACGGCGATGTTCCTGCCGACGACTTCACTGAAGGTGACGGGCCGCCAGGTGCGGACGTACGCCAGGATCAGGGACGGGTTCGACGGCAGCGCCACGATGCTCCGACTCGGGCCGGGGTACGCCGGATTCACCACGCTGCCCACCGGCGCCGTCGTCTACGCGACGTCGGGCGTCGCAGCGGGCGAAGGACACCTGGAGATCCACAACCTCACCATGCCGGGCCTGGCGGGCCTGACAGGGTCGCGGACCTATCGCTTCGCCGAGGGCAGCGCCACCGTCGCTTCCGCGGACTCCCGACCGGCCGCCACGACTCCACGCGTCGACGAAGTCGCCTTCCCACGCACCGAGGTACGGCATCTGCGCATGCTCGGCGTCCGACCCGATCCGGCGTACGGCTACTCGCTCTACGCCTTCGAAGCCCGCGACGGAGCGGGCGGCGCGGAACTCGCCCGGGGCGGGACGGCCACCGCCTCCTCCTACGACCCCGGCAAGGAGCCGGCCCTGGCGGTGGACGGCAACGCGACCACGCGGTGGGCGGTCTCACGGGCGGACCGCCCCCGGGCGGACAGCTGGCTCGCCGTCGACCTCGGGTCCACGCACCCGGTGGACCGGGTCACTCTGCGCTGGGAGGCGGCCGCCGGGCGCGCCTACACCGTGCAGGGGTCGGCGGATGGACGGCAGTGGCGGGACCTCGCCTCCTGGCCCGTGCCCGACGTCAGCAGCCGGGGTGGCTGGCTCGACGTGGACGGCCGCGCCGGTCTGCTCGTGAGGGGCTCCGATCTGCCGCTGACCGTGTCCCGGGACGAGATCGTCCTGGCAGACGGTCCGGCCGCACCTCTCCTGGTCGAGGGACTTCCCCGTGCCTCGACCCATACCCTGCGCGAACGAGCCGCGGCGGCCGTCCCCCGCGCGGATGCCGATGTCGTCCGCGCGGCGCTCACCGACGACCATCTCAGCCTGTTCAACCTGTCGGACGCGCCGGTGACCACACGCGTCGACATTCCGCAGTCTGGCGCCGGGAGGGTGCTGTTCGAGGGTCGTCAGACACTGACCGCGGACGGCAGCGCCTACGACGCCGCACTCGACGCAGCCGAAGCCCGGCTGCTGCCGCCCCGACTGGCCTTGCGCCCGCTCGACGGCGGGCGTCTGCCTGCGGGGCTGCGAGCGGAGGTGGTCGACGGCGCCACGGTTCGACTCACCGGACCGGCCTGCCGCTTGGAGGTGACCGCCCAGGGACACAGCGAGGTGGCGGTGGTCCGTACCGGCCGTACCACGACGGTCACCGTGAAGAGGGCGACCGCCCACCCCCTGCGCGATCTGGCGTTGGGCCGCACCGTTTTCCCGACCAGCCCTCTCCCGCCCGGCATGTCGGACCCCTCAGCCGCCGTCGACGGCGACCCGTCGACGGCGTGGACGCCCGGACCGCAAGGCCGCATGGTCGTCGACCTCGGTAGCCAACTCCGAGTCCGCGACATCCGCACGGACTGGACGAGCGGCCATGTACCCGTACTCCGAGTGGAGTTCAGCAGCGACGGCCTCACCTACACACCGGCCGGCAAGCTCACCGGCCACGGCCGCACCCGCCGCCTTACGACGGACACCACCACCCGCTACGTGGCCCTGACGACCGACGCAGGCGAGGGAAACAACGCCCGCCTGATCCATCTCTCGCTGCTGTGACCTCAGGCAGGAATGGCGCCCGCCACCGTCATGGAGCGTCAACGTGACGCTTCATGACCGGTGTTGACGCGCCGGGTCATTCCGGTCGTCAGG
This sequence comes from Streptomyces sp. NPDC031111, assembly GCF_055570675.1. Classification (NCBI taxonomy): domain Bacteria; kingdom Bacillati; phylum Actinomycetota; class Actinomycetes; order Kitasatosporales; family Streptomycetaceae; genus Streptomyces; species Streptomyces sp. NPDC031111. The sequence goes on from NZ_JBVIGS010000008.1 coordinate 11,718, forward strand.
CCGGGGTCTCGGCGGTGGCGGTCAGCACCGCGCGGCCGAGGGTGTGGCCGGCCATGGTGAAGCCGAGGACGGCCGGGGTGGCGTCGGCCGGGACGCCGATGGAGGCGACGTCGAGGGCGTGCACCACGACGAAGTAGCGGTGCGGGCCGTGGCCGGCCGGTGGGGCGGCGCCGATGTAGCGGGCCGAGCGGGTGTCGTTGGGCAGTTGGAAGGCGCCCTCGGGCAGGCCCGCACCGGTGTCGTCGCCGGCGCCCTCGGGCAGCTCGGTGACGGTGGCGGGGATGTCGGCGACCGCCCAGTGCCAGAAGCCGGACCCGGTGGGGGCGTCGGGGTCGTAGACCGTGACGGCGTAGCTCCTGGTGCCTTCAGGGGCACCGCTCCAGGACAGCTGCGGGGAGACGTCCTTCCCACCGGGCATGCCGGAGGCGTGCTGCTCGGGCGGCCAGGTGGCTCCGTCGGTGACGGTGGTGCTGGTGACGGTGAAGGACGCCGCCTCGGGGAGGCGGGCGAAGGGGTCGTTGGCGTTCATCGCGAGGTTCCTTTCAGGACTGTGCGTTGGGGGCGGTGGCGCGCCCACCGTTGAATCGACGATAACACTAATAATCGATTATCCATGAGATCGTCTATGCTGAGGGCATGACTGATACGGCTCACACCCCTGCCCCCGCCGGGAAGCAGATGCTCTCCGAGCAGGTCTACGCACATCTGCGGGACGCGATCCTGCGGGGCGACTACGCCCCCGGTGACCCCCTCAAACCGCAGGACCTCGCCAAGGAGCAGGGCGTGAGTCTGGCCGTTGTGCGCGAGGCACTCGTGCGGGTCGTCGGCGACGGGCTCGCCGACCGGCTGCCCAACCGCGGCTTCGCCGTCCCGGCCATCTCCGACCGCCGCTGGCAGCAGATCGCGGAGGCCCGCCGGACCATCGAACCCGTCATGCTGCGCTTGTCCGTCGAGCGCGGCGACGTCGACTGGGAGGCCCGCGTACGCGCCGCCCATCACCGCCTGGCCCGCACCCCGGCGTACCTGCCGGAGGAGGGCGAGTACTACAGCGCCGCGTGGTCCGAGGCCCACCGGGTGTTCCACCGCACCCTGCTGGAGGGCTGCGGCAACCCCGTCCTGCTGGAGACCTTCGACCGCATGTGGACCGCGAGCGAGCTGGCCCGCCGCTGGTCGGCGCACCGCGACCCCGGCCGGGACGGTGCCGGCGAGCACCGTCGGCTGGAGGAGGCGGCGCTGGCCCGCGACGCCGACACGGCGGCCGAGGTCCTGGTCCAGCACCTCACCCAGACCGTGGACATACTGACCGGGCAAGCACCCTCGAACCTGTGAAGGGGGTGCTGTGCGAGGGACCCGAGTGGGCCGTTCCACAGGGGAACGCGGCCACCGTATCGGAGACTCGGCGGTCGGCTCGTCGAGCCGGAAGGAGCGCTTGCCCATGTCGGACGTCGCACCGCGGCCGGTTCATCTCGACAAGGTGGTGGAGGGACTGGCGGAGAACCCCGCGCTGCCGCCCGAGTTCGTCCGCCGTCTCTTCGCCCACCGCAAGGGCCGTGGCAGCGTCGCCGGGCGCCCGGATCTGAACGACGACATGATCGCCGAGATCATCGCCATGGACGAGCACTGGCTCACACACTCGCTCGCTCTCAACGGCCGCCTGCCGCACACCTTCCGGATGACACTCGCAGGGCATCCGGATCCGACGATACGCGCGGCCGTGGTGGTCGGTGCGGACGGCGGCGCGGCGCGTGAACTGTTCGAGCGGCTGCTCGGCGACGCCGACCCGACGGTGCGTGAGTACCTGGCGCAGAGCGATCACATGCCGGCGGATCTGCGCGCCCGGCTGGCGGCCGACCCGGACCCGACGGTTCGCGCGACGCTCGCCCAGTGGTGGACGCAGGCCCCCGAATCGGTACGCCGGCTGCTGTTGACCGATCCGGACGACACCGTGCGCGCGGGGGCCTGCGCGACCTACTACCGGCGACTTCCCCATCCCGCCCCGCCCGCCGACCTGCTCCCCGCGCTGCTGGCCGACCCTGTCACGCGCGCCGGAGCGGTGCGCCACTGCACCCTTGACGCCGACATGGCCCGCCGACTGGCCGACGACCCGGAGGAAGTGGTGCGGGAGGAGGTCGCCGGGCACCCCGACCTCCCACCGCCACTGCGTGACCTTCTCGCCGAGGACCCCAGCCCGCAGGTCAGGCTCCGCGTCTTCGCACGCCGGGACACCCCTGAGCCGAGCCGTGCCGCGATCCACGCACGGATCCTGTCCGAGACACCCCCGCGGGACTGGCTCACCGATCCCCACGCCGACCTGGACGACGACGCGCTCGACAAGCAGCTCATGAACGAGATGGCACATCTGCAACTGCGGACACTGCGTCTGCCGTGGGTGACCGCCGACCCCCTACCGCACGTGGACTCGCCCTACGCCTGTTTCCGCGCCTCGGCCGCGATGTCCGACCTGCTCCCCGCGCCGGTCGTGGCCCGGCTGCTCGACGACGAGGAGAGCAGCGTCCGTACGGCGGTCGCAATGGGCGCCCGGGACCGGATCGACGCGGCCACCGCCGAACGCATCGATCGCGAATACCGCCCGGAGAAGAAGACCCGGTGGCGTCCGGCCGACGATCTCCCCCTCCCGGCGGACGCGCTACGGCGCCTGGCCGGCGATCCCGACCCGAGGATGCGACAACTGGCCCCACGCGACCCCGGCCTGCCGATGGAACTCGTCCGCCGCTTGGCAGCCGACCCCGACCCCACGGTGCGCCACGCGATCGTGGCGCATCCCCGGCTTTCGGTCCGCGACCTGACACGACTGCTGGCCGACCCGTCGGAACAGGTCGCCGCAGCCGCCGCCGCCAATCCCAGCCTGCCGCCCGAACACATGCACCGGCTCCTGACCCTGGCTGGTCTGTGACCCAACGGTTCGTGTCAGGTGACTGAGGCAGGAGCGCTCCATGATCGACTCATCGCGGCTTGTCACGTGAGCCAGGGCTGATCGACGACCGGGCGCAGGCGTTGGCCGTGTGGGGTGAAGGTGAACGATTGCTGGAACGGGCCGCTGCCGTGGCGTACGGCGAGCAGTAGCGGCTGCTCGTGCGCGGGGGGCCAGCCGTCGCCGGGACCGGGCTCGGTGCCGTTCCACAGGTGGAAGACCACCATGGGCAGCCCGGGGTCGTCGGTGAGATAGCCCAGTGACTTGCTGTACAGCGGGTTGGTGCCGCCGAACAGCACCGAGGGCGGTCCGAACCGGTCAGTGACATCGGCCCAAGTGCGGTCCTTCGCCGCCCAGTCACGCACCTGGTCGACCATGGCCCGGTATTCCTCGTGGGCCAGAGTACGGTCCGGCCTGAGCCAGCCACGCGCCTGCGCGAACTCCGCGTACACCGACGCCGGCCCGGAGTCGTAGCTCGGCTTCGGGATCAGTTCCCGGAAGGCCCCGGTCACCCCGGTCGCGGTCCCCATCCCGCGCTCTTCCCACGACCGCCGCAGCCGCTCGTACGCCTCCGGCTCCCGTTCCGCCATCAGCAGATGGTCGATCAGCATCCGAAGGGCAATCTCACCCCCGAACATCCCCGGCGCCCTCAACGCCCTGTTCAGTTGCTCGACGAGATAGGCGTGGATCTCTTCGGCCGACGCCGGCCCACGGGAGTCACCAGAATCGCTCACCCGTACAGTTTCCCCACACCACCGACCCCGCGCGGGCGCTTCGCGTCAGCGAGGCAGTCGGCCGGCCGGCGGCTGGCCGATGTCCGGCCCGCCGGTGTGCGGCGTCCGAACGTAGCCCTCGGGCGGCGTGGGAAGCGCGTCGACGCACGTCGTCGAGCAGGCGTTGACCAGCAGCGGCAGGACGTCGGCGCCCGACGTCCACAGGGAAATCCAGACCTGGCGGAGGTTCACGCCCTGGACGGGCCGGTCGCAGACGCTGCACGTGCGGATCGCCGCGGCACCCCATACACCAGGGTCGAGGTTCTCGAGATCAACGGCCTGAACGCCGGTGCCTGCGGCCGGCAGCGCCGGAAACGGCGGCCGTCGCTTGTAGTTGCCGTAGACGGCGCGTGTGCTCACCGTGCTGCGCCGCAGGTTGGGGCATCGAGTGATTTCGTACGGGAACCAGTGCAGCCGGTAGGACGTGTACGGGGTGAACTCCTCGATGCTCGTCATCGCACCGATCTCGGGCGGGATACGCACCAGGTTGCTGCCGTACAGCACGAGGTGTTTCACCGAGGTGAGTGTGGCGATGGTCGGCGGGAGCGTGACGACCTGGCGCCGCTGTTCCGCTGTGAGTTCGACCAGCGGCTTGAAGACTTCCCGTCGGTCGGCCGCCGCCTCCTCCACCAGTTCGAGAAGGCGGATCCATCCCGGTGCGGTGGTGTCCTGCCGTTCCGGATGGAAGCGGGTCGGCCGCTGAGCCTTGGTGCCGTTTGCGATGCACCCGCAGAGATCGCGAGACGAACCCTGACCGCCGGGCCCGACGGCGTCGGCCCAGCGGTTCGGGAACACTCGCGGTGTCAATTCCTCACTCATCGGCCCACAGTAGACGTCACGACCGCCGGCCGTCCGCCAGGTCCGGCGTACGGTCCGCGCCGAGCGGCTACGGTGGTCCCACCGCCTCCCGGGACGGATCAGGGGTAGGCCGGTGATGCCGGAAAGGGGCGGACGGGGTGGCTGGACGGGCGCGCTACTGGGCCGGGGTGGTGGCCTTGGCGGGGGTCGCGGTCCTGATCGGGCTGCTGGCACGGCCCTCGGGTGGCGACGGCGATACCGGCGGATCCGCCGCCGCGACCCCCGCCTTCTCCATCGCCCCGGGATCCTCCGGGCGGCCGGTCACTCCGACGGCACCGGTGCCGGAAAGCCCCGTGGAGACGCGCCTCGGCCTCTTCTCGTTCGGCGGCCTGTGCCAGGAGGACGGGAGCCGTCCGGTCCCCCGGGCGGCACGCGTGTCGACCTCGGGACCCCACCCCATGGTCGTCCATGTCAACGGGCTGCTGCACCAGTTCGACGGCTCCGGCGGCTACGACCGCGCCGACCCGTTCACTCCGCTGCCCGAGCGGGTACAACTCGTCGCCTGCGCCCAGTACAAGGGGCTGGGCAAGCGCCTCAGGGTGTGCCAGTACGAGCAGCCCGCCGAGGCGAGGCGGAAGATCACCCATTACGAGGGCCGGTACGAGGTACGTGTCCTGGAGGCCCGTACCGGCCGCCTGCTCGGCACCCACCGCATGGTCGGCCGCACCGCCGCCGAGTGCACACCGTTCGTCGAACGCGGCCCGGACACCAAGGAGTTCGAGCCCCCCGGTGACGCGGAATTCCGAGACCTACTCGGCCCGTACACGCGGGGGGAGAAGCCCTGAGCGGCCTCTGGTTGAGGATGCCGAAGCCACTCCTATTGCGAGGCCATCAGTCCGACCTTCCCGCACCGGGCGCCGAGCGGGACGCGGATCCGCCCCGGTGGGCAACCGGCTGGAATTCCTCGCGGACCGAAGCTGCCATGGGATGTTCCGCGAGGGCTACCCTGCCCTACGATGTGGGCGCGTCTCGCTTCGGAGGGAAGTCATGGGCTACCGGGAACGGCGGGTTGAACTGATCGCCGAGCGAGCCGCACCGCACCTCGAGCCCGGCGAGCAGATCCAGACGGGATTCATCGCGCAGAGCGGTTCGGGGATCTTCACCGTGCCGGTGGCGACGTTCGTGGTCACTGACCGCGCGATCCTGATCGTGGGCCGCGACGGTGCACAGCGCCTCCCCCGCGACTTCCGCTTCGGCGAGCCGACCGGGCTGTACCACAAGATCGAGCTCGATCGCACGTACAAGGTGCACCGGCAGTACTACTCGGAGATCACCGCCGCCGACGAGGCACTGCGCGACATGCAGGCCCGCGGCAACCCGCCGGAGAGCGAGGAGCGCTGACCCTGGCTCGCTCGCCAGTGCGTTGCGCGCCCCCTACCTGACACACCGTCAATCCATGCCGGCAAGAGCCTTACGTGTTCCACCGGGTCAGGCCGGGCGTCCAGGTGGGCGGTGACGTACACCCCGCCACCCGTGTCCAGCGGTCGAGCGCCGCCGGGGTCCTCGTCGCGGGAGAGCAGGTGCGCGGAAGCAGGTGACTCGGCCGGATGTCGTGCAGGTACGCCACCGCGTCCGCCGCCCTGAGCAGGTTGACCGGGTCCGGGTCCCTGGGCCAGTGCGTGCCGATCTCGCGCTTGGGCCGGGTCGTGCCCAGCCACTCGCGGACGGCGGGTGGTGCGGTGCGCAGGTCGAGATACCAGTCGTGGTGGCTCACCCGGTCCAGGGTGTGCTCGACCGAGCCGGCAGCGATGGGCCCCGTGTGGAACGTCTTCACGTCCTCGTCGCGGGGTTCGGCGACACCCCGGTCGGTGGCGAGGAAGGACCCGTGGCCGAACGCCAGGCCCACGACCCGGTAATCGTCTCCGAGCACGCCGCGCAGCAGGCCGCCCTGGGTGACGGGGTAGTCCGGGTCGAAGCCCTCCAGGTACGCGTGGCCGTTGTGGGCGGCCAGCATCGTCCGGGCGCCGGTCTGCCGGAGCCACCAGACGGTGTTGTCCGTCATCGCGAAGTCGCGGTGGGCGAGGGCCTCGCGTTCCTCGGCCGGGTCGTCGTAGTCGAAGGCGTACTGGCGCGCGACCTGGTCGACGACCTCCGCGTTCCGCACCGCCCAGGCGTGGTCGTCCCCGGCCTCGGTGTCCTCGGCCGGCTTCCGGGCGCTCAGAAGTTCCAGGACACGTCCGGTGCGTTCGGCCTTCTCCCGCCGCACGGCCAGAGGCGCCTTGATGTAGGCCTCCATGTACTCGCCCGCGGGCAGCGTGGGACGCAGTCCCCGGTAGAGCTCGGTGACGGTCGGCAGCAGGTCGGGGTGGGCCTCACGGACGTGCCCCACGACCCGGTCGTACAGATCGGGACTCGCGTAGCTGCTGTCGTTGCCGGCGAATCCGAGCGGGTCGTCGGGGTGGGCGATGTTGTACGCGCGCATCCAGCGGATCAGGTCCAGGACTTCGCGGGTGTGCATGAAGAGATAGGCGTTGTGGTACTCCTCGGACATGATCCGGGCGGGGTCGCCGCGACCCGTGCGCACATAGTCGTTCAGGCGGAGCCCGGCACTCCAGGGTGCTTCGAGGACGAGGGAGCGGAAGCCCTTCTCCGCGACCAGGTACTGGAACGCACGATGCTGGAAGGCGAGGAACTCGTGTCCGCCGTGGGCGGCCTGTCCGATGCCGACCAGTTGCGCGTCGCCCACCGTCCTTCCCAGGGGCCGCAGGTCGTCGAAGGGACCGGTGGGCTCCACGGTGCGCAGGGGGTGCGCGACCTTGCGCAGGTCGGGCAGCGGGTCGGGCAGCGGGTCGGCGGACCCGACGGACGTGTGGGGCCGCTGTTCGGACACGTCCCGGTCGAGCCTTCGGCTCGGCCGGATCTCGTCCAGGTGCACCACCACGTCCGCCGATCTCAGCAGGTTGACCTGGTCGCCGGGCGGAGGGAAGTCCGTGCCGATCTCCCGTTTGGGCCGGGTGGCGTCCAGCCCGTTGCGGGCGGCGGGCGGCGCGGTGCGCAGGTCGAGGTACCAGTTCGGGTGACTCACCCTGGCCAGGGTGTGTTCCACCGAGCCCGGAGCGGCGGGCTCGACTTCGAACCGCCTGACATCCTCGTCGACCGGATGCTGCAAGCCCTGTTCGGTGGCGTGCACGGCGCCCCGGTCGAAGGAGAGTCCCACGGCCAGGTAGCCGTCGCCCAGCCGCTGCCGGAGCACCTCTCCCTGTACGAGGGGGAGGTTGGGGGTGGAGGACGCGGTGTACAGGTGGCTGTTGTGCCCGCCGAGCACCAACCGGTGCCCGGTGCGGCGTTGCCACCACAAGGTGTTGTCCGCCATGACGGTGTCCCGGTAGATCATGGCCTCCGGCACGGCGTCGGGGTCCGTGAAGTCGAAGGCGTACAGGCGCGCCACCTGGTCGATGGCGGTGGCGTGCTGGACCGCCCAGGCGTGCTCGTCACCGGCCCCCGCGGCGTCGCGGGCGCGGAGCAGCGAGAGTACGCGGCCGGTGCGCTCGGCCCGCGCACGGCGCTCGTCCAGGGGCGCGGCGGTGGTGGCGCGGATCCACTCGCCGACCGGCAGGGTCGGACGCAGGCCCCGGTACAGCTCGGTGACGGAGGGCAGCAGATCGGGGTGGGTCCGCCGGACGTGGTCGACCACCCGGTCGTACAGCTCCGGCCCGGCGTAGCCGTTGTCGTTGCCGGCGAATCTGAGCGGGTCGTCGGGGTGGGCGACGTTGTAGGCGCGCATCCAGCGGATCATGTCCAGGTACTCCTGGCTGTGCAGCAGCACGAAGGCGTTCTGGAACTCCTCGGACATGATCCGGGCGGGATCGCCCCGACCGGTGAGCAGGTAGTGGTCGAGGCGGGCGCCGGCGCTCCAGTTGGCCTCCAGGACGAAGGAGCGGAAGCCCTTTCGTTCGACCAGGTACCGCAGGACCCGGTGTCTGAAGGTGACGAAGTCGTGGGAGCCGTGGGCGGCCTCGCCGATGCCGACCACCACGGCTCCGCCGACCGCCTGTCCGAAGGCACGCAGGTCCTCGAAGGGACCCGAGGGTTCGACGGTGCGCAGCGGCCGGGCGGCCTTCTCGAGCGCCGGCAGTGGGTCGTCGCCGGCCGGGACGGGTCCGCCCGAGACCGCGGACCCCCCGCCGGCCGGGGACAACGCGACCGTTCCGGGGACGACGGTGAGCCAGACGAGTAGCGCGACGGCGAGCCGCCTTGTCACGGAGGGGGTCATGACGCCAGGATCCCCGCCCGGGTGCCGGGCCGCGCTCCGTGTGTCACCCGCCCGGAGCAGCGGCGGGCGCAGGGCCGTCACCAGGTGATGGCGGCCCCGCCGGTCCGACGGCGCGTCAGCCCGCCCAGACCTCGGCCTCGTCGGCCGGGACGGTGGTGGCCAGGCCCAGCTCCTTGCGGGCGGCGACCGACTTGTTCGGGTCGATGCCGGAGAACGCCGGGTCGTAGGCGAGGTAGAACGCGTCGGCGTCGGCGGCGTTCGCGGCCTTCTTCCAGTTCCCGGCCGCCTTCGTCAGCGTCGCGCGGAGCTTGTCGACCTCGGTGCCGTCGATGCCGCCCAGGCCCTTGAGATGTGCGTCGAGGGCGGACGCGACGGCCTTGGCCTGCGCCTTGTAGCCGGGCAGGTCGTCCTCGACGGTGTCCTTCTTGGACTGGTTCGCCCACAGGGCCTCGTAGACCGCGTTCGAACCCTCGAGGTACGTGGTCTGCTCGGGGTTGAGGGACTTCGCGGTGTCCAGCGAGCCGCTGAGCGTGCCCTGGTCCGCGGTGTAGGTGCAGCTCACCGCGCGGTCACCCGTCGCCCAGCTCTCCTTGGTCGGGGTGTAGTAGAAGAGGGCGGCGCCCTTGGGGACGGCCCAGGTGTCCGGGGTGTACTTCTGCGCCTCGACCGGGCATCGGTCGTCCGCGATCGCCGAGACCGCGTCGTCGCCGGGGTACTCCGTGCCCGTGCCCTGGTCGAGGGCGAACTCGCCGACCACCTGTCCCTCGTGCGCCTCTTCGCAGGGCACGATCTCGACGGAGTACGCCTCCCCCTCGGCCTTGCCGTTCGGGTTGTAGCAGTCGCCGATGTCCAGCGAGAACACCGAGCGCTGGCGAGCCACCTTCTTCGCGCCGTCCTTGGCGCTGTCGACGGCGTCGGAGACGTCCGAGCATCCCACCGCGCCGATCGCGAGCAGGGCGGCAACGGCGGACATACCGCGAAGGGAATGACGTGGGGCGCGGAAGGCCATGGCGTTTACATCCTCTTGAGTGATCTTCATGAGGCTGGGCACCGTATGCCGGTCCATTGGCCCGGCTGTGGGAAGGCCCTCACCTCGTCGCGGCGTCTCTGACTCGCGAGGGGCCGCGAGGGTTGTACGCGGGCTCCTCGAAGGTGAAAGTCGGGAAAGCCCGGTGGATTCCTGGGGAGCCGGGCGCTGCTGAGCAGGGAGTGCCGCGCGCAAGGACGGGCGTGCCGCGAAGATCACGGCACGATCGGGTCGTCGGCTCACCGCGGGCGCGCGCTGCTGTCGAGCAGGCCGCTGAACGCCGTGACCATCCTGTTCACGGCATCGCTCGCGGCGTCCGAGATGCCGGCGAACTTCCAGAATCCATGCGGCAGCGTCGGCTCTTCGAAGGCCAGCACGGGTACACCCGACGCCCGCAGTCGCCGGGACAGGACTCGTGCCTCGTCGCGCAGCGGGTCGCAGCCGGCGCCGGCCAGCACGGTGGGAGGCAGAACGGCCAGGTTCCCGGACCGCACCGGGGCGAAGCGCGGGTCCTGTCGCTGCGCGGGGTCGGGGACGTACGCCTCGATGAACCACTCGATGGCCCGGGAGGTCAGCCCGTACCCCTCGGCGAACTCGGTACGCGAGGGCAGGGCCGGGTCACCCGAGACGAAGGGGTAGGCGAGCAGCTGAGCCACGGGAGCCGCGGGCGCCCGCGCGGTCCCGAGGGCGAGAGCGGCACCGAGGGCCAGATTCGCTCCCGCGCTGGTACCCGCGACCGCGATACCGGCCGGCGCCCGCACCCATGACGTCACGTTCTCGTGAACCCACCGGACGGCCTCCACCGCGTCCTCGTAGGCGCTCGGAAACCGGTGCTCAGGTGCGAGCCGGTACTGCACGGACACCACCGACCGCCCCGTGACGGTGCACAGCGTGCGTGCCTGCGCGTCGTGCGAGTCCAGGTCGCCCTTGACGAAGCCGCCTCCGTGGAAGAAGACGACGACACAGTCGTCGCGGCTGCCCCGGTAGAGGCGGACCGGCAGGGACCGGCCCCCGAGCGGCGCGACGTCATCACGCGCGCGGGGACCGGGGGCCGGACGGGCGGTCACCGGCTCGCGCGGTGAGCCGAGAGAAGGCTCGGTGTGACGCGAAGTGAGGACACGGGCGATCTGCGGGTCGAGTTCGTTCGCGGGCATGGCAGTCGCTGTTCACCCGTGGACGCACGCTGCGAGGAACCGCCGCACCGCGGGCAGCACGGCGAAGTGGTCGTGGGCCGTGTCCGGGACCGTGTCGAGCCTCGCGTCGATTCCGTGCTCACGCCAGTTGGCGCGCAGCGCGTGGATGCGGTCGATACGGTTCCCGCCGGCGGGGGCGGGGCCGTGTGCGTCGGGCGGTGCGAGTTCGGCGGTTCCGGTGTCGTTCTCGCCGATGACCAGCTGGACGGGCACCTCGCGGAGGGGAGCGGGGTCGATCCTCACCCCGAACCGTTCCTCGGCGTCGGCGGTGCCGTGCCACCAGGGTGTGGTCGGGTCCAGGAGGGTGACGCGTCCAGGGGCACCGACGGACAGTGAGGCCAGCCGGTCGGGGTGCAGGTAGGCGAAGCGGTGCGCGAACTGGCCACCGCCGGAGAAGCCGTGCAGATGGAAGCGGTCGGTGCGCACATGCCAGCGGGCGGAGAGCTCCGCGACCATGTCCAGGAGCATCGTGTCGGCACGGAACCCGGCCGGAGAGAGCAGCTTGTAGCTGTCCACGTCGTTGGGCCCCGTCATCCCGGCGGGGAACAGCGGAGCGAGGACCACGCAGTCGTGACGCTCGGCGAAGTCGGCGAACGCGTCGCGGAGCGTCTCGGAGCGGCGCCGGGTCCCGTGCACGGCGATCACGAGGGGGCGGGGCGGGCCGTCGGGACCGTGGCCCTTGGGGACGTACAGGCAGTAGGAGAAGCGCGGGTCCGTGGCCAGCGCGAACTGCGTGGTGGGACCGGTCAGGAAGGCCACGCCGGGGTGGCCGGCGGGCAGGTCCCAGGGGGACAGGGGACGTTCGGCGGTCATGCGACGGGGTCCGGTTCCACGGTGAGGTCCATCAGGGGGGCGTACTGCTGGCCGGCGTAGCAGTCGGCGTCGCGCAGGTCGCCCTGGATCTCGGGGCGCGGCAAGGAGACCTTCACGGCCAGGGCCAGGGGATGGTTGACGAGCAGGATGTGCTCGGGGTCGACGCCGTAGAGGCGGGAGAACAGGTCCTTGTTGAGGAAACCGCCGGTCACGAGCGTGTCGTAGGCGGCCTGGTCGTGACACATGAAGTCGAAGGTGAGGGTGAAGGGGCCCGCGTTCTTGGAACGGACCAGGGAGCAGAAGTCCAGCAGGGTGGCCATGGCTCATACCTCCTCGGTGACGGTGCGGAACAGTTCGGTCGGCGTGACGCCGGTGACGACGTGGTGGAGGGTGAAGCGGTACAGCGGCCCGCGGTCCGTCTCGGGCGGGGAGAAGGGGTAGGCGATCGTGGAGACCAGGCCGTCGTACTCGGGGATCGGCAGATGGCTGCTCGCGTGTGCGACGAACGTCGCGACGGCGTGGGCGGTGGCCTGGTCGGGAGCCGTCACCGTGATGAGGACACCGATCTCGCGAGGGCCCAGCGGCTCGGGTTCACCGGCCGCCAGTACGGCCCCGTCGCCGTAGAGACGGAAGTCGATGTCCACGTCGGCGGGGTCGACGGTGCCGCCGAACACGTCGAGGATCTTGTCCGCGAAGTACTTCTTGGCGAAGGGCACCAGGTCGGGCAGGCGCCTGATGACCACGTGGTCGCGGACTCCTCCGACGATGACCGTCTGGTAGCCCACGAGTTCGGCGCCTTCGAGCTTGTTCGTGTAGCCGTCCGCGGGGATGAACGCGGCCCCGCGGACCCGCACGGTCCGTTCGTCGACGGCCTCGTACGTGGCATCGGTGGTGTCGAGGGTGCCGGACGGCTCCGCGATGCGGAACGGGTCGGCGTTCTCGTACAGGGTGTGTGCGGCGACGGAGCGGGGGGTGAGCCGGCTGTCCTCGGCGAGCGTGGTGACGTCGAAGTGGTCGTCCCGCAGGCGCACCAGGAGGCCGTTCGCCGACGGGGGGACGGCGCAGGCGGCTCCGCACTCGATGGTCTTGGCCATGTGCCAGGTCAGTCCGGGGTCGGCCCCCCGCATGTGCGGTACGGCCGCGAACAGCGCGGTGTCGCTGGCCCGCCCGGTCAGAACGACGTCGCAGCCGGAGCGCAGGGCTTCCTGGATCGGCTCGACGCCCATCATGGCCACGGTGTGACTCCGTGCGAACAACTCCCGGTCGATGTCGGGGGCGTGGGGCAGCGGCTTGATCCGGTCGGCGTCGAAGAGCGCCCGGAGCCGCTCGGCGGGCTGCTCGGAGTAGATCAGCCCCAGGGTGAAACGCAGGTTCTCCGCTGCGGCGATGCCGCGCACCAGGTCGGCGACGCGGTCGACGCCGGCGTCCCGGCCACTGGTGCCGCAGGACCCGATGATCAGCGGCACACCGAGCTCGTCCCGTGCCTTGAGCAGCAGCCGCAGGTCGCGGCCGACGGCCTGGTCGGAGAGCTTGGGTGTCCCGGAGCCGAGGGCGGCGGGTCCGGAATCGGTCGATCCGGCGTCACAGGCGATGACGTGCGGGCGGGCGTCGACCCCGCGTCGGAATGCGTCGGCGTCGAAGCCGGCGCCGAGGGCTCCCGTCGGAGCGAGGATGCGGAACTCCATGAGTGTGACTGTTCCTTGCGTGGTGGGGTTGCGGTCTTCTTGCGGTGGGGCGGCCGGTCAGGCCTTGGCGGGCGTGACCCGGCGGGACAGACGGGTGAAGACGATGAAGGTGATCGCGGCGAACGCGGCACCGTCGAGCAGCATGAACCGCCACCCCGTGACGTCCACCACGAGGCCGAGCAGCGCCGGGCCGAGAGCGGCGCCGGTCGACGAGGCGACGGTGTACAGGCCGGTGTACGTCCCCACGACGTGCCGGCTCGGGGCGAGGTCCCAGAGCGCGACCAGGGCGTTCACGGCGAAGGTCGCGTACCCGACGGACGTGATGACCAGGGCGACGACGGTGCCCGGCACGGTGGGGGAGGCGAAGCCGACGAGGAGGCCGACGACGAACAGCGCCACGCCGTAGCGAATGGCCCGCACCTGACCCAGGCGGGTCGACGCGTAGGCGAGCGGGATGACGCAGGCCAGGAAGGCGACGGCACCAGGCAGCGCGAGCCCGCCCGCCGCGCCCCGGGAGAGCCCGAGCGTCTCGGTGCCGTACGGGGTCATGAGCGTGCGCAGCGCGGACCACATGCCGGCGAAGCAGAAGATGCCGACCATGAGCAGTGTCCGCGCGCGGGACGGGTCGCGCACCAGATCCTTGATGACGGCCCACGGCGACGAGAACGCGGACGGTTCCGTGTCGGGCTTCTCGTCGTGTGCCGCCGGGACGGCGGTCGCGGTGTGCCGACGGCCCAGGAACCACCACGAGGTGGCCAGGAGGCACAGCATCAGCAGGGGAGGGAGGGCGAAGGCGAGCGTGGTACTGCGGTCCACGACGAGCAGGCTGATCAGCGACGAGACGACGATGGTGAGACTGACGCCGGCCTTCACGAAGCCCTGGGCCTTGCCACGGTGTGCGGGGGAGACGTAGTCGGAGACCAGCGTCTCGGTGACCCCTTTGAACGCGTTGGCGGTGGCCGCGAACGCCACGACGCACAGCATCAACGTGGGCAGGCCGCCGGTCCAGGGGATCAGGGCGAAGGGCACGGAGGCCAGCGCCGCGCCGATGAGGACGATCGACCAGCGGCCCCTGCCGTCGCGGGCGCGTCGGTCCGACAGGAAGCCCATCCACGGCTGGATCAGGACACCCAGGAGGTTGTCCATGCCCATGATCAGGCCGATCAGACCCGCGGAGGTCAGATACCGACCCAACTCGGCGGGCACCTGGGCGTCGTAGAAGTTCCACACGGACTCCTGGGCGAAGACGGCGAGCGTCACCCACAGGACCGTGGTCGCGCTCATCCGCTTCCGGGAGCGCAGGACCTCGGGCGGCTGGGGTGGTGCAATCTCCGGCATGGCGGCTCCTTTGCCATATGCCATAGCAAGTGGTCGGTCCGTCGACCGCGTGTCGCACGGCTGGGTGAGTGGGGCGGGTGGGTCAGTCGGCCACGGCCGGGACGTGCGCTGCCGGGGCGGGCGCGGAGTCGGCCCCGGTGCCGTCCAGCACCATGGCCGCGAGGAGCGGCGCGAGATCCGTCAGCTCCTCGGCCGCCCACGTCAGGGAGAGGATCCGCGCCCGCTGGGTGTCGGAGGCGAGGTGCCGCAGCAGTCCGTGGAACTTCTCCTCGAACTGCGCGTCCGTCATGGCCGTTCGGCCCCCGCCGGGTGCGTCGCGGACCTCCTCCGTGAGCACGTCGCCGGAGGTCAGCGTGACGGTGACCCGGTTCGGGATGTACTCGGGGAAGATCGCGGTCAGGGCCGGGTCCTCCGCGACGGTGGTACGTGCCATCAGCGCCCGGACGGCCGGGTCCGCGAGGGCCTCGTCGCGGTAGGACCCGGTCGTGAGGGCGCCGTCCAGCAGTGCGCGGGCCACGGAGTACGGGAGGCTGTGGTCGGCGGTCTCCCGTGTCGTCGGATTCCACTTCTCGGGATCCCCGCCGAGGAAGTCGTGGCCGACCCGCGTCGTGTCCACGTGGATCGAGGAG
Organism: Streptomyces sp. NPDC031111; assembly: GCF_055570675.1. NCBI lineage: Bacteria > Bacillati > Actinomycetota > Actinomycetes > Kitasatosporales > Streptomycetaceae > Streptomyces > Streptomyces sp. NPDC031111. The sequence goes on from NZ_JBVIGS010000008.1 coordinate 27,179, forward strand.
ATGGCGGCGAGGTCGGCGATCCGTTCCCGTACGGCAAGAGCGGCCCAGACGGCCGTCTGCATCTCGCCGTTCGTCGGCAGCATCTTGGTCAGTGTGCGTGAGATCGCGTAGGACTTGTCGTCCCGGTTGCCGAACTTCGCCGGGTCCAGGGAGAAGTCGCCGGTGATCTGGTTCCTGAAGCCGGAGGTCCCCTCGAAGATGGGCGACGGCCCGGTGAAGCCGTGCTGGGCGAGTCGTGCCGAGACGACGCCGTTGCGGGCGGCGTTGGGCGCGGAGCAGCCCTTCCACTGGGAGAGCGCCCCGGTGCGCACCTGCCGCATGGAGATGTGGCTGTTGAGGGCGATGTTGATCGCCTCGGTGAGTTGCCGCTGGGAGAGCCGCATCAGCCGGCCCGCCGCGATGGTCGAGGACAGCAGTACGTAGTTGACGTGGTCCCACCCTCCGCGGTGCAGGTTCGCCGCGTCCTGGAAGCCGCACTGGATCTCGTAGGCGAGGACGATCGCCAGGAGGAGGTCCTCACCGGAGGAGCCCTCGGCCTCGGCGACGGCCAGGCACGCGGGGATGTTGTCGCTGGGGTGTCCGACCTCCTCGCCGATGTAGCCGTCGTTGAAGTCGAAGTAACGCACCATCGTGCCGTTCACGAAGGCGGCGATGTCGGGCGTGGTGGTCTGCCGGGTGCCCAGGACCGTACAGGCGGGGGAGGGGTACGCCTCGGCGAAGGCGCGACCGTTGCGTACCGGAGTGGCGTCGAAGGCCCCGAGCCCGCACCCGAGACTGTCGACGAGGCGTTGCTTGGCGGTGTGGACGGCGTGCGCGCTCAGGTCGCCGTAGCCCAAGGACAGGGCGTAGGAACTGAGTTCGTCGGCAAGGGGCATGGACGGCTCCCGCTCGTTTGTTATTTGCTATAGCATGTCGGCTGTGCGGACACGGCGCCTCGAGGCTGTGACCGTCGGTGGCCGCCCGGGGCTCAGACCGGGAAGCGGCCCGAGATCAGGGAGTCGCTGGACGCCTGGCTGTGCGCGCTCATCAGTTCCGCCGCCAGGTTCCCGTCGCCGGAGGCGATCGCGTCGTAGATGGCGCGGTGCTGGCGGTAGCGCTCCTCCACCGCGCCGCGCCGGTCACCGCTGATCTCGGACAGGACCGTGCTGCGTCGTTCGTCGGTCCCGAAGGCATCGACCATCCGCAGCATCTGGAGGAGTGTCGCGTTGCCGCCGGCCTGGTCGACCAGGGCGTGGAACGTCCGCATGCGCTGGAGGATCTGCTGGATCAGCTCGCGCTCCTCGTCACTGTCCGGCTCGGTCTCGGCGGCCCGGGCCCTCAGGCCGTCGGCGCTGTCGAGCGCCGCCCGCATCTCCCGCCGCTGCTGGGCGGTCGACTTCTCGGCCGCCAGGCGGGCCGCCAGGGCGCGGAGCGAGTCCCCGATCATGGTGAACTCCCGCAGTTCCTCCTCCGCGAACTTCGAGATGCGGACGGAGCGCGGTCCCGTCCTCTCGACCAGGCGGTCCTGCTCCAGTCGTCGCAGCGCCTCCCGCACCGGCGTCGCGCTGATGTCCAGTGACTCGGCCAGACCTCGCTCGGTGACCTTCTGGCCCCTCTCGAGGACGCCGGAGATGATCGCCTCGCGGATCGCCGAGTAGGCCTGGTCGCCGAGCGTCGCGGAAACCGCCAGGTGCGGAAGTTGTCCCATGTGCAGTACCGTATTTGCTACAGCATCATCGCAAGACGTTGCGGCCCGCCGGTTCGGCCGGACTCGACACCCAGCCCGGGCTGGTCAACCCGGGCCGATGACGTTCCCTGACGGCTGGTTCAGCCGACGCGGAAGCCGTGTGGCGAGGAAGTCGATGAGCCGGCTGACCCGCTGCGGAACATGGGCATCGTCCGCGATCAGGGCATAGATGTCGGCGGGCGGCGTCGGGACGTCCGGCAGCACCCGCACGAGTTCTCCGCGATCGAGATGCGGCCCGACCTGCCACTCCGACCGCATGATGATGCCGCGGCCCTCCAGCGCCCAACCGGTCACCACATCACCGTCGTTGCTCGACAGGCTGCCGTGCACCCGTACGTGCCGGGGCCGGGCCGCGTCCCCGAACCGCCAGAGCGCGTAGTCGCTCTCGTTCTCGCGCAGCACGATGCAGTTGTGGTCGACCAGGTCCTCGACGCCGGCCGGTGCGCCGTGCTCGGCGAGGTAGGACGGTGCCGCGCAGGGCAACCGCCGGTTCTCGGCCAGGCGCCGCATCCGCAAGGACGAGTCGGGGGGAGTGCCGACGTGGACGGCCACATCGAATTCGCGCCGGTGCGGCCGCAGGGGGAGCGCCGACGTCTGTATCCGGATGCGCACTCCGGGATGGGCCGCCGCGAACTCCCCGAGCAGCGGCGCTATGTGCGCACGACCGAGCCCGAGCGTGGCTTCGACGACGACGGAGCCGCGCAGTCCGCCGGAACCGTCGGTGACGGTGTCCTCGAGTTCGCGTACCTGGTCGAGGATCGCCTCGACCCGCGCGGCGTAGAGCTCACCTTCGGAGGTCAGCACCAGCCGCCGGGCGCCGCGCTGGACGAGCCGGACGTCGAGACGGCGCTCCAGCGCGCTGAGGCGCTTGCTGACGACCGGTAGGGAGCAGCCGAGTTCCCGCGACGCGGCCGTCAGGGTCTCGCTCGACGCGACCACATGGAAGAACTGCAGGTCGTCCACGAGTGAACGGTTCCTGATCTGTCGTCGACCGGAGCGCCGTGGGCTTTCCATGGAGGAAAGGCTACCTTGCCGGTCCATGTCTTGTTCAGCACGTCTTCGCTGGCCATGGTGGGTCCACGCGGTGGCTGGACGCTTGAACCGGGCGTTCACCACGGACGCACAATCGATCACGTGGCCCGAGGAGTGGACCGTGCCGAACCCCTACCGCATCGCCGTGATCCCGGGTGACGGGATCGGACGAGAGGTGGTCCCCGAGGGCCTCAGATGCCTCCGTGCCGCCGCCGAGGTCCACGGATTCCGGCTCGCCGTCACCGAGTTCGACTTCGCCAGCGCGGACTACTGGCTGGAGCACGGCACGATGCTCCCCGAGAACTGGCGGGAGCTGCTCGGTGGCTTCGACGCCATCTTCTTCGGGGCGGTCGGCCGGCCCGAGGTCGTCCCGGATCACGTCTCGCTGTGGGGAAGCCTGCTGCGGATGCGGCGGGGATTCGACCAGTACGTCAATCTGCGGCCGGTCCGGCTGCTGCGCGGCGTCCGCGGTCCGCTGCGCGACCACCGGCCCGGCGACATCGACTTCCTCGTCGTCCGGGAGAACACCGAGGGCGAGTACTCCAGTATCGGCGGCCGCATCTTCGAGGGCACCGACCGCGAGACGGTGGTGCAGGAGACCGTGATGACGCGCACGGGCGTCGACCGTGTGCTGCGCTACGCCTTCGACCTCGCCTCGTCCCGCCCGCGCAAGCACCTGACCTGGGCGACCAAGAGCAACGGGATCTCGATCTCCATGCCGTACTGGGACGAGCGCGCCGCGGAGATGGCGGCCCGTTACCCCGAGGTGACCGCGGACAAGGACCACATCGACATCCTGACCGCCAAGTTCGTGCTCCGGCCGGACCGGTACGACGTCGTGGTCGCCAGCAACCTCTTCGGCGACATCCTCTCCGACCTCGGTCCCGCGTGCACCGGCACCATCGGCATCGCACCCAGCGCCAACATCAACCCCGACCGCACCCACCCCAGCCTCTTCGAGCCGGTCCACGGATCGGCCCCCGACATCGCCGGCCTCGGCATCGCCAACCCCGTCGGCCAGATCTGGAGCGGCGCGATGATGCTCGACCACCTCGGCGAGCCGGAGGCGGCCGCACATGTCGTGGCAGCGATCGAAAGCGTGCTCGACGAGCAGCCCGACGCGCTCACCCCCGACCTCGGCGGTTCGGGCACCACCGCGGGGCTGGGCAGGGCGATCGCGGACCGGATCGCCGCGGGCCCGCCCGAAGGGCACGGCACCTACGGGGATGCCGACCGCACGGCGGGACGGGCGGGGGCCTCATGACCAGGCCGGTCTCCGACCCGATCGGTCTCGAGGTGCGCTGGGACCGGCTGGCCGCCGCCACGGACGAGGCGGCCACCACCATGCTGCGCACGGCCTTCTCGACGATCATCCGCGAGTCCAATGACTACACGGTCGTCCTGATGGACCGCCAAGGGCGCACGATGGCCGAGTCGCGCGCCGGCATCCCCGGCTTCGCCGCCCTGATGAGCTCGCTCACCGCCCTTGTCCTCGAACGGTTCCCGGCCCGCGAGTGGCAGGACGGCGACGCCGTCGTCACGAACGACCCGTGGATCGCCACCGGGCACCTCCCCGACATCGCCATGATCACACCGGTCCTCCACGGCGGCCGACTTGTGGCGTTCGTGGGCACGGTGGCGCACTCCCCGGACATCGGTGGCACACCCTCCCTGAGCGTCACCGAGCTGATCTCCGAGGGCATCCTCATTCCCCCGCTGCGCCTGTTCCGGGCCGGCAGGGTCGAACAGGGGGTCAAGGACCTGCTGCTGGCCAATGTGCGGCCGGCCGACCAGGTGTGGGGCGACCTGGAAGCCCAGGCCGCCGCGCACGCGGTGTGCCGCCGACGGGCCCGGGAGTATCTGGCCGACTTCGGCGAGCCGGACTTCGAGGAGTTCGCCGCCCAGGTCCACGCGGTGACCGACGCCGCGATGCGCGCGGCCGTGCGGGAACTGCCCGACGGCGTCCACCGCTCCACCCTGGACGCGGACGGCGTACCCGGCCACCCCACGCACATCCGGTGCGCCGTGACCGTTCGGGGCGACGAGATCGAGATCGACTACACCGGCAGCTCCCCCCAGGTGCCCTTCCCGACCAACTCCACGCTGAACTACACACGCGCCTACTCCGTGTACCCGCTGAAAATCCTGCTGGATCCCGCCACCCGGACCAACTGGGGCTCCTACCGCGCCCTTCGGGTCACCGCGCCGGAGGGGACGATCGTCAACCCGACCTTTCCCGGGCGGTCCCTGGGCGGGGCCACCGAAGTCGTCCACTGGCGACTGACGATGCTGGGGCCCGATCACGACCTGACGGCAGGGAGCAGGGACGCGCCACGGGCCGAGGCGAGCAGCGGTGTCCGCTCGGTCCGCTTCCCCGGACACGGGCCGCTCCGGGCCACCGTCTGGAACCGGTACGCACTGACGCCGGGAATGGAGCTGGCCGGCCCCGCGATCTTCGAGGAACGCGAATCCTCGTGCTCCTTCGGACCCGAGTGCCGTATCAGGGTCGCGGACGACCTGTCCCTCGTGGTCGATGTCGAACAGTGACCCCCGGCCGGTTGACCGCATGCCCGCACACATCACCTCATCCAGCAGCCTCCAGTACGGTGGCGGTGCGAAGGGACGACCCCTATGACGACGACGTCGGCAGGGCAGCGCCAAGGGACTCGGCGCATCACGTTCCTGGTCGCTCTCGCGGTTTTCGCCCAGGAGTCGACGTGGAACTTCTATGAATCACAGGTGCCTCCCCTCCTCAAGGAGCACCTCACCAGCGCGGCCGTCGTGGGCCTGCTGATGGGCATGGACAACCTGCTGGGCATCTTCATCCAGCCGTGGATCGGCAACCGGTCGGACCGCACACGGACCTCCTGGGGCCGGCGGATGCCCTACCTGGTGGTCGGGATGCCGATCGCCGCCGCGCTGTTCGTCGTCATCCCGCACACGGCGGCGACACTGCCGCTGCTGATCGCGGTGATGTTCGGCTACGCACTCGTGGCCAACACCTTCAAACCCATCGCCGAAGCGCTCGTCCCCGACTTCATCGCGCCCGAGAGACGCAGCCGCGCCAACGCCGCGGTCAAGATCGCCTCCAGCGTCACCGCCATCGTCGCCGCGCTCCTCAGCATCTTCCTGGTCGACCACCACCTGAATCTGGCGTTCGCCATCCCCGCGGTCATCATGCTGGTCTCCGTCGTGGTGCTCGCGGCCACCGTGCGTGACAGCCAGTCCCCGGCCTACCGGGCAGCGCTGGAGGAGAGCCGCGAGGCGCGGGACGCCGAACGCAAGGACCCGCGCGTGCGGGACACCTTCGTGGAGATCCTCAAGGACGCCGACCGCAGCCGGCTCCTCATCCTCGTCGCGATCCTTCTCTTCGGCAGCGCGTGGGCCGCCTCGCGGTCCCTGATGACGCCGTACGGGATGGAGGCTCTCGACATGTCACGAGGAGCCGCCGGCGGCCTCACACTGCCCAGCGGCATCGCGTTCATCGTGGCCGCCTATCCCGCGGCGGTCCTGGCCGAGCGTTACGGACGGCTCCGGGTCATGGCCGGGGGCATGTCGGTCTTCGCCGCGGCCATGGTGCTGGGCACGGTCGTCGGGACACCGACCGGCGCCGTCGTTGCCCTGTGCCTCGCGGCAGCGGGCGCGACCTGCTTCCTCGTCAACGCGGTGGTGGTCCTGTGGAACCTCGCCCCCTCGGCCAGGGTCTTCGGCACCTACGCCGGCCTGTACACCGTCGGCTGGGCCGGCGGCGGCTTCCTCGGCCCGGCGGTGGTGGGCGGCATGGTCGACATCACCGGCTGGCGCCTGATGCTCATCGATGTCGCCGTGGTCGCCGCGTTGGCGATCGCCGTCGTCGTCAGGATCACCACGCTGCGGCGTCGGGCCGCCCTTGCCCTCGCCAAGTGACGCATCACGCCCCGCAATCCTCGAACCGAGTGAAGGCGCAGCCAGAAATGAGGAACCATCCGTGCCCCGCATCCTGATCACGACGGACCATCTGCGGCCGGGCGACGAGGTCGACCAGTATCTGCGGAAGCACGGCCACACCACGGTCCACGCACCGATGACCGGCCGACGCGATCCCGAAGAGCTCGTGGCCGCCCTCGACGGGATCGACGGGGCGCTCGTCGCGAACGAGCCCCTGACCGCCGACGTCCTGTCCCGCGCACCCCGTCTGCGAGCGGTCGTACGCACGGGAGTGGGATACGACTCGATCGACGTCGCCGCCGCGGCGGAGTTCGGCGTCACGGTGAGCAACCTGCCGGGCATCAACGCGGGCGCCGTCGCCGAGTACACCCTGGGCCTGCTGCTGGCGGCGGCGCGGCGCCTGGTGCAGAGCGCGGCGGGGGTCGCGGCCGGTGGCTGGCCGCGGGAGGACGGCCACGAGCTGCGCGGGTCGACCCTCGGGCTGATCGGGTACGGGGCCGCGGCCCGTGCCGTGGTACCGCTCGCCCAGGCGTTCGGCATGCGGGTGCTCTGCACGACCGGCGTGCCCGACAGCGAACGGACCGACCCCTCGGTGGAGTTCGTCGAGTTGGCGGAACTGCTGGCCGCCTCCGACTACGTGTCGGTGCACACCGCGCTGACGGAACGGACCAGAGGGCTGCTGGACGCCGCCGCGTTCCGGCGGATGAAATCGACGGCGGTCCTGGTCAACACCGCTCGGGGAGCCGTCGTCGACGAAAGGGCGCTCGCCGAGGCCGTCCGCACGGGCGAGATCGCCGGGGCGGCACTCGACGTGGTGAGCGAGGAGCCGCAGCCGGCCGACAGCCCGCTGCGCCACGTGGAGGGCATCGTCGTCTACTCCCACATGGCGGGGCAGACCGCCGAGGCACGGGCGGCCGCCGGACGGGCAGGCGCGGCCGAGTTGCTGGCCGCCCTCGAAGGGCGCCCGCGGTTCGCGGTGAACGCTCCTGCGCCGGCGGACGGCCCCGCTGCCGGCGACATCGGATGAACGCCGGCCCGACAGCGCGCCGGACGTCGAAAAGAGAAGAGGACCATGGACAACGAACGGGTGGACAGCATCAGAGTGCTGGCGCCGACCGGCATGCTCGGGGCCGGTTTCCCCGAAGCCACCGTGGAGCGCGGTCTGGCGCTCGGTGCCGACGTGATCTCCGTGGACGCGGGAAGCACCGACTCGGGCCCGTACTATCTCGGAGCCGCGCAGCCCAAGACCACGAGCGCGGCGGTCGCCCGTGACCTGCGTGTCCTGCTCAAGGCGGCGGCGGACGCCGGCATCCCGCTGATCGTGGGATCCTGCGGCACCAGCGGCACCGACGCCGGGGTCGACTGGATCGCCGGGATCACCGCCGACATCCTGGCCGACGAGGGGCTCGATCTGCGGGTCGCCCGCGTCTACAGCGAGCAGGACGCCGGCACACTCACCGGGCACCTGGAGGCGGGCCGGATCCACGCTCTGCCGCCCCTGGGCGAGTTGCGGGCCGAGACGCTGGAGAGCTGCACGCACATCGTGGGCATGATGGGGCACGAACCCATCGTCGCCGCGCTGGAGGCCGGTGCCCAGGTGGTACTCGCCGGCCGCGCCACCGACACGGCCGTCGCCGCCGCCTACCCCCTGATGAAGGGAATGCCGGCCGGACCCACCTGGCACGCCTCCAAGATCATCGAGTGCGGCGGCCAGTGCACCACCGACCCCCGGGCCGGGGGAGTGCTGGCCACGATCGACGCCGACGGCTTCACCATCGAACCGCTCGACCCCACGGTCGCCTGCACGCCCGTACTGGTCGCCGCCCACATGCTCTACGAGACGGTGAACCCCTTCCGGATGCGCGAGCCCGACGGCACGCTGGACGTCCGGGACGCCACCTACACCGCTCTCGACGACCGCCGGGTGCGGGTCGAGGGCTCGCGGTTCCACGTCGCCGACCAGCACACCGTCAAGCTCGAAGGCGCCCGCGTCACCGGCTACGAGACCATGTCGTTCACCGCCATACGCGATCCGCACATCCTCAAGAACATCGACGACTGGGCGGACCTCCTGCGCACGGTCATCGGACAGCGCGTGGAGCAGACACTCGGCCTGAGCGAGGACAAGTACGCCTTCGACGTACGCCTCTACGGCCACAACGCCGTGCTGGGGGACCTCGATCCGGCCCGGGGCGCGCCGCGTGAGGTGGGGGTCATGCTCCTCGTCAACGCGCCGGACCAGACCACCGCCACCGCCGTGGCGAAGGTCGCCAACCCGTTGATGCTGCACCTGCCGACACCGGACATGAACTACCTGCCCAGCCTCGCGTTCGCCACCTCGCCCGCCGAGATCGAACGCGGGCCCGCCTACGAGTTCGTGCTCAACCACGTCGTCGACAGCATCACCCCCACCGACATGTTCCGCATCGAGCTCGAGGAGGCCCCGCGCCTTGGCTGACAACGGCCCCACCACTCTCGCGGACCTCGCGTACGAGGTCCGGTCCAAGAACGCCGGACCCTTCTGGGTCACCATGGAACTGTTCATGCGCGACGCGGACGGCTATGCCATCGCCGCCGACGAGACGTTCCTCGACGAGCGCAGGATCGCCGAGCTCTACGGAGTCGACGAGACGGACGTCCAGTTGTTCCGCATCCCGTCCCTGAACGTCGTCAAGATCTCCTTCCCGCGCCCCGTCGGTCAGGCCTCGCTCCGTGACCGCGACGTCCACTCCGGTCAGCACCACGTCCCGCTGGCGACGCTGCCCGTACCGGACCGAGCCGTCCGGCGGTCCTCGGACTGACCGAGGGCGTCGGCTCGCTCGGCGGGTGGACGCAGTGCCTCGCCCCTCCGGGCGAGGCACACGTCGTACTCGGGTGAGGGTGTCGAGCCGGTTGGCTAGCGGGTGAGGGCGCCGGTGGCGAAGTACGGCTTGCACACCGTGCCGTCGAAGTCGGTGGCGATCTGGAGCACGCGGCTGCCGTCGGGGGAGGGAAGCAGCGGAGAGCTGTAGTTCTGGCAGTAGTTCACGCCGGGATTCGGCACGTTGACCGGCGAGGGCTGCTCCCGCCAGGGGCCGCTGCCGTTCCGCGTGTTGGTGAGGATGGTGTGGCCGCTGCCCGCGGCCAGGGTGCCGTCCCGGTTGAGCAGACGCTGTCCGATGAGCAGGAGCCGGCCGTTCGTCCCGCTGCCGGGTGTCGGTGCCCAGGCAATGGTCGGGGTGGCGCGGAAGTACTTGCCGTCGGCGGTCTCGGGCCGGATGCCGAGGGATGCGGGGTTTCCCCAGTTCCAGCCGTCTGCGGAGGTCCGGTAGTGCACGACGCACTGGTACTGGCCCCCGGGCGTGCAGATCTCGTAGCTCATGAAATAGGTGCCGTTGGGAAGCTTCCGCACCATCGGCATGCCCGGCCGGTCGGACGCCAGGCTGCTGGCCACGGTGTCGTGGTGGCCTTCCCAGTGGACGCCGTCATAGCTGCGGGCGGCGACGAGTTTCTGGCTGTGCGCGCCGTCGGTTTCGTCGGCGTAGTGGCAGACCAGGGCGCCGTCGGCGGCGACGGAGAACTCCGGTTCCCACAGGCCCCCGGTTCCTCCGGCGGCGGTGCAGGACGACAGGTGGCTCCAGGTGCGTCCCACGTCGTTGCTCCGCCATATCCGCAGCGCCATACGGCGGTCCGGCTCGTCCTGACCGGCTGAGGAGGCCCACAGCAGTGTGCCCGCAGGCAGTGCGCCGACCCGCCGGGGAAGCTCGAACAGGGTGGCGCAGCAGAGACCTTGGCCGGCGGCGGACTCGGGGTCGGCGACGCTGCCGACCTGACGGAAGCTCGCGCCGGAATCGGTGCTCTCGTAGATGGCGCCGATGCCGTTGTTGCCGTCGAACGTGACCACGCTGGCCAGGACGCGCCCGTTGGCCGTGCCGCTGTGGGCGAGCCGTATGGCGCGCGGGTACAGGCCTGTTCCGTCGCGCAGCGGAGTTCCTGTCGCCGTGGGGGAGGGGAGGCCGCCCCCTGACGCCGGACCGGTGGTGGCGGACGAGACGGGAGGTGTGGGAGGAGTGGCCGCTGCGGGGACGGTGAGCGCCAGTCCCAGTGCGCAGGTCAGGCCGAGCAGCAGGAGCCGTGCGGGGCCTCGCCGCACAGCCGGGGAGGGCTCGCGACGGCGTTTGAAGGAACGGAGAAGTCGAAGGTTCGACATGATCTTCCTTCCTGTGAGGAGGAGGCCGCGTCAGGCTAGAGCCAGATGTACATCGATGTAAACGGGTCGGGTCGACGGCTTCGGGCGACAAGCCGAACGATCGCGACACGGCCTTCGGGTCCGATGCGACGGGAGCGCCGGGAAGAACCGCAGGTCGTTCCGTGCGGCTGGGACCAGTCGGGGTGACCCTGCCGATGAGGGTTTCCCCTGTGGAAAACCTGCCTTGCTCACATCCGTGGGGTTCGGGCGCGGAGCCGGTCGATCTCGGCGAGTACGCGGTCCACGAACGGACGCACCCGCGCCCGCAGCTCCTCGCTCCAGTGGTCCTCGGAGTAGGGGGAGTTGAGATACAGCTGTCTGGCGTACCCGAGGGCGGGACGGTGTTCGGCCGGGAGCCGGGCCAGGGCCCAGTCGGCGGCGGCGTCCTTCGGCTCGATCCGGCCAGTGGCGAGTGTGGTCCAGATGCGGGCGAGGGTCAGCAGGACGTTGCGGGTGTCGCTGTCCAGGTCGTTGAGCAGGCCGGGGACACCCGCCACGCTCGCGCGGACCAGGTCGGCGTGCGGGACGGGGTCGAGGACCTGCGCCGGGGGCGGGCCGGTGAGGGCGCGGTCGCCGGTCAGCGCCATGGTGATCAGGAGGGCCAGGTCGGGCATCGGCTCCGGCTGCGGGACCATCCCCGCCTCGTACTCGGCCCGCAGCCACTCGCCGTAGAGGAAGTCACCGGTCGGCGGGTACCGCCACGGCCGGACCTCGGACTGGACGACGACGGTCAGCTCGACCGGGCGGGCGTCGCTCCGGGAGCCGGAGAGGCGGAGCAGGCCATCGAGGAGTGTCCGACGGTCCTGCTCGTCCATGCGCCGCCGCGAGACGACCAGCACGTCCACGTCGCTGGCCGGCCGGAGTCCGCCGAGCACCGAGGAGCCGTGGAGGTAGCTGCCGATGACCTCCTGGCCCAGCACACCGCCGACCAAGCCCACGATCTCCCGCACTTGATTCACTGCGCCAGCGTCTCTCGTCATCCGGCGGACCGCACGGCGTTTCGCCGAAGGTCCGGCCGCACCGTTCACGATCCGGACATCATGGACAGGCGCGATATTCGTCGGTTCCTGCCGGTGCGTCGACAGCCGCCGCACCCCCTTTCGGTTTCTCATACACATGACTACTGCCGATTCGATCGGCTCCGGTGGTCCACACGCGCAAACTTCTGTCGTTCATCGGTAATCAAAGAGAAGAGACGTCTTTCCCGCGGTGCCACGGCAATAACAACGCCCTGCCGGTTCCCATGGTGGCGCCCCGACATGCCGGACCGTGCAGATGTCGGCATTTCGGCTGCCGGCTAGGTATGTCGGGCCCGACAGGTCCGTATACCGAAGGCGAGAGAAAGTCGCGTGCGTTTGTCGCCGCACATTGATATATCCGGCAGTCGGCGCGGTATATGCGTATACCGATCTCCCGGTGTCGCGGTGACGTCGTCTTCCTCCCGCACGTTATTTTCGGGAGAGGTGTTCAGGTCTTTGGGAAGGCCGCTCTCGAATAGTTGGGGTGAATATCATGAAGAAGCCCTCCGGCGTCCCCCCGCAGCGCTCGAGCGTGTCGCTGTGCACGACGCACCTGCTGATGCACGACATGACCGGCGGTCGGAGCGTTCCCGTCCCGATCTGCCTGGCCTACTCCACCGAAGACCCGTACACCGTGTACCTGGACAGCCACGCCCATGCGGAGACCCGGGTCACCTGGGCCGTCTCCCGTGATCTGCTCACCGCCGGCATCAGAGGCCGGGCCGGTGCCGGTGATGTGTCGGTCTACCCCGGCCACGACGGCGACGTGGGCAGCGTCTACCTCCTGCTCGCCGGCCACGGCGGAACACCCGACGGGGATCCGGCCCTGCTGCGGGCCCGGATGCCGGACATCGAGGCCTTCGTCCAGTGGACGGAGCACGTCGTCCCGCCCGGCCGGGAAGGCGAGTACCTCGACCTCGACACGCTCATCGGGAACCTTCTGGATCACGGTCCCGGCGCGTGACCGGTCGCACCCTCCCTCCCGAGCCCACGAAAGTCGCTTGCGTGCCTGACGACCTGTACACGCGGTACATGGCCGCTTCCACCGCTCACCGCCGACACACCCGCACCTGCGCGCAGTGCACCACCGTTTTCCACTGCACGACCGGGACCCGGCTCTACGAGGTATTCAGCCGCCTTCAGGACGCCTACCTCACCCACCGCCGCAACGAGTGCGGAACGTGACCTCGATCGGGAGACCGAACGGCACATGGGCACTATCGGTCAGCCGGCGAACAATTTCTGGTTACGCGCGACGGATTCACGTCATGCGTTCCTGCGCGGGGCCACGGTTCCTACGATGATCCACCGCACCGCGTAGCTCAGAACACGCGCCGAATGAGGAATGTGAAGGTGAGGCATGGCCATGGGGTACACCCAGACCCGGTGCGGACTGCCGAGCGCAGTGACATCGTTCGTCGGCCGCAGCGCCGAACTGGGTCATGTGCGACGCCTGTTGAATGATGCCCGGCTGGTCACCCTCACCGGCCCTGGAGGGGTCGGCAAGAGCCGGATCGCCCTACGGGTCGCCAGTGACCTCGCCGCCGAGTACCCCGACGGTGTCTGCCTGGCGGAGCTTTCCGGACTGCACCAGGGTGACCTGCTCCCGCAGACCCTGGCGGACCTGCTCGGCATCCGCGACCTCGGGTCCGGCGATCCACTCGACGCCGTCGTGGCCCACCTTCGCGGCCGCCGCATGCTGCTGGTGCTGGACACCTGCGAGCATCTGGTGGATTCCTGCGCGCTGCTCGCCGACCTGGTCCTGCGGGAGACCCCCGACGTACGGCTGCTCGCGACGAGCCGTCAGCCGCTGGACGTCCCCGGTGAGCACACCGTCGCCGTCCCGCCCCTGAACGTCGAGTCCGGGGACGCCGCCGAGCTGTTCGCCCAGCGTGCCGCGGCCGTCGTCCCCGGATTCCAGGTCACCGACGACAACCGCGACGACGTCCGGGCGCTCTGTCGTCGGCTCGACGGCATTCCGCTCGCCATCGAGCTCGCGACCGTGCGACTGCGCGCGATCCCGCTGGAGCAGCTCGCCGCCCGCCTGGAGGACCGATTCCGCGTCCTGACCGGTGGCCGCCGCACGGCACTGCCCCGCCATCAGACGTTACGCACCACCATCGGCTGGAGTCACGAACTCTGCTCCCCGGAGGAGCGGTTGGTGTGGTCAAGGCTGTCGGTCTTCGCCGGCACCTTCGACCTGACCGCCGCGGAGCGGGTGACCGCGGGCGGCGACATCTACGAGGAGGAGGTCGTCGAGCACTTGATCAGCCTGGTCGACAAGTCGATCGTGCTGCGCGTGGACGACCCCTCCGGCTCGGGAACCCGATACCGGCTGCTGGACACGATGCGGGAATACGGCGCGGAGTGGCTGGAACGCATCGACGAGGAGGACACCACCCGCGACCGCCACCTCGCCCACTACACCGACCTGGCCGCCCACTTCCACCGCGCCGCCTACACCGACCGCCAAGTGGACCTGGTGCGCGCGCTGGCCCGCGACTGGGCGAATGTGCGTACGGCACTGGAACGCTCCCACGACCGCGGTCACGCCGCTCCGGTCGACGCGCTGCGACTGACACTCGGTCTCGTCCCGTACTGGCTGTGCACCTCCCGCTTCAGCGAGGCCCGGCTGTGGCTGGAGCGCGGCCTGGAACTGGTCACCGACCCGGTGCCGGAACGCGCCGAAGCCCTGGCCCACTACGCCCACTTCTCCTTCGTACAAGGTGACCGCACGGTCGGTGAGGAGGCGAACCAGCAGTCGCTCGACCTGGCGAACGGGCTCGGTGACGACCGGCTCCGCGGCTATGCCCTGCAAGTCGTCGGCCTCGGTCACATGCTGGCCGGACAGGACGTCACGGCCGACGCCCACTACGCCGAAGCCCGCGAGCTGCTGCTGTCCAGCGGCTATGAACTCGGGATCGGCTTCGTCCACATGCACGACGCGATGATCGCCGGCTTCACGGGAGACTCCCGGCGGGCGCTGGCCGCCGAGCGTGCCTACCAGGAAGCGTTCGGCTCCACCGGAGAGTCCTTCTACCGCTCCTTCATCCAGGAGTTCATCGGACTCGCCCTGTGGGTGGAGGGCAGGCACGCCGAATGCGGCCCCGTCATCCGGCGGGCCATCCGCCTCAAAGCCGGCCAGGACGAGGCGGACGGCATCGCCACGTGCCTGGAGATCCTCGCCTGGGAAGCCGCGGCCACCAACCGGCCGGTGCGGGCGGCCTGGCTGCTGGGCGCGGCCGACGCCTACTTCCGCGCCGGAGACGTCGTCCTGATGTGGTCCCGGCCCAGCCTGGCCCAGACGCACGAGCAGATCATGGGGCAGGTCAGCGGCCAGCTCGGCCAGGCGCGGTTCAGTGAGCTCTTCCGCCAGGGGGCGGAACTCGACGAGGACCTGGCGGTCGCCCTCGCCGCCGAGGACGCCGAGGAGCCCACACCCGAACAGCCGGCCGGGCCCGGCGCTGCCACCGGCGTGGACACACTGACCAAGCGCGAGCGCGAGGTCGCCGAGCTCATCACCAAGGGGATGTCCAATCGCGAGATCGCCGAGCAGCTCGTCATCTCCAAACGCACCGCCGATTCCCATGTCGAGCACATCCTCGACAAACTGGCGGTCTCGCGGCGCGGCCAGATCGCCGCCGTCCTGCACGCCGCGCCCGCCGGCTCTCCCGGACGCCCCGCGGACGATTCACCTCCCGCCGCTCTCGCTCCGAACAACCCTTAGTGTCCATTCCTGCGGTGGCGGGTCGATCCCGAGGACCGGCAGACACTCGGCGACAGCGACGAGTTCGATGTCGTCCCGCCGCCGCTCGGCCCACTCCTCACGGGTCAGCCGCCAGCATCTGATCTGCGCCCGCTCGCCCCGCCGGCTGTCCCAGGAGACACCGTTCGGCGCGTATCCCAGAGCCTCGGACACCCGGTTCGACGCGTGATTGTCGACGAACGCGTCACTGCTCGCCTCACTGGCCCCCAGCCCCTCGAAGGCCAGATGCAGCACCGCTCGGCGCATCTCCTTCCCGAACCCGGCGCCGCGTAGATCGGGGCTGAGCCAGGAGAAGGTGGTGACCGTTCCGAACCTGTCGAAGTCGACGCCGATCAGATCCTGCATGCCCACCGGCACCCCGTCGACGACCACGACGAAGTAGAGACGCCAGGAGTCGGCACTGACCCGGCCCCGGCCGGACCATATCCCCCGCAGCCAGCGCCACTCGCGTTCCGGGCTGTCCTCGTACAGGGACATCGGATCGTCGAACGGCCAGGGAGGGCCCGTGGCCACCCCCTTGCGCACCGTCGGTACCAGGCGTTCCAGGAGCTCGTCGGTCGCTCCCAGCAGGGACAGCCGAGGCGTGTGCACCTGCACGTTCAACGGGGGATACGCGGACAGCGGCGTAGCGGGCGTCGGCATGGAGGCAACCCTAGAAGCGAGCCATCACCCCGTGCATCACCATTTCCGCCCGGACCGGAGCACGCCGCACCTACCATGGCGGCATGGCCGTCGACCTCTTCGCAGGCATCCCAGTCAACGACTACGCGGCGGCGCTGGCCTGGTACGAACAACTGCTCGGCTCCCCGCCGACGTTCGTCGCGAGCGACACTGAGGCCGTATGGGAACTCGCGGAACACCGGTCCATCGCCGTCGAACAGCGGCCCGAGCACGCCGGCCACGCCCTGCACACCATCTTCGTCGACGACTTCGACGCTCACGTCGCCCTCATCGCCGATCGGGGACTGGAGCCCACGCGGCGCGAGACCTATCCGAACGGCGTGCGCAAGGCCCTGTACCACGACCCGGACGGAAACGAGATCGGCTTCGGCGGCGCTCCGCTGTGACCCGACCGGCTTCCTGATGGCCACCGGGGGCGGGAAGCGGCAGCCGCCGCCTCCCGCCCCGGCCCGTGACGTCGTTCTCGTTCGGCGGCAGGTCAGCGCTCCAGGTCGCCGCGCATCTCGACGAAGAGCTTCCCCGCCTCGGCGAGCGTGCTGTCCTCGAAGAGCGCGACGGCCGCCGTGCCCTCGTCGGCCCAGCCGCAGATGACGTTGCCGTCCTCGCTCAGCGAGGCGAGCAGGCACTCCACCGAGCCGCCGAGCGGTCCCGGCTCCACCGGCTGAGCCTGGGGGTTGCCCAGCTCCGGGTCCCACTGGATGTACTCGAGCATGCCCCGGAACAGGTGCTCACGACGCTCGTTGGTGTCCTCGGGCACATGATCGACGCCTTCGAACAGCACCGGCTTGCCCTGCCCGCCCGGGTCCCCGTAGTTGCCGGTGACCAGTGTCATGCCGTCCCGCATCTCGCCCGGGTCGACAGGGATGTCCGTCAGGGCTCCGTCCCCCGTCAGCTTGTCCAGGCCGCCCGCTGTGGGAGCGTCCACCAGGGTGCGCGGACCGCTCCGCTCCGCCGTGGGCGTCGGCGAGGCGGGTTCGGAGGCCTGCCCGCTCGGGGATGCGATGGGAAGCCCCGCTTCGTCCTCCCGGCAGCCGCTGACCGTCAGCATCGCCAGCACCGCCACGGCCGTCAGGCCCGCTCTCGCCGCAGACGTTCTCTTCATGACATCCCCCCGATATTCCTTCGCCCGGTGTCTCCCGCCGCTTCGTGCGGCAGGTGGTGATCAGTGATCAGTGACGAGTGGTGCCGGCCGGACGGTTCCCGCCCCGGGCAGAAGGATCCGTGGACTTCCGCAGTCCCGACGGCCGCTCAGAACACCCACCGGGTATGGCTGAAGACCCCGTTGTCCCGCCCGAAGCCGTACGCCGTGATCGGGGCCACCGCGTACACCACGTCGTCCCCCTTCCGGAACGCGTCCCCGATCCCGTGGAAGGTGCCTTCGGGCGAGGTGATGTGCGGCCCGTACTTCGCCTCGAACGCGGCGATCACCTCCTCCAGCAGTGCCGGATCCGTGACCGGCTCCGCCCTGCCCTCGACCACCAGGTCGAGCCCTTCGGTGAGCGAGTTCCCGCCGGTGGTCAGGGCGCAGTGGGCATCATGAGCGAGGTTCCTCGCCTTCTGTTCACCCCGGCCGGTGGAGAAGTACGCCGCACCGCCGTGCCAGGCGGCGATCACGGGTGTGACGTGCAGCCGCCCGTCGGGCCGCACCGTGGACACCCAGAAGATCTCCGCGGTCTCCAGCTGCCGTCGGGCCTCGGCCCACTCGGTGGCGGTGACCTCCGCGGCACCCGGGCGGGGATTGAGCGCGGAGCTGTAGCGGGCGTCGAGCTCGGCCGTGGGTTGGTTCTCGGATCCCTGTGTCGGCATGACGGATCTCCTTTCTCACCCCCTCCTAACCACCGGCGGTCCGGGCCGAAACCCTCACCGCACCCGTTCGTGTCCCCTGCCCGCCCGATCACCCGTGATGGCGGGGGCGCGCGGGCGGCTGGTGGGTGCGGGTGCGGAAGGCGAAGGCCGCGAGAGCGGTGGCGGTCATGACGGTCAGCCAGACCGCGCTGTGGATCAGCGGACTCAAGGTGGCGTTCCGGGTGAAGCCCGCGGCCAGGCTCGTCTGGAGGGAGCCGTAGCTCGGCAGCAGCTCGACCAGGGCCTTGTCGGCGGTGGTGCTGGCGACGGGATTCTGCGGCGCCAGGTCGATGATGCTGGTCATGATGATCGTGACCAGTCCTTCGACCTCGCCGTGCAGGAAGAGGGCCAGGCACATGCCCATGGCCCCGTAGACCAGGCAGACCGTCAGCACCGCGATGCCGAGGAGGAAGGGCTGGAGGGGAGTCCAGAACAGCAGCATCCATGCGGTGGCGTAGGTGCTGACCAGCACGGAGGCGACCAGGAGCGTGGTGAGCTTGGCGCCGATGAGGGCGGTCCGGGGGTAGCCGGCCGCGGTGAGGCGACGGTCGAAGGCCCTGGTGCGGCGTGCGGCGCTGAACATCAGGAAGCCCACCAGGAGGGACACGGCGTTCAGGGAGCCGCTGATCATCGTGATCTCGTCCCCTCCGGCGCGCAGCCAGGTTCCGGTGGCGCGCAGCCGGAAGGGAAACGTCTTCGGCGTGGTGAGGGTTTTCGCCACGGTGATCCACATCGGGATGAAGACGATCAGGAGGACGGTGGCCAGCCGGTTCTTCGCGATGGCCAGCAGGGCGTAGCGGCAAGCCACCAGATAGGCGCTCATGCGGTGTCCGCCGAGGGTGAGGGCCCGAGGAGGCCGTCGCGCAGCTGGTGGAGGACATCCAGGCGTTCGGTGTCGTGGGCGAGGTGGGAGACGATGATCACGGTGCGGCCGCGTCCTTTCAGCTCCTGGGCGAGGTCCCAGAACCGCAGGTAGGTTTCCCAGTCGAAGCCCTGGTACGGCTCGTCGAGCAGCACGACGTCCGGGTCGTGCATCAGGGCGAGGACCAGGTTCAGCTTCTGAAGGGTGCCGCCGCTGAGGACCTTCACCGGTGCGTCCAGATAGCCGGTCGCGGAGAGGGCGTCGATCAGCCGGAGCGCGCGGCCGGGGCTCGGGAGGCGGTAGGCGACCTGGAAGAGCCGCAGATGCTGGCGCACGGTCAGCTCCTCGTCCAGTACCGGGTGCTGCGGGCAGTAGCCCCGCGTGCCCACCAGGTCGACGCGTCCGTCGTCGGGGCGCAGGTCGCCGCTGAGGACGCGCAGCAGGGTGGTCTTCCCGGCGCCGTTCTCCCCGACGATGCCCACCAGCTGACCCGCCCGTGCCTCGAAGCTGACCCCGCGCAGAACCTGCCGGGACCCGAAGCCCTTGTGGACCGCCTCGACGCGCAGCACCACCGCCGGTCGCTGCCTCACGTCCGGGGCCGGGCGCCGGCGTGGCCGACGGCTCGGACGACGTGCGCGCCTACGGCACACGGACACCGGAGGGGCGGCCGGCCCTCGTCAGGGGCGACGGGCAGCGGGCTCGAACTGGCCACGAGGGCTCCTCGAGGGCGGTGGGGTGCAGGTTCCGACCAGCCAACGACGCACGGGCCTGTTGAGACACGTCAGGCCGGTGCCTTCGTTCGCTGCTTGCGGGCCGCCATCACCGCGTAGACCAGCACGCCCGCGAGCAGGAACAGCACGCCCTGGTAGACGGCCGCGTATCCGGCGCCCGCGACCAGCCACAGCGAGAACCCGGCCGCGACCGAGGCGATCACGGCGTCGCGTACCAGCCGTGCGCGGTCGACGCGGTCGCGGTGCCCGGAGAGGAGGTGGAAGAGCTGTGCGGCGGTGGCCAGCAGGTACGGCACGGTCGCGGTGAACGTGGTGACGAGGACCAGGATCTCGAACACCTTCGCCGAGCCGGAGGTGTAGTTGTAGACGGTCAGCAGTGAGGCGAGGACGACGGTGACGCCGACGCCGACCGTGGGCACCCCGCGCCGCCTGCGCGCGAACGCGGCGGGGAACAGCCCGTCCTTCGCCGCCGCGTACGGGGTCTGCGCGCTGAGCAGCGTCCAGCCGTTGAGGCAGCCGGTCATCGACACGAGCGCGGCGAGCGCCACGGCCCAGCCGCCCCAGGCGCCGCCGAACATGGCGTTGACGGCGTCCGAGAAGGGCGCGCTGGAGTCGACCAGCCTGTCGTGGGCGACCGTGCCGAAGACGGAGAGTGTGCCCAGCAGGTAGACGAGGGCCGCGCCCGCGGTGCCGATGACGGTGGCGCGTCCCACGGTCCGCCGAGGATCCTTGACCTCGCCCGCGCTGACGGCGGCGGACTCCACGCCGAGGTAGGAGAAGAGCAGGATGGCGGCCGAGGCGGACACCGCGCCGATCGCGCTGCCGTCTCCGGCGTGGAAGGGGCCGAGGTTGTCCGGGTCGAAGAAGAACAGCCCGCCGACGGCGACGAGCAGCAGCGGCGCGAACTTCAGCACGGTGGACACCAGCTGTACGGCGCCGACGTACCGGGTGCCGGCGAAGTTGGCGAGCGCGGGCAGCCACTGCAGGACGAGGGCGGCGAGGCAGGCGGTCCAGCGGTGGTCGTTCACCGGGATCAGGACGTCGAGGTAGCCGACGGCGGCGACGGCGAGGGCCGCGTTGGACACCCAGGTGGTGATCCAGTACGCCCAGGCGGCGAGGAAGCCGGCGAAGTCGCCGAAGGCCTCACGGGCGTAGACGTACGGGCCGCCGGTGCGCGGGTCCCGTTCGGCGAGCCGGCCGAAGACCAGGGCGAGGGCGATGGCGCCGACGGTCAGGACACCGAAGGCGAGCAGGCTGATCGTGCCGTACGGGGCGACGGAGGCCGGGAGCAGGAAGATGCCGCCGCCGATGATGTTGCCCATGACCAGGGCGGTGGCGACGGGCAGCCCGAAGCGGCGGGCGTGCCGGCCGGGGTGACCGGTGGTGGTGTCGGCGGGGGCCGCGGGGGTCTCCTGCGGGGCCGGAGCCGGTGGGGGGACGGTTCCGGTGACGTGCATGGGGTGGTGCGCCTCTCTTCGAACTGCTGCCCGGGATCGCCGGGACGGCGCCCATGGTCGGGCATGGCCCGGGGCCGCTCCAAATCAGACGCTTTTGTCCTGCCCTGACCCGTCCCGCACCGTAAAAGGTGCGCTGTCGCGGGCCCGGAACCGGGAATCGTTCGGCGGCGATGCGGGCCTGGGCGTTCTCGGCTCCGTCGCCGTGAGAGGGTGGCGGCCGGAGGCATAGGTGAAGAGCCCTGACATGACCCGCGGTGCCCGCCTGGCCGCCCACGGTGCCGTGTCCACGTCACTGGCGCTGTGCGGTGATCGCCAACTGCGCGAACGCGTGGAGGCCGCGACACCGATCGGTTCCGGCATCGGCGGGAAGACAGTACTGCTGGACGTCGACGGGACCCCGGTCTTCGTCAAGCAGATACGCCTGACCGATCCGGAGCGACGGCCGGAGAACGTCCACTCCACGGCCAATCTTTTCGACCTGCCGGACTTCTGCCACTACGGCGTCGGCAGCATCGGCGGCCCGGGGTTCGGAGCCTGGCGGGAGCTGGCCGTGCACTCCATGACGACGAACTGGGTGATCGCCGGGGACTACGAGGGTTTCCCCCTGATGTACCACTGGCGGGTGCTCCCCGATGGTGGCCGGCCACTTCCCGAGGAACTGGCCGATGTGGAACGCGCTGTCGCCTACTGGGGAGGCGGAGCGGAGGTGCGCGGCCGGATCGAGGCCCTCCAGCGGTCCTCGGCCAGTCTCACGCTGTTCCTGGAGTACGTCCCCCAGAACCTGCACGACTGGTTGGGCGCCCGGACCGGCGACGGTGACCAGGTGGTTGAGCGGGCCTGCGCCATGGTGGACGACGAACTGAAAGCCGGCGTCTCGTTCATGAACGCTCGCGGACTGCTGCACTTCGACGCCCACTTCGAGAACATCCTGACCGACGGCCGGCGGCTCTTCTTCGCCGACTACGGCCTGGCGATCTCCTCCCGCTTCGAACTCGCACAGGACGAGGCCGACTTCTTCGACCGGCACCGCGCCTACGACCAGTGCTACACCGTCACGCACCTGGTGAACTGGCTGGCCGTCGCTCTGTACGGGCACGAACCGGAAGAACGCCAAGCGTTCGTGCGTACCTGCGCCCAAGGGGTGATCCCGGGAGAGATCCCGCCGGCGGTCGCGGCGATCCTCGTCCGTTACGCGCCGGTCGCCGCGGTGATGGGGGACTTCTACAGCCGATTCCGGCAGGAGAGTCGGATGACTCCCTTCCCTATCGCGTACAGATCACCGTGACGAGGGCGAAGGACGCGTAGAACTGGCCTGCGGAGAGGCCGGCGAACCAGCGGCGGCCCCGCTCCTGGTCGACGTAGTTCTCATCGATGGCCCGCTGCATGTTGCGGCCCAGTCCCAGCATGTGGTCGGCGTCCTGGAAGTCCCGGAACACCGGCGTGGTCGTGTCCACGGTCCGGACGAGGAAGCCGGCTCGGTCGGCGAGGCGGGCGAGACTGCGCCCGATGGTGGCATGACGGACGGCCCTGTCCGTGGTGTAGCGGGTGAATGCCCTGCTGGTCTCGAGATCTTCGGCGTCGACAACCAGCGTGTCCCAGTCCGGCTCGACGAGACCGATCACTGCTCCCGGCCGGGTGACGTGATGCAGTTGCGCGAGTGCTCCGGCAGGCTCGGCGACATGCATGAGGACCCGGTCGATCTTGGCCCGATCAACCGAACCCGCAGCGACGGGCAGAGCGTGGACGTCACCCTCCCGGATCTCCACCACGGGCCGTCCACGGGTGCGCTCCCGGGCCTTCGCCAGCATCGCAGGGTCCCGGTCGACGCCGATCACAGCGCCCGTCTCGCCAACCCGCTCCGCGAGCGCCAAGAGATCCGTCCCCGGTCCGCATCCCGCATCCAGCACCGTCTGGCCGGGAGCGATGTCCAGCAGATCCACCAGCTGCTGCTTGTACGTGCGGCCGGCGCCGTCCGCGGCGGCGCGCAGCATGTAGGCAGCCTGGTCCGGTCGGGTGACACCAAGTGACGTCGACATACCCGCCATCCAAGCAGGTTGATCCGCTCGGGGACCGGTCATCCGGGGACGGTGTTCGCCGCCCGGGTCGTGGGGCCCGGGCGGCGTGCTTGTCACCTCAGCTGGAAGACGAGGATGCTTCCGGGGTTCTGGAGCGTGGTCGTGGGGGCGCCGTTGGGGTCGCGTACGAGTCCTTCGGCGTCGGTGGCGACGTAGACGGACTTGCCGTCGGGGCTGAGCGCGATGTCGCGGTAGCGGTTCTGCGCCGTCCACAGCTTGGTGCTCTCGGCGACCCTCTTCTTGTCGTCGGTCAGCTTGAGCCGGTAGACCGAGCCGTCCTTGAGGGTCGTCATGAGCAGCGAGTCACGGAACTGGGGGATGCCGCCCGTCTCCGGGTAGTACGTGACGCTGGAGTTGGCCAGGGACGGCCAGCAGATGAAGACGAGTTCACCGCACTTGGGATCGGCGAAGTTGTGGTCGCTGCCGACCGTGCCGAAGGTGCGAATGGGCGGGGTGAAGGTGCCCCTCCAGTCGGTCTCCTTCTGCTGGGGCACGGACTCGGGAACCTCGAGGTCGCTGTAGGTGAGGTCGGCGCACGGGGTGGGGGCGGACGCGGACCACTGGTGGTAGGCGTAGGCCTTGTCGTCGCGGTAGCCGGCCACGTAGGGCCAGCCGTAGTTGGCGCCCTTCGTCAGGACGTTGACCTCGTCGTCGGTCTTGGGTCCCTGGTCGCTGTTGTAGAGCGTGCCGTCGGTGCCGAAGTCCAGGCCCTGGGCGTTGCGGAAGCCGTAGGCCCACACGTGGCTGCGGACGCCGTCGAGGACGGGGTTGTCGGCGGGGATCGAGCCGTCCTCCGCGTTCAGCCGCAGCGTCTTGCCGCGGTAGGCGATCCAGTCCTTGGCCTTGATCTGCTCCTCGGTGGGCAGCACCTGTGCGCGGTTGGGCTCGCAGTAGTGCTGGAGCTGGTTGGCGCCCTGGTCGCCGATCGTGTAGTAGAGCTTGCCGTCGGGGCCGAAGCGCAGCCGGGCGCTCTGGTGGTCGGTGCCGGAGGCGAGGCCGGCGATCAGGTTCTTCGGCTTGCCCAGGGTGCCGGTCCTGCTGTCGTAGGTGTAGCGGTCGATGCGCAGCCGCTGGTCGACCTCGGCTTCCGAGGGGTTCGAGTCGTACGTGTAGGAGACGTAGACGTAGTCGCGTCCCTTCTTCTTCAGCAGGTCGGGGTGGAGGGCGAGGCCCAGCACGCCGTCCTGGCCGCCCTCGGTGTGCCAGGCCTTCTCGGTCAGGTCGAGTGCGGTGCTCTTGGCGCCGGTCCGCGGATTGACGCGGGTGATCTTCTTTCCGCTCTTCTCGGTCGCCCACAGGAAGCCGTCGGGGCCCCAGACGATCTCGTAGGGATTGTCGAGGCCGGTGGTGACAACCCGCTTGGTGAAGCCGTCCAGGGAAGCGCTGTCGGTGCCGGTGCCGGAGACGTCGCCGCCGGTGGGGCCGCCGGCGGTTGCCGGGAAGACGCCTGCCTGCGTGATGCCGAGAACCAGAGCCGCCGGGACGGCGGCCAGCGCGATGCGTATTCGACCCATGAGTGCTCCTTCTCGGGTTCCCCCTCCGGTCAGCATCACCTGACGTGTCCGCCACGTCGCCGCGCGTATCCGCCAGGCGGGTGACGGACCCGACGAGCCCGCCGATGCCTTCGACCCCGCCGCACTTCCGGCCCGGCCGCTCAGGGGCGGTGGTGCCGCCGGCTGTCGTCGAGGAGTGGTTCCCGCGTGCGGAACGTGCGGCGATAGGTGTCCGGGGGCAGGCCGACCGTGCGGTTGAAGTGCCTGCGCAGCGTCGTGGCGGTGCCCATGCCGGTGGCCGCCGCGACGGCGTCGACGCTGTCGTCGGTGGTCTCCAGCAACTCCTGGGCGCGCCGGATCCGTTGGGTGAGCAGCCACCGCAACGGGGTGGTGCCGGTCGCGGCCCTGAAGTGGCGGCCCAGGTGGCGCGAGCTCATCCGCGCCCTGCGGGCCAGGTCTTCCACCGTCAGCGGCTGATCGAGCCGTTCGAGCACCCAGGGGAGCAGTTCGGCGAGGGGGTGATGGTCCGGGGCAGGCATCGGGGCGGTGACGAACTGGGCCTGCCCGCCGTCCCGGTGGGGCGGCACGACGAGGCGGCGGGCCACCGCGTTGGCGGTCGCCGAGCCCCGGTCGAGGCGAATGAGGTGCAGGCACAGGTCCATGGCGGCGGCCTTGCCGGCGGAGGTGAGCACGCTGCCGTTGTCCACGTAGAGAACGTCCGGGTCCACGTCGACCTTCGGATGGCGGTCGGCCAGGGCCCGGGTGTGCGCCCAGTGCGTGGTCGCACGCCGGCCGTCCAGCAGGCCGGCGGAGGCCAGCACGAAGGCGCCCGTGCACAGGGAGACCACGCGTGCGCCCGCCTCGTGGGCCGCGCGCACCGCGTCGACCAGGTCGGCGGGCGGGGCCTCGTCGATGTCGGCCCAGCCCGGGACGATCACGGTGTCGGCATGGGGGAGCCGGTCGAGTCCGTGATCGGGCTCGATCACGAACCGGCCGGCCCGCACCGGACCCGGCCCGCATACGACGAGGGAGTACCAGGGACCACCCGTCACGCCGTCCGGGGCGGAGCCGAAGACCTCGAATGCCAGGGCCAGTTCGAAGTGGAGCATCCCGTCGGTGACGGCCAGCGCGACAGTGTCCATGTCTGGAAGTGTACGGGTCATGTCGTTCCCGACACTCGTGCGCGCCCGTCGCCGCCGCCAGGATGGTCGCGACGGAGCCGAACGGATCATTCGAGCGAGGGAAGCATCCATGACGACGGGGCCCAGGGTCGCGGTGTACGGCGCATACGGACACACCGGCCGGTTCGTGGTGGCGGAGCTGCGGGAGCGCGGGTTCCTCCCGGTGCTCTCCGGTCGCGACGCCGACAAGCTGAAGGCACTGGCGTACGAAACCGGATTGGAGGCCCACCCGGCGTCGGTCGACGACCCGGCCGCGCTCGACCGGACGCTGACCGGCGCGGCGGCCGTGATCAACTGCGCCGGGCCCTTCGCCACGACGGCCGCCCCGGTGATCGAGGCGGCCCTGCGGGCCGGGATCCCGTACGTGGACGTGGCTGCCGAGATCGAGGCCAACGCCGACACCTTCGCGCACTTCACCGACCGGGCACGAGAGGCCGGAGCGGTGGTCGTTCCCGCGATGGCCTTCTACGGCGGCCTCGGTGACCTGCTGATCACCACCGCGATGGGCGACTGGACGGCGGCCGACGAGGCGCACATCGCCTACGGGCTGAGCGGTTGGCACCCCACCGCCGGGACGCGTGCCGCGGGCGCGGTCTCCCGGCAGCGGCGGGACGGCCGGAGCGTCCGCTACCGGAACGGACGGCTGGAGTACCACCAGGACGACCTGCCCACCCTGGAATGGCCCTTCCCCGCCCCGATGGGCCCCCGGGACGTCATCGGAGAGTTCACCATGGCTGACGTCGTCACCGTTCCCAGCCACCTCTCCATCCCCGAAGTGCGCACCTACATGGCGGTCGAGGCGGCCCGGGACATCGCCGCCCCGGACACGCCGGCACCGGCCGCGGCCGACGAGCGCGGACGGTCCGGGCAGACCTTTCTCGTCGACGCGGTCGTGCGTTCCGGCACCCGTGAACGGCGTGCCGTGGCCAGGGGCCGGGACATCTACGCCGTCACCGCGCCGCTCGCGGTGGAAGCGCTCGACCGCATCCTCACGGGACGGACCAGGACGACCGGGGTCGCCTCCGCCGGCGAGATCTTCGACGCGCCCGACTTCCTCCGCGCGCTGGCCCCGCACATCGCCCTGGAACCGCGCCCGTAGCGAGCAGGCCACTCACGGGGGTTGCCGTACTCACCGGAGGTGCGGGCCAGGCGGTCAGCCCCGAGCGTGAGCCTGGTCGGGTGTTCCCCCGGTCGGCCACGCACGGTCGTCCACCGTCAGAAAGGGCTCGCCCACCACGGTCGTCGGCGTCGCCCCGGTGAACGCCACGATGTCCCGATGCAGATGGGACTGGTCGCAGTAGCCGCCGTCCGCCGCGACGCGCGCCGCGCGTTCACCCGCGACCACGCGGTGCACCGCGTGGTCGAAGCGGACCAGCTTCGCGGCGCGTTTGGGCGGCATGCCGATGTGCGACTGGAACCGGGACCACAGACGCTTGCGGCTCCATCCGAGTTCGGCCCCCAGGTGGTCGACCCGGACGAGGCCCCTGGAGGCGAGGATCCGGTTCCAGGCCCACGCCACCGCCGGATCCACCCGCGACCGCGGCTCGCATCGGCGGGCGAGCATCAGGTCCGTGAACGCGAAGCGGTCCTCCCACGAGGGGAGCTCGGCCAGTCGCTCACGCATGCGTGACGCCTCCCGGCCCCACAGGTCGTCGAGGGAGACCATGGCACCGGACAGATCGGCCGGAGAGACGCCCAGAACCGTGCCCGCGATCACTGGAGACAGGCGCACCTGCACGCACTCGGCGCTCTCACCCCACGCCCGGACCCCGCCTCCGGAGCCGAACCCGGGCCCGGCGACGAGACTTCCCCGCTGCCGCCGCCCGGCGCCGTCGTCCACGACGGGCGCGCTCGCCCCGAACTCCAGGACCAGCATCACGGCCGGGTGCGGGACCACCCGCAGGCCGCCGGCGAGCGGGCCCGGGACCCGGAAACCGGCCATGTTCACACCAGCCACCCGGCTGGGCCGCTGCGGACGTGCGACGTCCCACACAGCGGGATCGTCACGTTCACTCGTGGTGGACCCCATCACCCCATGCTACGGGGGCCAGGAGAGGGAACATTTGTCCAAGCCGTGGGCGTCCGCGGGAGGCGACAGTGGGCCCATGACTCCTCCCGACAGGCACCCGCTCATGAGCGGAGACGCCGACGCCACCGATGAATCGATCCTCCCCTTGGAGCACGGCGACATCTACGTTCGCCAGGACGGTCCTCGAGACGCCCCCGCGCTGCTCCTCATCCACGGATCCGCCACCTCGAGCCGTTCGTGGGACGCGCTGGTTCCGCTGCTGACCACCTCCCATCGCGTCATCCGGATCGACCTGCCCGGGCACGGCCGCTCGGCCGAACCGGTCGGCCGCGGCTACGAAACCTCCGCCCAGGCACGCACGCTCGGCACGGCACTGGACCGGCTCGGCGTCGAGCACGTCACGGCCGTCGGCCATTCCAGCGGCGGCTATGCCGCCACCGCTCTCGCCGAGCAACGGCCCGACCTGGTGACCGCGCTCGTACTCATCAACACCGGCCCCGGCATGGACGCCTTCATCGCCCCGGACACCACCGCGATCGACCCCGCGCGGTGGCCACCGTCCGACGAGCTGATCCGCCAGTTCGCGAGCACCGGATTCCGCGCGGGCTTCCAGGTCCCGCAAGAACTCGTCGACGAACTCCGCGCCATGACCCCTCACGCGATCGCGGCGGCGATGCGGGCGTCCACCGCCTATCTGAACCAGCGGGCACTCCCGGCTCGGCTGACGGCACTCGACAGGCCACTACTGGTGATCTTCGGCGACCAGGACCGCAGATGGCGGCCCTCGTCCGCGGCCGACTACCGCGTCGTTCCCGGCGCGAGGGTCGAGATGCTGCCCGGCGCCGGACACACCCCCATTCTGGAGGAACCGCAGCGGACCGCCGCACTTCTCCTGGCCTTCACCGAGAGCCACACCACGCGACGGTGACCGGCGGAGTTCAGTGCAGGGTGAGCGGGGTCGCGGAGACGCCGGCCGTTCGCGAGCCGCACGGCGTCGCGGGTCACGGCCGTCACCTTCGCGTCGGAGCCGTCGACGACCGTCACACCGAGCCGGGCCGGCCGCTTCGCCACCGAGCGCCGGCCCCGTGAGTGCAGGTACGGGCCGAGCACGCCGCCGCAGACCAGGGTCACCGTGCGGCCGGCCTCCGCGAGCTCGGCGGCGGTCTCGATGCCGGTGGGACCGGCGCCGACCACCGTCACCCGGGCTGGCGCGGGCGTGTCGTCGAGGGCCGACCGCAGCCGCCGGGCCTCCTCCAACGTGGAGAGCGGATAGGCGAATTCGGCCGCCCCCGGCACACTCGGCTCGGCGCTGCCGCTGCCCACGGCGTAGATCAGGTAGTCGTAGTCGAGCGTGCCGCCGGCCGCCAGTGTCACGCCGCGTCCGGCCGCGTCGATCCGGGTCACGGTGTCGACCACCAGCCGGACGCCGGCGGCGAGGACGTCCTGGTAGGCGACGATCGCGTCGTCGGACCCGCCCACCTTGAGTGCGTCCCACGAGTTCGCGACTCTGGGACAGCGCGGGTGGGGCAGGTCACCTCACGGGGCTCGGGTGGAGCTGGGACGGACAGGAATCGGTCAGTCTGCGCGCGGTGTGCCGAACTCCTCGATCAGCACGGGATACTGCTCCCTGCCGTGGCCGGCGGCGATCGAGCGGTCGGCCATCGCCTTGAACAGCTTCGGCAGTTCGGCGTTGATCCCCACCGCCTCACTCTCCTCGATCAGGTGCTCCATCGCCCGCGCGTCGGTCTCCAGGGCCGACACCTCGGCGGGGAAGGAGCCGCTGTCGATCTGCGCCGCGTACCCGGGCAGCCATTCGGCCACACCGGTCGCGATCCGCCGCGCGAACGGCGCATACGTGGCGGCGTCCACGCCGGCCGTCCGGAGCAGGGCGGTGCCCTGGAGCCAGGCGTTCAGGACGCTCCACATCATGGCCAGGCCGGCCACGTCGTACAGGGACGCCAGCCCGTGGTCCGCACCGAGGTAGGTGACGGTGCCCAGCGCGTCGAGGGCTGACTTGTGCGCCTCGAAGTCCGCCTGCTGACCGCTGTGCAGGAGCACCGCCTCGGCGGTACCGATGGCCGGCGGGACGGCCATGATGGCGCCGTCCAGGTACCGGGCGCCGCGCTGCTCGGCCCATCGGGCGGCTTCCCGGGCCTGGGCCGATGAGCCCGAGGTCAGGTTGATCAGCATCGTGCCGTCCAGTTCGACGTCGCCCTCGTCGAACAGTTCCCGCACGGCCTGGTAGTCGGTGACGCAGATGATGGTCAGGGACCCCGCCTTCAGCGCGTCGCCGACCGTCGGCGCCGGCCGTGCGCCCTCGGCCACCAACCGGTCGGCCTTGGAAGGCGTACGGTTCCACACGGTGGTGGGGTGTCCGGCCTTCAGGAACGCGCCGGCGAGGGCCTGGCCCATCAGCCCAAGTCCGATGACTGTCACGGGTGTTCCGGTTTCGTTGTTCATGGCAGCATCGTCAACGTTGATACCGGTCTGAAGGTCAAGAGGGGTTTCGATGCGGATCGGGGAACTGAGCCGTCGTACGGGCGTCCATACCCATCAGCTGCGCTACTACGAGGCTCAGGGACTGCTGGAGGCGGACCGCGGCGCGAACGGATACCGCGAGTACGACGAGAGCGCCGTGCTGCGGGTGAAGCAGATCCGGCACCTGCTGAGTGCCGGTCTGTCCTCCGAGGACATCGCGTACCTGCTGCCCTGCGCGGTCGGAGAGGCCCCGGAGCTGCTCGGGTGCCCCGAGTTGCTGACCGCGATGCGGTCACGGCTGCGGCGACTGGACGAACAGATGGACCGGCTCGCTCAGTCCCGCGCCGCTCTCGCCGACTACATCGACGCGGCCGAGCGCATGGGCTACGAGAGCTATCCGCCCTTCGACGATGCCGACGCCGAGCCTGTCCCCGCCTGAGCACCCGGCGCGGGTCAGGATCGACGTCTCAGGACCTGCGCAGCAGCCACTGCCCGAACGTCCGACGCGGCGGCCGCACCACCACCGTGCCGTGGGTCTTCTGGCCGACCAGTTCCACGCGCAGGATGGTCGGGGTGTCCGAGGGTGTCCCGGCGGAGCGTTGTCTGAGCTTGCAGTGGACCAGGGTCAGACCGTCGACATCGACCTCGATGCCCGGCCTCGTGACCAGCGTGAGGCTTTTCCCCGCCATGGCCACGTCGATGCGCAGGGTGTCCTGTGTGATCACGGCCTCGGTGAAGTCGAGCGTCACGTCGCACCACGTCACCTCGAGCTCCAGCCGCCGCGGCAGCACCCAGCGGCCCGTCCGCTCGACCGCGCCACTGAACACCTGCGCGATCCGGACGACGTCCTTGACCTCGGCCGGGGTACCGTCCCGGGCGGTGGACACGGCCGGCAGATCCGCGGTGAGCACGGCCAGTTCACTCAGGGTCCGCGCCGACAGGGCGGCTTCCAGGCGCTCGTCCAACTCGTCCGCGGTCAGCAGACCGTCCCCCGCCGCGATGCGCAGCACATCCACCGCCCGGTCCCGGTCCGCGTGAGAGGCTCGCGGCTCGGGCGACGAGCCGGGCGCGGAGCGCTTCCCGGTGGGTGAAATCTCTCCCGACATGCTTCCGTCCTGGTCCTGTCGAATGTCTCAGCGCCACGCGGGCAGCGACGCGAGGAGAAGACTAGCGCTATATCGCGACACGGGTGCCATCATGCCGGGGCTCGGGCGCGACAACAACCGCGCCCTGGAAGCCAGTCGGCGCGAGATCAGGGTCCCGCGGGATCCACGACGGTGGGCGAGGCGGGGTTCGGGATGCTCCCCGCGGGGGCGTACTGGGCGGCCTGCGCGGCGAACATCGCGGCGTAACGGCCTTTGGCGGCCATGAGTTCGTCATGGGTTCCGTGCTCGGTGAGGTGTCCTTGGTTGAGGACGTAGATGCGGTCGGCGTGGCGGACGCCCGACATCCGGTGGGTGACGAGGACGACGGCCCGGTTCGGGGCGGCGAGTCGGCGGATGCGGTCGAAGGCCTCGATCTCGGCTTCGGGGTCTAGGGCGGAGGTGGGCTCGTCGACGATGAGGACGCCGTCGGCCCGAGATGTCGAGCTGCGCCAGTGGGTACGGGCCAGACCCATCTTCTGCCATTCGCCGCCGGACAGTTCGATCGCGCCGCGGAACACGCGGGCCAGCAGGCTCCGCAGTCCGTCGGGGAGTTTGGCGACGACGGGGCCGGCGCCGGCGTAGTCCACCGACGACCGCAGGTCCTGAAGTGAGGCGTCGTGTTCGGGGCGGCCGATACGGATGTTCATGGCGGCCGTCACCGGCCAGCGCTGGAAGTCCTGGGTGAGCAGGCAGACGCGTTCGAAGACCTGGGACCGGTCGAGGTCGCGGACGTCCGCGCCGCCCCACCGCAGCGTGCCGTCCTGGGGTAGCAGCAGTCCCGAGAGGACCTTCATCAGGGTGCTTTTGCCCGAGCCGTTCTCGCCGACGACGGCGGTGACCGACCCCATGGGCAGCGTGAGCGTCACCTGGTCCAGAGCGGGGGTGTCACGGTCGGGGTAGCGGTAGGTGACGCGATCGAGGACGATCTCCTCGATCGTGTCGGGGACCGGTGCGCCGCCCTCCGGGATGGCCCGCCGCGCCGCTTGCTCCAGGAAGCGTCCGTGGTCACGGACGTACAGGGACTCCTCGTGCAGCTGGTTCACGTTCATCACCAGCGCGCCCAGACTCGCCGAACCGGTCCGCACCGCGATCACCGCGGTTCCGGCGACGGCCAGACTCATGTGCCCGCCGATGATCAGCCAGAACATGGCGCCGTACGTCGCCGCCATCGCCAGGCCGGACAGCGCGGCGGCGACCCACTCGGTGAGGGCCTTGCTGGAGGCCAGCCGCTCCTGCTCCGCCTCGGCGCTCTCGGCCATCCGCCGGTACCGGCCGAGGAGGAAGGCGCCGACGGCGTGGACGCGCACCTCCTGGGCGGCGCTGCGCTCGGTGAGCAGGTTGCCGATGAGACGGCTGGCCCGGAGGTGCTCGATCCAGCTCATCACCGACACGTACCGCTCCTGCGCCACGCGCATGGCGCCCCAGCCGCGCGGGGCGGCGATCAGGATCAGCATGGGCAGCAGGGCCGGGTGCAGCACCGTGAGCACGCCGGCCGTGGTGAGCAGCGAGATGACGCCGTTCAGCGCGGCGACGCAGGCCCCGATCATGCGGCGGGCGGAGGCCGGCCCGTACTGGGCGATGTCGACGAGCCGGCGGAAGTCGGGGTCGTCGATGGCTTCCAGTTCGACCGAGGCGGCGGCGGCCAGGTACTGGGTGGTCGCGATCCGTTCGACGACGGGTTCCAGGCGCCCGGCCCGGGAGGTGGACCAGGCGGCGAGGGCGGAATTGACGACGGCGACGGCGCCGGCGGCGATCAGACCGGGCAGCAGGGCGTGCAGGCGTTCCGTCGCACTGCCGGTGCCGCCCAGCAGGGCGTGCATGACGGCGTTCACGGCGAGCAGGCCGACGGCCGCGGCGATGCCCTGCCCGAGCTCGCTGACCGCCACCGCGACGAGCGCTCGGCGGTCGGCGGTCCAAGCCATCCGCAGTGTCGCGCCGACCAGTGCCGGCATGGAACGCAGCGCGGACACCATGGTCAGGTCGAGAGTGGCGTGCTCGTGTTGGGACCAGCCCATGTCGTAGCGCAAGGGGCCGCCGAACAGTTCCCGTTCGGCGTCGGAGACCTGGGGTTCGGCCATCCGCACGCGTCCGAAGAACCTCTTCATCGGTCGCCGCCCCAACTGGGCGGTTCCCCCCGGGAGGCGAACCGCGCGGGCAGCCGGTCGAGGCAGATGTGTCGTCCGTTCTCGTAGGAGCGGGTGGGTTGTCGGGTGAGGGTGAATGGGGGGTGGCGGGTGAACTCCTGGAGTACGTGGGTGAGTTCGGTCCGGGCGAGGTGGGCGCCGAGGCAGTAGTGGATGCCGTGGCCGAAGGTGAGATGGTGGTTGGTGCCGCGGTCGAGGCGGAAGGTGTCGGGGTCGGGGAACACACCCGGGTCGCGGTTGGCGGCGCCGGTCAGCAGGATCACTCGGGCGCCGGCCGGGATCTCTGTGCCGCTGAGGACGGTCGGGCGGGTGGTGACACGGGTGCCGTGGTCGACGGGTGTCCACAGCCGGAGTGTTTCGTCCACGGCGGCCGGGACGAGGTCGGGATCGCGCCTGAGTTCGGTCTGGAGTTCGGGCCGGGAGCCCAGTTGCCACAGCAGGTGGGCCAGGGTGTTCATGGTCGTCTCGTGGCCGGCGATGGCGTACGCGACGAGCATGACGTGCAGGTCCTCGTCCCTTACGGGCCGCCCGTTGAACGGTGTGCGCACGAGGGCGCTGAGGTGGTCGTCGCCGGGCCGCCGGCGCGCCCGGCGGATTTCGTGGTCGAACAGTTCGGTGAAGGCGGGCCAGAAGCCCGCGGGCCCGTTGTCCGTGGCCATGCGGGCCCAGGTGTTGCTGGTGAGTTCCCGGATGCTGCGCTGGGCGTGTTCGGTGAAGCCGACCGCGAGTCCCACGGCGGCCAGCGGCAGCGGCACCGCCAGCTCGGCGATCAGGTCGCCGTGGCCGCGTTCGGTGATCGGCGTGATGTGCCGGCGGACCAAGTCGGCGAGCGCGCTGTGCAGTTGGCGGACCCGGGAACGCTGGAGGGGCGGTTTCATCGCGGTGCGGAAGTGGGTCTGCTCGGGCGGGTCGTATTCCAGCGGGGCGAAGCGGGGGGTGCCGGGGGCACGGGGGAAGAAGACGCCGGAGGCGGAGCTGAACGTTCGGTGGTCGGCCAGCGCGGCGCGGACGTCGTGGTAGCGGGAGACGATCCAGGTGCCGCCGTGGGCCCGGGAGCGGGTGACGGGCGTGGAGGTGCGGATCGCCCGGTGCACGTCCACGGCGAGGTCCGGGCTCAGCTGCGGGTCGTGGGCGTCGAAGTCGGCTGTCAGACGGGCCAGGTGGGAGCGGCGGGGCGCGTCTCGGTCGGGCGTGGCGTCGGGGGCGCCCGGTGCGGTCCGCGTCATGGGTGGCCTCCGGGCGCGGTGCTGGGGTCGTGGGTTTCGTCGCTGATCCAGCGGACCATCCGCCGCAGTGGTTCGGTCGCGTCCTGCGGGAGGTCGGGGCGGTAGTCGGTCGCCCGTCCGAGCGGCACCAGGCGCTGCACGCCGTGGAAGGGGGCCAGGTCGCGCAGCCGTTCCTTGAGGCTGTCGGGGTAGACGCCGAGGGTCTGGGTGGACGTGTCCATGGCGGAGAGGGCCTGCTCGGCGTCGTCGACCGGGACCACGTTGGCGACGCGCCCGGACAGCGCGGTGTGGAAGGGCACGGTGTCCGTGGTGCGGGAGAGGACCACGGCGCCTTCGTCGGCTCTGCCGCCGATCACCTGGTACCAGGGGCCGCCGGTGGCGCGCAGGGCGCGCAGCTGTTCGCGCAGGGCGGGGTCGAAGTGCCGGGCCGGGGTGCTGCGGTGGGCGGGGAGCGCCTGGATCTCCGTGTGCAGCAGCTCCGCCCATTCCTCGGCCCGTTTCAGTCCCGCCGCGTGCGTGCCGGTGACCACGTGCACGACACGGGCGTTGAAGCAGGCCAGCTGGTTCAGTTCGCCGACGTCGGCGGCGGCCAGTCTGGCGGTGCGGGCCATGGCCGCGGTGTGGGTGAAGCCCTCGGGGCCGATCACCGTGCCGCTGGATTTGGGGTCGAGAGCGACGAGGTCGAGGCCGGGGCGGATGTAGCGGGTGATGTGCCGCATCGCCGCCATGCCGCCCCAGGCGATGATCTTGTCCAGGTTGCGGGGCTGGTAGAGGGCCTGCTCGAAGCCTTCGGCACCGCCCTTCCAGTAGGCCACCGCCAGGTGCCGGGCGAGCGGGTGGTCGGGCGCGGCGTCGGCCAGCGTGCGGGCGATCGCGACCGCTGTGAGGGGGTCGTTCGACGGTGTCTTGATGATGGCGTCGGAGCGGGTGAGCGCGTTGCGGATGACGGTGAGCGCGGCGATCATCGGGTGGTTGCCGGCGATGACGTGGACCGTCCGCGCCCCGACGGCGCGGACCTCCGCGCGGCGTCCGCCGCGGCCGGGCACGGGGGCCCATCCGTCGAGGAACCGCGTGCCGATGGTGTGTTCCGCCACGTCGTGCAGTGCCTGAGGGGTGAACAGCTCGGGCAGGCCCTCGTAGGCGGCGCGCAGGACCGGTTCGGTCATGTCGGACCAGGCGGCGGCGGTGTGCAGCGCCTCGCGCAGCAGCGGATTGGCCGCAAGCGTCAGTCGCGGGCCGAGCGCGGCGAGTTGGTCGATGATCTCGGAGGTGCTCAGGCCGTGCAGTTCCCGCAGGCCGCCCGGGTCACGCAGGACCAGACGGGGCAGGAGGGCGGCCGGGTCGGGGGCGTGGAAGGCGGGGCGCCCGGGACGGCCCCCGAAGGGGACGAGCGGGCCGGTGACGGTGGTTCCCCGCACATAGGCCGGTACGGTCAGGGATTCGGTGGTGGTGTCGGGCGGAAGGGTGGGCGCGGTCATGGGGCGCTTCCTCGCGGGTCGGCGGAGTCACAGGGCGGCGTCGGCGAGATAGTCCAGGGCGTCGTCGAGAGCGTCCGCGGTGGCCGCGCACGTGATCTTGTCGTCGTCCTCGAACCGGGAGATGCCGGGTTCCACCCGAGGTGTGGTGCGGCCGCACGGGCAGGGATCGTAGGACACCGCGACGTGGTCGCCGGTGACGAAGCCGCCCCAGTAGACGTCCGCGGTGAGGTCGAAGAAGGCCGCCCTGCCGCGTACGGTGCCCTGCCGGGGGAGCGGCCCGCCGGTGCCCGGGTCCAGTACGTACGGGACGATCCACGGTTCGACGTGGTAGGCACCCGCGGGACAGACCAGGCTCAGCATGATCAGTTCCACCATGGCGTAGCACAGCCGTACCGACGGCACTCCGGCGAACCGGGCCACCTGGGCGGCCCAGTCCTGTGGCAGTACCGAGCCTTTGGTGCCCCCGCCGGGCATGACGACGGAGTCGGGGGCGAACACGTTGTCGAGGCCCTGGTCCAGGCCCGCCCGGGCCCATTGGTAGGAGGTCTCCCACAGGCTGAGCGAGACGATGCGCTCGCCCCGCAGCCGTTCGGCGAGGTCGGCGGTGAACCGGCGCATGGCCCGGGGTGCCGAGCGGCGGGCGGCCAGGTAGTGGTCCCGCTGTTCACGCAGGGCCGGGGGGATCTCGGCCTGGCCCGGGCGTTTGCCGGCCGCCTGGACGCGGGCGGCGAGGAGCATCAGGTCGGCACTGAGGTGGCCGGGGTCCAGGGTGTGGAAGTGGTCGGGGCTGTGGCGGGCGAGTTGCTCGGACATGGCCGTGGCGTGCCGGGCGATGCCGCTGCGGCCACTGCGGTGGGAGGGCCACACGACGTGGACCGGCTCGTCCGGGTCGGTGCCCGGTGGCACGGTGTCCCGCCGCACCATCTCGTACAGCAGGGCGTACTGCTCCGCCGTGTGCGGCACGAAGGACATGGTGCCCGAGGTGCCGGAGGAATGGGCCAGGCGCAGCCGGGTGCTGTCGTCGACGAGGGTCAGCCAGGCGTCGACGCTGTCGCAGCCGGCCGTGTCGAGGCCGCCGAGGTCGACGGTGGTGAGCTGTGAGATCCAGCGGGTGAGCTGGTCGAACCGGCCCTGGGACAGCAGTGAGGCCGGGTAGGACTTGTAGACGGTGTGGGGCAGGAGCAGCACGGCCGCGTCGTCGAGTGTGCCGATGTGGTCCAGGTGCTGTTCACGGGCGAGCGCGCCGACCACCGGCAGGCGGTCCGCCAGTTCGGTGAAGCGCAGCCGCAGCGCCGCGAGCTGAAGCGCGGTCAGGTCGGGCGCGGGCAGCCGGTGCATGGCGTCGCGGTCACCGCCGAACCAGCGCAGCGGGTCGTCGGCGAACCGCCGCACGTCGTCGCCGGGGTGGCGAGGGGGCCGGGGGCGCGCAGGTGTGGTGGTCATCGGCGGATCACTCCTTTGCACGGGCGGGGCCTTGGGGCGGCTCGGTCTGTTCGGTTCGTTCGACCGGCTCGGCCGGTCCGGCTCCTTCGGCCTGCTCCGCCAGTTCCGACAGATACGTCGCGATGTCGGCGGAGGCGGGCCGGTTCCACAGCAGGGTGGGTGGCAGCGGGACGGCCAGACGGTGTTCGAGGTCGGTGCGGAAGGCCACGGCGCGCAGGGAGTCCAGCCCCAGATCGGACAGGGCGTGATGGGCGGCGACGCCGGCGGGTTCGCCGCCCAGGACGCGGGCGGCCGACCTCCTGACTTCCTCCAGCAGGACTTCGTAACGGCGCCCGGCGGGCAGCTGCCGCCAGGACGGTCCGGGGGCGGCGCTCCGGGCGGGGCCCACCGCGTGTCCGGTCCGGGACCGCAACTCGCGCAGGAGCGGAGGCACCAACGGCGGGACGGGGCCCCGCACCGGGTCCGGTTCGGCCAGGCGGAACACGGCCAGCTCGCCGTGGAGGCCGGCGTCTGCGCCGCCCCACGCCTCCAGGGCCTCCTCGCCGTCGAGGGCGTCCGTGCCCCGGGCCCGTAGCTCGGCGGTGACCGTGTCGGCGCCGGCGGCCATCCCCAGTCCGCGCCAGCTCGTCCACGCCAACGACAGCGTGTCGCGGTGCCCGCCGGTCCGGCGGTGCCGGGCCAGCGCGTCGAGGAAGGCGTTGGCCGCGGCGTAAGGGCCCTGACCCGGCAGGTGCAGCAGCTGGCCGGCGGACGAGTACAGGACGAAGAAGTCCACGCTGCCGGGAGGGAACAACCGGTGCAGGGCGAGGGCGCCGCTCGTCTTGGCCCGCATCACCTCCTCCCACACGGGCCCGTCGGCGTCCGGCAGAGGGCCGCCGGCGGTGACGCCCGCCGCGTGGACGACCCCGCGGACCGGCGGCAGGCCGAGCGCGTCGGGGTCCAGCGCCCGGCGCAGGGCCGCCTCGTCGCACACGTCGGCGGCCACCACCCGCACCGTGGCGCCGGCCTGCTCCAAGGCCCGTACGGCGGCGACGCGTTGGGCATCCGCTCCGGGCGGCAGGCCGTCCCAGTCCCGGCGCGGGGGCAGCCCCGTGCGGCCGACGAGCACCAGTCGGCGTGCGCCGCGTCCGGTGAGCCAGGCAGCGGTGCGCAGGCCCAGCACGCCGAGTCCGCCGGTGATGAGGTAGGTGCCGTCCGGGTGGCACCGCGGCCCGCCGTCCGGGACGGGTGGGGCCGGCACCAGCCGGGTGGACCAGGCGGTGCCCGCCTCGACGGAGACGACGTCCTCGGCGCCGGTCCGGCCGAGGAGCCCGGTGAGCGTCGCCAGGTCGTCCGGGCCGGGGCGGGAGGGCAGGTCGAGCACTCCGCGCCACAGGTGCGGGAGTTCACCGGCGAGCGTGCGGCCCAGGCCCCACAGGGCGCCCTGCGCCACCGCCCGCAGGTCACCGGGCGTCCGCGCGCCGCGGGTCACCGCCCACAGGGACGCCTGGGTGCCCTGCCCGGCGAGCGCCGCGGCGGTGCGGGCCAGGAGCCGCACCTGCTCCAGCGCGGCCCGGTCGCACCCGGGACCGCCGCCGGGTGGCGGCGCGACCAGAACCACGTCGCCGGGTCCGGCGCGCAGCCCCTCGGGACCGGGCAGGTGCTCGGCGCCCAGGGCCCGGGCGAAGCCGGGTTCGGACCCCACCGCCACCACTCGCCGCGGGGGCCGGGCCTCCGGCTGGGACGGCAGGGGGCGGCGGGCGGTGACGAACACGGTGCCGCCGTCCCGGTCCGGGCCGGGCGCCGGGGAGGCATAGCGCAGCCCGCGCATGCGGACGCGGATCCGCCCCTCGGGGCCCACGAGGTCGAGGTCCACGGTGTCGTCCGTGCCGGGCCGCAGCCGGATCACGAGCACGGCTTCCTCGGGGACCGTGCCGCGGTCCGCCGGACACACGGTCGCCAGCGCGGCGGGCATCCGCAGGCGTGGCGGACCCGGCAGACACACCGAAGCGGTGGAGAAGGCCGCGTCCCACAGCGCGGCCCACGTGCGCGGCCGTCCGGTGGGCGCGGTGACCACGGCGTACGCCGACTCCTCCGCACGCACCAGTTCCTTGACCGTCCAGGCGAACCCCATGGACGGCACGCCCAGGTCCGCGAGCCGGCCGGTCACCAGCGAGGGATCCTCCACGCGGGCCTCCGGGCCGGGGCCGGTGAGCGGCGGCAGCGCGTCATGGGCGCACGAGGCGGTGCGGGCGGTGGTGTGGGTCAGCCAGGCGCCGGGCCCGGCACCGTCCTCCCGCGCGGCCAGGCGCGAGCACAGCCGCAGCGCATCGGACCGCAGCGTGACCCGCACGTCGCGGGGCGCCTCCACCGCGACCGGCACGGCGAGACGGACCCCGGTCAGACAGCCCAGGTCCGGGTCCTCGCCGTCCGGCGCGGCGGCGCGCGAGCCCGGGCTCTCGTCGGCTGCCGCCGTGGCCCGCGCGAGGGTGTGCAGCAGCACGGCGGCCGGCACCACCTCGGTCCCCGCCACGGGATGGTCGCCGGGATAGGGGCGGTCACCGGTGTCCAGACGGGTCTGCCACAAGTGCAGCGGGCCGAGGCCGGGTCCGGCGGTGTGCTCGCCGAGCAGGGTGTGCCCGGCCGGGTCGTGGCCGGCACGGGACGAGCCGCCCGTACCGGAGGGCGCCGCCCAGTGCCGGGTCCGCCGCCAGGCGGTGGCCGGCAGGTCCGTGAGGCCGCCCTCGGTGTGGTGGGCCGTCCAGTCAAGGTCGACGCCCGCGCCGTACAGCGCCGCCGCGTTGGCGAGGAGCGTGGCCCGCTCGGGGGCGTCGCGGCGCAGTGTGTGCGCGACGACCGGACGCGGTCGGCCCGCGGCGTGCACGCCCGCCAGGGTCTCGGCGACCGAGTGGGCGACCACCGGATGGGTGGCCACCTCGACGAAGGCATGGTGGCCGTCCTGCCACGCCGCCTCCACCGCGGGCCGCAGCCGCACGGGGGCCCTCAGGTTGACGGCCCAATACGTCCCGTCGCGGGGTGCGCCGTCGCGCGGTCGCGGCAGCGCGGTGGTGTACAGCGGCAGCCGTGGCGGACGGACGGTCAGGTCCGCGCAGGCCCTTTCGAGGGGTGCGGTCAGCGTGTCGAGCAGCGGGGTGTGAAAGGCCGTGTCACTGGCCACCGTCCGGGCGGCCGTCCCCTGCCCGGCCCAGGCGGCCGTCAGGCGGGCCAGCGCGTCCGCCCGGCCCGACAGCACGCAGCTGGTGGGTGAGGCGTCGATCGCCGCCCACACGTCCGTCACGCCCTCGGACGCGATGCGCCGCGCGGCGTCCCGGAAGGACAGCGGAACGAGGACCATGGCGCCGTCTCCCGCGGCGGTCCGCACCAGGGCGGCACGTCTACAGGCCAGCCGGGCGGCGTCCGCCTCGTCGAGCACGCCCGCCACGGCCGCGGCGGCGATCTCACCGACCGAGTGGCCGATCACCGCAGCCGGCCTGAACCCGTAGGAGCGCCACACGGCCGCGAGACCGAGCTGCACCGCAACGGTGAGAGCCTGAACGCGCCCGGTGTCGCCGAGATCCGCCGTCTCGAGGGCCTCGCGCGGCGAAAACCCGGCCTCCCCGCGGAAGACGGCGTCGATCCGGTCCAATACGTGGGCGAAAGCGGGCTCTTCGGCGAGCAGGGTCCGTCCCATGCCGGGCCACTGGGCGCCGTGCCCGGAGAAGACCCAGACCGCGTCCCCGAGGGGTGCGGCCGGCGCCCACTCCCGCTCGTCCTTTCCGGCCAGGCCGCGCAAGGCGGTCAGCAGCTCTTCGCCGGTGTCGGCGACCACGGCGGCGCGGTGCGCGAGATGGGAGCGGTGCACGGCGAGCGTGCGGCCGACATCGGCGAGCGCGAGGCCCGGCTGGGCGGACGCGTACCCGGCCAGCCGTTCGGCGTTGGCCCG
Organism: Streptomyces sp. NPDC031111; assembly: GCF_055570675.1. Taxonomy (NCBI): domain Bacteria; kingdom Bacillati; phylum Actinomycetota; class Actinomycetes; order Kitasatosporales; family Streptomycetaceae; genus Streptomyces; species Streptomyces sp. NPDC031111. The sequence goes on from NZ_JBVIGS010000008.1 coordinate 69,067, forward strand.
CAGGTGGCCCGCCGACGCGCCGGAGAGCGGGAACAGGCCGCGGGGGCGCCGGTGGGGATCGCGACCGGATGTGACGGGAGCCTGTTCCACGATCAGATGGGCGAGCGTGCCGCCGTAGCCGTAGCTCGACACGCCGGCCCGTCGCCGGGGACCGCGTGCGGGCCAAGGACGCGCCTCGGTGACCAGACGCAGCCCCGAGGACGCCCACGGTATCGCCGGGCTCGGGCCGGCGACGCCGGGCGTCGCCGGCAGCCGCCCGTGGCCCAGCGCCAGGACGCAGGTGAGCAGGCCGGCCGCGCCGGAGGCGGCCTCCAGGTGGCCGATGAGTCCCTTCACCGACCCGATCAGCAGCGGATCGCCGGCCTCACGCACCGCGCCGTGGACCGCGGCCAGCGCCTCCGCCTCCACCGGGTCACCCGCGCGGGTACCGGTGCCGTGGGCCTCGACGTAGTCGACGTCGCCGGGCGCGATCCCGGCCGCACGGCACGCGGCCCGCAGCACCGCCTCCTGCGCGAGTGCGCTCGGCGCCATGATGCCGGGGGTACGGCCGTCCTGGCCGACGGCGCTGCCGCGGATCACGGCGAGCACGCGGTCGCCGTCGCGGCGTGCGTCGGTGAGCGGCTTGAGTACGGCGATGACGCATCCCTCACCGCGCCCGTACCCGTCGGCCGCCGCGTCGAAGGGCTTGCTGCGGCCGTCGGGGGAGGTCGCTCCGGCCCGGGCCAGGGTGACGGCGAGGCCGGGGCCGGCCACCAGCATCACGCCGCCGGCCAGCGCGAGGCGGCACTCGCGGGCGCGCAGCGCCTGGCAGGCGGTGTGCACGGCCACGAGGGAGGAGGAGCAGGCGGTGTCGATGACGGCGCTGGGGCCGCGCAGGTCCAGCGCGTGCGAGACGCGGTTGGCCGCGCCGCACGGCGAGGCGCCGATCCCGCTCCAGGCGCGGATGCCGGGCAGATCCTCCAGTACCCGGCGGCCGTAGTCGTCGGCCCCGACGCCCACGTAGACGCCGGTGTCCGATCCCGCCAGGCCGCGGGCCGGCACGCCCGCGTGCTCGAGCGCCTCCCAGGCCACCTCCAGGGTCATGCGGTGCTGCGGGTCCATCATCGCCGCCTCGTCGGCCGGGACACCGAAGAACCCGGCGTCGAAGCCGGCGATGTCGGCCCTGTACGCGCCGCGGGACGGCGTGCCGCCGAGGACCCGCCGGGCGGCGGCGCCACCCCGGTCGGCCGCCTCGGCCCACCGGTCGGCCGGCAGGTCGCCCACCACTGGTTCGCCGTTCGACAGCCGCTCCCACAACTGCTCCGGCGAGTCGATGCCGCCCGGAAGACGGCAGGCGATGCCGATCACCGCGACGGGCTCGTGTTCGGGATGTGCCGGGACGTCGGGCATGAGCCGCACTTCCTCCTCGGGTCGCGTGGACGGTCCTGCTCGGGCGCCCCTCGCGGGCGGCTCGCGGCAGGCGGCGGACCGGCCGGCCGCACCGAGGGCGGTGCGGCCGGCCGGCGTTCGGACAGGCGGCGTCAGAGCTTGACGCGCGTGCCCTCCCAGATGTCCTTCTGCCAGATGTCGCCGAACAGCCAGTTGCCCGGCGCGTCCGGGTCCGGGCTGGTGTAGTACTCCTTCCAGGCGGTCAGCAGTTCGTCGACGGACAGGCTCCCGTCGCCGTCGCGGTCGAGCTTCTCGAAGGCGATCCGGCTGTTCTCCGTGGAGGTGCCGAATGCCTTCTGGAAGCAGGCGAACTCACCGGCGTCCACGCTGCCGTCGCCGTCCCGGTCGCAGATCGCCCACAGCGCCTCGGCGAGCGGCCGGAAGCCCTCGGTGAAGCCCTTCTCGTCCTCCGCGAACGCGCGGCGCAGGCCCGTCCGCCATTCCAGGGGAGTGATCCGGCCGTCCTGGTTGAAGTCGACGGCCGCGCTGACGTGCTGCCAGAACAGCCCGAACGCCTTGAAGAGAGCCTGCGCGTTGTCGGAGCCGAACGGCTCGCCGATGTACGCCACGATCCGGGCCGCCAGCGCCAGGGCGTCGGCGCTTTCGAGGACACCGTCGCCGTTCTGGTCGCCGTGTCCGAAGCACACGTCGAGCTTGCGGTCGAGGAGCTGGTCGACGTCGTGAGGACTCATTAGCTGGACCTTCCTGTGCCGAGGAGTTCCGGGCCCGTAAAGCCGGCCCGGACGCGTCCCTAAGAAATTAAGCGACACGGAAGGGGATGCACATAGCTAACGTAAAACGCCTCTGATTTGGCTATAAGGCATCTCTGACCTGGGCAGACGCGTCACACACGGACGAGGGGAGACATAGAGCGGTCGCTGTGGATGTCCAGCAGTTCACGAGTGGCCAACAGGTAAGTAGGAGCGGTCGAGAAACCTGTCGGCGTCGGTGTTTTCCAGTCTTTTCGGACGCGACGATTTCGTATTCTTAAATGAAAGTATTATCGATTACGAGGGTCGGTGCCATCGCCGCCGCTCCGGGTCAGTTCAGGAAGTCGATGAGCCGGCCGTTGAGCTCTTGCGGTTCGGTGAGGGGCAGGGAGTGGTGGGTGGTGCGGGGGAGGAGCGCCACCTCGCCCTGCGGGAGTGTGCGGCGGGCTCGGTCGGCGACTTTGGTGGCATCGTGGGCGCGGCTGTGTTCTGCGAGGAGGACGAGTACCGGCATGCGGAGGCCGGCGGTTCGGGGGCGGGCGCCGGCGATGAGCTTGCGGCCGGGGACGGTGGTGGCCAGCGCGTAGAGGCGCTGCCAGGTCTCGTCCGGTCGGGTATCCGCTGTCTCCCAGGCCAGGAAGGCGCGGGCGCGGGACTGGCTGGGGCGGATCAGGGTGGGCAGCAGCGGGGCCGCGATCAGCAGGAGCGAACCGGGAAGGTCCAGCGGTGTGGGCTCGGCAGGCCGTTCGCTCGGCACGAGAACGGCAGCGGCGGCGAGCACGACCAGGATGAACGGCACGGACACCAGGAAGATCCACCGCCAGCCGAGCAGTTCGGTGATGATCCCGGAAACCACGAACCCGAGGACGAGGCCACAGCTCGCCACGGCCGCCCACACGCTCAGCGCCCGGGACCTGCGCGGTCCTTCGGGGAACATGAGCACGATCAGCGCCATCGCCGCCGGAAGCGCGACCGCTTCACCGGCGCCCTGCAACAGCCGGGCTGTCACCAGCACGGCGAAGGACGGCGCGAGCCCGGCCAGCAGCGACGCGGCACCGAAGAGAGCGGTGCCGAGCAGGAGGATACGGCGCCTGCCGAGCACGTCGCCCAGCCGGCCGCCGAGCATCAGCAGCCCGCCGCCGGTGATCGTGTACCCGACCACGACCCAGGTCAGCGACATTGACCACGGTCACGTCGACCGCGATGAAGAACTGCAGCATGGCCATGCAGCACAGCACCAGCCACGCACGCGCCGGCGACGAACCGTCCCAGCGCGAAAGGAGATTGCCTGAAAACACCGAGTGCTCCGTTGCCCAGAAGAAGTTCCGAGCAGCACGAACGTGCCGCTCCGGTCCAACCACGGAGCGGCAGAACGTTCAACAGAAGTGAGACGAACGCCCCGCCGCTAGCGGAGCGTCCTCGTCACCGCGGCACAAGCCGCGCACGAAGCACCGGACATGGCACCGATACTACGGGAGCCGCGGATCGGGGCGCGTGGTCGCGAACCGGGCGCGGTAGTGAGCCGGCGGGACGCCGAACCGGGCCACGAACGTCCGCCGCAGTGTCTCGGCGCTGCCGAAACCCGCCACCCGAGCGGTTTCGGCCACGCCGTGACCGGCGTCGAGCAGGGCCTTCGCGTGGTCCAGTCGCACGGTCTCGACGAACTTACCCGGTGTCGTGCCGAGTTCGGCGCCGAACAGCCGGGTGAGGTGCCGAGGGCTCACCCCGGCGAGGTCCGCCAGTGAGCCGGTGCTGTGCTTGAGCGCGGGCTGCGCCGCGATCAGGTCGGTGACCGCACGCAGCGCAGGGGTGCGCGGCACCCGGGCCTTCAGCGGCGCGGAGAACTGGGACTGACCTCCAGGACGCTGCATGAACATCACCAGGTTGCGGGCGACGTCGCGGGCGAGGTCCGCGCCGTGGTCATGTTCGACGAGGGAGAGCGCCAGGTCGATCCCGGCGCTGATGCCCGCCGACGTGATGACGTCACCGTCCTGGACGAAGAGTGAATCCGGCTCGACCTGGATGTCGGGGTAGGCGCGGGCGAGGAGCGGGGCGTGTCGCCAGTGGGTGGTCGCGCGACGTCCCGACAGTACGCCGGCGGCAGCGAGAACGAACGAGCCCGTACAGATGGAGACCAGCCGGCCCACACGGGTACGCAGCTGCCGGACGGCGTCGGTCAGCATCGTGGGAATCGGCTCGGTGACGAGCACATCCCCACCCGTGACCACGAGCGTCTCGACGTCCTCGAGGTCGGCCGCCCTCGAGTCCACCGCCAGGCGTGTGCCGATCGAGGTACGTACCGGCTCGCCGGACGGCGAGGCGTAGCACAGCGTGTACCGGGCGCCGAACGCGTTCGCCTCGGCGAACACCTCCGCGGGGCCCGATACGTCCAGCATCTTCATGCCGTCGAACACCAGGAACGCCACACGGTGATCCGTCATGGGCCGTCCGCTCCTCTCCTCACTCCCTCCCAGGATGTCCGAAACCACCGCAACGTCGCTGATCAGGTCACTCGGGCCAGGCGTTCTCCTGAATGATCCGGACGAAATCCTCACGCCGGAACGACGGGTCGAAGTGGGCGAGCACGTCGTCGTTCATCGTGCCGAACGTCGTCTGAGGCCGGTCGGACATGCCGTGGTAGAACGCCTGGAGGATGCGCCTCTTGAAGTCCGGCCGCGGATGGGCGGCCACCACCTCCGCACGCTGCTCCGGCGTGATCTCGTCGAGATCCAGCCCCAGGACGTCGGTCTCCACGCCCAAGGTCACCACAGCCACCTCGGGTGCCAGGCGGAGCGGAACCTCCGGCGTGGTGTGCAGGGCGACCGCCAGCCAGACGTTGCGCGCCTCCTCCTCGGATCGGCCGTGGTCCCGCAGGAACGTGTACGCCACCTCCGCACCGTCGAGCTCGAACCGGCGGTCCTTCGTGCGGTAGTCGTCCGTCAGGCCGAGATCGTGGAAGAGCCCGCCGACGTAGGCGAGCTCGGGATCCACCTCGAGCCCTCGGGCGGCGCTCTTGAGCACTCCCCACAGGAACACCCGGCGGGAATGGTGGAACAAGGTGTCGTCCGCCGCTTGGCGCACGAGCGCGCCGGCCTCGCGGACCAGAGCAGTATCCGGGATGGCGATCCCGGCGATCGTTTCGGGCATGGTGCCTCCTCGGCAAGGAAGGTCGGAGAGCCGGGTCATGTCCCGGCTCATCCCACCCTCTCCGGCCGGCTCCTCCCTCGGAACTGTCCTCAAGGACGGCTGACCCACAGATACGGACACGCGGGTGCGGGGTGGTAGCCGATGCCGGGCGGCACCGTGCCGCCGTGATCAGTCGACGGGGGCCAGGAACTCGGCCGGGGACAACGGGCGGCCGACGATGCGGGTGTCGCCCATCCAGCCGTAGAAGCCCTGTCCGAACCGCTCGTCGAACTGGGTGGCACCGAGCACGAAGGGTTTGCCGAGCGTGGCGATGCCGGTCGACGGCTGGGCCGGATTGCGGGCGATCTTCGAGCCGTCCACGTACACGATGGTGCGGCGGGCGTCGTTGACGACGGCGATGTGGGTCCAGCGCCCGACCGGGATCGCATGGCTCCACGAGGTCGGGTCGGCGTCCTGGCGGTCCGGATACACCACGAACTGAAGGAAGCGTTCCGGAGATACGTTGAGGCTGCACGTGGGTTCCAGCGGAGACCAGCCGGTGGTTTTGCCGATGTCGCCGTTGCGTCCCTCCCAGCTGAGGATGCCCATCCAGGCGTGGTCGCCCTCGAACGGCTCGGGCAGCCGTACGAACGTCTCGATGGTGTAACCGCGCAGGAACTTCTCGCTGTTCAGGCGTGCGCGAGGCCCGGTGGCCAGGATGGCTCCGCGGTCGGGGCTCTTGCCTCCGTCGAAGCGGAGACTGGCGTGTGCGGGCTGCCCGGGATGGTGTTCGGCCGATACGGTGAGCACCTTCGCGTCGCTGTCGTGCAGGCGGCTGACGGTGAGGTCGTTGCCGTTGCCGGACAGGTCACGCACGACGGTCCCGTCCGGGACCGGGGCGCCCGCCGTCGGCAGGGCCGCCCCCGAGGAGTCGAACCGCCAGTAGGCGACCGTGCCACGGGGCATGACGGCTGAGGCCGGCCGAGGCTTCGGCGACACAGGCGGAGCGAAGCGCCGGAAGCGGTCTGCGAAGTCGATCTCCAGGCTGAACCGGTCGACGGGACCGGTCAGTTCGAGCGTCTCGGCCTCCAACGGGGTGCGGTCGGACGCGTCACGGGCCAGGAACCACGGGGAGAACGTCTCCACATCGATGACGCCCCGTACGAGGTCGAAGCCGTAGAGGCGGATCATCCCCGCGCCGCCGTAGTAGCGGTCCTGGTAGTTGGTGACATGCAGGTGGACATCGTTGTCAAAGTCGTTGGCCAGGACGGTGCGGCCGGGCGGCCAGTAGTGCCCGCCGAGCGCGAGGAAGATCTGGTCGTTGCGGCGGATGAGCTCGTCCCACATACGGGTGCCGTTGTCGGACAGATGGGCCGCGCCGTCGTCCCCGGCCCACACCAGGTCGTGGGTGGTCAGTACGGCGGGCAAGGTGCGGTGCTCGTCGAGCACGCCCTGGGCCCAGTGCAGGCCGGCGTCGGACACCCGCCAGTCCAGGGCGAGGACCAGCCACTCTCGGTCGGCCGCGCGCAGGACGTGGTAGCTGTTGTAGCCGTCGGGGGAGGCGCCGCCGAAGGTGGGCGCGGAGGCGAACCGGTGCGGGCCGAAGGCGTCCAGATAGGGGGTGTCACCCCGCTGGTCGTCACCGGAAGCGATGTCGTGGTTCCCGGCCAGGACGCTGTAGGGCAGCCGGCCGTCGATCAGGCGGAAGGTACGGGCGGCGAGGGTGATCTCCTCGCGTGTGCCGTGCTCGGTGATGTCGCCCAGGTGCGTCAGGAAGGCGAGGTTGGCGTCCCTGCGCCGGTCCACCAGGTACCGGAACGTGGCCCGCAGCGGCTCTGGGTCGGCGCTGTCGGCGTCGAACAGGTACTGCGTGTCGGGCAGGACCGCGAGGGCGAATCGCGGTGAGGCGGGGTCGAAACGGCCCGAGCGTGCCGTGTCCGGGGCGGCGTGCGCGGGCTCGACGCCGGTGGCGAGCGCGGCGGCGCTCATGGCGCCGGCAGCGGGAATCGCGACGGCGGCCTGGAGCAGGCTGCGTCTGTCGGGGTGAGAGGAGTCGGCAGGAGTCATTCCCGCTCCTTGTCGCAGGTGGTGAGTGGGGCTGCGGGACACTCTCTCCACCTGCTGTGACCACGCCGGGACAGCCAACTGAACGCCGCTCGAAGAAGGATGAGCCGGGCGGCGGCACGCTCTCCGCCCCAGCCACCACGAGAGACCGCCCCCAGCCGGCCGGAAACGGCCGGCTGGGGGCGCACAGAGGAGTCATGCCTCCGCGAGCAGTGGTTCGTAGGGCGTGGAGCGCCGACGGCCGGACATGAAGGACAGGAAGTCCTTGATGAACGAGCTGCGGGTGCAGACCCCCTCGGCGCCGGCCGTGTCGCGACGAAAGGCGGTGCGGAACAGGGCGCGGTACTCGTCCGCGTCGATGATCTGGTTGCCGTCCTTGTCGGTGGCGTCGAAGAGGACCTCGGCGACTTTGATCAGGGCGGGACCGGCCAGCGACGGAACGGCCGCGGCGTACTCCTGGGCGCTGACGCGACCGTCGCCGTCGGTGTCGAGGGCGGCCTGCAATTCCCGCCACCAGTCGGCGAAGGCGTTGTAGAGCCTGGATTCCTCGGGTTCGTTCAGATCGAGGCGGCTGGACAGTTCGCGGGCCATGGCGGCGAGATCGGGCCAGTCCAGATATCCGTTGCCGGTCTGGTCCAGCACCTCCGTGAAGAACTCCTCCGCGCTGCGCTGGAGTCCGCCTTGTGCGGCCGGGTCCGGTTGCTGAGGAAGCGGGGTGATGAGCCGGATGAGGGCTCCGGCCCGGTTCATCCTGTCACGCAGGGCTGTGATCGTGCGTGCCCGTGGGTCGTCGCTGTCGGGGGACAGGGCGAGCAGGTCGGCGATGGTATCGGCCTTGATCCAGCCGTCGGGGAGGAATCGGGCCAGGCCGACGGTCAGATAGGCGCCCTGCATCAGGCCCTGCGCGCCGGGCAGTTCGGGCAGCCCCGCTCGTCGGCGAAAGGGTTCGGGCAGGGACGCCACAGTGATCGCCCCGATGACTGGGCCGGCGACGGCACGCCCGGCTGCCCACAGAGTGGGCAGACCGGTCAGCAGGGGCGGGGCCGGGAGGTGGTCGAAGAGCTTGTAGAGGATGATGCGCATGGCCTCCGTGTTCTCCAGCTCCTCCTCCACCACCCGGTCGTAGTGGGCCCAGAACTCGTGCAGGGAGGGCGGCAGGTGGCCGGCTGCGTCTCCCAAGGCGGCGAGGAACGCCTGGAACTCCGCGTACAGCTGCTCCATGGCGTTCTGCTCGAGGGGCTGTCCGCTCAGCCGGCACATGGTGACGGTACTTTCGAACATGGTCGCGACGACCCACGCTCGTACGTCGGGGTCCATCGCGTCGTAGGGACGGTTGCGGGCGTCAGTGCCGTTCAGCCGTGCGTGCAGACGGTTGAGCCGGGCCGCCTCGCGGGCTCGGACATGATCGTCGGCACCGAACATGCGCTGCAAACTCAGGAAGGTGTTGCGCAGCCGCCGCCAGGGATGGGCGACGAACGTGGAGTTGTCGATCAGCGCGGCGCCGATCTGAGGGTGCGCCGCCTCCAGGACGGTGGCCCGGACCATGGCCAGCGCCCAGCGAGGGTCGTTGACGAACGCGTGGAAGTGCGAGCCAGGTCCGAATAACTGCCTCATCTCCTCCTCGATACCGGGTTGCGAGAAGCCACCGTCGCGATCCGCCGTGCCGGCACCGGTGCTGGGGGATTCGCTGTCTGCGTGCGTCACGGTCGGCGCTCTCCATTCTGGTGGGGCAGCACGCCGCCGAAGCGGCGATCGCGCTGCCGATAGGTGTGCAGGCAGTCAAGGAAGTGCGGTGCGCGGAAGTCGGGCCACAGCACCGGCGGGAAGATCCATTCGGCGTAGGCGACCTGCCAGAGCATGAAATTGGAGATGCGCTGTTCCCCTGAGGTCCTGATGACCAGGTCGACATCAGGGGTGTCGGGGAAGGGCAGGTGCGCGGCGAAGCTCTGCTCGTCCACGGCGTCCGCCGGCACGCCACTGCGGATGAGCGACCGTGCGGCCTCCACGATGTCCCCGCGCCCGCCGTGATCGAACGCGACGGTCAGCGTCATCCCCTGATTGGCGCCGGTCAGCGTCATCAGGTCGGCGAAGTCCTGGGCCAGCCCTGTCGGCACCCGGGAATCGGCCACCCCGAGGAAACGACAGCGGATGCCACGCGCGTGCAGGAGCGGGGCGTGTTTGCGTACCACGCGACGCACCAACTGCATGAGGAAGTCGACCTCGGTGTTCGGACGGCGCCAGTTCTCGGTGGAGAACGCGTACAGACTGAGCCATGCGACGCCGGCCGACCGGGCCGCCTCGATGACATCGATCACCGCCGTCTCCGCAGCACGGTGCCCCGACGTCCGCGGCAGCGACCGCTGCGCGGCCCACCGTCCGTTGCCGTCCATCACACAGGCGACATGCCGGGGCGCCTTCCTGAGCGTCTCGGCCCTCGGAGCAGGAGCGTCGAAGGCTCCGACAGCCTGCTGACGCGTCATGCTCACCCCACCCCCTCAGCTCGGACAGTGACGCCTCCCGCGACGCGACAAGAACCCAGCGGCCCGTTCACCACCGTCTCCCGGAAGAGTGCCAGCACACATCAGGGCAGGCAGTGCCGGTTCCCACACTTCACCCTTGATGCGTCTGTCCGATTTGATGCCGCCGCCGGTCAGGGGAGCGCCGTGGTGGTACGGCCACCGGTGACCCGCAGCAGATCGAGCCTGCCCGCGTCGCTGCTTCCGGTCGCCGCCGTGTAGGTGACCATGCGCAGATCCGCGCCGGGGACGATGAGGACGTCGCAGTCGAGCAGGATGTCGCCGACCTCCGGATGCCGGACCGTCTTCCGGTCGGTCGTGTGCTGCGTGGCGGCCGTCCGCGCGGCCCAGTGACGAGCGAAGGCGTCGGAGGTGCCCCGCAGTTCCCTTACGAGACGATCGAGCCGGGCATCCCCGGGATAGCGGGACACGGCGTCCTTGAGGTCGGCCACGATCGAGGCCTCGAAGGCGTCCTGCCCGCGCTCGGACCGGACGGGATGCATCGCGGCTCGAGCGGCACCGTCGCCGAACAGGGCGCGGGCCAGGTTCCGTTCGAGGGGCGGGAGGACGGCCGGGTCACCGTGCAGGCCACTCCACATGGCGTTCCACCACACCAGGGTCCAGTCGGCGCTGAACACGCCGATCGGGACATCGCCCAGGCGGGCGGTGAGCCGTTGGATCCCCGCGGGCACATGGGCGCTGACCGTCCCGTCCTGCGGCGGCAGGAGCCCGGCGCTGCGGTACAGCTGGTCGCGCTCGGCCCGTGAGAGCTGAAGGGCCCGAGCGAGGGCGCCGACCACCTGGCCCGAGGGGTTCTTCGCACGTCCCTGCTCCAGACGCAGGACGTAGTCGACGGAGAGCCCGGCCAGCTGCGCGAGCTCCTCGCGGCGCAGTCCCGGGGCACGCCGGCCGTTCGCCACGGTGAAGCCGGCGTCCGCCGGGGAGAGTCGGTCGCGCCAAGCGCGCAGGAGCGCACCGAACGCGGAGCGGGAGGAAGCCATGGGTTCATTCTCGCCGTGCGGCGCCGGATGAGCCTGGGTACTGCCAGTCCTGGTGACGGTGACGGCACTGGCTGGCGCCGGCGGCAGCGGCGAACGTGGAGATGCCCCCAACCGAGCGTCATCGGCTGACCAGTCAAGGAGCCTCCCATGCAGCACACCATCGTGATGACCGGCGCGAGCCGCGGGATCGGCCGCGTCGCCGCGGAGCACATCCTGCGTCGGTCGCCAGGCGTGCACCTTCTCGTCGTCGCCCGCGAGTCCTCCGGCGCACAGCTCGCCGCGGACCTCTCCGCGGGCGGTCACACGGTCTCGTACGTCTCGGTGGACCTCAGCTCACTGGAGAGCGTCCGCTCGGCCGCCACCGAGATCCGTGACCGACTCGATGGCGGTGAACTCCCCCCGCTGAGCGGTTTCGTGGGCAACGCGGGCATCCAGTACACCAACGCGCTGACCGCGGGACCCGACGGGTTCGAGTCCACCTTCGCCGTCAACGTGCTCGCCAACCACCTGTTCGTGCGACTGCTCCAGCACCGCTTCGTCGCTCCGGCCCGGATCGTGATCACCACCAGTGACACCCACTTCGGCGACTTCAAGCACAACCTGGGCATCGTGCCCGGCCCGGCCTGGAAGTCCCCCGAGGTCCTGGCCCGCACGGGCGCCTTCCCCGCGCCGCGGAGCACGGGTGCCGGGCGCACCGCGTACTCGACGAGCAAGCTGGCCACGATCTACCTCGTGCACGAGTACGCGCGCCGGCTGCCGGCCGGGATCGACGCCGTCACCTACAACCCGGGGCCGGTCCCCGGCACCGGCCTTGCCCGCAACGCGGGACCCATGACCCGGTTCGCGATGCGGCGCATCCTGCCGGTGATGACCCTCACGCCGTTCGCCACCGGCCGTGGTGCCGCGGGCCGTTACCTCGCCGACGTCGTTCTCGGCACGACCGAGGCGCCGACCGGGTCCTACGTCGACCGCGGACGTGCGGCCCGCTCGTCGGAGGAGTCCTACGACCCGCAGCGCGAGCGCGAACTCTGGGACGCCGCCGAACGTTTCACCGCGACGCGGACTGCCCGATAGACGTCGCCAAGGACTCCGGGAACGAGGGAATCGCTGTTCGTGTCACGATGCTCGGCATGTCTGGTCGCGCGCTGAGTTTCGGAGTGGTGGCGGAAGCGTACGAACGGTTCCGGCCGGGGTATCCCGTGGAGCTGTTCGACATGGTGATGGCGTACGCGGGCCATCCGGTTCGGACCGCCCTCGAGATCGGCGCCGGGACAGGCAAGGCAACCCGTCTGTTCGCTCAGCGGGGGGTCGTGGTGACCGCTACCGATCCTGACGGTTCCATGCTCGCCGAGCTGCGCAAGCACGTGCCGACGAACGTCAGGACGGTGCAAGCCGCGTTCGAGGACTTGCGACCGGGCGACGAACCGTGTGGGCTGGTCTATGCGGCAGCAGCGCTGCATTGGACGAGGCCGGAGGGCCGGTGGCCGCGGATGGCCGCGCTGTTGGAACCGGGTGGCGTATTCGCCTCATGGGGCGGGCCGTTTCGACTGGCCGACCCGGCTGTGGAGGAGGCCGTCCGCGCGGCGCGGGCGCCGTTCCTGGAGAGTGACGAGATTCCGTCGCCCGACGGGACGCCTCCGGATCATGCGATGCAGTGGCCGGGTACGGAGCTGCAACGGTCCGAATGGTTCACCGACGTTCGGCAGTCCGTGATCGAACGGCGTGTGACGATGAGCGCCCGCGACTACGTTGGTCATCTCTCCACCGTCTCGGCCTATCTCCTCCTGCCGACCGAGGAGCGAGAGCAGGTGTTCGGCCAGATCATGGGGGTACTGCCGGACAGAGTCGAGATGGTCGCCGACATCACCGTCCATCTCGCGCGTCGGCGCCGCGAGGATTGATCACGACTCCTCGCCCTCGGCGGCGGCCTCCTGGCACCCAGGGTGCGACGGCTGGTTTCGTGCCACCACCTGGAGATGGGCCATCTGGGCGCAGTTCGGTCGGTGGGGGCGGTCACCACCGTGAGCGATTCCGGCCGATGCGGCTCGGCCATTCGGCTGCGGTTGCCTCGCACGTCCGGCCGCGTCGGGGTGTGGTGGAAACGGATGCGTGCCGAGGACCGGCGCAGTGGTGGCCTCGGGCGTTCGGCCACGGAGCACGAGGGACGGAGTATGCCCATGCCCCCCATACGCGGAGCCATAGCCGGCCGCCGACGTCGTACCGCCGTCGTCACGGCGTTGTTGACCTGCTCGACGATGGTGACCGGGCCGAACATCGCCTCGGCAGGCGGTGCCCCCACCGTGCCCGCCCCGCAGCTGGACTGGAGCCGGTGCGTACCCGGCAGTGAGTTCGACTGCGCCACCGCGAAGGTGCCGCTGGACTACGACGATCCACGTGGCCGCACCATCGAGCTCGCGGTCGTGAGACGGAAGGCAACCGACCCCGGTCGGCGCATCGGCACCCTGTTCTTCAACCCCGGCGGGCCCGGCGGCCCCGGAACCCTCCAGATGCCCCAGAACTACGAGTCCTTCCCCCGCGAGGTGCGGGAGCGGTTCGACATCGTCAGCTGGGACCCCCGCGGAGTCGGCAACAGCACCGCGGTCGACTGCTTCGGGAGCCCCGAGGAAGCCGCCGACTGGAACGCGAACCATGCGGCGGGCTTCCCCGTGGGCGAGGAGGAGCGGGCGGCCTTCATCGCCGCGTACCGGGACCTGGCACGGCGCTGTGAGCAGCGGGCCCCCGAACTCCTGCGCCACGTGTCGACCGCCGACACCGCCCGCGACCTCGACCGGCTCCGCCAGGCGGTGGGCGATCCGTACCTCACCTACCAGGGGATCTCCTACGGCACGATCCTGGGCGCCACCTACGCCAACCTGTTCCCTGGCAAGGTCCGCGCCATGATCCTCGACAGCAACTGGGACCCGCAGGCCTGGACGAACCACGGCTCCGACGACGACCCCCGGCTCACGAGCTTCCTGCGCATGGGCTCCGACCGCTCCGCGGCGGCAACCTTGGACCAGTTCCTCACCCTCTGCGGGTCCACCACCACCGCCCACTGCGCCTTCTCCGCCGGCAGCCCGAAAGCCACCCGGGACAAGTTCGACCAGCTGATGCGGCGGCTCCGTGAGCAGCCCGTAGGCGCGTGGACGTATGCCGGCACGTTCGCCAACGTGGTGAACAGCCTCTACGTCGTCCACCCGGGGTGGACGGAACTCGCCGGGAGACTCCAGGACCTGTGGCAGGGCCGCGTCGCGGAGCCGTCCCCGTTCCCGCCCCCACCACCGGTCCCGAACCCGAATCCGTATCTGGGCGAGGAACAGGGCGCCGCGGTGCTCTGCGGCGACAGCCCCAATCCGCGTGACCCGGGCGTCTACCACGCCCTGGAGGAGGCCGCCGCCGCCCGCGCGGGCGACGCCGGACGCTTCTGGACCTGGGCCAGCGAGGGGTGCGCCACCTGGCCGGCCGTGGCCGCCGACCGCTACCGCGGCCCGTGGAACAAGCCGACGGCACACCCCGTCCTGGTGGTAGGCACCCGCTACGACCCCTCCACCCCCTACTCGGCCTCGCAGGCCATGACCAGGGAACTGGCCGACGCCCGCCTGCTCACCGTCGAGGGCCACGGGCACACCGCACTGCTCAACCCCAGCAGCTGCGTCCAGGCCCACGAGAGCCGCTACTTGATCGACGGCACCCTCCCGCCGGCCGGAACAACGTGTCGACCGGACAGGCCCCCCTTCCCCGCCCCCAAGCCCGGCGGCGGCATCGCCACCGGCGGGGGAGGGACGGCCACCACCATCACCTGAAGCGCGGCGGCCCCCGGTTCCCGGGAGCCGCCGCGGGCACCGCATCTCACAGGCCCAACGAGGCCTCGGCTCAGTAGTAGAGCCAGAGCCTGTAGTAGTTCGAGTTCGACGCGTCGACCCTGCAGTCGTAGTCGATTGCCCAACCGCTGGGTCCCACAGTGTTGGCCACGCCGGCGGCGAGGCATTCGAGGTACCAGTAGTACCGCTCGAAGGGACGCCACGAGGCCGGGACGGAAGCCGGGGCCCACGAGGAACCCTCGCTCGCCTGCGTTGATACGGCCCCGGTGGCCGTGGTCGTGGGGGCGGCTGCTGCCGGCACGGTCAGGGCTCCGAGTGCGAGCGCGGTGCCGAGTGCCGCGCTCGCCAGAGCGTGACGCATACGCATGTGCATCTCCTTATCCGGATGGGCTCGTAGTGCTGAGCCGCGCAGGGAGGGAACTGTGCGACAGCCGATCGGTGGTGCCGTCCTGGTGCGTCAGAGCAACACCGGCACACACCAACCGGACTGCCACCAAAGGCTGTTGGTCGTCGCCCAACCAGTGCAACGGCAACTGGCTGTCCCGGACAGCCGCGGGCTGTCCGGGCTGGTCGGTGACTCGTCCGGATGGCGTCCCGGACAGAGAAGGGCCGCGTTGCGCGGCTACCTCCCGTCTCGCGCGGCGCTCAACGGACCCCGCTCCCCCCACCCGTGCGCAGGGCCGCCACCACGGGCACCACCGTGCCGGTCACCACCAGGAGTGCCGAGACACCCGTGACGGCGACCACCGTCGCGTACGGCACCGACACCGGCGCGGCCGGGAACAACTGCCCGAGGGCGCCCACCAGTCCGATGAGGTTGACACCGAAGGCGAGCAGCGCCAGTACCACCCCGACCGCCGCGACCAGCAAGGACTCCGCGACGAAGAACCACAGGGTCTGCCGGGGAGTCGCCCCGGCCATACGGAGTGCGGCCATGTCATGGCGGCGGTCCGCGGTGGCCATCAACAGGGTGTTCAGGATGGCCACGAAGCAGAACAGCACCACGATCACCCCGGTGGCCCGCTGCCGGGTCTCGGTCAGCCGTTGGCCGAGGGCGGCCTCGGTGGCGATCAGTTCCCGCCGGCTCGCAAGCCGTGCTCCGCCGCCCTCGACCGCGGCCCGGACCGCGGCGAGCGCGGCCGCACGGTCGGTGCCGGGATCGAGGGCGAGGTAGGCGCGACGGACCAGTCCGTCACGCGCGAACAGCCCGGTGTAGGCGAGCCGTTGCGGCAGGTAGGCCACGTCCTCGCCGGGCAGGGCGGCATACGTGGCGGCAACGGTGAGGACGACACGCCGACCGTCCGCGAGCACTACCGGGACCCGGTCGCCGACCTGTCTGCCCCAACGTGCGGCGACCGCCATGCTGTTGCCGTCGAGGTCGGCGAGCGACCCGCCGACGACCGTCAGCCGCGTCGTCCGGCGCAGCGCCTCGGGGTCAACGGCCAGTCCGTCGTTCTCCTCCAACCGCCCGTCGCCGTCCGGCAGATGGATCGTGGTGAGCACCGGCGCGGCCAGCCGTACGCCGTCGATGCCGGCCACCCGCCCCATGACCTGTGTGCTGATGCCCGGTGTGCCGTCGGGCACCAGGGCAAACGGTGCGCCGACCGTCTCGCGCAGCCCCTCGTTCCGCGCCGCTTCCAGTGAGTCGGTGGCCGTGAGCAGGGACAGGGCGAGGCCGACCGTCAGCAGGACGGGGGCGGCGGTGGCCGCCGTACGACGGCGCGCGGTGAGCGCGCTCTGCCGCACGAGCAGGGCGACCGGCCCCGGCAGGCGGCGCAGCGGCCGCATCAGCGCCCGGACCACCGGACCCACGAGGAGGGGAGCGAGCAGGGCGGTGGCCACCACGGGCACGAGCAGCGTGACGACGTACACGGTGGGGGAGAGGACCGTGCGCGGTGCACCCAGTGCGATCCAGCCCGCCGTGCCCACCGCGCAGGCGAACCCCACCCCGCCCAGCAGCATCCGCCCACGCCCCGGCGTGTCGTCGACCGCCGCCTCCCGCAACGCCTCCACGGGCTCGACGCGCGAGGCCCTGCGCGACGCCCCGACGGCTCCGCAGAGCGCCACGAGGACACCCGTGACGAACGCCGCGCCGGCCGGCGCCAGCACCCGCGGACGTGCCGACAGCTCCACCCGGAACCAAGGCGGTGCGATGTCCAGCGCGACGAGCAGTGCCGTCAGCCATCCGGTGCCCAGCAGACCCAGCAGGCCTCCTACCGCGGACGCGCAACAGCCCACCAGCAACGCCTCACCGCGCACCATGCGCCGCACCTGTCGGCCGGTGGCGCCCATGGTGCGCAGCAGCGCGATCTCCCGGTGACGCTGCACCACCGCGAAGGCGAAGGTCGACGCCACCACGAACACCGCGGTGGTACCCGCGACCGCGGCCATGACGGGCAGCAGGGTGAGCGTGTTGTCCAGCGCCTTCCGGTCGGTGCCCGCGTCGGCGTCCGCCCGGTGACGGTCCTGCCCGGTGAGCACCGCAGCGTCGTCGGCCACGGCCTCCTGTATCCGGCCGACGGGGCCCGTGGCGACCAGGGCGTCGACACGCGGCGAGATCCTGGCTGCCTCGGCCTCCGTGAAGAACACGGCCTTCTCCCAGGGCACCGGGGCCACGGTCCCCACCACGGTGCGCCGCTCCGGCCCGGCCGCCGTCAGCACGGTCACCTCCGCACCCACACGCGCCCGGTCGGCCGGTACGACGATCTCGTGCGCGGCGCGCGGCGGGTGGCCGTCGCTCAGCCGGTACCCGCCGAAACGCGCCACCGGCCAGGGATGACCGACCTGGTCGTCGGGGCCGTCGGCCACCTGCGCGTAGAAGGCCCGGTCCACCACCGTGTGCCCCGTGCCGGACACCTCCCGCACCAGTCGCGGCGCCAGCCCTTGTGACTCCGGCAGCGACCGCACACCCAGGTCGTGCCGGGCAGGGTCCCACCGCGGGTCGACGGGCAGGACGACGGCGGGGGCGCCGGCGAAGCGGCGCGGCGGACGGTCCGGGCTCTCGGCCGAGGCCGACAGCGCCACCCCCAGCGCGGTGAGCTGGGCGACCGCCAGGACCAGCGCCGCGAACGCCCCCAGGAACGACACCCATCGGGCACTCACGGTGCCCAGCGCCACCCTCAGCATCGCGCGGCCTCCGACACTGCCCTGCCCCTCGCTCCGCCCAGCGCCGCCATCCGGGCGGCGACCGCCTCCGGAGCCGGGTGGTGCAGCTCCCCGGCCACGAGGCCGTCGGCGAGAAACACCACTCGGTCGGCGAAGGCCGCGACCTGCGGATCATGGGTGACCATGACCACCGTTCCCAGCCCTTGGTGGTCCGGGGTGTCCACCAAGCTTCGTAGGTCCCGCAGGAGTTGACGCCCCGTGGCGAGGTCGAGGGCCCCGGTGGGCTCGTCCGCGAAGAGCACGGCGGGCCGGGTGACCAGGGCACGGGCCACGGCGACGCGTTGCTGCTGGCCGCCCGAGAGTTCCCCCGGACGGCTGTCGCCCCTGTCCGCCAGACCCACCCGCTCCAGCGCCCGCCGTATCTCCCCACGAGCCGGGCGCCGTCCGTCGAGTCGCAGCGGCAGCGCGATGTTCTGTTCCGCGGTGAGCGAGGGCAGCAGGTTGTACGCCTGGAAGACGAAGCCGGTGGCCCTCCTGCGGTGGGCGGTCCGTGCCGTCTCGCCGAGCGACGAGATGTCCGTGCCGTCGAGGACGACGCGGCCGGCACTGGGCCGGTCCAGCCCCGCGGCGCACTGGAGCAGGGTGGACTTGCCCGACCCCGATGGCCCCATGACCGCGGTGAAGCTCCCCCGGGTGAAGCACAGGTCGACCGGGCCGAGCACGGTCACCGCCGATCGCCCGGAACCGTATCGCTTGGACACGGCTTCGAGACGCACTGCTTCTTCCAACGCTCCGCCCCCTTGATGGATGGTCTTCCACGCCCCTCCCGACCCTTGTGTACGCCGTCCACATTTCGTGGGCCGCGCCCGCCGAGGCGCGGGCGAGGGGAGGTGTCGTACAGTACCCCCAGTTGTGTACGCCGTCCACATCCAACGGGAGACGGTCACAGGAACGAGGAGCACCGATGGCACCCCGGGACACCTACCGGCACGGGAACCTGCGGCAGGCGCTGATCGCGGCGGGCGTGGAACTCGCCCGCACGGGCGGCCCGGACGCGGTAGTCCTGAGGGAGGCCACCCGGCGGGCGGGTGTCGTCCCCAACGCCGCCTACCGCCACTTCGACGACCGCCGCGCCCTGCTGAGCGCGGTGTCCCAGGCCGCCCTGGCGGAACTCGCCCGTGCCATGGAGGTGCGGGTGGCGGCAGAGGCCGAAGAGCGACCGGAGGGGGACGAAGCCGAGGAGCCCGCCGTGGCCCGCGCGCGCCTGAGGGCCCTGGTCCGCGGCTACCTCGCCTTCGCGCGGGCCGAACCCGGTCTGTTCCGCGCGGCGTTCGTGACCTCGGACCTGAAGGAAACCGACAACGAGGCCGCCGCCGGAACCGGCGGCCGCACCGCCTTCCGGCTGCTGTCGGACGCCCTGGACGACCTGTCGGCCTGCGGCATTCTGCCCGCTGAACGCCGCCCGGGCGCCGAGTACTTCGTCTGGTCGGCCGTGCACGGCATGGCCGTACTCCTCATCGAGGGACCTCTGCGGGGCCTGCTGCCCAGCCAGGCGGAAGAGGCCGAGCAGAGGCTGCTGGGGGCCATCGAGCGAGGACTCTGACCAAGATCTCGACTCGCCGCCCGCCTCGCCGTGCAAGGGCACTTGCCTCCACCGTCGTGGTGCCGGTAGGAACCATGCGTGACTGATCAAGGGAAGTTCGCGCGTACTGTCATAGCGCTCTCGTCCGTCGTCGTCGCCGGGTGCGCTCTCACCGTGACGATCAAGATGGTGAACACCGATACCGAAGCGACCTACCCGCCGCGCCTGTTGGACCAGGAGGCGGTGGAACGGCAGGCTGTGGCGGCCGTACGGGGGATGAAGAACATGTCCAGGGACGGCGTGAGCTGCCCGGCGGCCATGGAGGCCAAGAAGGGCAACACGTTCCACTGCACCGTTCAGGTCGGCTCGAACCCCAAGACCGTCACGGTCGAGGTCACTGACGACCAAGGCGAACTCGCCATGGAGTACACGCCCTGAATGGCGTAGGAACCGCGGCGTCCCCGATTGCTCGTCCGTCGGAAAGGCGCGCTCCGCCGCGGTGATCAGGATTCCGAGAGTCGGCCGGGCGACATTTCGGTCGCCGGATGACGGCGATCGGGCCCTGCCCAGCCGAGGTCAGGAGAGGTCAAGGTCCTTGATCCAGAAGCTCAGTTGTGCGAAGGAAGTGGAGGTGACGGTGTAGACGGGGACCGGCGTTGTCGCGGTCCGGCGCGAGTGGCCGACCGACATCAGCTCACTCCTTCCGATATGTATCGGTGGGACGCCGACGTGGAGGAAGACCGCATGTGGCTCCCAACGGAAGTCGCCACTGGGCCGGGAGATCACTCCTGCGATCTCGTTGCTCTCGATCCCCTCAACTCCCGCTGTGACCTGCCTCAACGCACTGCGGTCAATCGTGTCCGCGAAATGAGCAAGTCCCGGAAAGCGCGTCACGTCATCGACCAGCACAGTGGCAAAGCCGATCGGCGATCGCAGGGTGGCAAGGTCTTCCAGCAAGCCGGGCGGCCGATCATCCCCCGCACTACGTCGCCGCCAACGATCCCAAAGCGTCACGAGGCCTCCAAGTCGAACCAAGCCGGCGTTGGGCCCACTCGATCCCAACTGGCAGGCTACCGGTCCTCGCGGCTGCGCCGCATGCTGGAAAAGGCCGGCGTCGGCTACGTCCTGCCGTTCCGTGCCGTGCCGTACGGGCGAGGCCCTTGGGTGGCTGCTGACCGAACAGCCGATCCCGTCGTCACCCGTCACGACACGAGCGACCACATATCAGCTGCCGGCCACGGTGGTTGACGGAGTGGCGGGTCGGTCGGGGAGGGAGCCGAGGAGCGCGGTGGCGGCCTCCTCGGCGAGGTCCTCGGCATGGGCCGGGAGCGGTGTGCCTGCCCTCAGGTGACGACGTACCAGGGCCAGGGGCAGGTCGACCAGCGCGAGTGCGACGCGATCGCCGGCCTCGGGACCCTCGCCGCCGAGGGCGGCGGTGAGGGAGGTGAGGGCGGCACGCAGACGTTGATGGCCGCGATCCGCGCGGCGGAGGTGTTCCTCGGACCAGTCGGCGGACCCGAAGTCCTTGGCGCCGTAGAGGAGTAGGGTCGCCTGCTCTGGGTGAGTGCGGGACCAGGCGATGACATGGCGTGCCGCCGCACGACCGGCCCGCAGAGGATCGACGTCGGCTTCGAGAGCTGCGAAGTAGCCCTCCTGGAAGTTCTCGACCGTCCGTAGCCACACTTCCGCGAGCAGGTGGGTCCGTCCGGTGAAGCGGTGGTACACCGAACCACTGGGGGCGCCCACTTCCTTGGCGACCGCGGACATGCTCACCGCGCCCGGGCCTCGTACCGAGGCTTGGCGCACGGCCGCGTCGAGGAAGCGGTCCGCGTCGAAGTGGGGTGGTCTCGCCATGGGTTGGAGAGTACTCTCCAAAATATTAGAGAACACTCTCTAGAACACTGGCGCTGGCCCGGGGAGGCCGCATGGGGATCTACAACGTTCACGAGCGTCTGCTGCCCGCGACCAAGAGCGAGGTGGGTGCGTTGCTCGACTCCGTCTCCGGCAGCTGCGACATGCTGTGGCCGCACGGGAGATGGCCGGCCATGAGGTTTGACCGGCCTTTGGCCCCCGGGGCCGTCGGTGGCCACGGGCCGGTGCGTTACACCGTGGCCGCGTACGTGCCCTCGACATGGGTGCGCTTCACCTTCGACGGGCCGCGCGGCTTCCACGGATTCCACGAATACGCGGTGTTCGAGGTGGACGAGGAGCACACGCTGTTGCGTCATGTCCTTGCCATGAACGCCCGCGGCACGGCCCGCCTCACCTGGCCACTGGTGTGGCGGCCGCTGCATGACGCATGCCTGGAGGACAGCCTCGACCGAGCCGAACAGGCCTGCACGGGCACGGTGGCGACCCCGGCACGCTGGGGCCCGTACGTACGACTGCTGCGAGGCATCGCCTCCCACCGGGCCCCCGCACCGGACGGCGACCGTGGTGTCCGGGTTCACGCTCACCGCGGTGGCTGACCCGGGGGGTGCCCTGACGCGGTGCCCCGGGTGGTCCCCGCCCGGGGTGCCATGCCTGGCCATGCGAACGGACAGCAGTGGTGGAGCGCCTTTTCACCGTGAAGTGTGAGCCGCCACCCTGGGTCTCGGTGCCGAGCTCAGTCCCACCAGCCGTCGCCGGAATTCCAGCGCCGCACCCACTGTTCGAAGCCCCATGCGTCGTCCCCGGGCACCGGGCCGGCGCCGACGTCGGACACCATCCAGACCTCGCCCCGGCGGGGCCCTGTGGTCACCAGTACCCAGAACGACTGCCCGTCCTCCGATCCGAGCACGACCGATCCCTGGGTGAACACCGCATCCACGCGCGGATCCTCCTCAGGATCGACGCTCTCGTCGTCCTCCCACAGCCAGCCTGCTTCCAGGGGGAACGGCTCCCCAGGCCGGCGCGGCCCGAGATCAGGCCAGCCGGCGGGCAGCCAGCCGAGCGGCTGGAGGCCGCCGTCCTCTGCCGGGCCGAGGCTGCACCCGTTGCTGATTTCGGCAACGAACGTCCGGTACGGCTCCGGAAGGACCGCGCTGTTCTCGGACTCCCAGGCTGCGACGGCTTCATGCCCGAGAGCAGGTTCGCGCCACTCCGGCGGGAACGCGGCGCCCAGGAAGTCGAGCGTGGCCTTGTCCGGCCTCTGATCAGGTGTGGTCATCACGGAAGGATGCTCCCAGAAGCGGCTGACACTGATCTCTGAGCCCTACCTGTCAGAAGCAGATGCCGCTGGTGCACTCACGTCGCCCGCGACTGGACCCGACGCACGGAAGGTGCGCCGGTACGCCGACGGGGCGACCCCCGCCTCCGCCGCCAAGTGCCGCCGCAGTGAGGTGGCGGTGGCGAAGCCGACTTCGTGGGCGACCCGTTCCACCGGCAGGTCGCTGGTTTCCAGCAGCTGCCGCGCCCGCCGCAGCCGCTGCTGGGTGAGCCAGCGGCCGGGGCTCAGACCGGTCTCCTCCCGGAAGCGCCGGGCGAAGGTACGGGTGCTCATCGCCGCGTGCTCGGCCAACTCGTCCAGCGACAGAGGCAGTTGCAGTCGCTCCAGTGCCCAGTCGCGGGTCGGCCCGGTGCCGGTCCTGCTCGCCGGCGGCAGCGGCTGCTCGATGTACTGCGCCTGCCCGCCGTCCCGGTACGGCGGCACGACGCAGCGACGGGCCACCTGGTTGGCCACCTCGCTGCCGTGGTCCTGGCGTACCAGGTGCAGGCAGACGTCGACACCGCTCGCCGCCCCCGCGGAGGTCAGCACATCACCGTGGTCGACGAAGAGCACGCCGGCGTCGAGCTCGACCCGGGGGAACAGCTCCCTGAAGTGGTCGGTGAGCGCCCAGTGGGTGGTGGCCCGGCGCCCGTCCAGGAGACCGGCGGCGGCCAGCAGGAAGGCGCCGGTACAGATGGACACCAGACGGGTGCCGGGCCGGACGCGGGCCAGGGCGGCGAGGCCCAGCGGGTCTGGGGCGGTGACCGAGGCCCGGGAGATCGCGTACGGAGGGATGATCACGGTGTCGGCCTCGGCCAGCACCTCGGGACCGTGCCCGGGGGTGACGGTCAGGTCCGAGTCGGTACGCACGGGCTGCCCGTCCGCGCTCGCGGACAGCACCTCGTAGCGGCCGTCGGCGGAACCCAGAACCCGGTGCGGGATGCCGAGCTCGAAGGGGTAGACGCCGTCAAGGGCGAGGACGACGACCTTGTGGGCGCCTGGCCGCGGCTCCGGGCGCATCAGGCGGTCCAGTTCGGCTGTGCGCTCGGCGAGGTCACGGGCCCGGGAGGGCCCGGCGGACACGGGCCGGGCGGTGGGAGTGTCGACGGTCATGGCAAGAATGTATCGGAGGATGACCTTCTTGCCATCGCGCCTGCCATGGCCGTACGGCCATGATCGAGTCATGACTTCGACGGACACCCCTGAGAACCTCAACTCCGCGAACCCCGCCGCCCCGGACGGCGCCCCCGTGATGCTCGCCCTGCACCAGACGGCCCTCGGCGGCCCCGAGGTCCTGCGACTGACCGAGCTTCCGCGGCCGACGCCCGGCCCCGGGGAGATCCTCGTCGCCGTGCACGCGGCCGGACTCAACCCCACGGACTTCAAGCACCGCGCCCTGACTATTTTCCTGCCGCCCCCGCCGCTGACCCTCGGCTGGGACGTCTCCGGCACCGTGGTGGAGACCGGCTTCGGCGTCACCCTCTTCCAGCCCGGTGACGAGGTCTTCGGCATGCTGCCCTACCCGTACGGGGTCGGCTCCCACGCCGAGTACGTCACCGGCCCCACCCGCGCCTTCGCCGCCAAGCCCGCCGGGATCGACCACGTCCAGGCGGCCGCTCTGCCGCTGGCCGCACTCACCGCCTGGCAAGCCCTCGTCGACACCGCGGACCTCCGGCCCGGACAGCGGGTGCTGATCCACGCCGCGGCCGGCGGTGTCGGGCATCTCGCCGTACAGATCGCCAAGGAGCTCGGCGCGCACGTCACCGGAACGGCGAGCGCCCCCAAGCACGACTTCCTGCGCGAGCTCGGCGCGGATGCCTGCATCGACCACCGCTCCGAGGACTTCACCGACACCGACGAGCGCTACGACGTCGTCCTGGACGCCCTCGGCGGGGAGACCGCCACCCGTTCCGTGAGCGTGCTCCGCCCCGGCGGCGTCGTCGTCTCCCTGCTGCCGGGCGCCGCGGACACCCAGGCCGCGGCGGACAAGGCACAGGTCCGCGCCGTCGGCCTCCTCGTCGAGCACGACCAGGCCGGAATGCGCGCCGTCGCCGACCTCGTGGAGCGGGGCAGGCTCCGTGCCCACGTCTCCGGCACCTTCCCCCTCGCCGAAGGAGCCCGGGCCCACGTTCTGGGAGAGACGGGCCGCACCACCGGTAAGCTGGTGATCACCGTGCGCTGATGGTCGTCGAGGGAGTTGGGCAGGGTGTCCGAGCTGTCCCTGCCGGGAGGTTTCGTCAATACGGTCGTTCGTGTCGGGGACACGGTGCGTCGTACAGCCTCTGCTCGCACGGAGTTCGTCGGTGATCTGCTGAGGTTGTTCGAAGCGGAGGGCTGGAGCGGAGCTCCGCGGTTTCTGGGTGTGGACGAGAAGGGCCGCGAAGTACTCGGTTACCTCGATGGGCATGTGGCGTGGGAACCCCGGCAGCCCGCCGCTGTGTCGTCGGACGAGAGCCTGGTGGCGGTGGCGCGGCTGGTGCGTCAGTTCCACGACCTGACGGTCGGCACCGCGCCGGCTGGAGACCGTGAGGTCGTGTGTCACAACGATCTGTCGCCCAAGAACACGGTGTATCGGCCGGTGAACGGCGAGCTTCGGCCGACGGCGTTCATCGACTGGGACCTGGCAGCGCCGGGTGACCGGATTCATGACGTCGCGCATGTCTGCTGGCAGTACGTCGGTCTCGGCCCTGAGGTGACCGATGCCGGGGATGCTGCCCGGCGCATGAGGCTGATCGCTGACAGCTACGGGTTGTCGGACCGGAAACGCCTTGTGTCCACGGTCTTGTGGTGGCAGGACCGGTGCTGGCGAGGCATTGAGGCCGAAGCCGATGCCGGTGACGTCGCCATGGCCGGCCTTCGTGACACCGGGGTGGTGGGAGTAGTCCAGGGCGCGTATCAGTGGGTCCTCGATCACCGGGGTGTCCTGGAGCACGCACTGCGGTGAGCCGGGTCCCCGCGGCGCGCAGAGCCGCCAACCCCTGTCGGGGAGGTGGAAGTCGGCAGCTGGGCGTGGTTGTGTAGGCGGGCAGGGCGCCTCGAACCATGTGACCACGGCGAGTACACCAGGGAGGGCTCCGTGCAGTTGCGCGATGTCACACCGGGCGATGTCGATGCCTACATCCGGATGCGGTGCGACCCCGTCATGATGGCCGACCTCGGCGGCCCGCTGCCGCGCGAGGGCATACCCGGCAAAGTGCGCCGGGACGCGGCCGACGCGGCGGACGACGTCTGCTGGATCAAGATGATCATTCCCGATCCGGACACACCCGACGTGGTTGCCGGATCGGTGACGATCTGGTCCCATGACCCCGACGACGAGCCCATGTCGGAGATCGGGTGGATGATCCTGCCGGCGTTCCAGGGCCGCGGCTTGGGCAAACACGCGGCCCGGGCCCTTCTCGAACAGGCTCGGGACGAAGACCGCTGGGGCGTCGTCCACGCGTTCCCGGCGACGGGCAACGGCGCCTCGAACGGTATCTGCCGGTCCCTCGGGTTCCACTTCATCGCCGAGCAGGACGTCACCTTCGCGGACCGCGTACTGCGGAGCAACCACTGGGCCATCGACCCGCGCACCGACCTCAAGTCACCCTGACACTCACCTCACAGGCAACAACCGACCCTGGCCCGCACACGTGCAAGCCGCCGATCCGGCTTCACGCGTAGCGCGTGAAGAGGGCCTGGAGGTATCCCTCCAGCCGCCTGGTCAGCAGCGTGGGGGTCAGATCGGCACGGCCCAGCTCGCGCCACGGGGCGGCGACCTTCTCCGCGTCCGGAGCAAAGGCCAAGGCGTCCAGCAGCCGCCAGTAGAGGTGGGCGGCGCGGTCTTCGGTCAGCGTGCCTCCCGCCGCGACGTAGCGGTCGGCGAACCGCATCCCCGCGGCGACCCCGTGCAGCAGAGCCAGGGCCGTCGAGCAGTGGGCCACGTCCAGGTCGGCCGGTCCCCATGAGGTCTCCACCCAGTCGACGACGCCACTGATGCGCAGACCGTCGCCTTCGCCCGTGAAGAGGACATTGCCGGGATGGAAGTCCCGGTGCAGGAAGCAGGCCCGGTACTCCGGGGGTTCGCGGCGGATCACGTTCACGGCCCGCTGCCACAGCTCAGGCTGATCGGTGTCCTCGGGCGGGCTCACCCGCTCGGGAGAGGTCCACGCCTGGTACGCGCGCGGCCGTGCCTCTGTGGTCACCGGCAGCCGGTGGATGCGCAGCAACTGGCGCGCCAGTAGTTCGGCACGCCGGTGGGCCTCCTCATCACCCAGGCGCACGGTTCCGGGGAGCAGGGACATCAGCAAGGAGGGGTGACCGCAGTACCGCGCTGTTGCGTCCACGGCCACCAGCGTGGCGGCGGGCACATCTGTACTGTCGAGCAGGCGCAGAACGCCTGCCTCTCGGGTCAGCAGGCCCTCCGCGTGCCGAACGAAGAAGGGCTTGACGAACGACCGCAGGACCAGCGAGCGGCGACCGCCCGGCCCGCAGATGTCCAGACGGCGCATCTCCGACGTCCAGCCGCCACGCAACCGCGCGACTTCCTCGATGAGTTCTGCGTCGGACAGCGCCTTCTCCACCCAGGCACGCGTCGCGCCCCATCCCTGGTCCTCAAGATCGGTACCGATGTGCTCGGCACTCTCGTCCGCGGCCATGGAGGCAGGCTATCCGCCTCATCGACGGACGCGTGTGGCCACCCGCCCACCCACCCACAACGTTTGACGCTTCCTCAGTGGGTTCGGGTGGGCCGGGCCCAGCGGAATGCGGTCGGTCGCGCTTGGGCAGGCCATAAACCTGGGGACGTAGACGGTCCTCCCCGGGATACTGGGCGCCATGGATGAGGTCAAGGTCGTCGTCGCCCATTCCGAGCGCGCGACCTTGCGCGTCGGCGACGTGTTTCTGAAGGTGGACGCCGATCAGACGCGCATTGACGTCGAGGTCGAGGCGATGGCTCTGGCGCCGGTCCCGACCCCGAAGGTCCTGTGGCACAGGCCGCCCGTGCTCGCGATCGCCGCGGTCCCGGGCACGGCGCTCGGCCGTCTCGGCGAGCCGTCGACGGCGTCCCCGGCGGCGTGGGCCGCAGCGGGTGCCGCTGTCCGCAAGCTGCACGACGCGCTGTTGCCACCCCGGCCCGGACGGGCCGGCCGGGGCCTCGACGAGTTGACCAGGGACCTCGATTTCGAGTGCGAGTGGCTGGTGGCGAACGGCGTTTTGCCCGC
Source organism: Streptomyces sp. NPDC031111 (assembly GCF_055570675.1). NCBI lineage: Bacteria > Bacillati > Actinomycetota > Actinomycetes > Kitasatosporales > Streptomycetaceae > Streptomyces > Streptomyces sp. NPDC031111. The sequence goes on from NZ_JBVIGS010000008.1 coordinate 96,808, forward strand.
CGATCTGGTCGCCCGCAACCGCCGGGTCGCCGAGGCCGCGCTCCGGCCGTGGACTCCGGCGTTCACGCACGGCGACCTGCAGATCGCTCACGTGTTCATCGACGGCGACGGGATTACGGGCATCATCGACTGGTCCGAGGCGGGCCAGGGCGATGCCTTGTTTGACATCGCCACCTTGACACTCGGACACGAGGAGCACCTCGGCGACGTCGTCGCCGGCTATGGCGCCGACGTCGACTTCGACGTGATCCGTGCATGGTGGTCGTTGAGGAGCCTGCTGGCGGTTCGATGGCTGATCGAGCACGGCTTCGACCCGATGGCACCGGGCTGTGAAGTCGACGTACTGAAATCCCGGATGTGAGGCTGCACGGGCCGGACTGCCGTCAGTGCGTTCCCCTGCATTGCACCGAGCCTCCGCCACAGGTCATACCTGTACTCCGCGAAGCGGACGACCCTGAGTACGGGCACCGCCCGCACATGATGGCCCAACTCGTCGCGGATTCCCCACCGTAGCCACCCGAACGAGATGACCTTTAAGGTGTGTGGGTGATCTTCAAGAGGAAGCAGGAGGCTTCCGGCCTCATCGCCACGGTGTCCGAGCTGGAGGAAGCGGTTGCCGCTCGCGACGGTGACCGCACGGGGCGTGCCTTCACCGCCATGATGAACGGTGTGCAGTCGGCGTCCGACCCTGAACGCGTTCTGGCGGGGCCTCGGTTGGCGGCGCTGCTGCCCGCCTTCCCGCCCACGGGTCCGCGGCCGATGCTGGCGATGGCGGCCGGCTTCTGTGTCGAGCGCGGGGCCGATCCGGTGGCCTGCGCGGAGCCGATCCTCGGCGGTGCCCACAGGGACCTGCTCGACGCTTTGGAGTTCGCCCGCCGTTGGACTGCCACCGGCACAGCCAAGGACGAACTGCCGGAGGCGGACGAGAAGATCATTGACGACGCCCTGCTGACCCGTCTGGGCGACGACGTGCACGAGGCCACGCGGCTGGCCCTGGCCTGGTGCTCGGTCGAGCAGTGGCAGCCGTCCGCGCTGGCCGTGCTGTGCCGCAGTGCTGAGGCGCGCCGCCGACACGCCTCCGCGATCCTGCCCGCCTGCCGCGACCTGGCCGCCCTGGAACGGCACGACCTCAAATGCCTGGCCTACGCGCTGGCAGTTCTGGACGACGAGCCCCTTGTGGTGCTGCACAGGCCCACCGGGACCGGGTTCGAGGTACGCATCGGTGGCATCGGGGACAACTTCCAGTTGCACACGCTGCTCGCCCACGTCCTGGTCGGCGGCGGCCACGTTCCCGGGACCCCGCCTTCCGCGGAGAGCGTCCGTCTGGCCACGGACCCCGAGCCCGCCCAGGGACGCACCCGGGCCATCGCGACCGGGGCCTTCGAACTCCTCGCCCCGGACGGCGAGCGGATCTGGAACGAGGGGCTGCCCGAGGACATCCCCATGGTGGAGGGACGCCGCCTGCTGGTGCTCGACGAGCCCGCATACCAGCGCAGTTGGAACGCCGACAGGTTCTTCCCGCACCTCCCGGGCACAGCCGAGCTGACTCGTGTCCTGACCGAGGACGAGACGCGGACCTGGTTCGCCCGCACGTCGTCCGACACCGCGGTCCGCCGACCTTCCTGACTGGACGGTCCGGGCGGCGGCCTAGGTTTCCAACACGTACCACTGTCTGGGCGATGTGCCACGCACGTACAGATGCCGGCCTCGGCCTATCGGGCGTGCGTATCGCTTGAGCGGTGCCCCGTTGGGGAGGGTGAGACCGGCTTCCTCGACCAGCAGCGCCTCGCTGTCCGTCAGGCGGCAGCGGTGCAGGCGATCCGGTTGTCGGTCGCCCCCCAGCATGGTGATGTGTTCTCCGTGCACGGCCATACCCGCTGGAGCGACCACAGGGGTCGTCCGTATCCGGGTCTCACCGTTGGCCCGGACCTCGAGCAGCGGGAAGGTCGGGTAATAGTTGGCCCACGCGACACCGTCGTCAACGTTGAAGGCGTAGACCGTATCGATGTATTCGATGCCCTTCGGAGGCGTGTACCCCCATTGGCGGTTGCCGCCGCTGTCCCAGCGCACCAGGCCGGCGGCGCTGATCGGGTCGATGTACACGCCTTCGTCGAAGTAGGCACTCCATACATGGTGCCGCCGGTCCGCCATCAGGAACTCGACCGCACGTCCCATCTCGAAGCTACGGCGGCGACGCCCGTCCGTCCCGTAGATCTGCGCATTGTGGTCCCCTGCCGCGCTGTACCCCTGCACAACGAACCGGCCATTGGGCAGCGCGTCGAGGTGGGTCACCCGCAAGCTCACCTTGCGCAGGAACCGTTCGCGGACCGCGCCGCCGTTGTCGATGACCAGAAGCGCGTCATACGGAGACCTACGGGGCTGAGGGCGGGGCCTGCCGTACGAACTCGGGCGGAGTTCCGCATCGGGGCAGATCAGCCAGAGAGTCCGGCCCCAGGCGTCCACGGTGGTCGCCAGAACCTTCTGGTGCTCGTACTGCCCAGGCAACAGTGCGTGAGGACGCAGTGCCACCTTCCTCAAGAAATCACCTCACGGGCGAATGAACATGACTCGCTCATGATCGCATCCCTCCGAACCCGTCGACCAGAGCCCCGACACCTGGAGCCGGCAATCGAGCCTTGGTCGGTCAGGCTTTGACCAGCGATTTGGTGATCATGCTTTCGGCGGACGCGATGATTGCCTCCTGGGAGGTCCGCGGCCGCAGTCCCAGGAGGCTGCGGGCCTTCTCGTTCGACACGTGCTTGACGTATCCGAGGTCCGCGGCGACGGGCCTGAACTCCGCCTTGAACAGCGCGGCGAGCCGGACGATCGTGTCGGGGACGGTGCGGGTCGGTACGTTCTTGGCCGCGTCACCGAACCGTGTCCGCAGAACGGCGCCGATCTCCTTCATCGCGACGGCGGGTTCACCGGTCGCGATGAGGAACCGCTGCCCGGCGGCGCCGGGTGCGGTCATGGCCGTGACGTGTGCGTCCGCGACATCGCGGACGTCGACCACCGGGACGTACATGTTCGGGTAGCCGGGCATCTCACCGTTCAGGCTGCGCTGGACGATGTGGTTCGCGCCGGAGACGCTGCTGCCCAGGACGGGGCCCATGACGGCCACCGGGCAGATGGTGGTCAGCTCGGTGCGGGCACCCTCGGAGCGGATGAAGTCCCAGGCGGCCCGCTCGGCGAGGATCTTGCTCCTGCCGTACGCGTCGACGCCCGGACCGTCGAGTGGCGACCAGTCCTCCTCGGTGAAGACGTGGTCGACGTGGCCGTGCCCGAACCCGACGGCGTGGAAGGCCGAGGTCAGCACGACCCGTTCGACGCCTGCGTCGCGAGCTGCCCGCAGGACGCGCAGGGTGCCCTCGCGTGCCGGGGCGATGACGTCGTTCTCGTCCTTCACGTTCCCGGTGTGGATCGGCGAGGCGACGTGCAGCACGTAGTCGACGCCTTGGACCGCCGCGGCCCAGCCGGCGTCCTTCGTCAGATCGGCCTCCACGAAACTCAGGGCCTCGCCTCGGCGCATGCCCGCCGCTTCCAGCGTGGTGCGGATGTCGTCCTCACGGCGCAGTGAGCGCACCGTGCTGCGGACACCGAATCCTCGTTCGAGGAGCTGGAGGATGATGTGTCCGGCGACGAAGCCGGACCCGCCGGTGACGAGGACGCGTTCCTGGGCCATGAGGTCATTCCCTTCGAGGTGAACGGCTGCGACATGCCAGCCGGGAACAACGTCGCGCGCATCGACGCCTGCGAACCAGCCCCCCGTGACACTGGTAGTGGCAGGGAGTAGGCAGGTTCGGCCGCCCTGTGCCTACCGTGGCCGGTATGAACTCCGAACCGAACGTTCTCGGTGCATACCTCCGGGCTCGACGCGAACTCGTCACTCCCGAGCAGGTCGGGATCCCGGTGACCGGAACCCGCCGTGTTCCGGGGCTGCGCCGCGAGGAGGTCGCGATGCTGGCCGGGATCAGCGCGGAGTACTACCTGCGGCTGGAACAGGGCCGCGACCGCAACCCGTCCGTCCAGGTGCTCGAGGCAATCGGACGCGTCCTGCAACTGGAGGACGACACCTACCTGCTTGGCCTCGCGGTGGAGCGACCGCGCCGGAAGCGCCGGAGAGCGCGGCGGGAGACTGTGCCGGCGAGCACCGCACGCTTCGTCGCGGAACTGCCCTTCCCCGCCTTCATCGAAGGCCGCTACCTGGACGTGCTCGTGGCCAACCCGCTCGCCGCCGCGATCTCCCCACGTCTGAAGGCCGGAGGAAACCGGCTCCGCGACGTCTTCCTCGACCCCGCGGAACAGGCTCTCTTCCAGAACTGGAGAGGTGCCGCAGCCGGGCTGCTCGCCGGATTCCGCCGCTCGGTCGGGGGCGAGACCGACGACCCGAGAGTCATCGAACTTGTCGGCGAACTCACCTTGATCAGCCCGGAGTTCCGCCACTTGTGGGCCCGTCACGATATCGGCCCACGCGCCGGAGCGACCGTTACGTTCCACCACCCACAGGTCGGGACTCTTCATCTCGACCGCGAAAAGCTCGCCGTCAGCGGCACCGAGGGCGCCATGCTCGTCGTCTACCACCCGGCACCGCAGACGGACAGCCGCGAAAAACTCGCCCTTCTGGCCTCCGTGACCGCCACCACGGACAGCGACACCTCCGCGTCCATCCGGTCTTAGGACGTGTGTCGGAAGTGCTCTAGGTTGGCCGACGTGAGTGGGCGGGGGCGGGGTTATCGATACGTCGGACCGGTCGAGTTGAAGGCTGCGGTCCGACTTGGCGACGGCGGGCGTCGGATCGGCTCGGTGGGTGACTTCGGTGGCTGGATCGTGGAGCAATCGGCGGCGGAGCTGGCAGAACCGTTCACCTTCGTGGTCGGTATGGACGGTGTGCTTCGGCTGGCGCCGCGGCGCAGCGAGCACGTTGCCTGTGCCGGCGGAGACATGGTTCTGAGTGCCGGCGAGATCAGCTTCATGCGCGAGGTGGACCGGTGGACCGTGAGCGAGATCAGCAACCAGTCCACCGGGTATTGCCCGGACGTCAGTTCCTGGGCGGAGGTCGCCCGAGCTCTGGACGCTGTAGAGCTCCGGCGGCCTTCCGGCTTCACCCACGCGGTCGTGTTCCGGCGGTGCCCCGACTGCCAGGAGCACAACATCGTGCGTGAGGACGACTTCGTCTGCGTCTTCTGTGGCAGCGATCTGCCCGCGGCGTGGAACGTGGATCCCATCGCGTGACGGCCGAGGGCCCCAGCCACGGAGCCGGCAACCTGGTCTGATGGATCAGCAAGCGTTGGTCGGCCCGTTACTCATACCGGTACTTCAGCGAATCCGCCTCCGCCTGCTGGATGTCAGCGATCGTCAGCTCCGGCATCCGCAGCTGGGCCAGTGTCACCTCGGCCGAGGTCGGCTGGGCGTCAGCCGGGAGCCACTGCTCCGGCTTCCAGGCCCCGCTGCGCAGGAGCGACTTGGGGCAGTGCGGGTAGACCTCCTCGATGCCCACCACCAACGCACTGGCGGGCGGCTTGCCCACGGCCGTCAGCTGCGACAGCAGCTCCGGGCGGGTGGAGACGCAGGCCCGCCCGTTCACCCTGAGCGTCGTGGTGCGCCCCGGGATGACGAACAGCAGCCCGGCCCGTCCGGTGGCGATCACGTTCTGCAGGGTGTCCAGACGCTTGTTGCCGGTCGCGTCCGGTATTGCCACCGTCCGTTCGTCCAGGACGGCGACGAACCCGGCAGGGCCGCCGCGCGGGGAAACGTCACAGTTGCCCTCGGCGTCCACGCTGGCGACCAGGACCAGCGAGGAGCAGCCGATCAACCTCCGCGTCTGCTCGGTGAGTTCGTTCATCTGCTTGCGCAATGCCGCCTCGTTGGGCAGTTCGTAGGCCCGGCGCAGCGCCTCCTGGTCGGGCACGGCGTCGAGGAGCAGCGAGTCGAAGGCACTGTTGGCAAGGCGTGGCGTCATGCCCCGACCCTAACGGGCCGACCTGCGATCGGCCTTGGCCGGTGAGTGCGGGGACGTAGCCGGTAGTGGATGCGGTCGGCGGCAGGCCCTCTCCGACGGTGCGTGAGGCCGCGTGGCAGCGCATCGAACAGACCGGGGCGAACTCGATCACATGGGTTCCAGCTTGTGCGACCGGCAACGGGAGAGTGAGGCGGTTCTGCTCGGCGGTCAGGCGGGGACACCGGCCCGGTTCAGGACGGCGGCCATCTCGTCCTCGGGGAGCGCGGGGTTGGCACCCGCGCTGGAGGCCAGTTCAGGGACATGGAGCGCCTCGCGGAGCCGGTGGAGCGGCAAGCGCGGGTCGCCGGCCGCCGCTTGGCGCGTCCAGACCGCGGGGTCATGGCTGAGTCGTTCGATCAACGCGGGCGTGGCGGCCGGGTCCCGCACCGCCAGCCGACGGTAGTGCCCGTCCGGGTGGTCCGCGTAGCGCGCGGCGAGACCCTCGCGGGGGAAGCGGGGGTGCGTCTCCGCCATCCAGGCGGAGAACGTCCCACCGAGCCGCGCGTACACCCGCATCAGGACCTCCTCCGGGGTGTCGGGATGGTGCACACTCAAGAGGTTCTCCACCAAGGGGTCCTCGGTGCGCGCGAGCAGGCTCACGAGGTCGGGCGGCAGGTGGGAGCTCTGGGCGGCGGTGCGCCGGAGCAGCGGGTGGGCGGAGGTCGCGGCTCGTCGCAGCACCTCGGGATCGGCGAACCCGTCCCGTACCCACTCCACGTCCCCTCTGCCGAAGGCCCCCGCCGTGAAGTCGATCGCCATGCGCCGCGTCTCGTCCAGTTCAGGTCTTAGGGAGACGGCGAGCCGTACGGCCTCGTCGGGGTCGACGGCGAGCCGCTCCACGAGGTCGGTGGGCAACGAAGGATTCTCGGCCAGGGCAGCCAGGTGCGTCCGTTCGGCGACGCACCGTTCGGCGTCGGCGCGATGCAGGAGGCCGCGGCGCAGCGCCTCGGCCACGGACTTCGGGTCGCGGAGGAGTTCGGCGGTGACGTGGGCGTCCCGTCGGCACTCCCACAGTGCGGCGGCCCGCCGTACCTCGGGGTCCGGGTCGGCCAGCAGAGCCGATTGCTCGCCCGGCGTCAGGATCTCCCATGCACGCACCGCGCCCCGGCGCGCGGCCGGATCGTGGTGCGTAGCCAGCGAGGCCACGAACGACGGCGCCAGGTGGGGCGAGTCCAGCAGAGCCGCGCGCACGGAAGCATCCGGGTCGTCGAGCAAGCGGGCGCATGCGGCGTCCGGCAGCGGCGTGACCGCCGTACGCGGGCCGTGCCACCTTTCGGGTCCGTACGCGAGCGCAGCCCGCACCTCAGGGGAGGGGTCATCCGCCAGCCGGGCCCGCTGTGCGGGCTCGGCCCTGGAGCTCATCGCGAAATCGATCCGGCTGCGCGGGTTCGGGTGGGCCAGGATCGCCGCGACGGCCGGCTCGGGGAGTCCGGCTCGCTGGAGGGCGTGACAAGGCGGGCCGTCACCGCCCTCGATGGCCAGCAAGCGCAGCAGCAGCGGTGTCGGCAGCGCCGGATTGCGGGCTACTCCGTCCAGCGCGGATGCGTGGAACGCCACCATGATTCCCCTGCCCCTGTGTTTTCCCCGAGTTGTCCGCGGCCATGATCTCCCGTATGCCTGTCAGGAACCGCCAAAGGCTCCGGCTGTCCAGGGTGTACGGCGCCGTGAACCGCGGCGTCGTCGGCGTGGCACGGTTACGGTGGGTGTGCCGGCGAGTGCGCCGCAACCGGTGGCCGCCGGCGGGCGGTGGCGGCATGAAAGCCCGGTGAAGTTGCCGTCCACAGCACTACTCTGCCGATGTGACCGAAACCCAGGAACCCCGCGCCGTCCTCGCTCTGACGGATGTTGCCGTCCACCGCCGTACCACCGGACAGGAGATCGTTCTCGACGGGATCAACTGGACCGTTCGGCCTGGCGAGCACTGGGCGCTGCTGGGGGCCAACGGAGCCGGCAAGACCACCCTGCTCCGGCTCGTCGGGGCGGTGATGTTCCCCACCGTCGGCACTGTCGAGGTCCTCGGTGATCAACTCGGCCGTGTCGACATGCGCGAGCTGCGAGCGCGCGTCGGCCTGGTATCCGCCGCCCAGAAGGTCCCGCTGGACGCCACCGCCCACACCGTCGTCCTCACGGGCGCGACCGGCACGGTGCAGCCCTTGTGGCGGGAGTACGACACCGCGACCCGCGAGCGCGCCCACGACCTGCTCGCCGAGCTCGGGTGCAAGGAACTCGCCGACCGCCGGTTCGGTGACTGCTCGGGCGGCCAGCGCTCCCGGATCCTCATCTGCCGTGCTCTGATGGCCGATCCGTCGCTGCTCCTGCTCGACGAGCCGTTCAACGCGCTCGACCTCCCGTCGCGCGAGGACCTCGTGGACGCGCTGCACCGGCTGGCGGCCGACAGGGCCGACCTCGCCACCGTCACGGTCACCCACCACTTGGAGGAACTCCCGCCCAGCACCACTCATGCCTTCCTGCTCAAGGAAGGTCGCGAGCTGGCATCCGGCCCGGTCGACGGCGTGCTCACCCCGGACAACATGACGGCCTGCTTCGGACGCCCCATTCACGTGGCCCGCCACGACGGCCGGTGGTACGCACGCTCGGGCCGCTAGCGTCGTGTGACCGGGAACAATTGGCCCGAAAGGTCGTTCACGCGTTTGATGGGTACTGGACTGCGAGCGCGGTGCAGATGCGGGGGCCAGGTGATCGGGCTTCGATGACGTAGGGGATGTCATGTTGCTGGAGAACAAGACCGCCATCATCTACGGCGGCGCCGGAGCCATCGGCTCCGCAGTCGCCCGCGTCTTTGCCGACGAAGGCGCCACGGTCCACCTGGTCGGGCGCACCCACGCACCTTTGGAGGAGCTGTCCCGCAGCATCGCCGCATCCGGGGGGCGCGTCGAGGTCGCCACGCTGGACGCGACTGACCGTGCCGCGGTCGAGCAGCACGCCGGCGCCGTCGCCCGGCACTCTGTGGGGATCGACATCGCCTTCAACGCCACTTCCAACGACGACCTGCACGGCACCCCGCTGGTCGACATGGCCGACGAGGACGTGCTACGTCCCGTCCTCAAGGCGGTCACCACCCACTTGACCCTGGCCACCGCCGTCGCCCGCCACATGATCCCCCGCCACACCGGGGTGATCTTGGCCATGGGTGGCGGTCGAGAAGCCATCCCTGGCCTCGGCGGCTCCCACATCGCCTGGTCCGCCCTCTCCGGCCTGTGCCGCCAGCTCGCCGCCGAACTCGGTCCGCACGGCATCCGGTCCGCCTGGCTGCTCTCTCCCGGCTCGCCCGATCCATCCAACGCGCCCGAGGACGACCCCGAGGCAACCGTGACACTGCTCCACCGCCGGCCCCGCCTGGAAGATGTCGCCCACGCCGCGGCCTTCCTCGCCTCCGACCGCGCGCCGACCATGACCGCCACCGAGCTCAATGTCACCGGCGGAGCCGTCGTCGACTGAACGCACTCGCCGACGGCGCGATGCGGCATCGTGCTGGCGCGCCGCCCGCGTCCGACGCCCGGGCCAGCCTAGATTCTTGCTGGTCGAACAAACCGTGCGGGGAGGTCGTCCGTGTACCTGGTGTCCCCTGTCCGTCGTGGCCTCGCCCGTCGCGGTACGCAGTCCGCGAGCACCACCGTGGCGGCCGTACGCCTCAACCGCCGGTGGTGACACCCTTCGGGACCGGTGCCCGAGATCTGGCCGGCTCCCCGCCAAGAGCCTGCGGGCGGGTCTCGTGAAGTGGTTTTCCGGGGTTGGTGCCCGGCGGCTGAGGAGGGTGCCGTGGCTGCTGCCCGTAGTCCTGATCGGCGCTGGAGTGATCTTCAATGTGGTCACCCCGCCCGATGTCGCGGTGGGGGCGACCTTCGCGGCCGCGCCACTGGCGGCGGGAGCTTTGTGGACCTTCCGCGGCACACTGCTGGTGGCGATCGCGTCGGTGTCGATCCTGGCCCTGCTGCTGTGGTGGGAGAAGCTGGCCACGGGGGACTCGTTACTGCGGCTCGGGACCATTGTCACCGTGAGCCTGTTGTCCCTGGCCATCAACCAAGCACTGCGCATGGGCGAGGAACGCCTTGCCTCGTTCCGGGAAGTGGCCGAGGCGGTCCAGGTCGCACTCCTGCCTGCTCCACCACCGAGGATCGGCCGATTGGAGTTCGCGACCCGCTATGAGACGGCCCACGCGGACGCCCAGATCGGCGGCGATCTGTATGGCGTGCAGCAGACGCCCTACGGAATTCGCTTCCTCGTGGGCGATGTACGGGGCAAAGGGCTCGAAGCCATCGGCAGCGTGTCGACGGTCCTGGGCGCTTTCCACGAAGCGGCCGACACGGAACCCGACCTCGGGGCGGCCATGGCCCGGATCGAGCAGGCGCTGCTCAGGGACAGGGCGCGCCTCGAGGGGAGTGTTTCCGAGGGGTTCGTGACCGCGGTACTGGCCGAGGCCCCGGCCGACGATCCGCACAGCCTCCGCATCGTGAACCGTGGCCACCCGGCGCCCCTCATGCTCTCCTCGGACGGCTCCCGCCCACGCGCGCTGGAGCCGGAGAGCTACTCCCTTCCGCTGGGACTCGGCGATCTCGACAACACCCTGGAGCATGAGGCGCAGTCCTGTCTGTTCCCTCCCGGGGCACTGCTCCTGCTGTACACGGACGGCGTGACGGAGGCCCGGGGCGCCCGAGGCACCTTCTACGATCCCGCCGACCGGCTGGCAGGCCGCAGCTTCAGCCAACCTGCCGGACTGCTGGACGCTGTGGTGGCGGACGTGCGCCGCCATACCGGCGGCCACAACGACGACGACATGGCGCTCCTGGCGGTCATGAACGAACCGGCGGACGGCCGGGCAGGCGCGGAGCCCTGAAAGGGTGCGGTGGGTTGGTTTCCCCAGGTTGGTCCGGTTGACGCCACCGGGCGAGCTACGGCCATGAGGGCGAGGCGACACTCATGCTTCGCCCCCAGCAGCCGCTGAGAGCCTGCGGCAAGCAGCTGGCCGGCTGACCGCCTGCCGTGCCCGGTTCCCCTTGTCGCCTACTTCGCGTCACCAGCCGCACGGGTGCGTACGGTCACGGCGGGCGACGCGGACCTCCTCGCCACGCCGTCCGCGGCCGGGACCTCAGGGGCTCTCGCGGGAGCGCCGGCCCACGCGGTGAGCGCCTCGTCGCGCTCCCCGCGCCGCGCATCGGCGTCTCCGGTCCGGGTGGCCCACGCGATGTGACCGTCGGGACGTACAAGGGCCTCGCTCACCCCGCGCAGCTCCGGGTGATCGTCGTGTTCCATGACGGTCGCCGCGGTGACCCGCGGACCCCACCCCGCACCGACGGCCGCGCCGGTTTCCGGGTCGCCCGCGAGATCGAGGTGCACGAACCGGGCCGTGGCGAGCAGGTCGTAGACCCGGGTCGCGGGTGATCCGGCGACGGTCAGACCGATGTCGGGCATCTGCCGCCCCACCAGCGGGTCGGCGTCGGGCGTCGTGGGCGGGTACACGGTGCCGAGCGCGGAGACCTGGGCGGCGAGGGAGCGGTTGACCTCCTCCACGTTCAGGAGCCTGTCGAACAAGGAGCGCAGAGCGGACGCGGGACCCCGGTACTGCGTCACGAGCGGGAGTTCCGCGAGCAGGGTCTGGATCTCGGTGTTCTCCGTGACGGCCCGGCCCACGGGGCGGCGCTCCGCGTCGTAGCTGTCCAGCAGGGCCGGGGGCGCCCAGCCGTGGACCGCCGCGGCCAGCTTCCAGCCGAGGTTCATGGCGTCCTGAAGGCCGGTGTTGAGGCCCTGGCCCGCGGCGGGGAAGTGGATGTGGGCGGCGTCGCCGGCCAGCAGCAGACGGCCCGCGCGATAACTCTCCGCGAGCCGGGTCGCGTTGCCGAAGCGGGAGAGCCAACGGGGCTCGGCGACACCGCAGTCGGAACCGCAGAGCCGGATCAGCGACGCGCGGAACTCGTCCAGCGACACGGGCTCCCCGGCCGGTACCCGCATGCGCTCGGGATCCACGAGGACCAGCCGGGTCACACCGCCCTCGAGCGGCGCGACCAGCACCCCGCCGGCGCGAGCGGCGTCCAGGACGGCGGGGTCGGTGTCAAGGACCGCGAAGTCGCCGAGCACGCCGGTCAAGGTCTCGTCGGTCCCCGGGAAGCCGATCCCGGCGGCCTGCCGCACCACGCTGCGACCGCCGTCGCAGCCGACCGCATACCGGGCGCGAACGGTCTCCGCCCCGCCGTCGGGCCCGTGCACCTCCACCTCGACCCCGTCCGCGTCCTGACGCAGCGCGGTGACCTCGTGGCCCCGCAGGACCTCCACCCCCAGCTCCCCGGCCCGCTCGGCCAGCAGCGCCTCGGTGTGGGCCTGCGCCACGAACAGGGTGTAGGCGTGCCGGGAGTCCAGCGCGGAGAAGTCCAGGTGTGTGGGCAGCATCGCGAAGTGCCAGCCGGGCACCCTGCGGCCGAGCGGGAGGAACCGGTCGACCAGCCCGCGCATGTCCATCAGTTCCACGCTGCGTGGGTGCAGGGTCAGTGCCCGGGAGTCCCGCTGGGGCGTGGGGCGGCGCTCCACCACCCGGGTGCGCACCCCGGCCAGAGCCAGTTCACAGGCGAGCATCAGCCCGGTCGGTCCGGCACCCACGACGATCACATCGGCAACCATCGAAATCACCCTCCACCTTTTAGTGAACGCTGTTCAATAATCGTCACTATAATGACTCGCATGCACTCCACGTCAACCCGCACCCGCGGCCGGCCCCCGAGGATCGACCGTGCTCTCGCCCTGCGCGTGGCCCTCGAACTCCTGGACAGGTCAGGTCTCGACGCGCTGACCATGAGGCGGCTCGCCGACGCGATGGACGTGCAGGCGGGAGCCCTGTACCGCTACTTCGCGACCAAGCAGGACCTGCTCACCGCCATGGCGGAGCACATGATGGAGGGAGTCGCCGAGACGGCCGCAGCGGCCGGCGACGGCCACTGGAGCGAGCGCCTCGCCGGCCTCGCGCGTGCCCTGCGGGCCGCCCTGCTCGCCCGCCGCGACGGTGCACGTGTGTTCGCGGGCACGCACTCCACGGGAGACAACACCCTCGGCTACTCGGAAGCCTTCGTGGGCGTCCTGCGCGAGGCGGGTTTCGGCGACGACGAGGCGGCCCGCGCGCTCTACACGGTCGCCAACTTCACCGTGGGCCACACCCTGGAGGAGCAGGCCGCCCTCGCACCGGACGAGGAAGGTGCGGCCGGTCCGGACAGGTTGCGGACCGCGGTGGCACTGGGGAGCTTCCCCCATCTGGGCGCGACCCTGTCCACGCTCACCAGTACCGACTTCGACGGCCTCTTCGAGTACGGGCTCGGCCTGCTCCTCGACGGTCTGAGGGCACGACACGAAGCCTCGGTCTGACCGCGTCCGGCGTCTCTGTGGTTCGCGAGTTGGCCGGCCCTCCGTCAGAGGCCGGGCCAGGAGCCGGGGGTGTGGCCGAAGGTGCTCCGGAAGACGCTGATGAAGGTGCTGGCGGATGACCAGCCGCAGCGGTGGGCGACGGTGGTGACGGGGGTGTGGTCGGCCAGGAGGATCAGTGCGTGGTGGAGCCTGATCTGGGTGCGCCATTGGGGGTAGGTGAGGCCGAGGTCGTCGCGGAGGTGGCGGGACAGGGTGCGGGCGCTGGCGCCTATCTCGCGGCCGAGTGCGTCCAGTGAGCGGTTGTCCGCCGGGTTGGCGCGCAGGAGGTCGTGCAGTTCCCGGAGCAGTGGGTCGGTGGGGGTCGGCAGGTGCAGCGGTTGCTCGGGGGAGGCCTTGAGCTGGTCGAGCATGACGGCGCGTAGACGCAGGTGGGCCGGACTGTCGTCCTCCGGGGTGCGTGTGTAGGCGATGATGAGTTCGCGCAGGAGGGGATTGACGGCGAGGACGGTCGGCTGGTCGAGGCCGAGGGGGTTTTCGCCGGCGGGCAGGCCGACCAGGTGGAGGTCGAGGTCGCCGTGGGCCTGGTGGTGATGGACGGTGCCGGCGGGGATCCAGATGGCGCGGGTGGCGGGGGCCACCCAGGAGCCGGCGTCGGTGGTGACGGCAATGGTGCCCTGGCCGGCGTAGGCGATCTGGTGGTCGTCATGGCGGTGGGCGTCGATCTCGCCGCCGGACGACAGGCGTTGGGTCCGCGTGGGTGCGACGGGTGTGTGGCGGAATTTCTGCATCACTTGGCAATCTATCGAAAGCGGGACACCGACTGCTCCTCCCAGCATGGACGGGTGCGAAGGAATGCATCGATCTCCCTGCTGGCCGTGGGCCATGCCTGCGTCGACATCTACCAGGGCGCCGTCGCGGCGCTGGTCCCTTTCTTCGTGGCCGAGCGCGACTACGGCTACGCCGTGGCCTCCGGCATCGTGCTGGCCGCGTCCCTGCTGTCGTCGGTGGCCCAGCCGGTTTTCGGCGCGCTCACCGACCGGTGGGCGATGCCGTGGCTGCTGCCCGTCAGCACCCTGCTGGGCGGCGCGGGCATCGCGCTGAGCGGCCTGAGCGGCTCCTACGGGCTCACCCTCGTCTGCGTCGCCGTCTCCGGGATCGGTGTGGCCGCCTATCACCCCGAGTCCGCCCGCGTGGCCCGGATGGCCAGTCAGGGCAGCCACAGCGCGATGAGCTGGTTCTCCCTGGGCGGCAACATCGGCTTCGCGCTTGCCCCGATCATGGTGTCTCTCGTGGTCGGGCACGGCTCACTGCGCTGGACACCGGTCCTGGTCCTGCCCGCGCTCGTCGGTGTCGCCGTGTGCGTGCCGGCGCTCCAGATATTCGGCCGACGTCAGGCCGGTACCTCCACGATGTCCACAGGCATGGGTGCCGACGACGTGGCGTCGTTCGTGAAGCTGTCCTGTGCGGTGGTCTTCCGTTCCATCGTCTTCACCGGCCTGAGCACCTTCATCTCGCTCCACGCTCAACAGCGCGTGCACGGCAGCACCACCGCGGGAACCATCGCCCTGTTCCTGCTGTTCCTGGGCGGTGCCGTCGGCTCAGTGCTGGGCGGCTTCCTGGCCAACCGCTACGACCGCGTCCGCGTCTCCCGCTGGTCCTACCTGCTCTCGATCGTCGCCGTCACCGGAGTGATCCACACGCCCGGCCCGGCCATCTTCCTCTTCGTGGCCCTCACCTCGGCCGCCCTGTACGTTCCCTTCTCCCTCCAAGTCACCCTCGGTCAGGACTACTTGCCCTCCCGCATCGGAACCGCCGGCGGCGTCACCCTCGGCCTCACCGTCAGCGCCGGCGGCCTGGTCAGTCCCCTGCTGGGACGCCTGGCCGACTGCACCTCCCTTCAGACGGCCCTCACACCTCTGATCGCCATGCCTGCCCTGAGCTGGCTGCTCTTCCGCACCCTGCCCGAGCCCGTCGTCCTCAAGCCCCAACTGAGCACTCACGCCAGTTGAGGCGGCGGGGGACTGTCGGTGGCCGGTGGCAGGATCACGGGCATGGATTTCGTACGTACTACTCCGCCGCGGCCCGTCGAGGTGACCGCGGTCTTTCCCGAGCTGGCTCCGTTGGCGCGTCCTGCGATCCGGCTGCACCCCCGCCCGGGATCGCCTTCGGTCAGCGACAGTTCGGTCGGAGGTCCGTTGCTGTGGCCGGCCGAGGAACCGTGGCCGCACTGCGAGGACTCGCACCTGCACTGTGACAGCGGGTTTCGCCAGTCGCCGGCCGAAGTGCGGCTCAACAGGCGCAGGCTGGCCCGGCTGCACAAGGACCCCCATGGTTTCGAGCTCACGACCGAGGAAGAGGCGATCAAGGATCGGAACGCCGAAGCGAGCAGACAGCGATTCGACGCCGGCCCGCCGCCCGCGGAGTGCCCGGTCCCCTTGTTGCCCGTGGCCCAGTTGTATCTGCGTGACGTACCCCTGTTGCGGCCGCCCGGGCAGGCCGATGTGCTCCAGGTCCTTTGGTGCCCCTACGACCACGATCCGGACAACAAGCCGTCGACCGCGCTGTTCTGGCGGTCTGCCACAGAGGTCGCCGACATCCTCGCCACTCCGCCGGAGCCGTACGAGGCGGACTGGGACGGCTATGTGCCGGAGCCGTGTCTGCTGGCACCGGAGGCCATCACCGAGTACCCCCGCAGTCTCGAGCTGAGCCCGGAGCTGCGGCTGGCAGTGCAGGACTGGAGTCGATGGCAGGCGGCCGACGTCGGCGTGGACAGTTCGTTCGCGGAGTATCCGGCGGAGTTCTACGACGGCCATGTGGCTGACGCTCCCGGCTGGAAGGTCGGCGGCTGGCCGCCCTGGGGCCGCACCGACCCCAACCCCCGGTACTGCGGCGTGTGCGAGGCGCTGATGGTCCCGCTGCTGACCATCGCCTCCTTCGAGTGGGACGGCGGAGAGCGACGCAGTTGGGCGCCGTACGAAGACCAAGCCGCCGCCTACGCCCCGAGTCATCGTGCCGGCCAGTCCCCCGCGCAGCCGACGAAGGTGGAAGTGGGCAGCACCGACAACATGCAGCTCTACGTCTGCCCGACCTCGCCCGAGCACCCGCACACCGATCTGATCCAATGAGCTTCGCGTCAGCGTGCGAACTTCGCGACGGCCGCCGGGGTGACGGGGGTGAAGAAGTTGACGAGGTTGCCGTCGGGGTCACGGAACAGCAGCGACCGGTTGCCCCAGGGCATCGTGGTGGGCCCGTTGACGAAGTCGGTGACGAAGCCGGTCAGGTTCCGGTGAACGCGGTCCACGTCGTCGACGAGGAACTCGGTGATCACGCTGTGGTTGTCCGCCGGGCGGGCGGAGCCCGGGGCGAACAGCGGGACGGTGCGGGTGCCGGCGATCGCGAGGGAGCCGCCCGCGGTGGCGAGTTCGGCGAAGTCCTCGGTGGCCCACTTCGCCCGTGCCCCTGTGGCTCGCTCGTAGAAGTCGACGAGGCGCGCCACGTCGCTGGTGATGATGCGGATCGAGACGAACTCCATGGTGATCTCCTTGGCTGTGCTGGAGGCGTGCACTGCGCAGGCTAGGAGAAATAGTGGACAGAATCGGTCCAGTATTGGCGTTAGGTTGTGGACATGCCCCGACCCACTGCCCGCGTGCTGACACTCCTGGAGCTGCTGCAATCGGGCGGCACCCGGACGGTGGCCGAACTGGCCGACCGGCTCGGCGTCGAGGGACGCACCGTGCGGCGGTACGTGGACCAGCTGATCGACCTGGATGTGCCCGTGGAGTCGGTGCGCGGCCGCTACGGCGGGTACCGGCTCGCTCCCGGGTACCGCCTGCCTCCGCTGATGCTCAGCGACGACGAGGCCCTGGCCGTGCTGCTCGGCCTCGTCGCCGGCCGCCGAGCGGGGCTGACGGCGACGCAGCACACGGCGAACGAGACGGCATCGGCGAAGATCCGGCGGGTACTGCCCAAGCACATCGCCCGCCGGCTCGACACACTCCTGGAATCCCTCGCCTTTACGGAACGGCCCGGAGAGCTCGACACCCCGGACACCGGGGTGCTGCTCACCATCGCCGATGCGGTGCGCCACCGCCGACCGGTCTCGATCCGCTACACCGACCGCGACGGACGGCGCAGCGAACGCACGCTCCACGCGTACGGGATCGTCGCGCACGCGGGCCGGTGGTACGTCACGGGCCAGGACGCCCGGATCGGCGAGGACCGAACCTTCCGGCTCGACCGCATCGCGGACGCACGCGCCCTGCCCGGCTCGTTCGATGCGCCCGAGGGCCCCGGTCCGGCACAGCGCCTGTTGTCGGCGTTCGCCACGGCCGAGTACCGGCACGAGGTGACCCTGCGGATCCACGGGACAGTGGAGCAGATCCGCGCCCACCTGCCCGCCGCCATCGCGCGCCTGGAGGAGCGCGAGCCCGCCGCAGGCGAGACCCCGGCAACCGAGCGCTGGCTGCGCGTCGAACTGCGGGCGGAGCGGCTCGACTGGCTGCCTCCCGTACTCGCCTCGCTCGACCGGCCGTTCGTCATCGAGCGCCCCGATGAACTGCGCGACCTCGTCACCGCGCTCGCCGATCGCCTCGCGTCCGGTGCTCGCCGAGCCTGACCGCGAGGAACCACTGTCATGAGAGGGCGGCACGCACCGTTGCCGTCCTCACCCACCCCCTACCGGGGTAGCACTGCCCGCTTGGCTCCCGGGTGTGACGCCCCGCCCGCCACCGTCTCCCTACCTTCCCCTCGTCATCACGGACGAGACAGAGGGAGACGGGTGGATGCGCCGCTTCATGACGTTGCTGACGACCGCCGTACTGACCACGCTGCTGGTCGGCAGCACAGCGGGCTGGGCCTCGGCGAGCGGTGAGAGCGTGGCGGCCGGTCCGCTTCCCGGAACCGCCGCCTGGCTGGCGGACGGCTCCCTCGGCAAGGAGCTGCCGGATCCTGCCACGGCCACCCCGTCCGACGTGGCGGCCTTCTTCGCCGGCCTGACCGGTGCCCAGCGGCAGAGACTCGTCGAGGACCACCCCACGGTGGTGGGCAACCTCGACGGCGCCCCCGTGAACCTCCGGTACCAGGCCAACGCCTCCGCGGGCGAGCAGGTCCTGGCGTACGACCCGCGCGGTCGCGGCCTGATCGCGCGAGTCGTGGGCGACCTGGAGAACGCCTCCCGCGTGTCGATGATCGTCCCCGGCTCGGACATCGACATCTCGACTTTCGACCGTACGGCACAGTGGGCCGCCGATCTCCAGGAGGAGGCGGGCGCGGACACGGCCGTCATCGCCTGGGCCGGCTACACCACTCCCTCCGGTATCGGAGTGGATCTGGCGACCGGCCGGCTCGCCGAGGCGGGCGCCGAGCGCCTGACCCGGTTCACCGAGGGCCTGGACGCGGCCGGCCTCCCCGACCCCTCCCTCTTCTGCCACAGCTACGGATCGGTGGTCTGCGGCCTCGCCGCCCCCGACACCGACGCGGGCGACATCGTCGTCATGGGCTCGCCCGGCATGCGCGCCGACGACGTCACCGCACTCGACACCGACGCCCACGTCTGGGCGGCGAGGTCCCCGGACGACTGGGTCGGCCGCGTACCCCATGTCGAGTTCCTGGGCCTGGGCCACGGCGCGGACCCCACCTCGCCCGAATTCGGCGCGACCGTCCTGCCCGCCGACGACGTACCGGCGCACGACGCCTACTTCACCCCCGGTACCTCCACGCTGACCGCGTTCGCGGCGATCGCCGACGGGGAGCTGTGATGAAGACCCCCACGAAACTCGCGAAGCTCACCGCCGAGATCGACGGCCGCACCCCCGCCCACCGCGACCGTGCCATCGACGGCCTGCGCGCACTGGCACTCCTCGCCGTCCCGACCGGCCACTGGCTGGTCGGCGGCTTCACCCTCGACACCGCTGGCGGTCTGCACAACGCCAGCCCGTTGGCCACGTTCGGCGAGCTCGCCCCGGCCAGCTGGATCCTCCAGATGCTGGGCATCTTCTTCCTGGTCGGCGGCTATTCCTCGTACCTCTCCCACCAGCGCCGCAAGGGCTCGGTCCGTGAGTGGACGGTCGGCCGCCTCAAGCGCCTGGGCCGCCCGGTCCTCGGCGTCACCGCCGTATGGGCACTGCTCCTCCCCACCCTGCACTACGGCTTCGGCGTCCCGACCGCGACTCTGCACACCGCGTCGACACTGGTCGTCCAACCCCTGTGGTTCGTCGGCGTCTACGCGGTGATCACGGCTCTCACGCCGTACTGTGTCCGCGCCTCCGAGCGGCTGGGTTTCCGGGCCGCGGTTCCGCTGCTCGGTTCGGTCGCGGTGGTCGACTTCCTGCGGTACGGGCCGTACGCGGACGCGATGCCGTCCTGGCTGAGTCTGCTCAATCTCCTTCCGGGCTGGATGTTCGCCTACCAGCTGGGCGTGTCCTGGGCGGACAAGCGGCTCGGCCGACGCGAGGCGTGGCTGCTGCTGGCGGGCGGCGCGGGCCTGTTCGCCACCCTGCTGCTCGCCTTCCACTACCCGGCGTCGATGGTGGGCGTGCCCGGCGCGTCCCGTACCAACTCCCACCCGCCGTCCCTCCTGGTCCTGGCACTCGCGGCCGCCCAGTCCGGCGCGGCGATCCTGCTGCGCGACAAGCTGGCGCGTCTTCTGCAGCGCCGCGCCCTGTGGGCCCCTGTAGTGATCATCAACCTGGCGGCGATGACGATCCTGTGCTGGCACCAGACGGCGATGCTCGCCGCGGCGGTCCCGGCCTCGTACTTCGGCGAGATCCCCGGCCTGACCACAGCACCGGACACGACCGGGTGGGTGCCGGCGCGGCTTGCCTGGATGCCGCTCTTCGCGGGGCTGCTCGTGGTGATCGCGAGGTTCGCCCGGCCGCTGGAGACCCCGTGGGAGCGCACCGGAACGGCACGCCGTGCGGCGGCGGCCGTGCTGGCGACGGGCTTCGGCTACTTCGCGCTCGCGGCGTGAGACACGCGTACGCGCCGCCGTCCCACCGCGGTCCGGGGCCGCCCCCCGAACACTCACCGACACCATCCACCGAACATCGGAGCACAACCATGTCCCTGCCCGGCGAAACCGCTCTGCCGCGACCCGAGACGGCCACCGCGAGGCAATCCCCACCGGACACGGCCAGCGAGTTCACACCGCTGCTGCGCGACGTCAAGGGGCAGCAGCTGCTCGAACGGCGCCCCGGCTGGTACGCGCGCACCATAGCGACCAACGCGCTCGGCCTGGCCGCCGTCGTCACCGGCATGGTGCTCATCGGTGATTCGTGGTGGGTCCTCGTTCTCGCCCCCGTCCTCGCCGTCCTGTGTGCCCGCACGGCGTTCATCGGCCATGACGCGGGCCATGCCCAGATCAGCGGCAACCGCGCCACGAACCGCCGCATCGGGCTCATCCACGGCAACCTGCTGCTCGGCATGAGCTACGCGTGGTGGAACGACAAGCACAACCGCCACCACGCCAACCCCAATCACATCGACAAGGACCCCGACGTCGCCGCCGACGTCCTCGTCTTCACCAGCGGACAGGCCGCCACCCGCACGGGCTTCCGCGCCTGGCTCACCCGCCACCAGGCATGGCTCTTCTTCCCCCTCACCCTCCTCGAAGGCATCGCCCTGAAGGTCTACGGCTTCCAGGACCTGCGCCGCCTGACCGGCCGCGAACGCCTGGTGGAGGGCACCCTCCTCGTCACCCACGTCGCCGGGTACGTCACCCTGCTCCTGACGACCATGCCGCTCGCGCACGCACTCGTCTTCGCCGCGCTCCATCAAGCCCTGTTCGGGCTGCACCTGGGCATGGCCTTCGCGCCCAACCACAAGGGGATGGACATGCCCGACCCGGACGGCGACAAGTGGGGACACCTGCGGCGCCAGGTGCTCACGTCCCGCAACATCAAGGGCAGTGTCCTCACCGACTGGTTCCTCGGCGGCCTCAACTACCAGATCGAGCACCACCTGTTCCCCAGCATGCCCCGCCCCCACCTGAGGCTCGCCCAGTCCATGGTGAAGGCCCACTGCCGCGACCTCGGCATCCCCTACACGGAGACCGGTCTCGTCGACTCCTACCGCCAGGCCCTGCACCACATGCACGAAGTGGGCGAACCGCTCCGTGCCGACATCTCATGACCTCGGTGAAGGAACGACCGCGTGCGCTGCTCGCGGGGGCGTCGCGTCGGTGGGTGCGGCTGTTGCCGTGGGTGGTGGCGTTCGTGCTGAGTGTTGCCCTGCTGCCCACGACCATTGTGGTCCTCAGCGCCGACTACGGCCTGAACGCCGGTATCGCGAGTGCGCTGGCCGTGGCGCAGGCGGCGCCGTTGCTGCTGGCTGTCGTCCGGCCGCTGCATGCCTGGTATGTGGTCTTCACGGCGGATGTGGCCGGGGCGCTGGTTCTGCTCGGTGTTGATTTCGAGGAGCGGTTGCTGTGGCCGTTCCCGCCCATGGGGATCGTCGGGTACGTCGGCCTGTCTCTGGCTTTGGGTTTGCGGGAGTCGTGGCGGACGCTGTTGCTGGTGTGGCTGGCGACGGCGGGCGTGAACGTCGGGCTGGGGTTCGCCGCGCCGCACGGCACGGACGCGATGAGCGTGCTGCTGACCATTCTGGGTGGTGTCACGCTTCTGCTCGGTGGTGCGTTGCGTGAGCGGTATGAGGTGCAGCGGAGGCTGGCCGAGCAGGAGACGATCAGTGAGGCGGAGCGTGAGCGGCGGACGCTGCTGGAGGAGCGAGCTCGGATCGCGCGTGAGCTGCACGACGTGGTGGCGCATCACATGTCCGTGATCACGGTGCAGGCGGACACTGCGGCGTATCGTCTTGAGCGGCTGCCGCCGGATGCGCAGGAGGAGCTGACGTCGATCGCGGCGACGGCACGTGAGTCGCTGAGTGAGATGCGCCGGCTGCTTGGTGTGCTGCGGAACGAGGAGACGCACGGCGAGCTCGCGCCCCAGCCGGACCTGACCCGGATCGGGCAGCTGGTGGAGGCGACAGTGCGGGCGGGGGTGCCGGTGGAGTTCACCCCTTGCGAGGACGCAGAGGTGCCCGAGGCGGTGGGGCTGTCCGCATACCGCATTGTCCAGGAGGCCCTGGCGAACGTCGTACGGCACGCGCCTGGTGCCCCGACGCAGGTATCCGTCTCGGAGGACGGCGCGAGGCTCACTGTCCTGGTCGTCAACGGTCCGCCGCCCGTGCCGCCTTCCGGGCCGTTGGAGGCGGGCGGGACGGGGCATGGTCTGGTCGGGATGCGTGAGCGGGTTCGGATCATCGGCGGCACCCTGGATGTGGGTCCGTTGCCGGACGGCGGTTTCCGGGTCGCCGCCCGACTGCCGTTGAGTGAAGGGGATGTCAGGTGACGACGCGCGTCATCATCGTCGACGACCAGGCCATGGTGCGGGCGGGCTTCGCCGCGCTGCTGGCCGCGCAGAGCGACATCGACGTGGTGGGGGAGGCTCCCGACGGTGTGCAGGGGGTTGAGCTGAGCCGGCGTACCCGTCCCGACGTCGTGCTGATGGACGTCCGCATGCCCGAGATGGACGGCCTCGAGGCCGCGCGCCGCCTTCTGTCGCCGCCGCCGGGGGTGACGCACCGGCCGCGTGTGCTGATGCTGACCACGTTCGACGTCGACGACTACGTGTACGAGGCGCTGCGGGCGGGTGCGAGCGGCTTTCTGCTGAAGGACGCCCCGCCGGCCGACCTGATCGCCGCGGTCCGCGTCGTCGCCTCCGGTGACGCGCTGCTCGCCCCCTCCGTCACGCGCCGCCTGATCGCGGACTTCGCCCGGCAGCGCCCCGCCGCCCGGGGCAAGCCCGCGCTGCGGCTGAAGGCGCTGACGGAACGCGAGACCGAGGTCCTCACCCTGGTGGCCCGCGGCCAGTCCAACACCGAGATCGCGGAAACGCTGGTCCTGGCCGAACAGACGGTGAAGACACACGTCAGCCGCGTCCTGACCAAACTCGACCTGCGCGACCGCGCCCAGGCGGTCGTCTTCGCCTACGAATCCGGCCTGGTCACCCCGGGCGAATAGCACGACAGCGCGCCCGAAAGGGCGGGCCCGCCCCCTCCACCCCCTACCGGGGTAGCACCTCCACTTTGGCTCCCGGGTATGACGCCCGGCGCGCAGCCGTCCCCGCACTCTCCAGTCCGTCGGAACGAAAAGATCGCGAAAGGGCGGAACATGAGGCTACGCAGCGCCAAGCGGCAGAAGGCGGAAGACCGACCGGAGGCACCGGCCCCCACCACACCCGGTCTCGCCGTCGAACTGCGCGGTGTTCAGCGGCAGTACGGCCGTGGCGCGGGGACGGTGCACGCCCTCGCGGGTGTCGACCTGGCCCTCGCCCGGGGAACGTTCACCGCGGTCATGGGCCCGTCCGGGTCCGGCAAGTCCACCTTCCTGCAGTGTGCCGCCGGGCTCGACAGGCCCACGTCGGGGTCGGTGGCCCTGGGCGGTACGGAGATCACCGGTATGAGCGAGGACGAGCTCACCGAGCTGCGCCGCAGCCGCCTCGGCTTCGTCTTCCAGGCGTTCAACCTGCTGCCCTCGCTGACCGTGGAGCAGAACGTGCTGCTGCCCATGCGCCTGGCCGGACAGCGCCAGGACCGCCGTCGGGCGGCCGAGGTCCTCGCGCAGGTCGGGCTCGCCGACAAGGCACGGCGCCGGCCCGGTGAGCTCTCCGGCGGCCAGCAGCAGCGCGTGGCCGTCGCCCGCGCCCTGGTCACCAGCCCGGACGTGATCTTCGCCGACGAGCCGACCGGCGCCCTCGACACCGGCACCGCCGCCGAGGTCCTCGGCCTGCTGCGGAACGCGGTGGACACCCTCGGCGCCACCGTCGTCATGGTCACCCACGACCCGGCCGCGGCGGCCTGGGCGGACCGCGTGCTGTTCCTCGCCGACGGCGCCTTCGCCGACCACCTCGAACGGGGTTCGGCGGAACAGATCGCGGCACGGATGGCCGTGCTCACCTCCCGTACGGGCGCGATGGCAGGTGCCGCGGCATGAGGCGCCCCAATGGACTCGCCCGTGAGGCCGTCCGCTTCAAGCCCGCGTCCTTCGCGGGGACCTTCCTCGCGCTCCTGATGTCCGCACTGATCGTCGCGGCCTGCGGAATCCTGCTGGAGACCGGCCTGCGCGCGTCGGTGCCGGCGGAGCGGTATGCGCAGGCGCCGGTCGTCGCGGCGGCGGACCAGTACGAGTACGTCGTCACGGGCAGCGGCGAGGACCAGGAGAAGGAGGCCACCCCGCTGCCGGACACCGCACGGCTCGACGCAGGGCTGGCGGCCAGGGCGGCGGAGGCGCCGGGTGCGGCCACCGCCGTCCCGGACTTCACCTTCCCGGTGCGCGTGGCGCACGAAGGTGGACTGAGCCTTCCAGGTGGTCTGCTCACCGCGCACGGATGGGGCTCCCACGCCTTCACCGGTACCGAGCTGACCGCCGGCTCCGCGCCCCGCGGAGGCGAGGTCGTGCTCGACGCGGGTACGGCCCGTACCGCGAAGGCCGACGTCGGCGACACCGTCGTACTCCAGACCGCCGCCGGTCAGCAGGACTTCCGCGTCGCCGGCGTCGCCCGGGCCGGAACCGCGGACACCGCCCGCGACGCCGGACCCCTGGCCTGGTTCGCCGACTCCCAGGTGCCCGTGCTGGCCGGACACCCCGGCAAGGCCGACGCCATCGCCGTGCTGGCGCAGGACGGCACCGATGCCGACGCGCTCGCCGACTCGGTGAAGAAGGCTCTCGCCGGTTCCGGCGCCCAGGTGCACGTCGGCGACGACCGTGGCGCCGTCGAGGACCCCGGCCTGGCCTACGCCAAGGACACACTGTTCGGAATCGGCGGTTCCTTCGGCGGTATTGCCGCCATCGTCGCGGTCTTCACCGCGGCCGGGACCGTGGCCCTGTCCGTGTCCCAGCGTGCCCGCGAGTTCGCGCTGCTGCGTGCCGTCGGCGCGACCCCGCGGCAGGTCCGACGGGCGGTGGCCTCCGAGGCGCTGCTCATCGCGCCGCTCGCCGGGATCCTCGGCTGCCTGCCCGGTATCGGGCTCGCGTACTGGTGGTTCGGGCAGTTGCAGGACCGCGGCGCCATCCCGCAGGCCGTGGACGTGCATGTGTCCGCGCTGCCCCTCCTCGCCGCCGTCGTCATCGGACTGCTCACCGCGCTCGGCGCCGGATGGGTGGCCGGTCGGCGCCCCGCCAGGATCAAGCCGGGACAGGCGCTCGCCGAGGCGTCGGTGGAGCGGCTGCGACCCGGCCTGATCCGTACGATGCTGGGCATCGGCGCCCTCGTCGGAGGTGGAGTCCTCACCGGCGTCTCCGCCAGTTCCTCGGGGGACGACGCGGCCGGCGCCGCCCTCGGCGTCGTCATGCTCTTCATGCTCGCCGTCGCGCTGCTCGGCCCGCTGGTGGCGCGGCTGTGCGCGGGGCTCTTCGGCCTTCCCCTGCGTGGCGCGGGCCCGGCCGCCCAGCTCGCGGCCGCCAACTCCCGTACCAACGCCCGCCGCCTGGCCTCCGCGATCACCCCGATCGTGCTCGCCATGGCCTTCGCCTCGACCCTCGTCTTCATGCACACGAGCGAGAACCGGGCCGCCGACAAGCAGCTGCGCGCGGGTATCACCGCGGACCACGTGGTCACGGACCCGGCCGGGCTCCCCGTGGACGCGGCGGCGCGAGCCGCCCGGGCGCCGGGCGTGGACGCGGCCGTCGGCCTCCTGAACACCCAGGTGCTGGTGCCGACCGGCTCCGGCGAGTTCAAGTCGCTCCAGGGCGCGGTGACCCAGGGCATCAGCGGCTCCGGCGCCGAGCTCACGAAGGTGCAGGACCTGGACGTACGCGAAGGCAGCCTCAGCGGGCTCGGCAAGGGCCGCATCGCCATCGACAAGACCCTTGCGGACTCGGCGGACGTCGGCGTCGGCGACCGGCTGCCGCTCTACCTTCCGGACGGCACCGAGGCCCGCCCCGAGGTTGTCGCGGTCTACGGCCGTGGCCTCGGCCTGGCCACGGTGACCATGGACCGGGCGTCCCTCGCCGGTCACGTCACCTCGGGCTTCGACAGCACGCTGCTGGTACGCGGCGGATCGGAGAAGTCACTCACGGCACTGGGCAAGGTCACCGACGCCTCCGGCTACGCCACCGAGAAGAACCTCGACGCGAAGCTGGGCGCCTGGATGAACAACACCATGGCCGCGGTCCTCGGCGGCTTCGCCGCCATCGCCGCCGTCAACACCCTGGTGATGACGGTCCTGGACCGCCGCCGCGAACTGGGCACCCTGCGGCTTGTCGGCTCCACCCGGCGCCAGGTCCTGACGATGCTCGGCTGGGAGAGCCTGCTGGTCTCCGCGGCGGGCGTGGTCATCGGGACCGCGATCGCCGCGGCCACGCTGATCCCGATGATGCGCGGCATGACCGGTGAGGCGCCCTACGCGCCCCCGCTGCTGTACGGCTCCTTCGCGGCCGCCGGCATGGGTCTGGCCCTGCTCGCGGTGACGCTGCCGGCGCGGGCTGCGCTGCGGCGCCGGTCGTAGCGCCTGCACAGGGGCGGTGGCCGGCATCACGTCGGCCACCGCCCCTTGCGGCGGCCCGGCGTGCGTGAGATAACTGAGATAAGTACCTCAATTAAGAATGGAGTGCCATCATGTTCATTGCTGCGGCGACGGACGGCGTGGCCATCGCTTCGAGCTGGGATCGCGTTGCGGCGGCGGAGATCCGCCGTCTGAGGGAAGTGCCGGCCGCCCATGTCGGCGACGCGCTGCAGCGGATGACCGTCATGGACGGCGGCATCCGGCTGTTCACCGAACGCGCCGTGCTCCTGGGAACCGCCCTCACGGTGGACGTGCGGTCGGGTGACAACCTCGCCATCCACCGGGCGCTCGACGAAGCCCGGCCCGGCGACGTCCTGGTCGTCAACGGACACGGGGACACGACCCGAGCGCTGATCGGCGACCTCATCGGCGAGATCATGGTGAACACCGGGGTCACCGGCGCGGTGGTCGACGGCGCGGTCCGCGACGTCCGGGCGCTGTCCGGGATGGGCCTGGCCGTCTATGCGCGGGCGGTCACCCCCGCCGGCCCCTTCAAGGACGGGCCGGGCGCCATCGGAGCCCCGGTGGCCGTCGGCGGCGTCGTCGTGGCGGCGGGTGACGTGCTCGTCGGTGATGCCGACGGCGTCGTCGTCCTGCCACGATCACGTGTGAGGGAGGTCGTGGACGCGGTCGACGGGATCGGCGAGCGGGAGGAAGCGCTCCGCGAGCGCATCCTCGCCGCGCGTCCCGAGCATGCGGCGGTGGTCCGATGACCGCCTTCCGGATGGACGAACTCCGCCGCGTGTCGCGGCGCCCGGCCCTCGCCCCGGCCCCGCCGGGTGCCGTCTCCCTGGCGATGGGGGAGCCGGACTTCCCGACACCGCCGTCGGTGACCGAGGCGGCCGTGGCCGCCCTGCGTGCGGGACACACCCACTACGCCGACCAGAGAGGGCTCCGGGAACTGCGCTCCGCGCTCGCGTCCAGGTTGCCGGTGCACCCCGGCCGGAACTGGACCGCGGACGACGTCGTCGTGACGCACGGAGCCACCGCCGCCCTGGCGGCCGTCGTGCTCGCGACGATCGGCCCCGGCGACCGGGTGGTCGTCCCCGAGCCCGCCTACTCGCTCTACGCCGACCTGGTCGTCCTCGCCGGCGGCACCGTGGACTTCGTCCCGCTCGCCCCGGACCTGCACTGGGACCTCGACGCGCTGGCCGCGGCGCTCCCCGGCGCAGCGATGATGATCTTCTCGAATCCCTCCAACCCGACCGGCATCGTGCACAGCAAGCAGGAGCTCGAGGCCCTCGGCAAGCTGCTCGACGGCTCCGACGTCCTCGTCGTCAGCGACGAGGCGTACCACCGGCTGGTGTACCCCGGCCATGAACTGACCTCCGCGCTGGAGATCGAGTCGCTGCGGGACCGGACGGTGTACGTGCAGACGTTCTCCAAGACGTACGCGATGACCGGCTGGCGAGTGGGATACCTGACCGGGCCGCGCGAGGTGGTGGACGCCGCGGCTCACGTGCACCGGACCCACAACGGCTCGTTGAACACCGCGGTCCAGCACGCGGCCCTCGCCGCCCTCGAACTGCCGGACAGCACCGTCGATGCCATGGTCGACACCTACCGGCAGCGTCGCGAGCTGGTGGTCGCGCACCTGTCCGGCGTTCCCGGACTGCACCTGGTTCCGCCGGAGGGGGCGTTCTACGGGTTCCTCCGCTACGACACCGACCTGAACTCCGAGGCGGTCGCCCGCGAGTTGGCCGAGCGGGCGGTGATGGTCCGGGCCGGGGCCGAGTACGGGCCGTCGGGCGAGGGGCACGTCCGGATCTCGTTCGCGGCCTCCGAGGACGACCTGTGGATCGGGCTGGAACGCATCGTCCGCTACTTCGGCGACACGCGATCCTGAGCAGGGCCGGTGGACCGCGTACCGCGCCCGCCCGAGCGGTCGAACGCCTCGCACTCGGAGGCGATATCCTTTGCCTGCACTGCGACGAGGCGGAGGAGGCCCGTGACCGATCGGCAGGCCGCCCCACGTGGGGGGCGCAAGCTGCGCAGCGACACCCTCCGCAACCGCCGGCGTCTCCTCCAGGCCGTCGGTGAGCTTGCCCGAGAGGCGCCCGACCAGCTCACCATGCAGGCCGTCGCGTCCCGCGCGGAGATCGGCCCGGCCACCGCCTACCGCTACTACTCCTCGATGGACGACGTGCTGGCGGCCTATGTGCTCAGCGTCGTCGAGGAGCTCCGCGACTTCAGCGTCACCTCGGCCGCGCAAGGGAGGCCGCTGTTCGACGCCGTCGTGGACAAGTGGGTGGACCTCCTCGCCGAACACGGCCCCGCGCTGGTGCAGCTCCGATCCCGACGGGGTTACCTGGAACGGCTCCACGACGGGAACGAGATCATCGCCGCGCTGCGCGAGGCCTGGAGCGGGCCCGTGCGGGGACTGCTCGACGACATCGGTCTTCCGGACGAGATGCTCGAGTACGCCCTGTTCCTGAGCAACATGATCTTCGACCCGCGGGAGATCCAGGACCTGCTGCGGGAGACGAGTCTGTCCCGCCGCGAGGTCATCACCCGGCTGACCGAGGCCTACGGCGGCGCGTTGCGCGGGTGGTCCCGGGCCGGCTGATCGGCCCCGCCCCAGCCGGTACCCGCCCGCCGCGAGGCGGCTCCTGACTCTCCTCCACCCCCTACCGCGGTAGCACATCCTCATCGGCTCCCGGGTATGACGCCCGGCCCACAGCCGTCCCCGCACTCTGTACCCCGTCGCCACGCACCACCGCGGTGACACCTTCCGTCAGGCTGCCCATTAACTGATAACGCCCTCTCAAATTGAATGGGCGTCCAACTATCGCATCGACCAGGAGGTCAGCGGTGGCACCACACCAGGAAGAGCGCGAATCCGCCGAACCGGCCGGCTCGACCGTACGAGCGGGTGATCTCGACGTCGGGGTCATCGACGACGGCGACGGCGTGCCGCTCGTGCTCGTGCACGGCGGCGAGAGCGACCGCACCCAGTTCACGACGCTCCGGGCGCGACTCGGCACCGGGATACGGGCGATCTCCTACGACCAGCGCGACTCGGGGATCACCGTGAACCCACCGGCTCCCTACACGCTGGACGTCCTCGCCGACGACCTCGTCGCCCTGCTGGACGCGCTGGGACTGCACCGTGCGCATCTGCTGGGCACTTCCTTCGGCGGCGCCGTCGCACAGCACACCGCGCTCCGGCATCCCGAACGCGTCGCGTCCCTCGTCCTGGTCGCCACCACGCCGAGCTTCGCGCTCGGCAGCCAGGCCATCGACGAGCTCCTGAACATGTCCCACGAGGACCGCAAGAACGCGGCCCCGGACTTCTTCTTCACACCCGAAGGCCAGGCCGAGCAGAAGGCCCGGCCCGCCCGGACCCTCACCGCCCGCACGCCCGAGCAGAGCGCCCGCCGCCACGACGTCGCCCGACAGCACGAGGTCCGCGACCGCCTCCGGGAGATCTCCGCACCCACCCTGATCGTGCACGGCACCGCGGACCGGCTGGCGCCCTGGGCCGGCGCCCTCTTGATGGAGCAGCAGATCCCGAACGCCGAACTGCGTGCGATCGAGGGCGGCCGACACGGGATCGCGGTGGAGTTCGCCGACACGGTCGCCCGTTGGGTGCGCGAATTCCTCGGGGTGAACGCGGCATGAGCGGCGCCATGGCCGACGCCGACCGCGAGGTCGCCGACCGGATGGCCGAGGCAGCGCGGGCGTGGCTGGACTCCCTGGACGCGGACCAGCGCAGGGTGGCGGTCGGACCGTGGCCGGGCACCGACGAAGCGGCCGAGGCCGAACGCACCCGCTGGTTCTACACGCCCACCGACCACGGCGGCCTGACCTTCCACCAACAGCGCCCCGCCCAGCACCGGTTGGTGATGCGGCTGGTCGCCACCGGACTGTCCGAAGCCGGATACGCCACTGTCGCCACCGTGCTCGGCCTGGAGAACGTACTCGACCGCGTCGAGGGCTTCTCGGTGAACTGGGGGAGGGAACGCACCCGCGACCCCGGCATGTACTACCTGCGCGTCTTCGGCGAGCCCGGCGGACCCCGGCCGTGGGGATGGCGGTTCGGCGGCCACCACGTCTCGCTCAACAACCTCGTGGTGGACGGACGGGTCGCCGCCACCACGCCCTGCTTCCTGGGCGCGGACCCGGCCATGTCACCGCTGCTGGGCGGCGCGGAACTGCGCCCGCTGGGTACGGCCGAGGACCTGGCCCGCGAACTGGTCCGCTCCCTGCGCCCCGAGTCCGCCGCCCGCGCGGTTTTGCTGCCCCGCGCCCCGAACGACGTCGTGGCGGGCAACAGCACCCGCGTCGCCGACCGCGTGGTGAAACGCAGCGAACTCTGGCGCCCCGGCCCGCACATCCCGGACCGTGCCGAGCACCCGTCCACCGGCCTCGACGGCGCGAGCCGGCGGGCGCTGGCCCTCACCCCGAGACCCAAGGGCGTACCGGGCTCCGAACTCGACGCCGCACAGCGCGAGTTGCTGCGCGCTCTGCTCGGCACCTACCTCGACCGCGTCCCGGACGGGGTGTCCCCGCTGCCCCGCTACGACGACCCGGCGGCGCTGGACGCCGTGCACCTCGCCTGGGCCGGCTCCACCACGGCCGGCGAACCGCACTACTACCGCCTCCAGGGCCCCCGGCTGCTCATCGAATGGACCAACATCCACCGCGGCGTCAACCACGCCCACGCCGTGTGGCGGGACCCGGAGACCGACTTCGGCGGCGACGTCCTGGCCGCCCACCACGCCGCCCACCACGCGTAGCCATCACGCGCCACACGAACGGAAAGTGACAGACATGGCCGGTCCACGACCGTCACCGAACGACGCTCCCCCTCACACGACGCGCCCCACGCTGAGCGGCTCCTTCGGCATGTGCGCGTCGACGCACTGGCTGGCTTCCGCCACCGCCCAGTCCGTACTCGAGCGGGGCGGCAACGCATTCGACGCGGCCACGGCGGGAGCCTTCGTGCTGCACGTGGCCGAACCCCACCTCAACGGGCCGGGCGGTGATCTCGTCGCCGTCCTCGCGACCGCGGCCGACCCCTCGCCGCTCGTACTGGCCGGGCAGGGCCACGCTCCGCGGAGAGCCACGCCCGAGCACTTCCGGGCCGAAGGGCTCGACCACGTCCCGGGCGCCGGGGCCCTGGCCGCCGCCGTTCCGGGGGCCGTCGACTCCTGGCTCTGGCTGCTCGCCGAGTTCGGTACCTGGGAGCTCGCCGACGTCCTGGCCTACGCGATCCACTACGCGGAGCACGGAGTCCCGGTCGTGCCCCAACTGGCGCGCGTCCTCGCCACGGTCGAGGATCTCTTCCGCACGCACTGGCCGACGTCGTACGCGCAGTGGATGCCCGGAGGGCGGGTCCCGCGACCGCATGAGACGCTCGTCAATCCCGCCTACGCCCGGACCCTGCGCCGCCTGAGCACCGGGGGTGCCGGCGAGACGAGGACCGCACGGATCGCCGCCGCACGGCGCACCTGGCGCGGGTACGTGGCAGCCGTCGCGGCCGAGTTCGTGGCCACACCCCATCGGCACTCCTCGGGCGGGGACCACGCCGGAGTGATCACCGCCGCCGACTTCACCGACTTCCATCCGTCCCTCGAGCCCGCCGTCACCGCGGAGTTCCGGGGGGTCACGGTGGCGAAGGCGGGACTGTGGTCCCAGGGTCCCGTGCTGCTGCAAGCGCTCACCATGCTGGACCACTTCGACGACGAACGGATCGATCCGTCGACCGCCCGGGGAATCCACACCATCACCGAGGCCCTGAAGCTGGCCATGGCCGACCGCGAGGCGTACTACGGGCACTTGGACCCGGCACAAGCGGAGGCCGTGGTGCGCAGTCTGCTGTCCCCCCGGTACAGCAAGGAGCGCGCCGACCTGATCGACCCGGTCGCGTCCACCGTGTTCAGGCCCGGTGACATCGGCGTCACACCGTACACACCACCGCTCGTCACCCGACAGCACGCCGTCCGCGCCGACGGCGTGGGCGAACCCACCGTGCAACAGACGGGGGAGACCCGGGGCGACACCTGCCACATCGACGTCGTCGACCGCTGGGGAAACATCATCTCCGCCACACCCTCGGGAGGATGGCTCCAGTCCTCTCCCGCCGTGCCGGAGCTCGGTTTCGCACTGGGCACACGGCTCCAGATGACCTGGCTGGACGAGACCGCACCGTCGCGCCTGGCACCGGGCCGGCGGCCTCGTACGACACTGACTCCCACCCTGCTGCTGCGCGACGGCCTTCCCGTGGCCGCACTGGGCACACCCGGGGGCGACCAGCAGGACCAGTGGCAACTGATCTACCTGGTACGCACACTCGCGCTCGGGCTGGACCCCCAGGAGGCGATCGACGCGCCCGCGTTCCACACCACCGCCGTACCCAGCTCGTTCTGGCCGCGGACCTGGACACCGGGCGGACTGGTCATCGAGGAACGAGCGGGCGAGGCGGTCATCGACGAACTGCGCGGACGCGGCCACGACGTGACCGTCTCCGGACCATGGAGCCAGGGCCGGCTGTCGGTCGTCACCCGCGACCCGGACAGCGGCGTCCTCGGGGCGGCGGCGAACCCGCGCGGTGCCCAGGGCTACGCGGCGGGACGATGAACGGCCCGGTGCGACGGCGTGTCACGCCGCTCGGGCTGATGCTCGCCCTCACCTTCACGACGGGCGTCGTCGACGCCGTCGGATACCTGCGCCTGGACCAGGTGTTCGCGGGCAACATGACGGGCAACGTGGTCATCCTCGGAATGGCCGCCGCGGGCGGGACACACCTGCCCGTGCTCGCTCCCGCCGCGGCACTGCTGTCCTTTCTCGCCGGCGCGGCCGCGGCCGGGCGGGTGCTGCGCACAGCCGCTCCCGGCTGGAGCCGCCGGTGCACGGGCCTGCTGGGCGGTGTCGCACTGCTCCTGGCCGCCACGGCGCTCGGACTCACCGCCCTCGGGGTGACCGCCCCTGGCGCCCGCGCGCTGATGGCGTCGTCGCTCGCCCTGGCCATGGGGGTGCAGGCGGCGACGGCCCGCCACCTGGCGGTGAAGGACGTCACCACCGTGGTGGTCACCTCCACACTGACCGGACTCGCGGCGGACTCCCGGCTGGGAGCGGCCCGCCGTCAAGGGGCCCCGCGGCGAGCCGCGGCCGTCGCGCTCATCATCGCCGGAGCGCTCACCGGCGCCGCGCTGTGCCGGGTGCACGAAGGTCTCGCGGTGGCGGCGGCAGCGCTCGTCGCGCTCGCCGTGAGCGGCCTCGGCCACGCGTCCGCCCCCTCCGCCGACCACGCGGCGGCGGTCACGAACGGACCCGCCTCGTCCCCGAAGAGCGGTTCCCCGCCGGAGCCGTCGACGGCCGGCGCGGGCGGCAGCGCCACGCCAGCGGCCGGACCCCAACTCGCCCGTCACCAACGGAAAGGACGCTCATGACCACAACCCTGGCCCCTCCGGTCCGCATGGGGAAGGCCGCTGTCGCGGCCCTCGGCATGCTGGCGGTCTCCACCGGCGCCCTGGAGTCGGTCGTGGCGCCGACGCTCCCGCTCCTGCAACGCGAGCTGGACATGAGTCCCTCCGAAGGGGCGCTCCTCAACATCGTGCTCGCCATCACCGGCACGCTCATCACACCGCTCGCGGGCAAGCTCGGCGACCGCTACGGCGGAAAGCGAGTCCTGATCCGGCTGATGGCGGTGGTCTCGGTCGGCGGCCTGGTGTCCGCCCTGGCGCCCAACCTGCCGGTGCTGCTGCTCGGCCAGGTCCTTCAGGGGGCGATGGTGGGCGCACTGCCCCTGTCGTTCATCGTGGTGCGCAAACACCTCCCCTCGGGAGCGTCGAAGGCCGCCATCGGGCTGGTCAGCGGCATGTTCGTGGGCGGCTCGATGGTGGGCCTGCTGTCGGCCGGGCCCGTGGCGGAAGCGTTCTCCCGGCACTGGATGTTCGCGGTGCCGACCTTCGCCGTCATCGGGTTCACCCTGCTGGTGAACAGGCTGATGCCGTCCGATCCGCCGGGCCGGTCGGACGACGCCGGGATCGACTGGCCCGGCCTGCTTCTGCTGAGCGGGATCCTGGTCACCCTCCTGCTCGTGTTCGCGATGGCGCCCGAGGCCGGCTCACAGCCACTCGTGTTCGTCGCCCTGATCGCGGTGCTGGCCGCCTTCGTGACCGGCTGGACAGCCGTCGAACGTCGCGCGGCCGCGCCGATGGTCGATCTGCGCATGCTGGCACGGCCGGTGATCTGGAAGTCGTCTGTCGTGACGTTCGTGATATGCCTCGGCACCGCGATGGGGGTCTATCTCGTTCCGCAACTGCTGGACGTGTCCGGGGACGGATACGGCTTCGGGCTCGGCGCCACCGCGATCGGCTTCGTCCTTCTGCCCGGCGCCGTCGCCGCGACGCTGGCCGGGCCGCTCGGCGGAATCGGGGAGCGTCGCTTCGGCTCGCGTGCCGTGGTCGCCACCGCGGCCGTCCTCATGGCCGCCGCCCTGCTGGCCCTGTCGGCCGCACACTCCGAGGTCTGGCACATCGCCGTCGGCAAGGCGCTGATCGCGCTCGCCAACGGCCTGTGCGTCACGGCCATGGTGACCAGCATCGCCTCTTCCGTCGACGAAGGCGACACCGGCATCGCCACCAGCCTGATCCTGGTGACGCGCGTGCTGGGCTCCGCCGTGGGCGGGATGCTCGGCGGCGCGCTCCTCACCTCGGCGACCCCCTCCGGGTCCGAGATCCCGGCCGAATCGGCCTTCACCACCGGCTTCCTCGTCGCCGGAGTCGTCGCGGTGCTGTCCCTGCTTGTCGTCCGAACCATGAGCAAAGGAGTCAAGGAATGACCCTCACCGACCAGCTGACGGGTACCCGTACCACGCCGAGGCCCAAGGTCCTGATATCCGGGGCCAGCATCGCCGGTCCCGTCCTCGCATACTGGCTGAACCGCTACGGATACGCGGTCACGGTGGTGGAGAAGGCGGGGGCGCCGCGCAGCGGTGGCTACCCCATCGACGTACGCGGCACCGCGCTGGAAGTCGTCCGGAGGATGGGGATCCTGCCGCGACTGCGGGACGCGCACATCGACCTGCGCCGGCTCACCTTCCTCGAAGGGGACGGCAGCGAGGTGGCCTCGCTCCACCCGCACACCGTCACCGGCGGTGTCGCCGGACGGGACCTCGAGGTGCGGCGCGGGGACCTGACCGACGCTCTCTACACGGCGGTCCGTGACGACGTGGAGTTCGTGTTCAACGACTCCATCGACACCCTCGACCAGTCCGGCCACGGAGTGGACGTCACCTTCCGCGGCGGCGGCAGGCGCACCTTCGACCTGGTCTTCGGCGCGGACGGCATGCACTCACGTACCCGGGAGATGCTGTTCGGCCCCGAAGAGCAGTTCCACCACTACCTCGGCTACTGCTTCGCCGTGTTCACCATGCGCAACACCCTCGGACTCTCCCACGAGACCGTGATGTGGAACTCTCCGGGCAGGGCCGCGGCCCTCTACGCCGTGGGCGACGACGACGAAGTGCACGCCTTCCTGAACTTCGCCCAGCCGGAGCCGCCGTTCGACGCGTTCCCGGATCCGCACGCCCAACGGGACCTGGTC
Organism: Streptomyces sp. NPDC031111; assembly: GCF_055570675.1. Lineage (NCBI taxonomy): Bacteria > Bacillati > Actinomycetota > Actinomycetes > Kitasatosporales > Streptomycetaceae > Streptomyces > Streptomyces sp. NPDC031111. Next base: position 133,280 of record NZ_JBVIGS010000008.1, read on the forward strand.
GCCAGGGTCTTCGCCGACGCCGGATGGGAGGTCCCGGGCATGCTCGCCGCCCTGCGCGACGCGGACGACGTGTTCTTCGACGCGGTCGGCCAGATCCGCATGCCCCGCTGGTCCAGCGGCAGGGTCGCGCTGGTGGGCGACGCCGCATGGGCGCCGTCGTTCCTCACCGGACAGGGCACCAGCCTCGCCCTCGTCGGCGCGTACATGCTCGCCGGTTCCCTGGCCAACCGGGACCACGCCGCGAGCTTCGCGGCCTACGAACACTCCACCCGTGACTTCGTGACCGTGAACCAGGCGCTGGTCGGCAAGGGCGGTGCCACCCTCTTCCCGACCACTTCCCAGGCCCTGGCGGAACGCAACGACAGGCTGCGCAAACTCGACGCCATCCCCTCCGGGAAGGGACGACCGGCCCATTCGGCCCTCACCCTGCCCGAATTCACGCCCATGACGTGACCCTGAACTCCGCTCGGTTTCACAAGCGCCGTTGCCCGAGCGGAAGAGTCCCGGTCACCCCACAAGGGCGGCCGGGACCGTCAAACCCCCGTGCGGGCCGGGAATCCCCCTGCCCGACCCGCACGGGCCCGCCTGTGACTGCTGGCGCAGGCGCTTGGTCTCATGCCTCTTCCGGCGGATGTCGTGGCGGGCCCACAGCCGATGGAACGGCTTGCTCCTGAGCGACAGTTCCCCGACCACTTCGATGAGACGGGGGTCGTCGTAGTCGGTGCCGGCTGCCGCACGCGGCCCGGCGACGGTGTTGGCCGCCACACGGTCCCATGAGGGCTGACAGTGTCGTGCCGCGGGGCCGGGCGCCGCCGCCTCCCGGAGGACGGGAGAGCGAGCCCGTGCAGGTGCGCGGCCGCTTCCCGTCCCAGCCCCGAGTGCCCCGGCCAGGGCGTCGACGACCTGGACCGACGGGTGACGTTCGCGCCCCTGCTCCAGGCGTAGTCGGTACTCACACCAGAGGCCAGGCGCGGACCAGCGCCGGCACGAGCCATGAAGGTGGGTGCGGTATTCCTACCTTCCCCTGCCCGCCTTCACTACGCGGCGTGCTTCTCGAGGAAGGTGCGCATCGCCTCGGCGACGGTGTCGAGGTGGCTTTCGAGAAGGAAATGCCCGCCGCCCGGCACCACGCGGATCTCGGCGTCCTTGAGGTCCTTCGCGAAGGCCCTGGCTCCGTCGGGGCCGAAGATCTCGTCCCCTGCGCCCCAGATGGCCAGCAGCGGCACTTGCGTGGTGCGGAAGTACTCGTGGAGCTGGGGATAGAGAGGCGGGTTGGTGGCGTAGTCACGGAAGAGGTCGAGCTGGATCCGGTCGAGGCCGGGCCGTGAGATCTCACGGTGATCAGCCGCCCAGGTGTCCGGGTCGACCAGTTCCGGTTCCGCGACGCCGTGCAGGTACTGCCAGCGGATGGCCTCCAAGCTCAGGGCCTCACGCATGGCCGCTTCCCCCGACGGGGTCGGCGACTGCGCGTAGGCCCAGACCGGAGCCCAGAACTCGGGGACGAAGCCCTCGTCGTAGGCATTGCCGCTCTGCGAGACGATCGCGGTGACGGCGTCCGGGTGCCGCAGGGCGAGGCGCCACCCGACGGGCGCGCCGTAGTCCTGCACGTAGATCGCGTAACGCTCCAGCCCCAGTTGCGCCAGGAGCCCCTCGGTCACGTCGGTGAGAGCGTCGAAGCTGTAGGCGAACTCGTCGGCCGGCGGAGTGTCGGACTGTCCGAACCCCAGATGGTCAGGGGCGATGACATGGAACCGGTCGGCCAGCGCGGGGATCAGCTGCCGGAACATGCGTGAGCTCGTGGGATACCCGTGCAGCAGGACGACCGCGGGAGCGTCGGCGGGGCCGGCCTCCCGGTAGAACACGCGGTGTCCGAGCACGGTGGTGTAACGGTGGCGCACCTCGACCATGACTAACCCCTTAGATGTGTGTATCCGGTTAGGCGCTTCGGTCATAGGCTGACTCGCGAAGGTGTAACCTGTCAAGTGATGCAAGCAGGTTAAAGATCGAGTGAGGGTGGGATGTTCGGCGAGGAGGCGCTGCTCGAGGCGCTCAACAGCACGCCTGTCGAGAACGGGGTTCCACGCGACCTGTGGCGGGAGGGCCCGTCCTTGGACCAGTGGGCGGCCCGGTGCGGTGGTGACATCGGACCCGCGGAGCGCGAATGGCTCACAGAGAGCCGAGACGCACTGCAGAGGGTGGTACGCGGTGAGGACGGCCCCGAGATCCTGACACCGTTCATCGCGGGGGCGCGCAAGGTCCCCCGACTGACCGGGGATGGCTTGGACTGGGCCCTGGAGGTCGAGGCGGAGCGGCGACTGGCTGTCGGGCTGATCCTCACCTGGGCCCGTCTCCAGGAGGAGTCACCGGGGAGGCTGCGTCCGTGTGCGAACAGCGACTGTCGCCTGTTCCTGATGGACCACAGCCGTGCCAACACCGCGCGGTGGTGCTCGATGAAGACCTGCGGCAACCGGCTCAAGGCCCGTCGTCACCACGAACGGCGACGTCAGGCCGGTGAGCCGACCGGCGGCAGCCGTGCAGCGAGTACCGACTGACCTGCGAGTGGGACGCCTGTCACTCCGGTGCGTGCGTGACGCGGATCTTGGACTGGCCGTGCGGGAGTTCCTCCCAGTCGTCCATCAGCCGGGCGGCCAGACCGAACCGGGCGGCCAGGTCGGTCAGTGTCTCGGAGCGGTAGTAGAAGTCCTCCCTCAGCACATGGTGTTCCTCGCCCACCGTCCGGTCGAAGGTGAAGTCGAACCAGCCGCCCGGCGCCAGTACCCGGCCGACGTTGGCCAGGCACTCCTCGATCACCGACAGGGGTGAGTGGGAGAAGACGCTGTGGGCGTGCACCACGTCGAAGTGCGCCTCCGGCAGGAAGCCCAAGGTGAGGTCGCGGACCGGGGTCAGGGTGGGCAGCCGGTCCTGGAGCCCCTGGGACACCAGCGTGTCCTGCGCGGCGAACAGGATGTCGGGAGAGATGTCGACGCCGTAGTAGTGGCCCGGTTCCAGGTACTCGATGAGCCGCCAACCCGCGCGGAGGTTGCCGCAGCCGATCTCCAGGATCCGGTGCTCGGGCCGCAGCCCGTGACCGAGCAGGTAGTCGAACTGCATGGCGCCCAGTGCCAGCCAGCGCTCCCGGCTGCGACTGCCCACCGCGGCGTCCGGGTCGGCCCTGGTGTCGGAGCGCATGACCGCCCGGTAGTAGGCGATGTGATCCGGCGAGCGGTAGCGCAGCCAGGCGTCGCGGCCGGCCCGGCCCAGGTACCGGGGCACCCGGCCGGGGTGGCGCAGCGCGTAGGAGAGCCGGTGCCCGAGCGAGGCACGGTTGACCTGAAGGTTCTTTGTGGGCATGGAGGTTGCTCGTTTCCGTGGGGGTGGCGCGCGGGCGCCGACTGCGGGGTCTGACAGCAGTCTTCATTGGCGGGGGGCCGCACCCCTTGGAAGTGCGGCTGGATCGGAGGGTCGTACCGGGCCATGCCGATGTCAGCCGATCGGATGATGTGCCCGATGGCCGTCACTTGTATATGTGGGGGAACGAGGTCGGCGAGGCGACGGACGGGCAGTGGCTACGGCACAACAGGCGGAAACGGCAACAAGGTGTGGCCCCGTGACGGCGGCACCGAGCCACCCCACGGCGGACCCGCGGAGCCCCGACCTCGACGAGTGGTGGCTGACGGCGGCCCTGCACACCGCGTTCGTCCTGCTGGTGGGCGGCTCGATCGCCCGCCTGCTGACCTACGACACCGGGAACGCCCGCACCGGGCCGATCCTCACCCTGTTGCTGCTCTTCGCGGCGCTCTACCTGCTGGGCCAGGTCGTGGCGCCCGCCTCCCGGCACGGTGAGCGCCCCACCGGCCGGCACCTGGTGTGGCTGGGGCTGGTGCTCACCCTGTGGCTGGCGCTGCTCGTGCTCGCACCCAGCGCCACCTGGTGCGCCGTACCGCTGCTGTTCACCGGGTTGCACCGGCTGCCGGTGCGGATCGCCGTGCCGCTCGCGGCCGTTGTCGTCCTGCTGGTGGTCGGCTCCGAGATCCGAGTGGCCACCGACGCCCCCGAGTGGGAAGGGTTCAACCCCAACCTGGTCATCGCCCCGGTGGCGTTGGGGATGGTCGCGACCGCCGTACTGGTCCAGAGCCGACGCCTGACGGCCCGTCAGCGGCTCCTGATCGACGACCTCGTACGTACCCGCGGCGAACTCGCCGCCAGCGAGCGGCACGCGGGCATCCTGGCCGAGCGCCAGCGGCTGTCGGCGGAGATCCACGACATCCTGGCCCAGAGCCTGTCCAGCCAGCGGATGCTGCTCCAGGCCGCGGAACGGCACTGGGACGCCGCGCCGGACACCGCCCGTGACCATGTGCGCGACGCCGCCGAGGTCACCGGCCGGGCGCTCGCCGAGGTCCGTCGGTTCGTGCGCGACCTCACCCCGCTGGACCTCGCCGAGAGCACCCTCGTGCCCGCGCTGCGCGACCTCGCCGCACGCGGCGGCGGCCCGGGGACCTCCGTCGACTTCCGGCTGGACGGGCCCGACCCCGGCCGGCTCCGCGAGCCGGTCGAGGCGGCGCTGCTGCGGGTGGCCCAGGGCGCGCTGGCCAACGTACGGGAGCACTCCGGGGCGGCGCGGGCCGTCATCACCCTGACCTGCATGGAGGACCGGATCACCGTGGACATCGCCGACGACGGCCGGGGGTTCGACGCGGACCGCACGCCGCGCCGAGGACGGGCCCGTACGCGCGGTCACGGGCTGCCGGTCATGCGGACCCGGGCCCGACAGGCAGGCGGCACGCTCACCGTCGAGTCGGCGCCCGGGAAGGGGACGGTGGTCACGATGTCGGTGCCGCTCGGGACGGACGGCACCAATGAGGGAGTGTCGTGAGCGCCCCCGGTGAGACCGCGGTCCGGGTGCTGCTGTGTGACGACCACGCCGTCGTACGGGCCGGACTGCGCGCCCTGCTGTCCAGCACCGGCGGCATCGAGGTGGTCGGCGAGGCGGGCAGCGGGGAGGAGGCGCTGGCGATGGCCACGCGTCTGCGGCCGGACGTGGTGCTCATGGACCTGCAACTCGGCACCGGCATGGACGGCGTCACGGCCACCGGCCGGCTGGTCACCGTGGACGCCGACGGCCCGGCCCCGCGCGTGCTGGTCCTCACGATGTTCGACACCGACGCCGACATTGCCCGTGCCGTCGCGGCGGGCGCCACCGGATACCTGCTGAAGGCCGAGCCACCGGAGAAGCTGTTCGCGGCGATCCGGGACGCCGCGGCGGGCCGCGCCGTACTGTCCCGGGCGGTCACCGACCGGATGGTGTCCCGGATCCGCACCCCGGCACCCGCCCTCACCGAACGCGAACGCGACATCCTCGCCCGGCTCACTCAGGGACTCGGCAACCGGGAGATCGCCCGCGCCCTCTTCCTCAGCGAAGCCACGGTCAAGACACACCTCAGCCGCGTCTACGCCAAGCTCGGGGTACGGACCCGGGCGGGCGCGGTCGCGGCCGCGACCCGGCTGCGCCTGACGCCCTGAGCCGCTGGACCAAGACCTTCATGGCGTACCCACGCAGAGGGCCGGGGGAGTCTGCCCCCGCCGCCACTGTATGCGTGCGCAGGCAGAGACCCGCATGGTGTCCGCGAAGTCCCCTGCCGATAGCGTGCTGCTCATGGCGACCGAAAAGCTGCGAGAACTCGAGTACGAGGCCTGGAACGGTTTCCTGGTCACTCACGATCGGATCTGGCGTGAGATCGAGGCAGGGCTCGCTCCGCTGAACGTCAGCATGGCCGAGTACAGCGTGCTGGCACTGCTGGGCCAGGCCGGAAGGAAGGGCATGCGGATGTCGGAGCTGGCACAGCGGCGCCTGATGTCCACCGGCGGATTCACCCGGCTCGCCGACCGACTTGAGCAGCGCGGTCTGATCGAGAGGCGACGGGCGGCGGGCGACGGCCGCGGGTTCGAGGCCGTTCTCACATCGGACGGCAGGGCCCTCCTGCGCAAGGCGTGGCGGCAGCAGCACGGCGACCTGCGCAGACTCTTCTTCGACCGGCTCGATGACGAGCACCTGGACCACCTGGCCGAGGTCTGGACACGGCTGGCCCCGGACGACGAGACCTCCTCGTGAGCAGCGCTTCCCGACCGCCGTGATCTCTGCCGCCCCGGCTTCGGTTCGTCAGGCGGGGGTGGGGCCGTCGAGGGTGTCGGTGTCGATCAGCCAGGCGACGAGGGTGCGCCAGCGGTCGGGCTGGTCGGTGTCGCGCGGCCCGACGAGGTAGATCTCCTCGACGACATCCTGGGAGCGCAGACCGTGGTGCGCGGCGAAGGAGCCCACCGCGCTGTAGGTGAGGTCGAGGTCGTCGTGCGGCCCGTGGTGGGTGGCGACGACGGCTGTGCGCTGCGGCAGCCGGAGCGGCTTCACGGTGGCCGGTGCTCCCGGCGGCAGCGACACCTCGGCGGGGAGGTAGACGGTGGCGCGGCCGTGCCCCTCGGTGAAGAGGTCGTGCTCGTAGCGGCCGCCCGGAGGAGGCACCGGGCGGCCGCCGGCCGCTGTGTCCAGGTCGTGCATGGCGGTGTCGTACCAGCTCAGGTCGCTGCCGGGCGGGACGTCGAGGGACACGGCGAGCACGCGTTGCGGCGGAAGCACCTCAAGGCTCACCGTCCGTTCGGCCTGTGGGTCGAGGAGTTCCCGGAGTGCCTGGACCGCTCGCTGAGTGCGGCCGAGCCGGTCCTCCAGTCGGCGGAGGTGGGTGGCGACGATCTGTTGCGCGGCTTCGTGGTCCGTCCCGCCCGCGCCGGTGGACTCGGCCCGGAGGAAGCGCCGGAGGTCCGCCAGCGGGAGGTCGAGTTCCCGCAGCCGCCTGATGGTCAGTGCCGGTCGGACCTGCGCGGGGGTGTAGTAGCGGTAGCCCGTGGACGGGTCGACGTGCGCGGGGACGAGGAGATCCTGCTCGTGGTAGCGGCGGAGTGTGCGGATGCTCAGGTGGGTGATCCGGGAGAACTCTCCGATCGTCCAACGCTCTGCCACGCTCTTCTCCTCGTCGTCCGTGCCCGTACCGGGGGCTGGTGCCGTTTTCAGGGCGAGATGTCCAGCAGTGTGATCTTCCCCTGCGCGTCCCGTTCGAAGGTGAAGCGAAGGGTGACCGGGCTGCCGGGGAAGTCGCCGGAGACCGCCGCGACGGCCTCGCACGCGGTGGCCGACCCGGTGACTCCGCGGAGGTCGTAGCGCACGGGCGGAACCTCGGAGCGCCAGCGGCGTACGGAGGTGAGGCCCTGGTGGCTCCGTCCTTCGTCGTGCACGACGACGTCGTCGTCGAAGAGAGCGAAGTAGCGCTCGTGGTCGGGGTCGGTCGCCGCGGTGAAGTACTCCTCGGCGAATTTCTGGATGTCGTCCATGGTCATCTCCCAGGGTGTCCTTCATGTCGAGTCGCGGGGTGGGCTCAGAGGGTGCGGATGGTGCCGCCGTCGATGACGTGCTCGGCGCCGGTGATCGCGCTCGCCCGGTCCGAGACCAGGAAGGCGATCAGCTCGGCCACCTCGTCCGGTTCGGCGGGCCGCCCCAGCGGGATACCGCCGAGGACCAGCATCAGGTCGTCGAGCGCGGCCTCGCGGGAGACACCGCCCTCGCTCATCCGCCGCGCGAGGAGACGCTCCGCACCGTCGGTGCGGATGAAGCCGGGGGCGACCGAGTTGACCCGGACACCGCTCGGCGCGACCTCGTTCGCGAGGCCTTTGCTGTAGGCGGCCAGGGCGCTCTTGGCCGCCGCGTACGCGAGCGTCGAGTCGTGCAGCGGCATCCGACGCTGGATCGAGGTCACATGCACCACGGAGCCCGACCCGCGGGAGGTCATCCCAGGGACCAGCGCGCGATCCAGCCGGACCGCCGAGAACAAGTTGAGGGCAAGCTCCTCCGCCCACGTTCCGTCATCCAGCGCCGCATACCCCCCGGCCGGGGCGCGGGAGCCGCCCACGACATGCACCAGGATGTCCGGCACACCGATGCGCTCGCCCACTGCCGCGGCCGCCGACGCCGCCCCCTCGGGAGTGCCCAGGTCGGCCTGGACGAAGAGGGGGTCGGCCGTCTCCGGCGGCGTACGGGCGATGGTGACGACTCGCGCCCCCGCACTGCCGAGCCGACGTGCCGTCGCCAGCCCGGCTCCCTTGCTGCCACCTGCCACCACGGCCACACGCCCGTCAAGATCTGCGTTGCTCATGCCCAGGACCCTCCACCCTCCCGCGGGGAGAGGGTCAAGCCGCACGGGACTGGACCGGGGCCGGAGCACGACGACCTCGGCCGAGCAGCGCGCCAAGGCGCCCGGGCCAACGCCGCCAGGTGGCGTCCGCCCCCGGCCTGCGGTGAACGAGGGATACCGAGCGATGAGACGCCGGAAGCTACGACTTGCGCCGTGCGCTGTGCACGGTGACCGGATCCCTGCCCGGGAGGAGCCCGGTACGCCACTCCAGGGCTTCAGCCGTTGGGGGCGATCCTCACGATGACGTTGCCGCGGTGCACGCCGGAGAGGAGTTCGTCCTGGGCGGTGATGGCACGCTGGAGGGTGCCTTCGAGGAGCGTGTGCGCGAACTTGATCCGGCCTTCGGCGTACCACTGGGCGTAGTGACTGTTCCAGGCCTGGATCTGCTCGAGGGTGTGCAGGGTGGTGAAGGGGCGGATCCGCACCTCGTGGACCAGCGCGGTCATGATGTCCAGGCGGGGGCGCCCGCCGTCCCCTCCGCCGACCTGTCCGGCGAGGACACCGCACAGCGCGAAGCGGGCGCCGAACGCCGTGTGCCGGAGCGCGGCTTCGAACTGGGCACCGCCGACGGTGTCGAAGAAGACGGTGATCCCTTCGGGCGCCAATTCGGCGAGCCGCTCGTCAAGGTCCTCGTTGCGGTAGTCGATGGCGGCGTCGAGCCCGAGTTCCTCGACGAGGTAACGGGCCTTCTCGGACCCGCCGGCGATGCCGATGACGTACGCGGCGCCACGTGCCTTGGCGATCTGCGCGGCCATCGAACCGACGCCGCCGGCGGCCCCGCTGACGAGGACGACGTCACGCTCACCGACCTCGGCGATGTCGACCATCCCGTGGTAGGCGGGCACACCCTGGTTGAGCAGGTACTCGGGACCGGGGAAGACGCCGTCGGGCACGGGGAACGCCTCGCCGGGCCCCAGGACACTCTCCTCGCGCCAGCCCGCCCTGTGCAGTACGACGGTTCCCGTCGGCAGTTCGTCGGCACGCGACTCGACGACCTGGCCGATCGCGGTGCCGTGGATCGGCTCGCCGACCTGGAAGACGGGCACCGGGATCTGGGTGGTCTCGAACATCAGGTCGCCGCTCGCCGCGATCACGTGCTGGTACAGGTTCCGCACCCGAACCTGGCCGGTGGTCGGCTCCTGCGGAGGGAGCGTGATCACCTCCAGCAGCGAGCTGGGCGGCTGGGACAGATCCGTACGGTGCTTGCGCAGGACGACGGCGTGTGAGCCATGGACGGCCATGATGAGAGCCTCTCGGTCGGTCGAGGTCGGGTCGGGATGGTCGGGTCGGCCGGGTCGGTCGTGGTCGGGCCTGAGCCCTCCGCGGTCATCGTGTTCTCCGGAATTCCCGTGTCCATGGGACCGGGGCTGACGGCGTTGACACGGATTCCACGCGGAAGCAGCTCTCGGGAGAAGCTGCGGGCCATCGAGCGCCTTCTCTCAGGACTCGGTGGCGAAATCAGCGACGGGATTCGATCTTCAGGTCGCCTGCGGTCACCTTGCGGATGTGGTCACTCGCGAGCAGGTCGTGCGGCGCGCCGAGAGCGATCGCGCCGGCCTCGTCGAGGCGGGCCAGTTGGGAGGCGGTGAAGTCGACCTCCAGGGCGCCCAGATTGTCCTCCAGCTGTGCGGGGGTGCGGGCACCGATGATCGGTGACGTCACGTCCGGGTTCTGGAGGGTCCAGGCCAGCCCCACCTGGGCCGGTGTGCGGCCCAGCTCCGTGGCGACCTCCTTCACGACATCGGCGATGACAAGGTTGCGTTCGGTGACCGTGCCCAAGGTGACGTTGAAGTTCCTGCGGGTGCCGTCGTCGGATGCGACGTTCGCCGCGGTCAGGTCGTCGCGGCTGTACTTGCCGGTGAGCACGCCGCCGGCCAGAGGGGAGTACGGGATGACACCCAGCCCCATCTCACGTGCCATGGGGATCAGGTCCCGTTCCCCGGTGCGCTGGGCCAGGCTGTACTCGATCTGCAGCGCGACCAGCGGGGACCAGCCCCGCAGATCGGCGATCGCCTGCATGCGCGACACCTGCCAGGCCGGGGCGTTGGAGATCGCCACGTAGTGGACCTTGCCCTGTCGGACCAGATCGTCCATGCCACGCAGGATCTCCTCGACCGGTGTCGTGAAATCCCATACGTGCAGGTAGAGCAGGTCGATGTAGTCCGTGTTCAGCTGTCGCAGACTGGCTTCCACCGAAGCGAACAGGCTCTTGCGGTGCGGGCCGCCGGAATTCGGGTCGCCGGGGCGGCGCAACGTCGTGTATTTCGTCGCCAGCACCAGGCTCTCGCGGTTGTCGCGGGTGAATTCGCCCAGCAGACGCTCGGAACTGCCGTTCGTGTAGGTGTTGGCGGTGTCGATGAAGTTGCCTCCGCGCTCGACGTAGAGGTCGAACAGCTTGCGCGCCTCGTCCCGCTCCGCGCCCCAGCCCCAATCGGTGCCGAAGGTCGCCGTACCCAGCGCCAGCGGTGAGACCCGCAGCCCGGAGCGGCCCAGCAGCCTGTACGTGTCGAGGGTGAGCGGCATCATGTCCTCCTGTGCGTGTGATGCGTCGTCGAGGACAAGCCTGTGACCGCCGTGAGCCGGGGGTAAGGGAAGGCAGTTCCTGGGAACACGGGTCCTACCTTGGCGGTTAGAGCGAACATGACGAGCCGCACCGTGGACCCGACACAGGAGCTGGCCGCGTTTCTGCGGACCCGGCGCGAGCGCCTGAACCCGCGTGACGTGGGCCTGCCGTCGCGTCGGCAGTCCCGGCGGACTCCGGGGCTGCGCCGCGAAGAGGTCGCGGAGCTGGCCGGGGTCAGCATCGACTACATCGTGCGGCTGGAACAGGCCCGCGGGCTGCGGCCCTCGGCGGACGTCGCGGAGGCGCTGGCCCGGGCGCTGCGGCTGGCCCCCGACGAACGCGCCTACCTCTTCGACCTGGCCCAGCAGCGCCCCCGCAACACCGACAAGCCCGCCACCACCGCGGCGGCGCCGCTGGCCCGGCTGGTCGCCGACCTGTCGCCGCTGCCAGCCATGCTGATGAACCACCGCTTCGACATCCTCGCCTGGAACGGCGAAATGGCGAGGCTCCTACTGGATTTCGACACGCTGCCGCCGACGCAGCGCAATTCGATGTGGCTGTGCCTGGTACATCCGGAGACACGCGAGTTCTATCTCGACCGCGATCGCGTCGTGCGGGAGGGAATCGCCCACCTGCGGGCCGCATGGGCGGCGCATCCGGAGGACCGGGCGCTGACCGAACTCATCGCCGAACTGATCACACACAACGAGGAATTCGCGCGGCTGTGGGCCGAGCGAGACGTCAAGGTAAACGGCCGCGGGCGCAAGTTGATGCGGCATCCTGAAGTCGGTGAGATCGCGGTGCATTTCGAAGTGCTGATGCCGCTTCAGGACCGGGGCCAGCGCTTGATGATCTGCCGCGCCGCGGACGACGAGAGCCAGGCCGCATTGGACCGGTTGTACGCACGGTGATGCCCGCCGGTGCGGCGGGAGCGGGCTGCTCTAATCTCCTTCCATGACCTCGGACGAGACAGCGGGTACGTCTTCTGATGCGAGCACGGCCTCGGAAACCGCCTCTGCTGTGATCCTGCCCGGACGCCGCCGCGGCTTCGAGGCGCGGCTCGAGCAAAGCACGCTGATCCTGAAGACACCGCGCCTCGACAGGCGCATACCGATCAGCGGCATCGAACGGATAGAGACCCCTGGGCCCGCCAAACGCAGCTTCGCTGTCGTACTCACCGCGCCGCGGACGATCCGTCCGACGTCCTGGACGGTACACGGCCACAGCGCCCCGGCGGTGCGGGCCTTCACCGACGCACTCCAGCGGAAGCTGCCCGTCCGGGACTCGGCCGAACCCCGAGCCGACGGCAGCCTGCTGGTGACCGAGACACCGGTCGCGAAACCGCCCGCCGACCGGCGCCGGTCCGCCTCACGCGTGGCCGTGGCGCTCTACCTGCTGGTGGCCGCGGCGATGCTGATCGCCGGTGTCCTCGGCGCGTACGAGTGGTATCTCGCGTTGATGTGCTGGTTGTTCGGTTCCCTTGCGATACCACTGCGCCACTTCGTGTACGGGGGCTGGCAGTTCACACGGGAGGTGTGGTGGCTGCGCAACCACGGCGTCCTCGTTGAAGGCCGGCGGCTGTACGCCGGTGCCTATGAGTTCACCGACCTGGAGGGCCGGGTCCGTCGGCTCACGGGTACGTCCGAGCACGCGGAGCAAGTAGAGATCCTTTACGACCCGGAAGGCAGGACGGAGGCACAGGTCGGCCGCGGCACCACCGGCACACTGATCTTCGCCGTCTTCGTCTTCCTCATCAGCCTCGGCACGGCCACGGCCATGGCAGTCCTCGCCCTGGCAGGTCCGCTCGTCGCCTCGCACTTCATTTCTCTCGGCCTGTACTGAGAAACACGGAAGTTCCGACGGCGGAAAAGGCGATGAGCAGGGTGACCCACTCGACCAGGGCGTGCGACAGTCATCCGCCGCACCCCATGATCCGGCTTCATGGGCTGGTTAAGCTGTCGTCATGCGGTACTGGCTGATGTGCGGGAGGGCTGCCTCGTGACCTCGACGCCGACCCCTGCGACCCTGCGGATCGGAGAAGTGGCCCGGCTGACGGGCGCCAGCGCCCGATCACTGCGGTACTACGAGCAGCAAGGGCTGATCCACAGCGTACGGTCCGGCGGCGGGCAGCGGCGCTATGCCGCGACGGAGGTCGCGCGGGTCCATCTCATCCGGCGGCTGTTCGACGCGGGACTGGGGACCAAGGTGATCGCCCAGCTGCTGCCCTGTGTGGAAAGTGACGACGCCGACGTCCACGAGGAGGCGTTCGGAACGATGGTGAGGGAGCGGGACCGCCTGACCGCCGACATCAGCCGACTCGTCGAAACCCGGGACTCCCTCAGTGCCTTGATCGAGGCCAACACCCGGCACCGGCTCGGCGCGGGCCGGCGCGGTCCTCTTCCTGCCGGGGGCGCACATCACTGCGAGGCCTGAGATCAGAGCCGCATGTCGATGACGAGCTTGCCCGACGCGTGGCCCGACTCGACCAGCGCCAGCGCCTCTTCCGCCTGCGCCAGTGGATAAGTCGCCGTGATGTTGGGATCGAGCCGCCCGGCGACCATCAGCTCTGCGACTCGCTCGAGGCTGTTCCGGTCGAGACGGCGGTGGACCATCGCGCCACCGAGTTCGGTGACCGACTGATCACCCACAGAGATGAGCGCGTCCGGCTTCGCCACCAGTGGGGCGACGCTCCGAAGGGAGTCTCCGCCGACCGTGTCGACCACGGCGTCGAAGCCGTCAGGGGCCTGCGACCGGAGTCGGGCCACGACATCGCCTGCGGTGTAGTCCACGAAGGCTGCTCCGGTCGCCGTTACGCGCTCCCGTTTCGCCGCACTGCCGGTACCGACCACGACGAGGCCGCGCGCCCGCGCGATCTGGGCGAGGGCGATTCCGACGCCGCCGCCAATGCCGTTCACGAGCAGCGACGCCCCGGCGGGCAACGCGAGTTGGTCCAGGACGTCGAGCGCGGTGGTGCCGGCGACGGGGATGGTCGCCGCCCAGGTCTCCGACAACTCGTCGGGTATGCGGGCGGTGGACTCGGCGAGCAGCAGAGTCGTCCTCGCGTATGTGCCGGCACCGGTCAGGGCGAATCCGGTGACCCGGTCGCCGACCGCCAAGTCGGTCACATCGTCACCCACCGCTAGAACGGTGCCGGCCGCCTCCATTCCCAGGACCTGCGGAAAGGGCACATGGCCGTTCAACTCCCGGACGTGTCCGGACCGGAGCAGGTGATCGAGTGGGTTGACTCCCGCGGCCGCGACACGGACGAGGACTTCGAGAGGCCCGGGCGACGGAACGGGCCTCTCGAAGAACTCCTGGACGTCGGCGGAACCGAAGGTCCGGTACCCCAGGGCTGTGCTCATCACATGTTCCTTTCTCAGGTTCTCGTCCGGCACTCAGCCGATGACGTCGCCAAGCTAATCCTTGACGTCAATGTCAGGTTCAAGGCGACGTGACGCAAGTAACTCCCGAGGAGAGGAACGTCCGCACGCGCTCAAGCAGAAGCTTGGACGCCTCGCGTCGAAGTCCTCGAGCGGGGCGTCGGTGAACAGGCGCTGTTCGTCGTGGTGTACGAACAGTTCCGCGGCCGCTGCGGACCGGGCCGGCTCGCGCGCCGCACGCGTCGCGCTCTCCGGTCATCCCTGTCGCGCGAGAGTCAGGCCGAGCGAACGCTCCAGACCCGCCGCCCCTTCGTCGGTCACGTGGACCACGCGCGGCGCCGCACCCCAGCGCACCCAGTCCAGCTCGAACAGCCGGGCCGTCAGTGCCGCTCCGAGTCCGCCGGCCAGATGGTGCCGATGCTCGCTCCAGTCGACGCAGTAGCCCACCGCGGGACGGCGCGGCGGCAACCGGTCGGTGTCGACGCCGAGTTCGCTCAGCTGTGCCCGGCCCCTGTCGGTGAGCTCGTAGCGGATGTCGCGTCCATAGGAGGCGGGGCGGTCGCGCACGGCCCTCTCGGGGCGGTGGACACCGTCGTAACCGGCCAGGGCGCCGCGGTTGAGCAGCGCGCCCATCAAGCCGGCACCGAGCTGTCCGGCCAGATGGTCGTAGCAGCTGCGGGCGCGGTGCAGGGCGCCCGCCCGGTTGCTCTGCTTCAGCGAGGTGACGGGCAGCGGCGGCGCGATCAGCGCGAGGGCTTCCAGGGCGGCGGAGATGTCCGGACCGGCCAGGCGGTAGTAGCGGTTCCGGCCCTGCCGTTCGGCCGTGACGAACTCGCCCTCCACCAGCTTGGCCAGGTGCACGCTCGCGGTGGCGGCACTGACACCCGCCTCGTCGGCGAGCGCGCTCGCCGACAGGGCGCGGCCGTCGGCCAGGCACTTGAGCATCCGGGCCCGCGACGGATCAGAGATCAGCGCTGCGGCGCGGGCTACATCGGTCTGCTGCTTGAGCGGCTCGTCCATCACGATCGCAGCGTACGACATCAACACTTTTACGTACGACGAAGCGTCCGGCTTGCATCATCTCTCCATGAGAGCAACGCCCGGCAAGAGCCCCCTGAGAAGCGCACCCCGCAAGAGAGGACGATTGGCCATGACGGACTCGACGAAGACCACCGCGACCGAACCGGCCCGCCGGCTGACCGCCGAGGTGCTGCACTACACCGCCTTCACCACCAGCCCGACCGGAGGCAACGGGGCCGGGGTCGTCCTGGACGCCTCCGCCCTCGGCGACACCGAGATGGTGACGATCGCCTCCGAACTCGGCTACTCGGAGTCCGCCTTCGTCACTCCCGGACCCGACCCGGACGACGGTCGGTCGTTCACACTGCGATTCTTCAGCCCCAAGGCGGAGGTCGGCTTCTGCGGCCATGCCACGGTGGCCACGGCGGTAGCGCTCGGCGAGCGTCTCGGCGAAGGCGACTTCGGCTTTCACACCGCCGCGGGCCACGTGCCCGTCACCGTCCGAGAGGAGAACGGCGTACTGAAGGCCACCCTCACCAGCGTCGAGCCCCAGGTGTACGACGCTGCCACGGCCGATGTGACGGAGGCCTTGGCGGCGCTCGGCTGGGAGCCCGGCGAACTCGATGCCGCCCTGCCTCCGAAGATCGCCTTCGCGGGCGTGCGCCACCTGGTTCTCGCGGCCGCGACCCGTGAGCGACTGGCTGACCTGGACTACGACTTCGACCGGCTGATGAGGCTGATGCAGCGGCTCGACCTGACGACGGTACAGCTGGTGTGGCGCGAAACGGCGACCGTCTTCCATGTCCGTGACCCGTTCCCGGTCGGCGGCGTGGTGGAGGACGCCGCGACGGGCGCCGCGGCCGCGGCGTTCGGGGCCTACGCCCGTGACTTGGCCCTCGTCCCCGCGGACGCGAGGCTCACCCTCCACCAGGGACACGACATGGGCCGCCCGTCACTACTGGAGGTCGACCTGCGCGCCGGCGATCCACGGGTGCGCGTCGCCGGAGCCGCGATCGGAATCCGGCCGACGGTGGCGTCGCGGCCGTAGCCGGTGATCACCCGTGCTCAGCGAGAAGACCCGGCTCAGGGCTGAACGCGGGCCCCGAGGTCTCCTTCGACAACGGTCTGGATGATCTGGGGCCGGTCCCAGAGAGCCAGGATTTCGTTCGCGATGGCCACGATGGGCAGGGGGTCCTGATTGCCGTGTACCACGATGGCCGCGGCCGACAGGCTGCGCGGTACGGCTCCGGCGTCGAGGAGGACTCGCCACTCTGCCGGGCCGAGCTCCAAGAACTCCAGCCCGGTGAGCTCGGTGATCTCCAGGGTGTCGGCCAGGGTGCCGGGGTAGGCGGTAAGGGTGCGCAGGCGGGGTAGCCCGATGACGGGGGCAAGACTGAACGGCGCACCGTTCCAGACGCCGATGGACAGGACTTCCAGGCCGGGGTGGGCAGCGGCCTGGACGCTCTTCAGGCTCGCGATGTTGACCCGCGCCACGACTGGTGGCTGCTGATCGTGCCGACTGCCGGGCTCTGCGCCGGGCCGGCCCAACACCAGGTCGGTGAGGGAATCGGCAACGAGTGCGGCGCCGGTGTTCTCCTCGTGGGAGAGCATGATGACCTGTCCCAAGTGTCCGCGGGGGCCGGGTGTCAGATCGACGGCCAGGCGGTCTCCGCCGCCGTTGTCACCGAAGGCGATCCAGCCGGGTGAGCCGACAAGGCCCTGCACCGTGGCGTCGGGCGTGGTGACGACCGCCTCCATCGCCGCGAACTCCCAGCGACAATGGCGGGATGACGCGTCGGCGATGTACAGGCCGTTGAGGTCGAAAAGCTCGCAGCCGACCGCTGCGGATTCCCGTTCCTCTGCCTCGTAGTCGTCGCCGTGGTCCTCCCACCGTGCCCGTGTCACTCGGTAAAGCACCTTGAGCTCGTCGGGCAGCGTGACGCCGAGGCGCGCTTCGGTGGCGGCGATCTCCTCCTCCGTCGCGCCGATGGCGTGCGGCAACCGCTCGCGCAGCGTCCGCTCCAGCAACTCCGGGTCTGCCGAAGGGGCCGCGACCGCCCCGGGCACCGGATCAGGGAGACGGCGCCAAGGCTCGGGAAGGGAACCGTCGACCAGGATGAGCGCCCCCGGGTGGGGGGTGCCGATGCCGGATTCCACGGCCGGGCTGGGCGCCAGTAGGCGGAGCACGGTCCTACCGGTCGATTGGATCTCCGCCGTGAACGAGACGTCGTCGACGCCGGCGTCCGCGAGGGCGCTCTGCACCCGCTCCACCGCGTCGAATTCCTCCCGCATGTCCTCCACCTGGGCGGCTCGGCCCGGCGGCGGCAGCTGTCGCTCCAGGGCCAGACTCCAGCCGTGCCGGCCGATGCGTCCCGCCACACGGACAGACCGAGCAGCCTGCCTCTGCGGCTCGTTGGCCAGCAGGAGTCGCAGCACGGGCTCCCAGGTCGCGAAGTCGAGTATCGATGCATCATAGGGCCTCTGATCAACCATGCGCAGACCGTACGCGGCACCTCTGACATCCAATGTCGCGGGGCCCCGCGCGTCCAGGGTCCGAGAACGCCGCCCTCATCCACGGCACTCACCCCGCCGACGGCACCGTATGCAAGAGAGACACGCCCGCCACCGTCCGCCCCCTCGTCCTCGCGAACCGTTGAGTCACAACCGCCCTGGCACTCCGCCGACCACCGCGCCGCCGAAGAGGCGAGGTGGCCAACGGGCAGCACAGGCTGCAAGGCCAAGCTCACCCACATCAGCCGGATCCTCACCAAGCTCAACGCCACCAACCGGGTCCAGGCCGCCATCCTCGCCCACCACGCCGGCCTCCTCGATTGAGACCTGACCGAGCGGGTCGCCACCGTAGCCTTCGTCGAGGACCGTCACTTTCGCCAGAACAGGTGGTGCGTCACTCCGCTCGGACTGGGCACGACCTCCAGGTGAAAGCGGTCCAGTAGCTCATCGGGGGACGACCAGAGCCGCGACCCGGAACCGAGCTTCACCGGCGAGACCGCCACATGCAGGGTGTCGACCAGGTCGGCATCGAGGAACTCCCGGATGACGCCGGCCCCGCCGCCGAGCCGGACGTCCTTGCCCCGCGCTGACTCCCGCGCCTGGGCGAGGACCGCGGCCGGGTCGCCGTCGACGAAGTGGAATGTCGTGTCGGAGAGCGTGAAGGACGGGCGCGTGTGGTGAGTCATGACGAACACCGGGGTGTGAAACGGAGGTTCGTCACCCCACCAGCCCTTCCACTCGTGATCCTGCCAGGGCCCGCGCTGCGGCCCGAACTTGTTGCGCCCCATGATCTCGGCGCCGATATCGCGCGCGTAGTCCCGCGTGAAGTAGTCGTCCAGGCCCCGGCTCCCACCGGGGTCGGTGCGCCCGGGCCAGCTCGCCGTGGCGCCGGCCCAGGCGAACAGCTCCCCGGGATCGGCATGACCGAAAGGACGCTCAAGGCTCTGGCCCTCACCAGCGCCGAACCCGTCACTCGAGACGTTGAAGTTCTGCACTCTCAGCAGCTGAGTCATGTGTTTCTCCTGTTGTTGTCGATGACGGTGGTAAGGCTTTCCGGGCCCGGCGCAGCCATCGCTGCATCCGGGACCGGCGCCTGAAGCCGGGGCGACTAGTACTCGACGATCCGGCGGACCTCGACCTGCCCGTAGCGAGCCGTCGGCACCCGCTCTGCCCAGAAAAGCGCGGCATCCTCGTCCGCCACATCGATCTCGATGTATCCGGCGACCGTGGTGCCCGCGCCGATCACGGTGCCGGCCCGCACCTGCGCCTGTCCGTTCCGCACGGTGACGGTCCGTGCGTGGACTGCCGGCTGGAACCCGGACTCGTGGACGAAGTTCCCGGCCCCCTTGAGCGCGGCATCCAGCTCCACCCATTCGTCGATCTCGCCGTGCCCGGGCCCCGCCTGCACGGGGTCGTAGGCGTACACCAGCGCGTACTTCACCAGCTGTGTCCCTTCACGAGATGTCGGTTCAACGTGGCGCTGCCGTGCATGATGATCGGGCTGAATGCCTCGTAGCCCTCGCCGCCCGGTGCCTCCACAACGCCGCCCCGCGAGCCGAAGGCGTGCCCGTCCAGGCTGCCCCGCGGCGCTCGAGGTGATCAACGCCTGAATTGGACTGCGGCGTTAACCCGGCGCTAAACGATCCGGTCCGCCGCAGCACATCCCATCCGCGTCGGGCAGCGTTGACACGGCCACGGCCGACCAGCAGTACGCCGACCTCGGCAGCGAGGTAGCGTGGCGCGTTCTCAAGCAGGTCAAGCCATGGGGGCTGTCGTGGAATTGCGGGACATCGAGATCTTGCTGGTGCTCGCCGAAGAGCTGCACTTCGGCAGGACGGCGGAGCGGCTGCGCGTCACCCCGTCCCGGGTCAGCCAGTGCGTCAAGGCACAGGAGCGCCGCATCGGCGCGGCGCTGTTCGAACGGACCAGCCGCAAGGTGACGCTCACTCCGATCGGGCGCCGACTCGTCGACGACCTGGCGCCGGTCCACCGCCAGGTGCGGGAGAGCCTGCGGCGCGCGGAGCAGGCCGCCCGTGGGACGGTCGGGGTGCTGCGCCTGGGCATGATCTCCTCCAATGTGGACGACCTGCGGCCCTACTTCGACGCGTTCGCCGCGGAGCGGCCCGGTATCGAGGTGCAGATCCGCACCATCGGTTTCACCGACCCCTTCGCCGGTCTGCGCACCGGCGAGCTCGACGCCGCCGTGGTGTGGCTCCCCGTTCGGGAGCCCGATCTGGCCGTGGGGCCCGTGATCCACATCGAGCTGGTGATGCTCGCCATGTCCTCCGGCCATCCGCTTGCAGGCCAGGCGTCGGTCGGCCTGGAGGACCTCGCCGACCAGGTCACCATCAACCTCGACGCGCCCGCGTACTGGCGCGAGGCCATGGTCCCGACGCACACCCCCAGCGGGCGTCCCATCCGGGTCGGTCCAACCGCCTCCGACTTCATGGAGGTGCTGCTGATCATCACCAGCGGTGAGGCCGTGTCGCAGGTGCACCTCCAGGCCGCCCGCTTCTTCGCCCGACCCAACATCGCATACGTCCCGATCCGCGACGCCGCTCCGACCCGGTGGGCACTGATCTGGCGCACCAGCGCCGAAACCGACGCGGTCCTGTCGTTCGCGAAGATCGTCGAACAACTTGGACCGCTGGTCCAGTAGTTGGCCTGCCCGCCACACACCGTCCCTGGCGGAGCTTCTCCCGCTGCACGAGGCATCCATGTCCGACGCCCACGACCGTGCTCGTGAGCTCGCCGCGACGGTGGCCACCGCGACCGCCGCCTGAAATCCCCAACGGTCGGTGGCTCGGTCCGCGGCCGCTGCGCGTCGGTCACGGGCATGCCGGGATCAACGATCAGGCGATCGGGAGACGCTCGGCTTCAGGCGGTGATGTGGGCTGCGAGCCGGTCAGCGGCGGTGCGGGGCTCGCGGCCGAGGAGTTCGGCCACCAGAGGGTCGGCGTCGGCGAAGTAGCCCGCGCGGGCGGCCTGATACCAGGTGAGCATGAGTCGGGCCGTCTGCTCCGGCACACCGATCGCGATCTGGTCGGCGACCCACTGTTCGTCGTCCAGGACGATGCGCCTGACGGTGCGACCGGTGAGGTCGGAGGCGATCTTGGTGAGATCGTCGAAGGTGAGGGCGGTCGGAGCGGTGAGGGTGACGGGGCCGTCGAAGGAGCGGTCACCGGCGAGAATGACCGCAGTGGCCTCGGCCATGTCGGCACGGTCGGTATACGGAACGGGGCCGTCTTCCGGCTGGGCGATCACGCCGGTTTGCTGCCACGGGCCGAGAATCTGATCGAGCGGGCCGTAGGCGCCGTTGCGCAGTGCGGTCCAGGCGACTCCGGAGTCGCCGAGGATCGCCTCGGTGGCGATGTGGATGTCCGACGGCCGGTACGGATTGCCGGGGACGGCGCCCTGCTGGCTCGTGTAGAGGACCCGCCGGGCGCCGGCCGCGACCGCGGCTTCGATGGCATTGCGGTGCAGGCTGACCATGTCGGCGGCCGGGTCGTTGCCGGACACCAGAAGGACCTGCTCGGCACCGGAGAACGAGTGACGCAGCGCGGCCGGGTCCTCGTAGGAGCCCTGCCGCACGCGCACGCCGCGTTCGGCGAGGTGCCGCGCCTTGGCGGTGTCGCGGACGCTGACACCGATCCGGTCGGCGGGTACGCGCTCGAGGAGGTGCTCGACGGTGGCGCCGCCCAGTCCGCCGGTAGCGCCGGTGACAACGATCATGTCCTTGACCTTCCTGACCGCCCATGGTGTCCGTCTTGGCGGTGGGCGGAATCATAAGTTGACCACACTGGTCAGGTTCTGTTCTGTCCACGACCGTAGGTAAGCTGACCCAGCGAGTCAAATTACGACGACGGGCGACAGGAAGAGACGGTGAGGGTCATGGCCGGTGCGGTGCCTTCGGGATCCCGGCTGCGCGCCGACGCCCGGCGCAATTCCGAACAGATCCGCTCTGCCGCGATCGGCGCCTTCCAGGGACAGGGCCTGACGGTGCCGCTGGAGGAGGTCGCCAAGGCGGCAGGGGTGAGCAAGGCCACCATCTTCAACCGGTTCGGCGGCCGGATCGGCCTCATCGAAGCCGTCATCGAAGAGGTCGTGGCGAGTGAGCTGTTCGCCGTCATCGACCGCACTCGGACCGTCGACGACGTCGGCGAGCGGATCACGTACTACCTCACCGCGATACGCGACCTCCAGTACCGCCAGCCCGCCTTCAACGACGTCCTGTTGCAGACGTATCCGCACTCGCAGCAGCTCATGGAGATCTGCCGGGTCGGAAGCGAGGCCAACGAGGAGCTCACCGCGGCGGCGCGGGCCTCCGGTGCGCTGCGGCCGGAGTTCACGGCGGGCGACCTCCACGCACTCGTCGTCGACAACGCCCTCGCCCTCAAGCACGGCGAGCGGCCTCCCCGGGACGACTACGACCGCCGCACCGTGTACCTTCTGGACGGAATCCGAGGGCGCTCCTCCGCTTCTGGCGAACGGTGACGTGGCGGCACAGCCGCGGATCCCGGAACGGCACCGCACCACACCGTCCGTGCTCCAGGGCCGGCGCTCCGCCCTGCGGGCAAGAGGGACCGCGAGTCTTGATCGTTGTTGAGCCTGCTGATTGGCTGGCCGGCATGGATGATCTCGGACCCGTTGCGTGGCCGCCTGCACCGATCAGGACCGAGAGGCTCGTGCTGCGCGAGCCCGAGGCCCGGGACCGCGCGGCGTTCATCGAGCTGCTGGCGTCGCCGGATGTGCACACCTACCTCGGCGGTCCCCGGCCGCATGATGAGCTCGAGCGCCAGTTGCCCGAGGTGCCCGAGCGGTGGCCAGGGAGCTTCGTCGTTGATCTGGACGGAGCGATGATCGGCCAGATCCTGCTCAGGAGAGCAACGGAGCACCATCGTCCGGCTGCGGCCGGGAAGGCCGACCTCGGCTACCTGTTCCTGCCACGGGCGTGGGGGTTCGGGTATGCCGCCGAGGCATGTGCGGCGGCACTCGACTGGTTCGACGGCGTTCTTCCCGGTGAGCCGATGGTGCTCGCCACCCAGACCGCCAACGTCCGCTCGATGCGCCTCGCGGCGAAGCTGGGGTTCACCGAGGTTGAGCGCTTCCCGGCCTGGGAGGCTGAGCAGTGGCTCGGCCTGCGGTCCCCGATGCCGCGCTCCGGTTGAGCCCGCGCTCGGCAGCTTGGACCCCTCGAACCGGCCCACCCGGCGGTCGCCGGCATGTTCGGAGACGATGGAGCCGGGTCGGATTGCGCATGACGGCGACCCAGACCTGCGACTACGTTGCTGAGGAGTGACCCGTGGTCGCACCGAAGCGAGCCCAGGAGCCGCTGATGTCCGGGAACCCGAGCAAGGCGCAACCGCCGGTCGTCGACCGCGCGACCTTCGACCAGCGGTTGGAGGGGCTGCGGGCGAGGGAGAAGGCCCACACCCGTGAAGGCGACGCGATCGCCGCGTCGCGCCGCAGGCTCCCGATGGTCGAGGTGGCCGCGGACAGCCCGTTGCTGGGGCCGGACGGCCCCATGACGCTCCTGGATGCGTTCGAAGGGCGGCGTCAGATGATCGCCTACTACTTCATGTGGTGGCCCGGCCGGCCGGCCGCTGAGCAGTGCGAAGGCTGTACATGGGTGATGAGCCACGTGGGCGAGCTGGCTTATCTGCACTCCCGCGACATCACCTTCGCCGTGTTCTGCCAGGGGCGGAACACGGCCTACGGCTTCGGGGACGCGCAGACGTCGTACGAGGAGAGCCTGCGCTACCGCGCCTTCATGGGCTGGGCGATGCCGTGGTACTCCGCCCAGCCCTCGCTCGAGTCGCTTCTTGTCGGCCGGGAGCTCGGCCTGTTCCACCTGGTGTGCTACCTGCGCGACGGCGACCGCGTCTTCGAGACGTACTGGACCAAGCGTCGCGGGGCCGAGGCGGTGGACTACAGCTACGCGCTCATGGATCTCACGGTGTTCGGGCGTCAGGAGGACTGGGAGGACTCACCGGCAGGCTGGCCGCGCCTCGGGCAGGCCACGCGGACCCTGGGCGGGGCTCCGGACTGGCCGCCGCTGGGGGAGTGGCCGGGTGGACGTCCCACTGCACAGTGGCCGCGCGTCGACGCCGACCACTCCGATGACCTGGGCGCCACCGGCACCGGCCCGGCGACCGAGCCCGATCACCGCCACTGATCGCGTGACGCGTGATCGGGCAGCCCGATCGACGTCCTGGGCGCGGATTCGCCTTCAGCGGGACGCGGATGAGGCAGGCAGGGGCGCGGCTGTCTGTGACGGTGCCTGGCCGGCGTTCTCCTCGGCCACGAGGCGCCACACGCGCTCCCGTTCGCTGCGGCCCCAGGTCTCCTTCGTCGAGAGGATGCCGGCAAGGCCGATCAGGGCCGCGCCCAGGTAGAGCAGCGCGGCGCCCGGCCAGCCGAAGGCTCCCACCAGCGCGGCGGCGAGCAACGGCGCGAAGCCGCCGATGGCCGCGGCGATCTGGTAACCCAGTGAGGCACCCGAGGTGCGGGTCGCGGTGCGGAACTGCTCGGTGAGCAAGGCCCCCTGGGTCCCCGTGAGCGAGGCGTGGATGAGGCCGATGCCGATGATGAACACCGTTACGACGAGGGCGGGTTGGGCGGAGTTGGTGAGCACGTACATCGGGAAGGCGAACAGGATCGCCGCGGTGCAGGCGGCGATGTAGATGGGGCGGCGTCCGATGCGGTCGGTGAGAGCGCCGGCCAGGAAGGTCACGGCGATGGCGAGGATGCTGGCGGCGGTGATGGCGCCGAGGGCGACGGGCCGGAGAGCGGGGTCGCGGTCGGTGATGTAGTTGAGCAGGTAGGTCGCGGTGGAGTAGTAGGCGAAGGACTCCACGACGCGCAGGGCGATGACGCGCAGGATGCCGCGCCAGTCGCCGGCGAGGGTAGCCCGCAGGGGGTTCTTCTCGGTCTTGCCGGTGGCCTGGGCTTCCTGGAACTCGGGGGACTCCGACAGGCGGGAGCGGACGATCAGCGCGACGACGACCAGGACGGCGCTGAGCAGGAACGGCGTCCTCCACTGCCAGTTGCCCTCCAGTGTGTCGCTGAAGGCGAACACGCCGCTGGCCAGGGCGATGCCCAGGGGGTTGCCGGACTGCGGTATCGCCGCGAACATGCCGCGGCGGTGCCAGGGCGCGTGTTCGTAGGCCATGGTGATCGCGCCGCCCCATTCGGCGCCGAACGCCAGGCCCTGCAGCATCCTGATGATCACGAGCAGGACCGGTGCGAGGGCCCCGACCTGCTCGTAGGTGGGCAGTACGCCGATGAGGAAGGTCGCGGCACCCATGACGATCATCGCCGTGACCAGGACGGGCTTGCGTCCGAACCTGTCGGCGAAGTAGCCACCGACGGCGCCTCCCAGGGGGCGCATGACGAATCCGACGGCCAGGGTGGCGAAGGAGAGCAGGGTGCCGACGAACCGGTCGCTCTCGGGGAAGAAGACCGCGCCGAAGTAGAGCGCGGAGGCGGTGCCGTAGGCGATGAAATCGTAGTTCTCGACGCTGGTGCCCATGGCCGCAGCGACCGCGGTCTTGACGCGGTCCTTCGAGCCGAGCACGCTTCGCCGTCCGGCGGTGGCGCTGGTGGACATGCAAGGTCTCCTTGGTAGGTCGCCGACCAGGTCGGCGTCAATGCGGTGAGAAGGAGGGGGCCGCCCGAGCGAGGCCGATTCCCTTGTCCGGGAATTGCGGGCATGACGAACAGACGCCTGGCGAGGCCGTGCAGGGGCCGGGGCCTTCGGCGTCATTCAGCGCGACGGACGGTCCGTCCGTGCGAGGGATGAGACGGTGAGGGTCAGAGGGGCGGGGTCAGGTCGTCGAGCGCGTTGAGCTTGGCGACCCGGCGACGGGTCGCCTCGTCGTCGTCGAACACGGCGTTGAGGAATTCGCGCACGATGTCGGGTACGAGTGCGTGCGGCACCAGCCACGCCCCCACCGCGATGGCGTTGGCGTCGTCGTGCTCGACGGCCTGGTGGGCGGAGTACGGCTCGTGGGCAAGACCGCAGCGGATGCCGGGCAGCTTGTTGGCAGCCATGACGGCGCCCTGGCCGGTACCGCAGACGAGCACGGCCCGATCGGCCGATCCGTCGAGCACCGCTTCACAGGTCGAGCGGGTGATGTCCGGGAAGTCGACGGGGGCCTCGCTGTGAGTGCCGCAGTCGATCACCTCATGCCCGAGGACCTCGATGGCCTTCCGCACGGCGTCCTTCAGCGGGAAACCGGCGTGGTCTGCGCCGAGGGCGACCTTCATGGCTTGTTCCTTTCAAGCAGGGCGTACTGTCTCGCGTCAGCCGCGAACGCCTCCGCGCTCTCCGGGCGGCGCGGCTGTTCCTGCCGTCGGTGCCGGCAGCGGCGGCGACGGACTCGGGTGTTCAGGCCATTGCCGGCGGCCGAGGACGTGTCGGTGCGGCTTGGGCGAGAGGCGCGGGGGCTGCCGAGGCACTCAACCGGTGCCCCGCACAGCTCGGTCGATGAAGGTGGTCGCGATGCGCTGACCGACTGCCTCACGGCCGGCGAGGAGATCGATGAGCCCGCGGACCCCGAGCCGGCCGATGGCCGAGGCGTCGTTACGGACCGCGCTGATGGGTGGTGAGGCGAACTCGAACCAGTCGAGGTCGTCGAAGGAGACGACCTCAATGCGGGCCGCCCGCTCGACGCCGAGCCGCTGCCGCAGCGCACGCACCGCGCCCAGGGTCGTCTGGCCGTTCGCGCCGAACACGGCGGTGAACGGCACCCCGCGGTCGATGACGCGGCTCATGGCCTCGGCGGCGCCGCCGGCCAGGAAGTCACCGGCGTCGAGCAGCCGGTCGTCGGTGCTGATGCCGTGGGCGGCCCGGCCGGCGACGTAGGCGGCACGGCGCTCGGCACCGGTGGAGATCGTCTCCGGTCCGCCGATGAACGCGACGTCGCGGTGGCCCCGGCGTTCGAGCCAGGAGAGCACCTGCTGCACGCCCTGTGCGTTGTCCGTGCCGTACAGCGGTGCGTCGACGCCCTCGACCGTCCGGTTGAGGAAGACCAGCGGCATCCCCGAGGCGAGTGTGGCGGCGAGCTGCGGTGAGATGTTGTCCTGGGGCGAGAACAGCAGGCCGTCGACGCGCTGGCCGGCGAAGGTCCGCAGATAGGCGTCGGCCTGCTCGGCGTCCTCGTTGGCGTTGGCCAGCAGCACGGTGAAACCGTGCCGGCGTGCCTCCTGCTCGGTCGCGTGAGCCAGCTCGGAGAAGAACGGGTTGCGGATGTCCGACACCAGCAGCCCCAGCACATCCGTCCGGGCCCGACGCAGGGACCGGGCCGGCCCGTGGGCGACGTAACCGAGCTCAGCGGCAGCGGCGAGCACCCGGGCCCGGGAATCGGCGGAGGTCTGGCTGCTGCCACTCAGCACCCGCGATGCGGTTCCCAGCGCGACCCCTGCCCTGGCTGCGACGTCCTTGATCGTAGCCATCGCCCCACCTCCTCGTGGAAACGTTTCCATGCGTCTTATGGCGTAAAGGTTTCACACGGGGAACGAAGAGGCAAGGGTCGAGACGGAACTGTGGCCTCGGCGCTCGGCCCCTCACCTGCGGTCCTGGCCTGTGCGGAAGGGGTGTTGGCGGCTGCCCCGCCGCAGCCCGGAAACGGCGTTGACCCGGCACACTGCCGGGGTGCGGAGTCGGGACCGCACGCGGTTGACTGTGACGGGAGCATCACCCGCCTTGCGTCTGAGTTTCGATCGTGACCAGCGCAAACGCATCGGATGCCTGGCCACGGCGGGGGCCGCTGGACCTCGGGCGGGGTGGAGACCTGGATCCACAGCAGGAACGGGTGCGCGAACAGCAGGCAGGCCACGCCCCGCAGCCCGTAGAACAGGAAGATGAGTGCCTCGTGTTCACCGGGCAGAGCCAGAAGATGACGAGAGCGGCCTTCAGCCGTAGATTTCGCCGTCGCCGGGTGCGGCGCCCTCGGCAAGGTGCATCACGACCGCCGGGCCGTACTCGCCGACAGGCAGGTACGACGGCCCGATGAACTCCCACTGCTCATCTGTCAGTTGCACTCGCGTCATGCAAGAAGACCTGTCCTTCCCGCCATCAAGTCGAACTGGCTCAGCCGAGACCACGATGGGCGGCCCACAACTTTGCGGCGCGGCTGGCAGCGTCTGCGACCAGGGACGCCAGTTCGGGTTTGTCGGGGACCGGGAACGAGACGTATGCGCCCCGACCACCACCGACGGGTCGGCCATAGGCCTTTACGGCGAGGTGACCGTCCGGGAGGAGCCGGACGTTGAGTGTGGTGAGCGTGAACGCTTCACCGCGTCGGGTGTCCGTCCAGCGGAGCGCCTGCGGGATCGTGACATTGATCGCCAAAGCACTTACTTCCAGGTCGCTGTTCATGGACGGAGGATCTCACGCGAGTCCCCGCGGGCGGCCACCACCGGCTTGTGCAGCAGACGGTCTGATCACGACTCGATACACGCCCCAGTGGTATTCCGGCCGGTAGGCGAGGGCGAGGCGTCTCAGGAACCGCGCGTGGGCATCATGCGGCGCACTCGGTAGGCGGCGACGCCGAGGGCCGGCACCGCGGTGCCCCAGATCACCGAGGACGCCGGGAGGGCGGAGGCCAGGGCGAGGCAGCCGGCCGGCCCGACGGCCGGGACGGCCCGCGCCGTGCGGCCCTCGTCCGGGGTGAGGGTCCAGGCGGAGGCGTCGACGACGGCGTGGTACGCCGGCACGCCGAAGGAGGATAACCCGATCGCCCGCGCACGTCGGCTGTCGCGGCGACCACCGCCACCACCGCGCCGACGACGAGTTCGGCGCGGTGCGGCACCTTGAACTTCCGCTGGACTACGGCCAGGGCGTGCGGCAGGTGCCGGTCGCCGCCTGGAGCACCCTGGAATAGGTCGCGTCGTCCCCGACGTCGAGCCGGGCTCGTCCGAGGTCGAGGAGGTGAGCGGGGCGACCACCGCGGCGACCGCGACCGCGTGGCCTTGGACCGGCCGCATGTTCTGCTCTCCGCCGCGGGCATCCTGCTGACCGTCTACGCGATCAAGCACGCTGCCGCGGAAGGGCTGACCGCGACCCCGATGGCCACAGGGATCGTCGGCGTCGTCACCCTGGGATGGTTCGTCCGGCGGCAACTCCGCCTGGAACACTCGCTGATCGACTTCCGCCTCTTCCACGACCGAGTGTTCACGATCGCAGCCGTTACCGGGCTTCTGCCGCTGGCCGCATGGTCGGCTTCGGCCTACCTCGGCGGCATCCATCTCCAGTCCGTCCTCGGGCTGACCGTCCTGGACGCGGCTCTCGTGGCGCTCCCCGGCGCCGCCGTGCTCACCGTCACCTGCGTCGTCACACCATCACTGGTCGCGCGCATCGGCACCCGGGCAGCGCTCATCACCTGCCACTGCTTCGTCGCCGCGGGGATGCTCCCGCTGCTGGCGACCAGCGTCTCCGGCGGTATCGGCTGGTACGTGGCCTCCACCGTTGTCGCCGGCATCGGCTACGGGATCTCCTTCAGCGTTGTCGCCGACACTGCTGTCTCTGCGGTTCCCCCAGCGCGCGCCGGGTCCGCAGCCGCGATCGCCGAGACCACCAACGAGATCGGCAACGCCCTCGGCATCGCACTTCTCGGCTCGCTGGCCGCCCTGATCTTCCGGCTCCAGGGACCTGACTTCGCCGGCACCCTCAACGAGACATTGCAGGCCCCCGGCCTCACGGCCGCAGTGGTCGGCGATGCGAAGTCAGCCTTCGTCGCCGGTCTGCACGCCGCTGCCGCTGTAGCCGGCATTCTCCACGCCGCACTCGGCCTCTTCGCCCTGCGCCACCTGCTACTCCGCCGCGGCGAGCGCCGCGACCTCGCCGCCCAGCCCGGCGTCGGCGGGGGTCGTGGCAGGTGTTCAGGCGGTAGCCGTGATCTCGGCCGCAGGGGAGGGGAAGTGCGGAAGCACCGTCTCGGCGAGTTCCTGGAGGACCTCGTCCACCGGGCGTTCGCCGGGGCGGAGGTTGAAGGAGATGTGGGCGACGCCGAGTTCGCCCATCGCGCGCAGGTGCTCCACCAGTGCTTCGCTGCCGGTGCGCAGGCCGAGGCGGATGGCGCTCGCCGGGGTGGCCGGGTCCTCGGTGAGGTCCAGCTGCATGGGCGTGAGGTACGGCTTCGGCGCCTCAGCCGTCAGCTCCTGCCACTCCCGCGTCTTGAGCTTCAACGACCCCAGCGGGCGCGGATAGTTGAGGGACGCATCCGCGTTCTCGGCGATCCACTCGGCGGACTGCTGGGCATGCCCCGCGATGGCGATGGGCACGGAGTGGCCGGTCGGCTTGGGCAGGACGTCGAGGCGGCGGTCGGCGTCGAGGCCGAGCTCCGGCAGGTTCATGCCCTCGCTCCCGGCGCGAGCGGCCCAGGCGGCGCGCAGCGTCTCCACACCCGTACGGAACGTGGCGCCGCGCGCGTGGAAGTCCTCGCCGAACAGCGGGTACTCGACTGGCCTGTCGCCGCTGGCCAGGCCCAGGACGAAGCGCCCCCCGGAGAGTACGTCGACGGTCGCGGCGGCCTTCGCGACGAGCAGTGGCCGGCGCAGCGGAAGAACGACAGCCGCGGTGCCGAGGACCGCGCGCTCGGTGACGGCGGCGAGGTGGCCGAGGTGCGTGAACGTCTCGAAGACGGAACCGGCGTCGCCGAATTGCTCGGGGTCGTACAGCGGCACGTCCCGTACCCACAGGCCTGCGAAGCCCAGCTGGTCGGCGAACCTGGCGAGTTCGGTGTGGCGGGTCAGGTCGGCGACGCCGAAGGGGCGGCCGGCGCCGGACGGGTCGGCGCGCAGGGCACGCAGCCGGGTGCTGCCCCAGTCGTTGTCGAGGGGCAGTTCGAGGCCCAGGGTCGGCAGGCCCGCGGGGCCCACGAGCCGGTCGAGGGCGGTGGGGGAGTCGGACATCAGAGGCACGCTTTCGAGACTCGGTACTTCGGGAGTGCGGTGGGAGACGGCGGGTGCACGGAGGAGTGCACCGGAAGGACGTGAACGCGCTCGCGCGGGCGGGACCTGCCATCCCGCCCGCGCGAGCTGGGGCAACCCGTCAGGGTCAGTTGAACTGGTCCGGGTGCGGGCCGGTGCGCAGGTCGCGGTCGAGGCTGGCGATCGCGGCCATCTCGTCGTCGGTGAGGGTGAAGTCGAAGACGTCGAGGTTCTGCCGGATGCGCTCGGGCGTCACCGACTTGGGGATGACGATGTTGCCGAGCTGCAGGTGCCAGCGCAGCACGACCTGGGCCGGGGACTTGCCGTGCCGGCCGGCGATGGTCGTGATGGCCTCGTCCCCCAGGACGGCGCCCTGGGCGAGCGGGCTCCACGCCTCGGTGGCGATGCCCAGCTCGGCGTGCACGGCGCGCAGTTCGTTCTGCTGCAGGCCCGGGTGCAGCTCGACCTGGTTGACGGCCGGGACGAGCTCGGCGCCGTCGATCAGCCGCTTCAGGTGGTCGGGCTGGAAGTTGGAGACGCCCGCGGTGCGGACCCGGCCGTCGGAGACGAGCTTCTCGATGGCCTTCCAGGTGTCCTTGTACAGGTCACGGGCCGGGGTGGGCCAGTGGATCAGGTACATGTCGACGTACTCGAGGCCGAGCTTGGCCAGGCTGTCGTCGAAGGCGCGGAGCGTGGCGTCGTAGCCCTGGTCGGCGTTCCACAGCTTGGTGGTGACGAACAGGTCCTCGCGGGCGATCCCGGAGGTCGCGAGGGCCCGGCCGACGCCGGTCTCGTTGCCGTAGATCGCGGCGGTGTCGATGGAGCGGTAGCCGGCCTCCAAGGCGGAGGCGACGGCGGCGGTGGTCTCCTCGTCGGGGACCTGGAAGACGCCGAAGCCGAGCTGCGGGATCTCGACGCCGTTGTTCAGGGTGACCGTGGGGATGCTCTCGGGTGCCATGGTGTGCGGACCTTTCGGAGTTCAGAGGGTGCGGGGGGTGATGGTGTAGCGGACGGTCTGGGCGCTGATGAGTCCGTCGCGGAAGACGAACGTGTCGACGCCGTCGGTGACCTCGTGGGTGTCGGTGGCGGCGCTCCACTGAAGGAACAGCACGTCGCCGGCGAACTGCGGTGCCAACTGCCAGTCGGCGTCCGGCAGATCGGCGAGCAGCCTGCCGATGCCCCGCCGTACTCCCTCGCGTCCCGTGAGGGTGCCCTCGGGGGTGAGGAAGACGGCGTCCTCGGTGTAGTTCTGGCTGATCAGATCGAGGTCGCCGGTGCCGAGCCGGTTGCCGTGGTCGGCGAAGACCTCCTGCGGCGTACGGCTCATCGGGCGGCCTCGGCCAGCTCGGCGAGCGCGGCGGTGGCGAAGCCGTGGTCCTGCTCGGGGGCGCCGCCGCCGACACCGATCGCGCCGATCAGGCGCCCGTCGCGGTGGACGGGGATGCCGCCGGCGATGAAGAGGAGCGGCTTGTCGAGGGCGGTGGGCAGCGAGTGGAACGGCCCGTCGGGCTTGACCAGGTCGACCAGGTCGGCGGTGGGCGCGTTGAGCTGCAGCGCGGTGTATGCCTTGCGGGTGCTGGTCTCGCCGGAGATCAGTACGGCCCGGTCGTCGCGCCGGAAGGCCAGCAGGTGGCCGCCGGCGTCGAGGACGGTGACGCTGACCGTGACCCCGGCGTCGTCCGCGGCGCGGCGGGCGGCGGCGATCAGCGTCTCGGCGTCCTGCGTGGTCAACGGGATGGGGGCAGTGGGGGTGGTGGTGCTCATGAGAGATCCTTTTCGAAGGTGTTGCCGTGTGCAGGTGGGTCAGACCGTTGCCGGGGCCCGCTCGGCCGTCGCGGCCCCGGTGACGAGGCGGCTCGCCCTGCGGGTGCGCCGGTCCAGGTAAGCCGCGAGGAACGCGAGCAGCAGCGCCGTACCCGAGAGGATCGCGCCGACCCAGTTCGGGGCGGTGAAGCCGAGGCCCGCGGCGATCACGACACCGCCGAGCCAGGCCGCGAGGGCGTTGCCGAGGTTGAAGGCGCCGATGTTGGCGGCGGAGGCCAGGGTCGGGGCCGCCGAGGCCTGGTCGAGTACCCACTTCTGCAGCGGCGGCACGGTCGCGAAGCCGAGGGCGCCGATCACGGAGAGGGTGATCGCGGCGAGGACCTTGTCGTGCGCGGTCGCCGTGAACAGGAGCAGGGCGGCGGTGAGCGCGGCCAGGGCGGTGAACAGCATCGGCATCAGGGCACGGTCGGCGAACTTGCCCCCGAGCAGGTTGCCGAGGAACATGCCGACGCCGAACAGGACGAGCAGCCAGGTCACGGCGCCCTCGGTGTAGCCGGCGACCTCGGTCATCATCGGCGTGATGTAGGTGATCGCGGCGAACACACCGCCGTAGCCGAGGACGGTCATCGCCATCGCGAGCCAGACCTGGACGTTCCTGAAGGCGGCGAACTCGCCGCGGACGCTCACCGACTCCGGGCGACCGGCCTCGGGGACGAGCTTGGCGACGCCGAGGAGGCCGATGACGCCGAGCGCGGCGACGATCGCGAAGGTGACACGCCAGCCGGCGGCCTGGCCGATGTACGTACCACCGGGGACGCCGACGATGTTGGCCACGGTCAGGCCCATGAACATCAGCGAGATGGCGGAAGCCTTCTTCTGCGGGGCGACGAGGTCGGCGGCGACGACGGAGCCGATGCCGAAGAACGCGCCGTGCGCGAGTGAGGCGACGATCCGGCCGGTCAGCATGAGACCGAAGCTGGGGGCGACGGCCGAGAGGGCGTTGCCGGCGATGAACAGGCCCATGAGGAACATGAGCATCTTCTTGCGGGAGACCCGGGTGCCGAGCACGGTCAGGAGCGGGGCGCCGATGACGACGCCGAGGGCGTAGCCGGAGACGAGCCAGCCTGCCGTCGGGATGCTGACGCCGAAGTCTCCCGCGACCTGAGGCAGCACGCCCATGATCACGAACTCGGTGGTGCCGATCCCGAAGGCCCCGATGGCCAGGGCCAAGAGCGCGAGAGGCATGGAGGACAACCTTCCAGATGCTTGCATGGAGCGCTTACACCGGAAGACAATAGTTGCAGACGCGGGATAAATGCAAACGCGTGAATCTCTGGCTGTGCATAGTCGGCGTATGCAATTATTGTGCGGAAGGAGGTCATCATGACGGCAACCGCCCCCGCACTTACCGCCCTCGCCCAGGGCTGGTGCGCCCTCTCCCTGCTGCACGGCCGGATCGAGTCCCACCTGGAGCACGCCCTCCAGAACGGACACGGCCTGAGCGTGCGTGAGTACTCCCTGCTCGACGTGCTCAGCCGCCAGCACGACGGAGAGGGCGGCCACCTGCAGATGAAGCAGGTCGCCGACGCCGTCGTCCTCAGTCAGAGCGCCACCACCCGCCTGGTCACCCGCCTCGAGGACCGCGGCCTGCTCCTGCGCTACCTGTGCCCCACCGACCGGCGCGGGATCTACACCAACGTCTCCGACGAGGGCCTGCGGCTCCTGGAAGAGGCCCGTCCCACCAACGAGGCCGCCCTCCGCGAGGCCCTCGCCGAGGCCGCCGAGGACCCGCAGCTCGCGCCCCTCGTCCGCGTGGTCGAGGACATGGGCGTGCCAAAGGCGGTGCCCGCATCCTGAAGCAGAGTCCGGCCATCCCTTGATCCTGCCGGGGCCTGGCCCCGGCAGGATCATTTGGCGAACCCACCCCTTGGGTTCGATGATCTCCAGGTTGGTGCCGTCGGGGTCGCTGGAGTACGCGACCCTCGCGCCGAGCGCCGCCTCAGGAGTGACCTCGCCCGCGGTGAACGTGTAGTCGCGCCCGCGCCCTGTCAGGGACGAGCGGAACGCGATCGAGGCGTCCAGATCGGACGCCGACGGCCACGGACGCACCGAGTGCTGCGTCGAAGGCCAGGTCCCGAGACGAGAGGACGTTGCCGAGCAGCGGGTCGCCGAAGGCATGACCTGTGGGTCAGAGGCCATTCGACGTCGCGGAAGGCGCCCAGGCGCACCGCAGCCCGGGCACGCTGGGGGCGTGTCCGGGCTTGCGTCGTGCGGTGGTCGGGCCTCGTGCACCCGTGTCGTCAGGCGGACAGGGTCTTGTGCAGGGCTTCGAGCCCGTCACGGTAGATCTCGGCGAAGAGGTCTTCCGCTTCCTGTTCGCTGACGCCGTCGGGGTTGAAGCGGCCGGACCACTGGACCTCGGCGACGTCGTCCCGGCCGGGGACCGCGTGGACGCGGAGGGTGGACACGTAGCCGTTGACGGGGAAGGGCGCTTCGAGGATGGCGTAGCTGTAGTGCCGCTCGGCCTCGTTGAAGTCCACGAGGCGCTCGATGATCACGTCACCGTCGGGGTTGGCCAGGCGTCGGACCCGGCCTCCTTCGAGAGCGGTGCTCTCAGGGATATAAGGGAGCCAGTCGGGGAGGGCGTCGAAGCCGCCGATGAGGTCCCAGACCTTCTGGGGCGGTGCGGGCACGACGCGGGAGACGGACGTGGAAGCCATGGTCTTCTCCTGTTGCGGTGTGTGTGGGCGATGGGGGGTGAGGGGTGATCAGGCGCCGTGAGGGAGCGGGGCGGTCGGGCTGACCAGGCCGGCCGCGCGCAGGTCGGCCCAGAACGCGGCCGGGACGGTCTCGTTGAGAGCTGCGGTGTCCTCGGCGATGCGGCTGGGCCGGGTGGCGCCGGGGATGACGGCGGCGGACGCCGGGTGGGCGAGGGAGAACTGCAGGGCGGCGGCCTTGATGCTCACGCCGTGCCTCTGGGCCAGCGCCTTCAGCTTCCCGACCCGCTCGATGATCTCCGCCGGGGCCTGCTGGTACTCGAAGTGCGTACCGCCGGCGAGGATGCCGGAGCTGTACGGGCCACCGACGACCATGTCGACGCCCTGCTCCTGTGCCATGGGCAGCAGGCGGGTGAGGGCGTGCTCGTGGTCGAGCAGGGTGTAGCGGCCGGCCAGGAGGAATCCGTCGGGCTTGGGCTCGTCGAGCGCCAGGGTCAGCTCGATGGGCTCGGCCTTGTTGACGCCCAGGCCCCAGGCCTTGATGACGCCCTCGTCGCGGAGGCGGGACAGGACACGGAAGGCACCGGTGCGGGCCTCCTCGAACTTCTGGAGCCACTGGTCGCCGTGGAAGTCCTGGGCGATGTCGTGGACCCAGACGATGTCGAGCCGGTCGACACCGAGGCGCTTGAGGCTGTCCTCGATGGAGCGCTCGGTGGCCTCGGCGGTCCACTCGTGGACGATCTTGTTCGGGTTGCCGTGCTCGAAGATCCCGCCCTTCTCGCCGAGGTCGCGGGCGCCCTCCTCCAGTTCGTCGAGAATGACGCGGCCGACCTTGGTGGACAGGATGTACTCGTCGCGGGGCTTGGTGGAGATGACCTTGCCGAGGCGCTCCTCGGCGAGGCCGGCGCCGTAGAAGGGGGCGGTGTCGTAGTAGCGGATGCCCTGGTCCCAGGCAGCCTCGACGGTGGCGGAGGCCTCCTCGTCGGGGATGGCGCGGAACATGTTGCCGAGCGGGGCGGTACCGAAGCCGAGACGGCCGGGAAGGATGTGCTTGAGCGACATGAAAGTGCCTTTTTCGGTGAGTGGTGCAGGGGCTGGGAAGAGACCCGGCGCAGGGGTGAGGCACGGGGCCTCTTCGGTTGGTGGCTCCCGCGGAGGTGTCGTGGCAGTGGCCACGCGAGCCGCGGCTTGGCAGGGCCCGATACACATGCAAGTTATTGCAGGAGCGCCTTATGAGCTAGAACAATAATTGCATGCGCGGGGTAATGCAAATGTGGGGTGCCGCACACGCGGGCCGTCGCAAAGGGTGACCGGAAGTCGTGGAGCCTGGCGAGGCCGTAGCCCTGGGCTGCAAGAACCTGTGCGGCTCGCGCACCGCCGAATAGCGCGCGATCCACCACCGTGTCCGTGATCACCGGCAACGGCGGCTGACCTTGAACCAGCATCAAGTCGCCGACAAGAACGGCGACACCTTCAAGCCGATGTCGGCGTACGGACCGATGCGGAGGTCGTGCTCAACGAAACCGGGTGGGGCGTGCTCGCCGAACTGCGCGGGGTCGAGCCGACGGTGCCGGCGCGCGCTGCGGCTGCTGGGCGGTGCGCCATCTGCCGCGCCGGCAGCGGGTGTGTGTCCGGTACGGGCGCCGGCTGCTGGACGCGAGTCCGACCTGCCGCTGGAACACCTCGACGTGTGCGGTGTCCCGGAGGCCGTCTGAGCACAGTGAGCCTGCTCTATCGAACTGATCCGCACTCATCGACGATCACGGTCGGCTCCGACAGGAAGGCATCCCGGTCGACGGGGCCATAGGCGATGTTGAACGTGTCGAGCCAGTACGACCACCCGCGGATCCCCAGCGCGCTGCTGAACCGGTAGTTCAACTGCCAGCGGACCCACTGCCCGGGAAGCAGCCGAACTGCCGGCGGCCTGCGTGGCCGAGGCGGCAATCCGAAGAGCGGCTCCACACGAGCGAGCACTCGGAGCCGATCGCCTTCGTCCCGCAGGCTGACACCGATCTCGCGAAGATCTTTCCGGCTCGAATGGGGCTCGAAGCCGTTGCGCTCGGACATCTGGACGAAGTGGGCAAACCCAGAGGGCTCCTGAGGCAACGAGAAGCCGACCGGCGCCGCGTTCCTGCGGGCAGCGGCCTCCCCGCCCCGAGACTGCTTCGTCCAGGACGTCTTGATCCACTGCACCGTGATGTCCACCGCACCTGCCTTCGCCGAGAGCCTACGGTCAACACTTGCTCGACGTCACTCGGGTTCCGACGCAACCGCCTGCTGCGGTCTCACCTACGTGGCCGGCTGCGAGCGGCGCCTGCTCGTCAAGGCATGGACCGCTGTGGCGACGGCCAACTCCGCGAACGCCAGGCTTGCCGTGCCGAGTACCGCCCAGGCGATCGACCGGGCGGCAGGCACATCGGCGCCGTGAACGGGACCGTCGCACTCGGGCCCTGTCAGCGACCGACCTCGAGCACCATTCGGAAGCGCGCGTCGCCGGACATCATCCGCGCGTACGCCGCTCCGGCCTGCTCCAGGGGAACGGTCTCGACCATCGGGCGGATGTTGTGGGCGTGGGCGAAGCCGACGTTGCTCTCGTTGTCGTGGGGTGTGCCGGTCAGCGAGCCGACGATGGACCGGGCGCCGAAGACGAGTGGCACGGTCCCGACTTCGATCGGGTCCTGTGCCACGCCCACGACGACGAGCTGCCCGCGGATGGCAAGCCCCCCGACCAGCGGAGACATCGAGGTGCCACTGCTGGCGGTGGCGAGAACGACCTTGGCGCCACCAAGTTCCTGCAGTGCCTGCGCCGGGTCGTTCGCGGTGGAGTCGATGTAGTGGTGCGCGCCGAGCTTGAGCGCGAGCTCCTTCTTGTCCCGGCCGCGGGCGATCGCCGCCACGCGGAATCCCATGGCTCGCGCGTACTGGATCCCGAGGTGCCCCAGGCCGCCGATGCCCTGAATGGCGACGAGGTCGCCGGTGCGGGCGGCCGAGGCGATCAGGGCGTGATGCACGGTCAGGCCCGCACACATCAGAGGGGCCAGCTCGGCCGCCGGTATGTCGTCCGGCACGGCGACGAGACCCGATGTCCGGGCCGTGATGTACTCCGCGTACCCACCCTGCCGGCTGTCGCCCAGCACCGGCTGGTCGGTGCAGTACACGAAGTCCCCGCGGCGGCACATCGCACACGCGCCGCAGTGTCCGCCCAGGTAGCCCAGACCGACCCGCTGTCCGACGTGCCACCCGGTAACGCCGTCGCCAAGAGCGTCGATCCGGCCGATGACCTCGTGCCCCGGCACCACCGGTACGCCGGACGGCCGACTGCCGGTCATGTTCATGATTCCGGCCACGTCGCTGTGGCAGACCCCGCATGCCTCTACGGCGATCCGGACCTGTCCCGCCCCTGGGTGCTCCAACTCTCGCTCGACGAGGGTGAAATCACCGTCAGCGGTCGCCTCGACGGCGCGATAGCCGCTCATGACGTCCTCCTGTTCCTGCCCGGACCTTGTCGGGTTGACGTCCGTCGCTTCACGAGACCGTGATGTCGGTGAGGGCGATGGAGATGATCACCGGTTCGGCGACCTTCTGGTTGTGCTCGTCGGTGAGGTGCACCGAGCGCTTGGTCGGGAAGACGAGGCCGCCGAAGGCATGGTGCTCGTACGTGTAGTGCGCCGAGTCGCGGTCGGCGGCACCGAACACGTCGGGCCGGTAGTCGTGGCGCCGGATGAGGCCCTCGGCGTCGATGTAGTAGGTCTGCACCCGGCTGTGAGTGGCGATGGGCTCGGGGAAGGTCACCTCCAGGCGCCGCCAGGTCTCGCCGCTCTCCTCCCACGGCTCTGTCTCCGTGGCGGTGAAGCCCGGCTCGGTGAAGACGAAGGGCTCGGTCAGATAGGTCCACATGGCGTACCCGGCGAAGTACGCCGCGTGCAGACGGTCCCACGGCGTCTCCAGCGTGTGGCCGGCGAAGGACTCCCGCGGCTGGACGCGTTCCTGCGTCACCTGGCCGTCGAGGGACTCGATCGCGACCCGGTCGGGGGTGTACATCGCGCGCAGCCCCGGCTCGGCGAACGGTGCGAGGGTGGCCGACTGCCGGTGCAGGTCGGCGGTAATGCTGTATCGGTCGAGCACCCCGGGCTGGCCCTTGAGGCCCCACAGCGCGCCGCCGGCCTGCACCTCGGCCGTGACGCGAGTAGCGGAGCGCCAGCGGTCCAGGCCGCCGTGGGCGGCGATGACGGTGTCGAGAAGATCGGACATGGGGGTTCCTCCCTGGTTTCACCGGTTGAATATGACCGGTCGTCTTAAACTTACGGTCGGATCGGCCCAAACACAAGAGAAGCCCCTCGGCGAGACCCAATGGGCCCCGGCGGAGCCGCACTTCGGTCGCACCGGCGACGGGTGGAGGCGCACCGCCGGCCTGGGGTGTGTGTGCGGGGCGGGCACGCTTCGAAAGGTGAGTGTTCGCGTGTCGACCCGTCGCCATTGCTGCCCACGCTTCAGGTGCTGGGGTTGACGGGATGCCCGGTGCGGGACCATTCCGCGGTCACCGCATAGCCCGCGCCACCCACATGAACCATGCGCGGCACTTCGAGGAGACACCCGCCGTGGGCAGACCCGCGCGGCGACACTCGGTCAACCGGGATGTTCCTTGGTGGAAACTGCTAGACGACGAGTGAGTCGAAGACGTCGAAGAAGCCGTCCAAAGGAGCCCGGCTTCGGGTTACCTTCGCCCGCAGCACCGCGCCTTCCCACCCGTCCACGAGAAACTGCCCAAGTTGGTCGGGGGCCAGGGGGCTTGTGAGGGTGCCGGCCGCACGAGCTTCTTCCAGGACCTGTGTGACGGCGTCGGCCCACGCGCTCAGCCGGGCATCGACTTTGCCTCGCATGGTGTCCGTCTGGTTCGACAGCTCCGCCCCGAAGTTTCCGAACATGCACCCACGCCCGTAGGAGAAGCGCTCCAGATCCGCGGCGAGGTACTCGAAATGGGCGCGTAGCCGTGGCACGGGCGCCAGGTTCTCGTCGCCCAGCATCTCCAGTCTGCGGGAGGCCGCGTAGCGGTCCATCACCTCGCCGGCAAGGGCTTCCTTGTTCTCGAAGTGGTTGTACACCGACCCCTTGGGAATACCGGCCGTGCGGGCGATGTCCTGGATCCCTGTGCCGTTGAAGCCGCGCTCGTGGAAGCACTCCATGGCGGCCTCGACCAACTGCTCACGAACACTGGGTCTGGGCATTCGAGCTCCCTTTCTCGCACATGAAGAATATGAACGGTCGTCTTGGGTGTCAAATCGGACGTTCCCAGATTGGTGGCAGCAGGCCGCCCATTCCTGAGACCGACGGACGCGGTGCGCACCTCGCCTATCAGCTGACGGAGGCCGCCGGCCTGCATCGCGGCCGCCTCACTGGCCTTGCCCTCGGTCCGTGGCAGGGCCGGGGCACGAAGCTTGCCGGCGGGCGTCCGGCAGCTTGCGCCCCGGCCCCCTGCACGGTCAGGCACCGGGACGCAGCACGCCTTCGGGGTCGTAGCGCTTCCACAACTCGGTGACGCGCGTACCGACGGACCCCGGATAGGTTCGCTCGAACGTGACCTTGTCCGGATCGCTCTCGAAGTTCACGTACGCCCCCTCCGTGTGCTCCGCCACCGGTTCCCATGCCTTCCCCAGCGCTTCGCGTCCATACGGAGGGAAGGACGAGGCGATGACGAGAGACCGCTGATGTCGGTGGGGGAACGCGGTTGCCGAGGCGGCGGTGTCGGCGACCGCGCCGCCGAGTGACCGCATCTGGATCAGCAAGGGAGTGGGTCCGCTTGCCGCGCCGACTATGGCGCGGGCCGCGGCGGGCGTCATGTCGGTGATGAGACCATTCGTCGTGGAGGAGGCCATCTGCCCGACATTGGCGTGCAGGTGGTGCCGTGGCACCAGGCTCCTGTACGGCGTGACCAGAGCCTGCTGGAGCGTCACATCGCCGATGCCGAGGAGGGGTTCGATCGCGTGGCGAATCGCCTGCTGATCGTCCGTGGCGACGACCGCGGTGATGAAGGCATTCGTCACGGACCCCTGCGAGGACAGCATGAGGGCGGTCGTGAGCTCCCGCGGCGCGTCCCTCAGAACCGCGTCCAGGCGCTGAAGCACCTGACCCGCCGGATCGACGCGGGCGGCGAGCTGCGCGTATCCCACGGAGCGCAGTTCCATCGCTTCGATCTCGAAGGCCACGACCACGCCCGCACCCGCACCCGCACCCCGCATCACCCACAGGAGGTCCGGCTCGTTGTCCGCGTCCGCGCGCACCACCGAACCGTCGGCCAGGACGACGTCGACGGCACGCACACGGTCGACCGTCAGACCGAAGCGGCGGACGAGCCACCCGACACCGCCGCCCGTGGCCAACCCACCGACACCGACATTGCCGTGGTCCCCTGAGCTGATGGCCAGGCCGTGCGGACTGAGTGCCTCCGCCACCTGTGCCCAGCGGGCACCGGCCTCGACACGTACGAGACGCTTCTCGCGGTCGAGCACCGTGACCTTGTTCAACCGTCGCAGGTCGATGACCAGCCCCTCGTCGTTGGTGCTTCTGCCGGCCAGGCCGTGCCCACCGCTGCGCACCGCGAGGGGAAGCCCGCGGTCCCGTGCCATGAGCAGGGCGGCGGCGACGTCACCGGCGGAGTCGGGTACGACCACGACGGCCGGGTGGCCCACCGTGGTGTAAGTGGACCGGAACTCGCCGTAGCGCGGGTCGGTCGGCGTGATCAGCTTGCCGGACAGCTCAGCCGGCACGGTGTCGAGTTCGAGGTTCATCGCTGCCCCCTGACGGCCGCGACGCGTGCGCGCACGGCGGGTACTACCTGTGAGGTGAAAAGAGCGAGCTGCGCTTCCGCGTCCCCTACGGGCCAGAAGACGAAGGTGTCGAAGCCCAGTCGCAGGGCCCAGTCGCTGAGCGTGTCCACCCACACGCCCACGTCCCCGACGAGCCCTTGGCCGGCAGCGTTCGTTCCGATGCTGCCGAGGACGTTGTAGACGCGCCGGATGGATCGGGGATCGCGCCCTGCGGCCGTGGCCGCGTCGTCGATGATCTGCTGACGCGCGGGTACCTCCTCGGGAGGCACGTAGATGTTCAGCGGGGAGATCCAGCCGTCTGCCGCCCGGCCGGTCACGGAGAGCATCTTCGACTTCTGGGCCCCCAGCCACAGCTGCACCGGCGCCGGCGGCAGTGGGCCGGCGCGATAGCCCGTAACGGCGTGGTGGTCGGTCTGCATGCGCACCACGCCGCCGGCCAGGGCCTGGTGCATGAGGTGAAGGGATTCCTCGGTGAAGGTGACCATCTCCGCGCCGCGCCGCGGGTGTCCGCCCATCGAGGCGATCGCCTCAGTGAA
The DNA here is from genome assembly GCF_055570675.1 of Streptomyces sp. NPDC031111. Lineage (NCBI taxonomy): Bacteria > Bacillati > Actinomycetota > Actinomycetes > Kitasatosporales > Streptomycetaceae > Streptomyces > Streptomyces sp. NPDC031111. The sequence goes on from NZ_JBVIGS010000008.1 coordinate 175,762, forward strand.
CGCGCCACCGCCGACCCCGAGCTGCACGCGGCCACCGGTGAGCACGCTCAACGAGGCAGCGGCCTTGGCGAGCATGGTCGGAGGTCGCAGCTGGAGGTCGGCCACGTCGGTGAAGAACGAGATGTGGTTCGTCACTGCCGACAGGTTGCTGATCAGCGTCCAGGTCTCCAGGTAGCCGGGCTGGTACGGGTGGTCCTGGACGGCGAGGTAGTCCAGTCCGGCAGCGTCGGCCTGGCGTGCGAGCCGACGGGTCTCTTCGAGTGCGTCCGCTGCCGGGGTGAGGCTCAAGCCGAACGACAGCTGGTGTCCGTAGTCGGTCATGCACACCACATTGCGACAGCCGGCCGCCCCCCAACAAAGGGACCGTAAGGTGCTAATATTTAGTAAGTAGCTTAAGGAGTGATCGAATGTCGCTAGCACTTGAGCGCAGTTCCATCCACGACGACACCTGCCCGAACCTGATCGAGGCCATCGAATTGGTCGGTCGCCGATGGACGGGTTCAATCCTGGTCGCTGCCTCCCAAGGCGCCAGGAGATTCGGCGAGTACCGAGCCGTGATCGATGGCATCTCCGACCGCCTGCTCTCCCAGCGGCTCAAGGAACTCGAGCGGCAGGGCCTCATCAGACGGACGGTGATCCCGACGACGCCCGTTCAGATCCACTACAGCCTCGCGCCCGCAGGCCGTGCCCTGATCGACGCCCTTCAGCCCTTGGCCAAGTGGAGTATGCGTCGGGCCGTCGAGGCCAGTGCCGTAGGCACGGGTGCCGTGGCTGAGCCGGCTGACGCCTCGCGCTGACCCCCGCCACGCCGACGTCGGTGTCGCCCCTCCGGGAGGCACCGACGTGGTGCGGCGGACACGTGCGCCGTGCGCCCCGGGGTGAAGACCGACGCCGTCGCTCGGGGTGCGCCTCGATGGCGTGTGCCTCCGCCTTGCGACCTAGTTCCGCCGCCGGATGTGACCGAGCGCCTCACGCCATAGCCTCCCCGCATGACGGCAATCGACTCTCGCCCCAGCGGACCCCGCAGCCCGGAGCAGCGTAAGCGTGAGGCGCTGGAACGGCTTGCGCGGGACAACGACGTATGGGTCGCCACGGCCGATGCCACCGGCGAGCCGTGCCTCGTTCCGCTGGCCTTCTGGTGGGACGGCGAGGCGGTGTGGCTGTCCACCCGCGACACCAACCCGACCGGGCGCAACCTGTACGCCTCGGGCCGGGCTCGGCTCTGCTTCGGACATACCCGGGACGTGGTCCTGGTCCACGGCACCGCACGCATGCTGACCCGTGACGAGCTTCCGGCCGAGGTGGGCGACGCCTTCGCCGCCAAGGACGGCTGGGACCCCCGCGAGGACCACCCCTCGTACGTCTTCTTCCAGGTCACCCCACAGGTGCTCCAGGCGTGGGGAACGGTTCCCGAGATGGCCGGACGGACCCTGATGCGCGACGGGAAGTGGCTGGTCTAGGACCTGTCCGGCCGATCATGTGACTGCGCCGCACCTGGGCTGCTCCCGCGCCTTGGGGGATGGCTTACGGGTGTGCCGCGCGTCGCTCGCCGTGTCGTCTGCTGGTGCTGCGTGGAAGCCTGAGTGGGGGCCACGAGGGCCGCCAGGATCCCACGTATGCTCGTTGCTTTTCTCGTCGCTTCCCTTGGTCGCAATCGGCGCCGAGGCCCTGCCGAACCGTGCGGCAGGGCCTCGGTGTTCTCAGCGCAGGATCTCGATCCGCACCCGCTCGTCCGGCGTCGCGATGTCCCAGAAGCGGGCTGTGCCCCGCGCGTTGCGGTAGACGCCCGTGCCGCCGGTGACGGCCATGTCGAGGGAGGCCGCTCCCTTCGTCCACAGCGACTGCATCGTCAAGGAGCCCTGCTCGACCTCCATCGTGATCACGCACTGCGAGGTCGTCTTCTCGCCCTTGGTGTGGACGACCTGGCAGTGTCCGCCCCCGCGTCCGACGCTCCGGCCGTCCTCGACGGCGGTGCCGGAGTACACGTCCAAGTCGCCCAGGCTCGGCCCCGCGGGGCCGAGATCGACGGCGGTGTACTGGTCATTCCGCACTTTGAGCTCGAGGACCTCCGGCTTCTTCGTGGTCTCGGCGGCCGCGCCCTCGACCGCCCACACGCCGGCCGCGACCGCGGCAAGTGATGACAGGGCGGCGAGCCTCATCCCCTTGGTGGCCATGATCAATGCTTCTCGGTGTGAAGGAATTCCGTACGCGAACGGGGGTCAGGCGAGCTGGTCCTTGTCGGACGGGAGCCAGACCGTCATGGTGGCCGGGTCGATGGGGATCGAGATGTGCTCGTGCGTGATCGACCACGCTCCGTCCGTCCGCCGGAGGCAGACGCTCTCCCGTACCCATACCGAGGCCTGGAGACCGCCCTTCCGCGCCCCCGAGTCGCGGTGGAGCATGTGCGCGAAGGCGGTGTCCCCGCTGGTCACGAGGGTGAGGTCGTGCGTCTCCAGACTGATGGGGCCGACATATCCGTCGAACCACCGCAGGAAGTTGCGGCGGATCTCGTCGGTGCCGGTGAACCTCAGCGGGGGAACGACGTCGTAGTAGACGGCGTCGGCGGCGTAGAAGGACATGAGCCGGTCGATGTCCTTGGTCTGCTGGGCGTCGGCGCGGCTCGCCAAGAGCGCCCGGAGCTCGGACTCGTGGGTGGTGGTCATCGCGTACTCCTTCGGTGGTGTCGTGCTGGAGGGGGAAGAGAGAGGGCCGGCTTCAGCCGGCGCGTCCGGCCTTGAGCGCGGCGGCGACCTCGACGACCCGGCGAGCCTGGTGGCGAGCAGCCTCCAGGCTCACCTCGCCGGGCTCCGCGTCGCCGACCACGGCCGAAGTGCCGTAGGGATTGCCCGACTTGAACTGGATCGGGTCGGTGTAGCCGGGCGGCACGATGACGCCGCCCCAGTGGTAGAAGGTGTTGCCGAGCGCCAGGAGGGTCGATTCCTGCCCTCCGTGGGCGCTGTTGGAGGCGGTGAAGGACGAGTACACCTTGTCCGCCAGCTTGCCCGCGAACCACAGCGGCCCGGTGGTGTCGATGAACTGCCTCAACTGGGCTGCGGGGTTGCCGAATCGGGTCGGGGTGCCGAACAGCACCGCGTCCGCCCACTCCAGGTCGCCGTGCCCGGCCTCGGCGACCTCGGCGGTGTCCTGGTGATGCCGGGACCAGGCCGGATGGGCGTCGATCACCTCGGCCGGGGCGGTCTCGGCCACCTTGCGGAGCCGGACGTGCGCCCCGGCCTTCTGCGCGCCCTCGACGACGGCTCGCGCCAGGGCGTGCACGTTGCCGCTGGTGCTGTAGTAGATGACTGCGACGTTCACGGGCTCCATGCCGTTCTACCTCCGTCTGCTTCCGTCGCGTTCCTTTGCCGGGTACGACGAGACGGCCCGGCGGAATGTGAGGCGGGGTGGCGGAGTACGAGGCGGGCCGGCGAGCTCACGTTTCGGGGCGCTGCCGCGTCATGACGGTGAAGGAAGACCCGACCGAGGAGCCTCAGGACCATGACGCACCGTTCGACCGCGCCGCAGGACAGCCGACAGGACTCGACGACGAGCGCGCTCGCGGCCGAGCGCCGCCGGCTGATCAACCTCGCGTACCGAATGCTGGGCTCCCTGGCCGAGGCCGAGGACACCGTGCAGGAGACGTACGCCCGCTGGTACGCGATGTCCCCGCGGCAACGGGAGGCGGTGGCGTCCCCCGCCGGCTGGCTGACCAAGGTCGCCGGCCGCATCTGCCTCGACGTGCTGCGCTCGGCACGGGCCAGGCGGGAGCGCTACGTGGGGGAATGGGTGCCCGAGCCGCTGCCCGCGCGCACCGAGTGGCCCGCCGGCGCGACGGACGACAGCACGGCCGACCCGGCCGATCGGGTCACACTCGACGAGTCGGTCAGCATGGCCTTCCTCATCGTCCTGGAGGCGATGACCCCGGCGGAGCGCGTGGCGTTCGTGCTCCACGACGTCTTCCGCTACCCGTTCTCCGAGGTGGCCGACATCGTCGGCCGCACCCCGGCGGCTTGCCGCCAGCTGGCGGCCTCGGCCCGCCGCCGCGTCGACGCCTCACGGGCTCCCCAGTCTCCGGCGACCCAACGGGCAGGTGTCGTAAGGGCGTTCAAACAGGCGTGGGAGGCGAAGGACATCCCCGCCCTCATCGGCCTGCTCGACTCCGGTGCCGTCGCCGTCGGTGACGGCGGCGGACTCGTCACGGCCACGCTCCACCCGATCGAGGGCGCCGAGCCCATCGCCCGCTTCTTCGCCGACCGGACCCTCCCGGGCCGGCTCACGGTCCGGGAGTGCACGGTCAACGGCCAGCCCGGCCTGGCGGCCCACGTGGACGGCGCCGTCGTGTCGGTGTACGCCTTCGACATCGCGGACGGCCTGATCCGGCGGATCTGGGCCGTGCTCAACCCCGAGAAGCTCAGGCCGTGGAAGTCGGCCTGACCAGGGCCTCTTCGGGCGATCTGCGGCCGGCGCCCGCACCGAATTGTCGTCGGCCCCGCCTCAAAAGGCGGCGCAGCGGCAGAACACCGGCACGAGACGCCGTGGTGGTCTCACCTCCCGCCTGGTGGAAGTGGTGCAGGAGGTGAGGGCCTGGGCCGCTCGCGCGGCGGGTTCACCACCAAGCTTCACCTGAGCGCGGACGGCCGCTGCCGCCCGCTGTTCGTCCCGAACTGGTCGCAGTCACTCGTTGATGGCCGCGACCAGCGCGGTCGCCTCATGGCGGACCGCAAGCTTGCCGTACCTCGCGGCCATGGACCGGTGCCTGGTGAGGCCTACTTCTGGCGCCCGGGCGATTCCCACCCGACCGCGACGATCAGTTTCCCTGGCTGTAATCGAGAACGCCGTTCACCCTGAGGTAGGAGTAGGCGCTGATCCCGCCCGCCCCGACGTGGACGGTGGGACCGAAGCAGCCGCGCTGGAACCCCGGATTCAGCGTGGACGAGTAGCAATCGGCGTCCGCCCCGAAGTCGGTTCTGACACCACCGGAGAGCGTGATGGCGTCCTTGGAATTGTTCACCACGACAAGAACAGCCTGCGCGTCCGCGTTGCTGTTGACGACGACGCACGTCTGGAAGCCGACCCCGCTTTTCGCCTTGTGAATCTTGGTGGGGCCGCACAGCCACTGAGGGCCAGTGCCGGTGTCCACCACCTGCCAGTACGGCGCGGCGGATGCCGGTGAGGTGCCGAGCGTCATGATGCCGGCGGCCATGGCGCCAACCATGGCCGCAGTAAGCCGACGGCCCAGCTTCCGGTTCTTACGGATTCGCATGCGGGCTTCCTCCCTGGGTTGATGACGCGCGTGTTCGGTGCAGCCTGCAGCCGCGATCACACTGCAGACCTCTGCGTACCGAACCTCATTGAGCGTCTTCAGATCGACGCCGTCACGCTCAGCGGTCATCGTGATGGGTTTCCGCCATGCGGCACACCTATGAACTTCCAGGTTCGCAGTCCAGCACGCCCCCACTCGGGTGGCGCAGGAAAGAGTTGGCGGGCCGCCGCGAGACGCCGGCCGGCCCCACCCGTGGGGAACATGGCCCCTTCTGCCCGGAAATTTCCGGGGTGTGATGGTAAATCTTTCTTGCCCGTGTCCCAGGGGCTCGACCAGTGTTCCTCACGGGTGCAATCCGGGTCACACCCGGGGAATAGTCGTGCGTGCCCCACGACGCCAGGGTCTGCCTGGCTCCTAGCAAAGGTTGTCGCGGATGCTCACAGCCGGCGGAAGAGTCCTGCACGTCTCGCACCGGGCGGGCCACTTATGGCGCTGCCCCACGGACTCGTACGCATGGCAGCACGAGAGCACTCCGGTGGGAGGCGTGCTTCTCGGGCGACCCAGGTAGCCGCCTTCACCTTCTCGTCGAGCAACGCGACCACGGCCCCCAGAGGCGAGGACGTGCAGCGTCCGGAGCATGAACGCCCGCACCGGGAAGGGCTCTTGAGCCTTCTCCGACGACTCCTTCCGAGAGGCGGGGGAGTGGTGCACGGCCGCTCGGAGCTCGGCCGACCCCACTGCCAAGCCTTCCTTTCGTCGCGACGACGTCACCTGGACTCAGAATCGAGGCGCCATGACACACGCAGAGGCTGAGACACGCCCAACCGGCCAGTCGCCCCCCGAACTGCCACTCGTCGACATCACGCTCAAGGTGAACGGCACCTCCTACTCCCTCCGGGTTGACGCGCGCGTCACCCTCCTCGACGCGCTGCGGGACCACGTGGGCCTCACAGGCGCGAAAAAGGGGTGCGACCAGGGGGCGTGCGGAGCCTGCACGGTCATGGTCGACGGCAAGCGAATGGTGTCGTGTCTGGGCCTGGCCGCCCAATACCAGGGGCGGGAGATCACCACGATCGAAGGGCTGTCCGCCGACGGCGAGCTGCACCCCATGCAGGCCGCCTTCGCGAAACACGACGCCTTCCAGTGCGGCTACTGCACACCGGGCCAGATCATGTCGGCCGTCTGCTTGATCAAGGAAGGGCGGGCGGAGACCGACGAGGACATCTGCGAGTTCATGAGCGGCAACATCTGCCGCTGCGGCGCGTATCCGAACATCCGCGCGGCGATCCGCGAAGTCGCGGGGGAGGGCTGATCATGCACCCCTTCGAGTACACCCTCGCCGACGACGCTGACCAGGCAGTGGCCGTGGCCACGGCTGACCCGCACACGTCCTTCCTCGCCGGCGGCACGACACAGCTGGACCTCATGAAGGACGGAGTTCTCCGCCCCGAGCGGCTCGTCGACATCACGCGTCTGCCGCTCAAGGGGATCACGCACACCGACACGGCGATCAGGGTGGGCGCACTGACGACGATGGAGGAACTCGCGGCGGATCCCGTGGTCCGTGAGCGCCTGCCGTTCGTACGGGAGGCCCTCCTGCTCGGGGCGTCGACCCAGCTGCGGAACATGGCCACCATCGGCGGCAACCTGCTCCAGCGAGCGCGGTGCCGCTACTTCCGGGACCCCACCGTCCCGGCCTGCAACAAGCGCGACCCCGGCTCCGGATGCGCCGCCATCACCGGCATCCACCGCATGCACGCGATCCTCGGCACCAGCGACCACTGCATCGCCCTGCACGCCTCGGACGTCGCGGTTCCCTTCGCAGCCCTCGACGCGGTGGTGCACACCCAGGGGGCCGACGGCGAGCGCGCGATCCCCTTGACGCAGTTCTACCTGCCGCCGGACGACACACCGAACGTCGAGAACGTGCTGCTGCACGGTGAGCTGATCACGGCGGTTGAGATCCCCCTCCTCCTGGCGACGGCACGGTCGCACTACATCAAGGTCCGTGACCGCGTCTCCTACGAGTTCGCCCTGACCTCGGCCGGCGTGGCACTCGTGGTCGAGGACGGCATCGTGAGGGAGGCGCGTGTCGCGCTCGGCGGCGTGGGCACGCTGCCTTGGCGCGCCTGGGACGCGGAGGACGCGCTGCGTGGTTCCCGGGCGGACACGGAAGCGTTCCGCTCGGCGGCGGAGGCCGCCCTCCAGGGCGCCAGGCCCCTGCCGGGAACGGCGTTCAAGGTCGAACTGGCCAAGCGCACCCTCGTACGCACCCTCGAGACCGTGGCAGGAGCGCAGTCATGACCACCCTCGAAACCGGCAGGATCGTCGGTGCGGGCATCGACCGCGTCGACGCCCCCCTGAAGGTGACCGGATCGGCTCACTACCCCAACGACTTCTCGGTTCCCGGCATGGTCCACGCCGCCCTGGTGGGAAGCACCGTCGCCGCCGGACGCATCCGAGGCTTCGACCTGTCGGAAGCGCAGGCCGCACCGGGCGTACTGACCGTCATCACGCATCTGAACGCGCCCAGGCTGGAGCGGGGCCCGATGACGTTGCTGGGCGGATCGCCGCCGGCGCCGGTGCAGGACGACCGGATCCTCCACTACGGCCAGCACATCGCCGTCGTGGTGGCCGAGAGCGCCGAACAGGCCAGGCACGCCGCACGGCTGGTGCGTGTCGAGTACGACACGGACAAGGCCGTGCTCGACATCGACGACCCCCGCGCCCAGATCGTCGAGAACCCCTGGGGGCTGGACACGGAGCGCGGCGACATCGCCGCCGGCTTCGACCAGGCGGACGTCGTCGTCGAGGACACCTACACCACCCCCGACAACACCAACAACCCGCTCGGCCTGATGACCACCCTCGCCTCGTGGCAGGGTGACTCGCTCACGGTGCACGACTCCACCCAGTGGCCGCACAACGTGCGTACCACGCTGGCCACCGTCTTCAAGGTGCCCGAAAGCGGCATCAGGGTCCTGGCACCCTTCGTCGGAGGCGGCTTCGGAGCCGGATTGAGGGTGTGGTCCCACGTCATCCTCACCGTGCTGGCGGCCCGGCAGGTCAAGCGCCCGGTCAAGCTCGTCCTCACCCGCCCCGAGATGTTCACCTCGGTGGGACACCGGCCCAACAGCGTCCAGCAGATCAGGATCGGTGCCACCCGCGCCGGTGACCTCGTGGCCATCGAGCACCGCGGGATCTCCTCGGTGGCCATGGAGGACGACGACTACGAACCGGTGTCGTTCGGCTCGGCCGTCGCCTATGCCTGCCCCAACGTGCTGACACGGGACCGGCAGGCGCGGCTGAACATCCCGTGCCCGGGCTCCATGCGCGCGCCGGCCGAAGGACAGGGCAACTTCGCTCTGGAGTCCGCCATCGACGACGTCGCCCACGCCGTCGGTATGGACCCACTTGAATTCCGCCTGCGCAACTTCGCGGGGACGCACCCGGTCCTGGGCCTTCCCTGGTCGAGCAACGCACTCAAGGAGTGCTACACCGAGGGCGCCGAGCGGTTCGGCTGGGCACGGCGCACCCCGGAAACGGGCTCGATGCGGGACGGCCGCTGGCTCATCGGGTACGGCCTGGCCGCCGTCTCCTACCCCTTCTACCAGGTCCCCTGCCAGGCACGCGCCTCCGTGCGCCGCGACGGCTCGGCGCATGTGCGCAGTGCCGCCACCGACATCGGTACCGGCACCTACACGGTCATGACCCAGCTGGCGGCCGAGCTGCTCGGCCTCGATGTCACCCGGGTACGGTTCGACCTCGGCGACTCCGACATGCCCTACTCGCCGCAGGCCGGCGGCTCCGGTCTCACCGGCGCCCTCGGCAACGCCGTCCACACCGCCTGCCGTCGCCTGGTGCAGGAATTCCTCGACGTGGTGGCGGGCGACGCCGAATCCCCGTTGCGCGGATGCCTGCTCGACGACGTGACGGTCACCGACGGACGCGTCCACCGCGCCGACGACCCGGCACAGGGGGAGTCCTACGTGGACATCCTGGCCCGCCACGGCCTGGAGGAACTCAGCGCCGACGGCAGGAGCACACCCCCTCAGTCCGAGGAACTCGGGATGGCCACCGCGGGCGCCTTCGGAGCGAAGTTCGTCGAGGTCCGCATCGACCCCGACCTGGGCCTGCTGCGCGTGGCCCGGGTGGTCTCGGCGATCGACGGCGGGCGGATCCTCAACGAGAAGACCGCCGCCAGCCAGATCATCGGCGGCACCGTCGGCGGGATCAGCCAGGCCCTGTTCGAGGAGACCGCCACCGACCAGGGCACCGGGCGCATCGCCAACGCCACCTTCGGCGACTACCTGATGCCGGTCAACGCGGACGTGCCCGACCTTGAGGTGCTTTTCGTCGGCGGCCCGGACCGGGCCACCGCCGTCGGCACCAAGGGAGTCGGCGAGGTCGGGCTGGTCGGACTGGCCGCCGCCATCGGCAACGCCGTCTTCCACGCCACCGGGCGCCGCATGCGCTCCCTGCCCTTCACCATCGACCAGCTCATGCTCTGAGCGTCGGTGACCGTCCGGGCAACGAGTGGCTGTCGCCTTCCCGCCGGTCGGCGGGGAGGCGACGTGCCGATGAGTGACGGGCAAAACGACCTTCTTCACGGCTCCGGGCACGACGACTGAAGACAGTCCACAGGAGATGGAGATGCTGGATATCGCCGGAGACCTGAACCGCTGGCTCCGACAGGGGCACGACTTCGCGGTGGCCACGATCGTCTCGGTCAGCGGCAGCGCACCCCGCGAACCCGGTGCGGCCCTGGCCGTGAACGACGAGGGGACGGCCGTCGGCTCGGTCTCCGGTGGCTGTGTCGAAGGAGCGGTGTACGAGCTCTGCCGGCAGGCGCTTCAAGACGGCCGGACTGTCCTGGAACGCTTCGGATACAGCGACGAGACCGCTTTCGCCGCAGGTCTGACCTGCGGCGGAACTCTGGACGTCCTGGTCACGCCGGTGCGGGGCGGAGAGCCGGTGCGGGAGATGCTCGTCCCCTTCCTGTCCGCTGTGCGCTCGGGCGAGACGATCGCGTTGGCCCGCGCCGTCAGCGGTCCCGCCGAACTGATGGGCCTGCCGTTGGTCGTCAGGCCCGACGGAACGTACGAGGGAGCGCTGGGCGACCAGGTGCAGCTCACCCGAACAGCGGCCGCCGGGGCACGGGCCATGCTCGAGGTGGGGCGTACCGGCACACTGGTGGTGGGGGGAGACGGAAGCCACTGCCCCGAGCCGCTCACCCTGCTGGTCGAGTCCAGCGCCCCACCACCGCGCCTGATCGTCTTCGGCGCGATCGACTTCGCGGCGGCGCTGGTACGGGTGGGCAAGTTTCTCGGCTACCACGTCACCGTCTGCGACGCACGGCCGGTGTTCGCCACCAGGGCCCGCTTCCCGGAAGCAGACGAAGTGATCACCGACTGGCCGCACCGCTACCTGGAGACGGCCGACGTCGACGAGCGCACGGTGCTGTGCGTACTCACACACGACGCCAAGTTCGACGTACCCCTGCTCGAACGCGCGCTGAAGCTTCCGGTGGCCTATGTCGGAGCGATGGGCTCCCGCCGCACACACGAGGACCGTGTCGTACGGCTGCGCGAAGCCGGCGTGAGACAGCGTGAGTTGGACCGGCTGCGCTCGCCGATCGGTCTCGATCTCGGGGCACGCACGCCTGAAGAGACCGCCCTGTCGATCGCAGCGGAGTTCGTCGCCGCTCGGTACGGCGGCACCGGCCGACCGCTGACGGGCACGGCCAACCCCATCCATCGCGACACGGTGACCGGCGCACAGCTCACACATGTAACTTACAAAAAGTAAGGTACTTATCTGCCCTTTGTCCTTGAGGGGTGCTCGTCGCACTCTGGATGCACGGCGGCCGGGCCGGTGATCCCGTCCCGCGGCACGCACCGCCGCATCCGGCCACATGCACGTCGTGCGAGTTCTTCCCCCAGCGGCTGTTGAGGAGCATGAGATGAGTTTCCCGTTCCCCGTTCCCAGCAAGGACGATCCGCGCTGGACCACGCAGGGCGGTGTGTTCGTCCGGCATTCCGAGGGCACCCAGCGGTGGCTCGCGGGCGACACGTACACGATCAAGGTCACGGCCGAGGACACGAACGGCTCCCTCGGTTTCGCCGAGGCCGTGGTGCCACCCGGGGGCGGTCCCGTGGCGCACAGCCACGGCAAGGAGGACGAGGCGTTCTACGTCCTGTCCGGACAGCTCGAGTTCCTCAATGGCGACGCCCTTCAGATGGCAGGCCCGGGGGACTTCGTCTTCATCCCCCGCGGAACGCGTCACCGGTTCAAGAACGTGGGGGACAGCGACGCGAGGATGCTCTTCCTGTACACCCCGGGCGGACACGAGAGGTTCTTCGTCGAGAACGGAGACGTGCCCGAGCCCGGGAAGCAGTCGCCGCCCTGGGGCCCCGAGCGCTACGCCGCCTTGGTGGACGGACTGCTCGAGCAGCAGGTGACGATCCTTCCCGAGGACTAGCCGTACGGGACACGGCGACATTACTCGCATCTTCAAGGAAGCGGAGCTTCGCATCATGACGTTCAACATCGAACTGCCGGACAGGGACGATCCGATCTGGACGTCCGCCAACGGCTTCGTCGTGCGCAGCGACGAGGGAGCCGTTCGCGTGACCGGCGAAGAGCGGTTCACCATCAAGGTGACGGCCGTTCAGTCCAAGGGCCAACTCGGCGTCATGGAGGGCATCGTCGCGCCCGGGTACGGCAACGTGCCGCACGCGCACCTCGCGGAGGACGAGGCGTTCCTCATTCAGTCGGGCCGGTTCCGGTTCGTCAACGGTGACCGGACCTTCGAGGCCGGTGCGGGCGATTTCGTGTACATCCCCCGCGGCACGCGTCACGGCTTCAAGAACATCCTCGACGTGCCGTCGAAGATGATGGTGTTCTACAGCCCGGGCGGAATGGAGCAGTTCTTCGTCGACCACGGGATGGACGAACACAACTTCGACCCGGAGGAGTGGGAGAACCGGCTCAGGACCGATACCGCGCTCCAGCAGGCGCTGGCCGGTCTGAACGTGCAGTTGCTCCCCGGCGAGAACGACTACGCCTGAGGTCATGGGCGCCAGCCCTCAGTGACGGGACGAGAGGTGCGGCTACCGCCAATGCCGAATCGGCGAGCCGTGAACTGGCCGCACCTCGACTCCCTACGGCCGCGCGCCGAAGTCGCCGTCCGGCACAGCCTCTCGGGCATCGTGCGCATCGCGCACCGACAGAGGTTCGATCAGGTCGGCCATCGTGCAGTCCAGGATGTCCAGCAGCGCCATCAGCGCGCGGAGGTTGAGCCGCTCCGGCTTCTCCACAACTAGCCGGTACACCTGGCTCGTCGACAGATCAATGCCGCGCTCGGCCAGTAGCGGACGCAGATCCGCAGTGGAGAACATGCCCCGGCTGGCCATGACCCTCCGAAGATGCCAGCGGTAGTCCAGCTTGCCAGTCATCCATAGCCTTTCGCGCTTCGAAACAGCGTTCGTCCGGGTGCTCCGAATCCCGGCTGCCCACTCCTCGCATCCTCACACCGTGGCGCGACATCGGAAGTTCGCGGGATGGCGATACGCACGGCACGCAACAGAGAGTCGTGCAACCCGTGGGCGCTCGCATCCGTAGCGTCCCCGGCCACCCCCGTAGCCATCGGGCGTGCCATCGCGCATCTTGATCCTGATGTTGCATCTGATGAATGATTAGCTCATCAGGCGGTGGCATGCCGGCGGTCGGGCTTCGCGACGAGAGTCGCTCTCCGTTCGTGGTGGGGGAACGGAGGTCGTGCGCGCGATCGGCGCGCAATGGAAGGTGACTCTCGGGTGATCGGCGAAGCAGGATCAGGAACCGGTGCCGGGCGTCGCCTGGGACTGCTGGGCCGGGAGACCGAGTGCGAGCAGCTGGAACGGCTGCTGGCGGCGGTCCGGGCCGGTGAGAGCCGGTCGCTGGTGGTCCGCGGTGAGGCGGGCGTGGGCAAGTCCGCGTTACTGGAGTACTTGGAGAAGGCCGCTTCCGGCTGCTTCGTGGTGAGCGCCGCGGGAGTGCAGTCGGAGATGGAACTGGCGTTCGCGGCGGTCCATCAGCTCTGCGTGCCACTGCTGAACCGGCTCGAGGACCTGCCCGAACCACAGCGCGACGCGCTCGGCACGGCATTCGGCACGCGTGCCGGGCCGGCGCCGGACTACTTCCTCGTCGGCCTGGGCGTGCTGAGCCTGCTCGCGGCGGCGGCCGAGGAGCGTCCGCTGGTCTGCGTGATCGACGACGCCCAATGGCTGGACCGCGCATCCGCGCAGGTGCTCGCCTTCGTCGCCCGCCGCCTGTTCGCCGAGTCGGTGGCCATCGTGTTCGCCGTTCGCAGTTCCGGTGAGGAGGACGGGCTGCCCGGGCTGCCGGTGATGGACCTCGCGGGTCTGGGCGACGACGACGCGCGTGCGCTGCTGGGCACAGTGGTCCTGGGCCGACTGGACGAACAGCTTCGCGACCAGATTCTCAGCGAGGCCCGCGGAAACCCTCTGGCGTTGCTGGAACTGCCGCGCGAACTGCCTTCACTCAAGCTTGCGGGCGGATTGGTCGCGCCGGCCGCGCGTACGCTCTCGGGCCGCATCGAGAAGACCTTCCAACGACGGCTGGAGCGTCTGCCCGCACCCACCCGGCAGCTGTTGCTGTTGGCGGCCGCCGAGCCGCTCGGCGACCCAGTTCTGCTGTGGCGTGCGGCCGATGTGCTCGGGGACGGTGTCGGTATCGCCGCGGCCGACGCGGCCGAGGACATGATCGACGTCGGGGACCGGGTGCGTTTCCGGCATCCGCTGGTGCGTTCGGCGGTCTACCGGGCCGCGTCGCCGGAGCAGCGCAGGAAGGTCCATCTCGCCCTGGCGGAGGCGACCGACATCGACACCGATCCGGACCGGCACGCCTGGCACCGCGCACACGGCACCGCGCAACCGGACGAGCCGACCGCCGCCGAACTCGAACGCTCGGCCGAGCGTGCCCAGGCTCGCGGTGGCCTGGCCGCCGCGGCCGCCTTCCTGGAGCGGGCGGTGGCGCTCACCCCCGACCCCGGCCGCCGGGCCGAGCGCGCGCTGGCCGCTTCCCGGATGACGCACCAGGCCGGATCGCCCGACACCGCGCTGAGGCTGCTGTCCATCGCCGCGGCCGGCCCGCTCGATGATCGGAGGCAGGGCGAGCTGGAAGTGCTGCGCGCCCAGATCGCCTTCACCGTGGGACGGGGCGCCGAGGGCGCGGGCCTGCTGCTCAAGGCAGCCCGGCGGCTGGAGTCCTACGATGTGCCGTTGGCGCGCGAGACCTACTTGGAAGCGATCAACGCGGCGATCCTCGCGGGCTCGCTGGCCCCCGGTGGCGGCCAACTCGAAGCGGCCCAGGCCGCCCGGGCCGTATCGCCGCTGCCGCATGCGAGCCGGGCGGCCGACCTGCTGCTCGACGGCACGGTGCTCCGCATCACCGAAGGACAGGCCGCCTGTGTGAGCACGTTGACAGCGGCGATGGACGCCTTCAGGGCCCCGGATCTCACTGATGACGAAGGGCTGCCCTGGCTGTGGCTGGCGAGCATCACCGCCGTGGGCCTGTGGGACTACGAGACCTGGTCCCTGCTGGCGGCCCGGCACCTGACGATCGCCCGGGAGACCGGCCGGATCACCAACCTCCCCCTGGCCCTGAGCTCGCGAATGGCCGACCGGGTTCTGGGTGGTGAACTGGCCGAAGCCGCCTCGCTCGCCCAGGAGTTGACGGCTGTCTCGGAGGCGATCGGGATCAGCCCTCCGACCTACGGGGGCCTGGTACTGGCCGGCTGGCAGGGCCGAGAGGACGACTACGCCGAACTGGCCGGGCGTGCCGCCATCGACGCCGCCCGCCACGGCGAGGGCATTTCGCCGGTGATCAGCTCCCTGGCGGCCACTCTGCTGGCCATCGGCCACGGCCGGTACGAGCAGGCTCTGGCGGCGGCACTCGAGTGCAGCCGGGGCCGCGGTCCCGCCGAGCTCGGCACCCAGACCTGGGTGCTCACTGAAATCGTCGAGGCCGGCGTGCGGAGCGACAACCACAGGGCCGCGGCCGAAGCCTTCGAGCAGCTCGCCGATGTGACGACCCCGAGCGGCACGGACTGGGCGCTGGGCATCGAGGCCCGCGCTCGCGCCCTCCTGAGCCAGGGCACGACGGCGGAAGGCCGCTACCGGGAAGCGATCGACCGGCTCGGCCGCACGAGCGTGCGCGGGGAACTCGCCCGCGCCCACCTCCTCTACGGCGAATGGCTGCGCCGTGAGCGGCGCCGGTCCCAGGCACGCGAGCAGTTGCGCACCGCCCACGAGATGTTCATGGCCATGGGGATGGAGGCGTTCGCCGACCGGGCGGCGCGCGAACTGAGGGCAACCGGTGAGACCGCCCGCAAACGGACCGTCGAAACCGCGGGCCGGCTCACGCCGCAGGAAGCCCAGATCGTGAGGCTGGCCCGCGATGGACTGACGAACAAGGAGATCGCCGGCCGCCTGTATCTGAGCGCCCGCACCGTCGAGTACCACCTGCACAAGGTCTTCGCCAAGCTGGGTATCACCTCACGGAACCAGCTGGGACGGCTTCCTTGACCGGCGGCCACGGCGAAGGTGCCGATTCGGCGGAACCGGCCCACGTCGTGAGCACTGTGGAGATCGGCTAGGGACACCACGGATGCGAGTGCGCACCGGCCACAGAACCCTGTGACGCATGCTGTATGCACCCGCATCCCTCGCTTGCCCGGACAGGTCCCTCGTCCCCGTGGCCGCAGACCTCCCGGCACCGCTGGACCGTAAGCGCCCGCACCGCTGCCTGACCCACTTCGCACAGCTCCGTGTCGCGCTGGGCGCCCGGTGACGCCGGTGCGCGTTCTGGGGCGCAGTTGGGAGTGCGGGCAGCTCGAAGATCTGGTCGATGCCGTGCGCGGAGGTGAGAGCCGGGCGTTGGTACTGCGGGGCGAGCCGGGCATGGGCAAGACCACGTTGCTCGAATACCTGGTCGGGCGTGCTCGGGGCTTTCGTGTCGCCCGGGTCACCGGCGTTCAGTCCGAGATGGAGCTGGTATTCGCGGGCCTGCACCAGTTGTGCAGGCCCGTGATGAACAGGATCGCCGACCTTCCGGCTGTTCAACGTGACGCGGTGAAGGGAGCATTGGGGCTGGGATCCGAGCGGGCACCTTACGGCTCGCTTGTCGCCCTGGGTGTCCTCAACCTGTTGTCCGAAGTCGCCCGGGACCAGCCGTTGCTGTGTGTCGTGGATGACGCACAGTGGCTCGACCAGGCGTCCATGCAGGCGTTGGGGTTCACTGCACGACGCCTACTCGCTGAATCGGTGGCCATCGTCTTCGCGACCCGAGTAGGGGACGACGGGCTCCCCAGCACCGTCGAGCCAGTCGGTCTGCCCGAGATCCTGATCGAAGGACTGCCGGATCACGATGCGCGGGTGCTGCTGCGTTCCGTGCTCCCCGGGCCGTGGGACGAGCAGGCGCTCGGTCGCATTGTCGCCGAGACCAGGGGCAATCCGCTGGCGTTGCTGGAACTGCCGAAGACCTCGACTCTGCTGGAACTGGCCGGCGGCTACGGCCTGCCGAGCGTGCGGCCGGTCACGGACCGGATCAAGACAGAATATGTGGATAGGGTCGCGGGACTTCCACCGAAGGCGCGGCGGTTTCTGCTGGCCGCGGCAGCCGATCCGACCGGCCAACCGGCTCTGCTGTGGCTTGCGGCCGAGCAGCTCGGAATCGACATCGACGCCTCTGCCCCCGCCGTCGCGGCGGGCCTGCTCACGATTGACGATCGAGTCAGTTTCTCTCATCCGATGGTTCGGTCGGCGGTCTACTGGGCCGCATCCCCCGAAGACCGGCGCAGCACGCACCGCGCGCTGGCGAGAGCGACGGATGCGGCGGCGGATCCCGACCGCCGTGCCTGGCACGCGGCGCACGGTGCATCCAGCCCCAACGAGGTCGTAGCAGCTGAACTCGAACGCTCGGCCGACCGGGCGCGGAGACGAGGCGGAGGTGCCGCGGCAGCGGCCTTCATGGCACGGGCCGTGGAACTGACACCCCAACCGGCCCGTCGTCGGATGCGGGCGCTGGCCGCGGCACGAGTGGCGCACGAGGCGGGAAACCCCGAAACCGCCTTGAAGTTGCTGTCCATCGGCGAAGCGGGATCCCTCGACGAGCACCGACGCGGTGAGATCGATCTGATGCGCGCCCGGATCGCCTTCACCAGGAACCGGGGCAGCGAGGCTCCCGTTCTCTTGCTCGAAGCCGCGAACCTGCTCGCCCGACACGACGTGGCGCTCGCCAGGGAAACGTATCTGGAAGTCATCGACGCAACGATTTTCACCGGCCCGCATGCCTACAGCGGCGAGCAGCGTGAAGCGGCCACGGCGGCACGCCGCGTACCGGCCCCGTCCACTCCCCGTCCGACCGATCTCCTGCTCGACGGGATGGCGCTGCGGATCACCGAAGGCCATCCTGCCGCCGTGCCCAGCCTGCGCCTGGCCCTGCGTGCCTTTCACGAGCCGAGCCGCTGCCCGGAGGAAGGCCTGCGCTGGCTGTGGCTGATCTGTCTGACCGCTGTGGGGCTGTGGGACAAGGAAACGCTGTCCCACCTGGCGGACCGGTATCTTCGCTTCGTCAGGGAGACGGGGCAGATCGCGACGCTTCCGTTGGCACTGACCACGCGGTGCGTGGTCCACGTACTCGACGGGGAACTGGCGGAGGCCACCTCGCTGGCAGCGGAGGTGCAGACGGTCTCCGACGCGGTCGGAACGGCAGCGCCGCTGTACGCCGCGCTCTTCGTCGCCGCCTGGCGGGGCCGCGAAGCCGACTGCGTGGATCTGAGCAAGCGCGCCGACGAGGGCGCCGCCCGCCGGGGCGAGGGACTCGGACCGGTGGTCAGCGGGTGGGCGAGCGCCATGCTGTACAACAGCCTCGGCCGGTACAACGAGGCCGCCGAGGCAGCGAGCGCAGCCGGCAAGGAGTACCGCCAACTGGAAATGGGCGTCCCTACCTTGTCTCTCGTCGAGTACATCGAAGCCACTGCCCGGGGCGGCGCGCCCGAGCGTGCCCTTGACGCCCTGGACCGCCTCACCGAGGTGACTCGGCCAAGCGGCACAGACTGGGCCCTGGGCATCGAGGCCCGCTCCCGTGCTCTCCTCAGCGAAGGAACAGAGGCCGAAAGTCAGTACCTGCAAGCGATCGACCGGCTTGACCGTGCCGAAGTCCGCGGAGAGTCGGCCCGCGCCCACCTTCTCTACGGTGAGTGGCTACGCCGCAAGCGACGCCGCCGGGCTGCCCGCGAACACCTGAACACCGCATACGAACTCTTCGCCGGAATGGGCATGGAGGGCTTCGCCCAGCGAGCCGCACGTGAACTGGCCGCCACCGGCGAAAACAGCCGAAGACACTCGGACAGAACCAGCAGCGAACTCACAGCCCAGGAAGCGCAGATCGTCAGACTCGTCCGCGAAGGCCTCAGCAACTCGGAGATCGGAGCCCGGCTCTTCATCAGCCCACGCACGGTCGAATGGCACGTCAGCAAGGTCTTCGTGAAGCTCGGAGTCACTTCACGCAAACAGCTTCGGACTAGCCTCTCCGCAGGGGGGCTGTAAAACGTCCGGCAGGGGCAGACGGGCCCCACCGGCCAGCCAGATATCTGCCTTCTGCCAGCGGCAGAACACCGGCCCGACCGGGCTCCACGATCACTACAGTCCAGTCTTATGACGACGGTGACAACGCGCACGATCGAATACGCGGCCGACGGCCTGACGATGATCGGGCACCTCGCGCTCCCGGCCGGGGTCGACCGCCGGCCCGCGGTCCTGGTCGGGCCCGAGGGGGTGGGGCTCAGCGACGTCGAGCGCCGCCGGGCCGACGCGCTCGCCGAGCTGGGATACGTGGCGCTGGCCTTCGACCTCCACGGCGGGCGCTATCTGGACGACCCTGAGGAGATGCTGGCCCGTTGCATGCCGCTGCTCGCCGACCCCGACCGGATGCGAGGCATCGGCCACGCGGCGCTCGACGTGCTCCTCGCCGAGCCGCGTACCGACCCGGACCGGATCGCCGCCGTCGGCTACGGCACCGGGGGCGCAATCGCGCTGGAACTCGGGCGCGACGGCGTCGACCTGCGCGCGATCGCGACAGTCAACGGACTGACCACGGGCGGCCGACCAGGCGAGACGGCACGCATTCACTGCCCGGTGTGGGCCGGGGTCGGGTCGGAAGACCCGATCATGCCGCCCGCGCAACGGGACGCATTCACCGCCGAGATGCAGGCTGCGGGCGTCGACTGGCGCCTCGTGGTCTACGGCGGCGCCTTGCACGCCTTCCATCACCCACCGGTCGACCACGTCGTGCTTCCCGGGGTCGGTTATCACCCTCAGCACGCGCAGCGAGCTTGGCGGGACGTCGTCGACCTGCTCGCCGAGTGCCTGCCCACAACGGAGTGATCTGGCCAGAAGGGTTTGTTCGCAGACTCTGCCAGCTCGTTGCTTCGAGGCATAAAGGGCCTCGGACATGGCCGTATCTTGTCCTGCACGGAACGCAGTCATGCCCCGCCGCAGCAGGTGTCCATCCGGCACGGCGAAGGCCGCAGTGGCCTTGAGCGAATCCCGCAACGGACCGAAGACACTCCCCGGCATGCGGAACCGTGGACAGCCCCTGTGCCGGACGGGCGGTGACGGCACGGCACGTACAACTCCGCCCGTCAAACCGCATCCGCTGCTTCGGCCAGAATCCGGGCCAGTTCGGCGGGCCGGGTGATCATGGGCCAGTGGCCCGAGCCGATGTCGGCGAAGTCGACGTGTGCGGCCCGGGCGAGTTCCGGGACGTCGCCGGCGTTGATCCACTCACGTGCCTGCGCGGGCGTGAACTCCGGACAGACGACCACGGTCGGGACGTCGAACCGTCGTTCGTCCGTCAGTCGCACCATGCCCTTGGCCACACCCGAGGGCACGGGGATCGCCTCGGCCGCGAACTCTCGCCTGGCTTCGCCGTCGAGGTCGGCCGTGTCCGGCCCTTCGAACGGGTCCCAGCCGGGGAAGGGCATGACGCCATCCCTCACCTCGAAGAAGTCGGCGTACGGCTGACCGTCGGCCGTCGGGAAGCCTCCGATGAGGGCGACCTTGGTGACGCGCTCCGGCCGTCGGTCGGCGGCCAGCCAGGCCAGTGTGCAGGCGGCGGAATGCCCGGCCACCATCAGCTTGCCCGGTGCCGCGTCCACTGCCGCCAGCACCGCCGCCACCTGGTCGTCGAGCGTGGCGGACGCGGAGCCGATGCCCTGACCCGGCAGCGTGACCGGTACGGGACGGTGACCGAGGTCCTCGAGTGCGGACGCCACGCGGTCCCACACGGATCCGTTCAGCCACAGGCCACCAATGAGCAGGATGTCCATCGTCAGTTCCTCTCCAGTTGCTCGACGCATGCCACCGTAGGAGGAGATCCGGACAATCCGCTGCCGGATCGTACGGCGACCGCCGAACCCTTCGGTGGAGCGGATTAGCCTGCTCCCGTGCCGAACGATCTCAGCCCCACCGCCCGAGCGCTGCGCACCCTGGAGATCCTCCGGGCCCGCCCCGGTACGACGGCCGACGAACTCGCCGAACGACTGGGCGTCACGGAGCGGGCCGCACGCCGGTACGTCGGGATCCTGCGCGAGGCCGGCATCCCCGTGGAGTCGGCCAGAGGCCCGCACGGCGGGTACCGGCTCGGGCGCGGGACGAGGCTGCCCCCTGTGCACTTCACACAGTCCGAGGCCCTCGGCCTGGTGATGGCCGTCCTCGGGGGACAGCCGGCCGCCACCGACGCCGACGACCTGATCGGCACCGCCCTGGGCAAGGTCGTCAAGGCGCTGCCGGAGGGCGTCGGGCAGCAGGCGGCGAAGCTGCGGGAGTACGCGTCGGCCGCGCCGGACCCGTACTCGACCCGCCCGGACCCCGCCGTCACCAACGAACTCGTCGACGCCGTCGCCGCCCGCCGCCGCGTCTCGGTGACGTACCGCAGCGAGGCCGGAAACGAATGGGAGGCGGAGGTGGATCCCTGGTCCCTCGTGGTCCGTTACGGGCGCTGGTACCTGCTGTGCCACTCCCATCGCGCGGACGCGATCCGTACGTACCGGGTCGACCGGGTCCGCGCGGTCCGGCCGACCGGGCACGGGTTCGAGCCGCCGGAGGCCCTCGATCCGGTGGCGATGCTGGAGGAGAACCTGGGCCTCGGGTGGGATTTCCCCACGCGCGTGGTGTTCGACGCTCCGCTCACCGAGGTGGCCCCATCGATCCGGCCGCCCATGGGGCGGCTCGAACCGTTGGGCGACGGATGCGTGCTCGTCGGCAGCACTCGCAACCCGGCCATGTACGCACAGGAATGGCTGGCGGGAGTGCCGTTCGCCTTCCGCGTCGAAGGCGGGGAGGAACTGCGCGCCGCCGTCGCGACACTCGCGGCACGCTTCACCGCCGCCGTGGCGGACCAACCGTGACCGTGCCCCACCAGGTGCTTCAGTTCGCGTCGCCGTCGAACCTGGCCCGGTCCGGGTTCGGACCGATCCAGTCCTGCGCGCGGCGCCATCAGCCAGGCATGGCGTCGCCGGCCCCGTCACGCGCCGCGGACGGTGGGTTCTCCCGCCGGCCGGCGGGCCCGGCGCCGCGCAGGCCGAAGGCGGACACGGCCGCCCCGAGCAGCACCATGACCACCGGGACGACGAGCGCGGTGCGGTAGGCATCCAGCACCGCGCCCGGTGAGCCGTCGGTGTCGGCCACGGCGATCCCGTAGACCGCGGTCGCCGCGGAGATCCCCACCGCCGCGCCGAACTGGGTGAACGTGTAGAGCAACCCGCCGGCCAAGCCCTGCTCCTCCCTGGCCACGCTCTCGGTCGCCGCGATGGTGAGCGGACCGTAAGCGAGGGCGAAGGCCGTGCCGGCGATGAGCAGGCTCGGGAACATCGCCGCGTACGGCCAGTCCGTCCGGACCGGCAGGAAGAGTCCGTAGGCCGCGGTCGCCAGAACGAAGCCGCCGAAGATCACCCGGCTGTTGCCGTAGCGGTGGACCAAGCGCGGGGTAAGAGTCGGCGCCAGCACGGCGTCGCAGCCCATGGCGATCAGCGCGATCGCGGTCTGGAGGGAGGACCACCCGCGCAGCTCCTGCAAGTAGAGCGTGATGATGAACTGGAAGCCGAAGAACGCGCCCAGAAAGAGCATCGCCGCGACGTCCGCCCGCACCATCGCGGCCTTGCGGAAGATCTCCAGCCGGACGAGCGGCGCTTCGGCGCGCCCCTCGATCAGGATGAACACCGCCACAAGTGCCAGACCGGCGGCGAGGGTGCCGACGGTCAGCCCGACCCCTTCGCCACCGTGCTCGAGCCGGACAATGCCGTAGGCGAGCAGCAGCATCGCGGCGGCGGCGCTGACCGCGCCTGCCAGGTCGTAGCCGTCTCGTGCGGGCTCGGGGCGGGCCTCGTCCGGCAGCAGCCTGAGCGCCGCGAGCAGGATGGCGCCGGCCAGGAACACCGGCGCGAAGAACACCCAGCGCCAGCCGATCCCGGTCAGCAGCCCGCCGATGACGAGGCCGAGCGAGAACCCGCCGGCGCCGACGCCGGCGAAGACCAGCAGGGCCTTGTCGCGCTGCGGCCCCGCCGGGTACGACGTCGTGATGATCGACATGGCGGCGGGGGTCATGAAGGCCGCCGCCACGCCGGTGACGAAGCGGGCCACGACCAGCATCCAGCCGTCGGTGGCGAAGCCGCCCAGCATGGAGAAGACCAGAAAAACGCCCAGCCAGGTGAGGAACATCCGCCGTCTGCCCAGCAGATCGGCGGCGCGGCCGCCGAGCAGGGTGAAACCGGCGTAACCGAGTACGTAGCCACTCATCACCCACGCCGCGGTACCGGTGGTCAGTCCGAGGTCGGCGCGGATGGAGGGGACGGCGACGGCAAGCATGGCGACGTCGCTGCCCTCAAGGAAGATCGTTCCGCACAGTACGAGCAGCAGGGCCCAGCTTCGTTCGCCCTTGCCGGCCTCGGAGTTGGTGGACACGGATGCGCTCCTCACCGGTTGAGCCGCGTGGTCGGCTCCGGGGCCTCGACGATCGTCATGGCCGTGACCGTACCGAGCCGTCGGCGACCGGGGCCACACGTTTGTTCTCCACCGGAGGCTCGCGTGGGCGTCCCGTGGGACAGCGAACTCCGTTGCCACTGGCGCTCACCGGCGGTTCGTCGGTCGACTGTCAGTCGAAGTGTTGCTCCAGCCGGCTGAGCAGCGCGGCGAACGCCGGGGACATCGTGGTGTCCGACTCAGTGAGAACCGTGGTCGAGCCGCCCTCCTCCACCGTGATCGTGTAGCTCATCACATCGCGGGCCCGGCCCGGCCCGGACGAGGCCTCAGCGGCGTGCGAGGAGGCCGCGGTGACCAGCCGGGCCAGCTCCGTCGCGGCCTCGTCGGGCAAGTCATCGCTGTCCAACACCTTTGGTGGGAGGCGGCGGTGAATCGCGGCCGCCTGCCCACCGTGTGTCGTCAAGGTCACCCTCATCCTGCGTGTTCTCCCGACAGGCGGAGCCTTTCGCGTCCGCGGCGAGGCGATCGTGGAAGGACAGGTCGGCACCAGCGGCCAGTGGTCATGTGTTCGCCTTCAGCGAGGCCAGCTCGTTGGCCAGCCCGGTCACCTGGTCTTTCAGCGCGTCGACCTGCTGCGTCAAGGCAACCAGGCCATCTCCCTGTTCCTGGCCGCCGTTCCAGTGAGCCTCGAAGCTTCGCGCACGGGCGACTCCGACCGGGACACCGCTGATGTGGATGCCCACTTCCTGCCATGCCGACAGCACGGCCAGCTGCTCGGCGCTGCCGGAACCGTACAGTTCCCCGGCCTTCTGGTGGGTGGTGTCCGCGAAGTCCTGGAACTGAGTCTCTGGGTTCGAGGCCTTCAGCGACTCGTACCAGATGAGCCCGGGAGCCTGCCACGCGGGACCGCCGATGCGGACCGCCGTGAGGTAGAAGACCTTGTTGGGGATGCCGGAGTTGTCGTGCACCGCGCCCCAGTCGCCTTCCTCCGTGTTCGGCTGGTGCACGTATTTACTCATGTGATCCGGTTGGGGGTCCCGGCCGAAGAGGGCGTTGTCGTATGCCTCCCCGGGGGCCTTCATCGAGCGCAGGGCGTCGGCGCCGATTCCAGGAGTGAAGATCTCGGAGCCGATCAACCAACTCGCTGTCTCAGCCGACTGGTTCAGCGACCACTGCTCGACCAATGCCCCGAAGACATCGGACATCGACTCGTTCAGGGCGCCGGGCTGATCGTGATATGCGAGGCCCGCGGTGAACTCAGTGACTCCGTGCGTCAATTCGTGGGCGATCACGCTGAGTGATCCGGTGAAATTGGTGAACCTCTTCCCGTCACCGTCACCGAACACCATCTGCCGTCCGTCCCAGAACGCGTTGTTGTACTTCTTCCCGAAGTGGACGTACCCGTCCAGGCGCATGCCCCGGTTGTTGAGCGAGTTGCGCTGGAACACCTGCTGGTAAAAGTCTCGTGTGGTGCCGAGGCCGTCGAACGCTCGATTGACCGCCTGATTCCCGGACGGCGCCCCGTTCTCCGACCGTGCGAGATCAGCGAGCGGAAGGAACCTGGTCCCGTGGCAGTCGAAGATGGTCCGCCGGCCGCCGCCGGGGGCTGCGGCGCCGGCGAAGGACGACCAGACCGCTCGCTCTCCCCGCAGCCGAGTCGTGGTCAGCAGGGTGTTCAGCGCAGTTTCGCGCACCTCACTGTCGTCGCTCTTCAAGAGCCTGAGCAGGAGCTGTGGGGGGATGATGCAATTCACGCGGCCGATGCCATTCATGGCATGCCTCCTGAGTGAGAGGGGCAGCGGCGCTCACCGCACCTCGAGGTTGAAGATGACGGGGCAGTGGTCCGACGCCTTGGGCTTGTCCTCCCCCACGCCCGGGAAGCGTGGACCCTTGTACTTGGTGGCGCGCAGCGGCAGCCCTTTGCGGAAGATCTCGGGCAGCCCTTCCGGGTCCGCCTGGGCGAGTGAGGTCGACAGCAGGAGGTAGTCGAGCTGCCGGTACTCGTCGCCGCCCTTCCAGTAGTGCGTCCACTGGTCGGCGGCGGGCAGGCGGGTCACCACGTTGTCGACCTGGTCCCAGGTGACGAGCTGATCGATGCCGGAACTGCCGTCGCCGTCGGGCTCCGGATAGTCGTTGAGGTCCCCCAGAATCGCGAATGGACGGGCTCCCGGCTCCCGCCCGAAGCGGTCGGTGACGATTTCCATCACCTTGGCGGACTGCCGCTCCCGCTTCGGCCGGGTTTCTGCGCGTCCGCCCAGCATCGACTTGAAGTGATTGACGAAGAGTGTGACAGGTACCTTTTGCCCCTGGCCCACCTCGATCTCGACGTCGACCTCGAGACAGTCGCGGGAGAACAGCGCGGCGGTCGGGCTCGCGGCATCCATGAAGTGCTGGTACGAGCGGACGTGGGTGATCGGCCACTTCGACAGCACCGCGACGTCGATCAGGCGGGGATCGTTGCCGTCCACTCCGGCCACGTACGGGTACTGGGACCTTCCGCCCAGCGCCTGGGCTCGGAAGTGCTTCAGAGTGTCGATGTTCTCCACTTCCTGGAGGCAGAGCACATCGGCCTTGATCTCCCGTACCGCTGCCCCAGTAATGGCTTTGTCATCGACACCCAGTTCCTCGAAGCGAGTCTGGTCGACGATCCAGCCCCGTGAGTTTGCGGTCGCGGGGTCTACGTTGTCCTTGAACCGCCAGCGCGCGAAGAGGTTCTCGACATTGAATGTGGCCAGTCGCAGCGTCGTCACGGGGGCCTCCCGAGTACATCGGGGTAGATACTCGGCCGTAGCAGCAAAAACAATCTGCACCGTGAGGCAGCAGCAACATGACGAACGTCGGTGCCTACCAGCCCCCTTTGTCCGGCAGCAGGCCCACGCGGATACCCTCAGTTTCCCGCCACTCACGGAGACTGGCAAATGCAGCGCGCGCACTTCTGGCCCACACGGTCCCGGGCCGCCTGGTCCGGGTCGTCGACAGTCCGTCCATAGCCGGTCGACTTCCTGTCCTGTAAACAATCCAATCCCAGCCCGCCCCCGGCGCGCAGTGCAGACGTATGCCCCGACCGAAATTGACACGGTCTGCGCACCGGGTGAACCTGGAATCGGTGCGCCTGCACGGCCCTCAGAAGTTCGCATTTCAATGAGCCTTGCGTTCGTCGACCTGGCCGCTTTCCGCACGTCCTCCGACGAGAATTCCGGCCGCGCCCGAGAGGGGACTCTCATGCACGGGCATGTGCGAACCATCACGGGGAACGAGCCGATCGCCATGATCAAGGTCAGCGTCTACCGCCCCGCCCTCACGCTCATCGACCGTGCCTACACCAACGACGACGGCGCGTACAGCGTGGACGTGCCCGCCGGTGAGACGGTCACCGTCCGGTTCGACACCCATCACTCGCTCACCAACGCGGACGACTGGCAGCCGTCACTGGTCACCGACGTGGTCGCCGACGACACCGTCCCGCTCGACCGCCACCTGGTCTCCGTGGGCCAGTTCGCGGATACGGCGCGCGGCATCGACGTACTCGCTGCCTTCCTCCAGGCCTCGGCGGTGGAAGGACCGGAGTACGCCGCCCACGCCACCACCCGGCTGTCCCAGCTCAAGCAGAACACCCTGTTCCTCCAAAAGATCCAGGGAGCCCTGCTCCAACACTTCACGGAGCAGGCCGACGCCTGATGGGCCGTACCCGACCCGGCATCTCTGCGCGGCAATTGTCCGAGTCCGCCCCGCCTGCGGCGGGGCCTGGGCGAAGGGAAGCAGGGGGAGACGCGGTCATGACTCAGCTGTCGTGGCGTCGGTCAGCGGCTTCCGAGGGTATGCGCGCAGCACGAGGGACGTGGTGACAGGCCCGTAACGGGCCAGTGCGTCGACAACCTCTTCAAGTCGTCCTGCCTGCGGGCAGTGGACGTCGAAGATGAGGCAGTCCTCCCCGGTGACTCTGAGGGTGGAGACGATCTCCGTGGTCTGGGAGGCGAAGTCCAGAGCGCGTGAGAGCTGGGCATGCGTGGTGCGCAGCCGGATGACCGCGTGAATGTTCAGACCGAGGGCTGCGGGGTCGACCACGGCTCGGTAGCCGGTGATGACCCCGTTCTTCTCCAGCCGCTGGATGCGCGAGCCGGCCGCGGGCTGCGAGAGTCCGACACGGCGTCCCACCTCCGCGCCGGTCAGTCGGCCGTCGGCCTGGAGCAGGGCGAGGATGTCTCGGTCTATCCGGTCGAGTGATTCCATCGTCGTCCGCACCACTTTCCTTGAGATCACTTGTGCCACTGCCGCAGTACTGCTGCATCCAACACAATCTGGGCCAGACGCCCCCGTAATCCTGGGGAGCGACGAGTGAGATGGTGGTGGGCAGTGACCGCGTACGTCATCATCCCGGGCATCGACGGCTCGGACGAGCAGCACTGGCAGACCTTGTGGGAGCGACAGTGGGGCACCTCGGCGGTGAGAATCTCGCCTGCCTCGTGGTCCGCCCCCGACCTGGACGACTGGGTCGACGCGGTCCAGGGCGCATACGACGAGGCTTCCCGGCGGGGCGGCCCGGTTGTGCTGGTGGCCCACAGCTTGGGCTGCTGGGCGGCATCCACCTGGCTGAACAGGAACCGCTCGAGCCTGAGGGGTGGCGCGTTCCTCGTCTCACCGCCCGACCCGCGCGGGCCGGCGTTCCCACACAACGCGGCAGCGACGTTCACCGAGGTGTCGGCACAACCGTTGTCGTGCCCGGCCCTGGTGGTGGGCAGTGCCGACGACCCGTTCTGCACCCCTGAGGCGGCTGTCGGTTTCGCGACTCGGTGGGAGGCGCGCTGGCACCTGGTCGGTGAGTGCGGACACATCAACTCCGCCAGCGGGCTGGGCTCGTGGCAGCAAGGGCGTGAACTACTGGACTCGCTGACCCCGCGATGAGCAACCATCGCCTGGAACGCATAACCACCAGATACCGCCCGGCGGTTCCCCCCACCACGAAGTCGCGGTCTGAGGCCCCGGAACACTGGGCCACAGGCCGGACGCCAGTGGCGTGTACAAAGGGTTCAGTCGAAGGGCTTCTCGATCATTGCGGACAGCCCTTAGCCCAGCCCACTCCGAGACGATGATTCGACCACGATCGGCGTCATGGTCCGTCGGCTCGTCCGGGGCCGTGTTGCGACACGTCCTCGCCCACGACCGCTCGTGCGACGCTCCTGGGAGACAGCCTGTCAGCCCCTCGACGTGGTAGCTGCCGTCAGCCGGTGTTGCCTGGCGCCGAAAAATGCCGAAGAAGGGGGACGACGACGCCCCGCCGGCGGGTGGTCCGGCGGGGCGTCGTCGGCAAGGGCGGCAAACAACGGCACTCGAATGAGGTGCAGCCCCGCCACCAGGTTCCCGAGCGGCGGGGCCAGCAGTGCCCGTGTTGGTCAGACTTCCGCCGGTTCAATGACGGCATCCGGGCCCGGGTACACGAGTGCCTCGTGGCCATCGTCGAACCGGACCACGTAGGGCGGCGACCCTTCGGGGCCACGCACCTCGATGATCTCGCCTTGCCGATCGCCCTGACCTACGACAGCGCCGTGCACGTGGATGCGGTCGCCGACCTTCGCCTCCATCAGCAGTGCTCCTCTCAGAGATCTTCGGCCCTGAAGCGGGCCGATCCACCACCTGAATCACATCAGACAGTGACCAAACCGGCACGTATTGTTGTTAGGTCACTGGAGCGCGAATCCGAATGATCGGGAACAGGGGCGGACCGTTCGGGCACCAGGTCCTGGGCCATGATGCTCACCAGCAGTTCTGCGATCGGTCCAACTTCAGCACCGATGGGCGGTTCCGCTGGAAGCGCGCCCGCTGCGGCCCCGCCTTCCGTCGGGGACATGGGGTGATGGTGCCGGCGGCTACGCGGTGGCCGGGTGCCGGGCGGAGTCCAGCTCCGTCAGGCGGGTCACCAGCAGACTGGCTTCCTCGGGGTCCGTGCGGATCCCGAAGACGTCGTCGAGCAGCTTGGGCACCTCGTGCGGCCGGACGGTCTCCGTCACCGGGTCCCGGCCCGGGCGTTCCGTCGTCCAGACCAGCGCGTCGAGCGTGTCGTGCCGGTCCGTGCCCAGCCGCTGGATGTACGGGCGGGTGACGAACGGGGAGCGGTCATGCGTGGCCACGAAGTGGTTCCCGACCGCGTAGTCGACGGGGTACTGCGGGGTCTCGGTGAAGACCTGCCGCACGACCCAGCCTTCCGGCCCTTCCGCATCGTCCCCGGGCTGGTGCACAGCCCAGCCCGGGGAGCCGTGAGTGATGTCCTGCCACCGCAGCAGGTACGGCCACGGGCCCGCTTCGCTGCGGCCGCCGTCGACCAGCTCGATGGGCTCCAGAGGGCTGGCACCGAAGCCGACGTCGCTCAGCCAACGCGTGCCGTCCAGGTCCACGATCAGCATCGCGTGGGTCGCCGGGCGGGGCGTGGTGGAGTCCGCGCCGAGTTGGACCCGGCCTGAGACGGCGGTAAAGCGGAAACCGAGCTTCTCCAGCACGGCGGCGAAGAGCACGACGTGCTCGTAGCAATAGCCGCCCCGGCCCCGGCGCACCAGCTTGTCCTGGACCGACGGCACGTCGAGCCGCACCTCGCGGTACAGGAAGCTGTCAAGGGTGTCCCAGCGCACGGTCAGCACATGCGCGCGTTGCAGGGCGCGCAGCGTCTCAAGAGTGGGCGCCCGGTCACCCTCGTACCCGAGGTGCGCGAGGTAGGCGTCGAGGTCGAGATGTTCGCTGCTCCACATATTCGGATCAACTTCATCGCTTCCAGCAGCTATTCCCGGAGCCCGTCGATGCAGGCTGGGGCTCGAGGGCCAATGGCGTCAACGACGAGCTCACCCAGGCAGCCAAGGTCGTGGGCCAATTCCACGCTCGTCCGCGACGACGCGGTAGAGGCGGCCCGCGCCATGAAGTCGAGCGGCTCGGGGCTCCTGAGCACGATCGGTAGCCTCAGCCTGTGCCGGTCCCTGCGGAGCAGGACGGTCTTCAACGAATGAGCGCGTTCTGGGCGTGGCTCATCTCGAAGTGCGCTCAACAATCAGGTCATGACACTGCCGCGCACGATCGGCCATCCCATCTCCCGCGGCAGCCAGCTCTGCCAGATAGGCCAGCGCATGGGTGATGTCCTCGTGATCCGGATGTGCGAAGAGGAACTCCTCGGTTGCCTCTGTCACCCCGCTTTCCGGTTCGAGTAGCACGATGCGGAAAAGGCTCAAGAACTTGGTGGCAACGTCGTCGGGTGGGTTCACCGGGGACGCGAATAGCCGACTCCACTGCTCCGCACAGGCTTCGGGACCCCCCTCCACAGTGTCGAGCATGAGTTTCTCGAACATGCCGTAAACATCTTCGGGGTCTGCTTCGACGGCCCGTTTCAGGTCCTCGCGTGCCTCTTCGTACCGGCCGGCCTGGCGGTGGGATCGGCCCCGTTCGGTAAGGGCCCAGGCGAGTGTGGGGTCGAGTTCGAGTGCGGCGGTGAGGTCGGTGACGGCCTGCTCGTGATGGCCCGTCTGGCGGTGGGTTTGGCCGCGGGAGCCAAGGGCCCAGGCATAGGTCGGGTCGATGTCGAGCGCCGCGGTGAAATCGGCGACGGCCTGCTCGTACTGTCCCCGCTGGCGGTGCGCTTCTCCCCGTTCGGCGAGGGCCCATGCGTAGGCGGGGTCCAGCTGGAGTGCGGCGGTGAGGTCGCTGACGGCCTCGTCGTACCGGCCGGCTTCGCGGTGTACCTGACCGCGGGAGGCGAGGGCCCAGGCGAGTGTGGGGTCGAGTTCGAGTGCGGCGGTGAGGTCGGTGACGGCCTGCTCGTGATGGCCCATCTGGCGGTGGGTTTGGCCGCGGGAGCCGAGGGCCCAGGCATAGGTCGGGTCGATGACGAGCGCCGCGGTGAAATCGGCGACGGCCTGGTCATACTGCCTCCGCTGGCGGTGGGTTTGGCCCCGCTCACCGAGGGCCCAGGCGTAGGCGGGGTCGAGTTCGAGTGCGGCGGTGAGGTCGGCGATGGCCTGCTCGTGATGGCCCGTCTGGCGGTGGGTTTGGCCGCGCGAGGCGAGGGCCCAGGCATAGGCCGGGTCGAGGTCGAGTGCGGCGGTGAAGTCTGTGATCGCTTGGTCGTACCGGCCGGCTTCGCGGTGTGCTTCTCCCCGGTGGGCGAGGGCCCATGCGTAGGCGGGGTCCAGTTCGAGTGCGGCGGTGAGGTCGGCGACGGCCTCGTCGTACCGGCCGGCTTCGCGGTGTGCCTGACCGCGGGAGCCGAGGGCCCAGGCGAGTGTGGGGTCGAGTTCGAGTGCGGCGGTGAGGTCGGCGATGGCCTGCTCGTGATGGCCGGCCTGCCGGTGGGTTTCTCCCCGTTCACCGAGGGCCCAGGCGTAGGCGGGGTCGAGTTCGTATGCGGCGGTGAGGTCGGCGACGGCCTCGTCGTACCGGCCGGCTTCGCGGTGTGCCTGACTGCGGGAGGCGAGGGCCCAGGCGAGTGTGGGGTCGAGTTCGAGTGCGGCGGTGAGGTCGGCGATGGCCTGCTCGTGATGGCCGGCCTGCTGGTGTGCCTGGCCGCGGGAGCCGAGGGCCCAGGCGTAGGTGGGGTCGATGTCCAGTGCGGCGGTGAGGTCGGCGATGGCCTGCTCGTGATGGCCGAGCCAGCGGCGGGTTTCTCCCCGACGGGCCCATGCCCGGGCGTTGCGGACGTCGTGCGCGAGGGCACGGTCGAACTCGACAAGGGCCTCTTCGTCCCGGTCGGAGAGGTAGAGGCGCTGGCCGCGATAGGTATACGCCCAGCTCCTGGCCGACGTACCTATCTGGCCGTGGGTAAGTAGACCACCCAGGCATGCAAGGACAGGGTCGTCGTCGGAGAGAGCGTTCCGCAAGCGCAGGGACCAAGCGAGCAGGGCAGTGTCCGTGGTGTCCTGAGCGGCTTGGTCCAGAATCTCGACCCACTGTCGCAGCACCGCCTCGTCCTGGCCCGCAGCATGCACCACCTGCTCAAGAGCGGACGTCAGATGCATTCCCGGACGCGCGCACAGCCGGTGGTACGTCTCATCCAAGCGATGCCGGCGCCATTCAGAGTCCTTCCACCGTTCCGCCTCGGGAAGCCGTTCCTCGACTGCGGCACGCCAGGCGGCATGAGTGTCCGCCAAGCGCAGATGCGCCGAAGCCCAGCCTTGAGGAGAGTGGGTGCGCTGCTGGCGGACCATGCTGGCACGGACCACCGCGTGATAGTGCTTGAAGTCGCCGCGGCCGCTGACGAACGGCTGTCCGCACAGCCACTCCCACAGCCCCTCTGCCCCAGGCCCAGTCGCGGCAGCGAAGACGTCCTCGTTCAGCTGCAGCGGCAACGCACACGCCCGCACAGCCTCACGCTGCTCAGGGTCCGTGATCCATTGCACGAACCGTTCCATCGCCACGTCCGCGAGGTCTCCGCCCGCGTCCACTTCCTCAACAGTCCGGGGGCGGGCCAGGGAGAGGAGCTCCACGAGCAGAGGCAGCCCCATCGACAGCTGCAGCACCGCTTCCACCACGTCTGGATCGGTCACGCCCCGCGAAGTCAGCAGCGCACGCGTCTCCACCTCCGTGAAGACCTCCAACGGCACGTCCGCGACCTGATCCCGCAGCGGCGACCACTCCCGCTCCGCGAGTTCGTCCCGGCCCGCCAGCACGACGATGACGTTTGCCGGCACCGCACCGAACTCTTCGTCCAGCAGACTCAGCAGCCACCCGTCCAGGTACTGGGCAGTCTGTTCCCACGTGTCGAAGAACAGCACCACCCACCGATGAAGACGGCATAACCGATCCAACTCGGCAACGAAAGCCCGGCTCACATCAGCCCCATCACTTCGGGCTCCCCGCCGCCGCGCACGAGCCTGGGATGAGGACCGGAGCCGGTCCAGCCCCTGGGCCGCGGCATCCGGATTCGCCATCGCCGTCACGACGCCGGCGCCCGGAATCAGCGACGCGGCTCCCAAAGCGGCCTGCGTCACCAACCGGCTCGACATCGACGCCTCGCCCTCCACGGGCATCGGCTCCCCTCGAGCCGCCTGCTCCCGCCGGAACTGCTCGACCGCCTTGTCGAACTCCTTGCAGGGACCGGCCTGCTCCGCCAACTGCCTGACCAGCTCGCTCAGGGCCTGCTGTACCCCGTGGACGTCGTTCTCGTCCACCATCGCCGTCACCGCATCCGCACGCCGGGCCGCCTCCTGCCACTGCCGCAGCAGCGTGGACTTCCCCACCCCACCCACACCACGCACATGGAACAGAAACTCCGCCGGATCATTCCCAGACTGCGGGTCCTTCGACAAATTCTCTGCGAACAGCGCCAATTGCGCCCGCCGGCCCACGAACCGCGCCTTCGCACGCTGCCGGATCAGCGCACCCCTCGACAGACCCCGATTCCCCGACCCCGGCATCGCCGCCCCCTCACTTCGCACGCCCCGCCCCGAGGCCCGCAAACACACCCGCCCGAAGCAGACGCGTCGGACGCAGGTCATCAGTGTCCGATCCAGGCCTCTCGCTTGTCAGCCAAGCGTAGGAGACAGCACTTGCGCAGGGGCCGGCTCCTGGGCGTGACCAGTGCGTCCCAGTTGTAGCCCGGCTCAATTCTGCCGTTCAGTTCTCCGGACCGGCAGTGAGCGAGCCGCCGACGCCCACTGCACGGCGTGATGTTGCCGCGACTGCGGCCGGCCGACGTTGCGTGGCGAGGCGTGACCTTCGGCCTGCTGGGCGTGGTGCCGCTCATGGTGGCGACTTTGAGTATCAGCGGTAACAGCGACCGAGGAGATTTCCTGTCCGTCGTCAGTGCTCTGGGCCTGTTCGGTGCGATCTTCCTTGTGATCGGTGCTGGCTTCTGGTGGGCCAGCGCGGGGGACATCCGACGCCTGCGGGACTGGCGCACTCTCACAGGGCAGGCCGTCTCAGTGACCGTCGTGGGTCCGGTGTTCCTGCGCTCCGGGCTGTTCCTCCTTGTCCTCGGAGCTGCCGCTCTCGGGCTGTACCAACTCGTGGACGCTGCGCCTTACGGCAGTTGGTTGTACGGCTAGAACTCGCCCTCAGCGGCAAGCGGTCACATGAATCGGCGGGCAGTGAGTCAGGGCGTTGTCAGGTATCCGCAAGGGGCGGGTGCGGGCGGCCAGGGGTGTGCTTCTGCGGTACGGGATGACGTCGGACAGCTCGCTGCGAGATGATGGCCGCGTGATTTCGGATCGCGGTGGTCGACATCTTCGATCTCTCGAGCGTCAAGCCGCGCACGCGCACAGCCACTGCCAGTTCCTGGCCGACCGGATGCGGCTGCTGGCCGGGTGGATCGACGCGGGGGACATGGCGCTGTGGGAAAGAGCGCAGCACCTACGGCGCTTGTTCGAGGATGTAGAGGAGCACTACCGGCGGGTGACGAGGGCGGCGGAGCGGCCGCCGCCGGACGACCGACGCGCTCGGCGAAGCCAACGGCGGGAACTCCGGGCGACTGTGGAGGAAATGCGCCGTAAGGTAGATGAGTTGGACAGAATGATCCTTGGGTTGGAGGTCGAGCACAGCCGTCAGGCCGGCACGAGCGGTCAGCGTCCGCCCGAAGCCGGCAACTGAGCGGATGGGACGCGCACGCGCCGTACCGTCGATGTCCCCTCGAGCAACCGGGATCGGCGCACTCGCCCGGGGCCGACAGCCACATGACTTCGGAGCGCTCGGCCCCCGCAGGGCGGCTGTATGTGCGCGGTGTCCTCATGGCCTCCTCTTTGACCCCCTATTCGCGTAGGCGGAAGGCTGCTGCGGACACCGCAACTGCACTGGAGACGAACGCGCTTGCTGACGGCGTCCGATGAGGCTGCTCTGCCTTCCCGCAGCGCCGCGCGCTGAACGTCCGGCATCAGGACGAGACCGGTGGCGCGGTGAGGTACGAAGGCTCAGCGGGGCGCTGGCGTGGGATCCTCGACCCTCCGATCCCGCCGCAAGTAGAGTCTTCTTCGAGACCTGACCGGTGACGTGCAGTCATGGATTCCAGAAGTCGATCCGGAGTCTGTTCTCGGGTTTCGGCACGACTTCCGCGCAGCGGCCGCCCATCGAGGGGTGGCTGGGCTACCCGGAGCAACGCAGCGTCGGAAGCCGACCCGGCAATCAGCCGTCGCAGCGCCCACTCCAACCGAGCCGTGCTGCACCATTTCTGCCGGGTGAGAGGCACCGTGTCGGGCCCGGATTACAAGAACACGCAGGGTTTGCCGGCGCCGCCGTCCAGGAAGTGCGCGTCATAGATCCAGAATCCGCGCAGCCCGATGTAGGACCAGGTGTTCCCGTAACTGTTCTCCACGTAGCACGACACGTAGAGCGGGGTGTCAGCCGGGATGGTGGCGACACGGGAGCAGGCCTCGTACGGACCCGTCCGGCCAGGTGAGGAGTCAATCGTGTAGTCGATGGTATTCAGGTCATCGTTGAGTGGTGTGCCCAGGTTGCAGTCGACGGCGGGCGCAGCCTGGGCGGGCATCGCTGCGAGACCGACCGTGAGAGCCGCAGCAGCCAGCGTGCCGACGAACGCGCGTAAGGGTCTCAACACGGTTTCACCTTCCTGCCGTTGATGACATGGGGTGCCCAGTGTCGGGGAGGAATGCCCTCCTCAGCAGCACTTGTTCAGGACATGCCCACGAACTGGAGCGGCGAGATACTCCTGGGGGCGCTGCTGGCCCGTCTGGAGGAACGGGAGCGCGAGATCGCCGTGCAGGCGGACGCGATCCGCGAGAAGATCGCCGAACT
Organism: Streptomyces sp. NPDC031111; assembly: GCF_055570675.1. NCBI lineage: Bacteria > Bacillati > Actinomycetota > Actinomycetes > Kitasatosporales > Streptomycetaceae > Streptomyces > Streptomyces sp. NPDC031111. Next base: position 211,780 of record NZ_JBVIGS010000008.1, read on the forward strand.
CACCGCAGTGGTGGACGGGAGTATGGGTTTCGCCAGGGTCATGTCGCGCAGGAGTAGCCCTGGGGAGCGCTGCGCGCCGGTGAAGCGGCAGCGCAGGCGGGCGGTGAGAAATTCCAGCCAGGAGGCAGGGTCTTCGCCAGTGACGGGCGCGTACCGGATCGGCAGGGTCCGCCCTCCTCGTGGGCCTGCGCACAGGCGTCGTCGTAGCAGTCCGCCGTGGTGACGGTGCCCGGTTCGGGGCGACGCACACGTGCAGGTGGTCCGCGTAGGATCATCTGCCGAGGGGTGATGGCATGACCATGAAGAACTATCGGTGGTGCGCGGCGGCCGCGGCCGTACTGCTGGTGGTCGGCTGTGGCGGCGGCGCGGAGAGCGACAGCGGGAACGGCAAGGCAGCGGTGCTCACGAAGGAGCAGGCACAGCGGACGTTGCCGGACGGCGAGGCCATGACGGGATGGAAGGAGGCCGCTCCGCCCAAGGCCGTCGAGATGAACAAGCTCTACCGTTCGCAGGCCTGCCCCATCAAGGAGAACGCGGGCTGCGAGGAGTCCCGCTTCTACGGCGCCTCGACCTTCCGACACGACGACAACGCCGCCACCGTCACCTTCCTGATCATCGCCTACGACAGCGAACAGGCCGCCCGGGATGCGTACGAGGTGCTCTGGGACGGCTACTACGGCAAGAGGGCGGGAGAGAGGGCCAAGACGTTCGAGCTCGGCCCGGTCGGCGACGAGCGGGACGCCCGGTTCGGTTCCTCCGGATTCCGCGGCGAGCCCGGCGCCGTGACCCAGACACGGGTCGGCACGACGCTCCTGTGGACCCTGGCGGCTTCCGCGGACCAGGGCGGCATCGACGAGAACGGTGTCAGGGATCTGGCGACGCTGCACGCCAAGCGGGCCCGGCAGGCCCAGAACGGGGACACACCCTCCGCCGCGCTCGACGGCTGACCGAGCGGAGCGGCCGCCGACGCAGGTCGGTCCTCTGGAGGAGGCCTGCCGTGCTGCCTGGGAGGCCGTGAGCGGCGCCCGTCAGGGAACGGCGGGCGTCGGAAGTGGACCGGCTCGCCGCCACGCTGGCCACCGCGATCGATCAGGCGCACCGCGTGGGCGAGCCGCTGACCAGGGGATACCAACGGCCACGGCGCGAGTGTGGGGCATGCACGCACGCGATGGGCGCGCAGACGCCCGCCAGGTCGGCGACGGCGGGCGTCCGATCGGCGGACGGGGCGACGTCACGCGGGGACGCCGAGCGGCGGGTGCTCGAGTACGCGGGGCTTGTACTCGACCAGCTGGATGCGGCCGTCGAAGGTGCGGTGCTCGGTCATTTCGAGGGCAACGTCCGGATAGCCGTCGTAGATGCGTTCTGCGCCTGTGGCTCCGGTGATCACCGGGAACATCACGACCCGGAAGCGGTCGACGAGTCCGGCTCGTAGCAGGGACCGGCACAGGCTGAGGCTGCCGATCGTGCTCAGGAGCCCCGAGCCGCTCGACTTCACGGCGCGGACCGCCTCGACGGCGTCGTCGCGGACGAGCGTGGAGTTCGCCCATGTCAGTGGCTCCTCGAGCGAGGAGGAGAACACGACCTTGGACGCTTGCGTGAGCTCGTCGACGGACGCCTCTTCTTCGGGCCGGAACTCGTCCTGGCCATCCGGGACCTCGCCCGCGGCGAAGCCCGACATCAGGCGGTAGGTGTTCGCTCCCATCAGGTAGGTGGCCTTGGGCTGCTCGCCGAGCCATGCGAGGTACTCCGGGCCCTCGAGGCCCCAGAACCCAGGCCATCCCTCTCCTGATGCGTAGCCGTCGAGGGAGGTGATGAAGTCGACGAGAAGCTCCGACATGGCGGTGTCCTTTCCTGGTGGTGTTGTCACGAGTTTGGACCGGCCGGGAGCCACAAACTCATCGGCCGCGCTGGGAGTGACGGGAAAACTCATGACGCTGCAGAGGACAGCGGTGGCGGAGGGAGTTTCGTCGTTGATCTCGATGGGGCGATGATCGGCCACATCCTGCGGCGGGGGGCAACGGAGCATCGGCGCCCGGTTGGCAGGGAAGGCCGATGCTGGCCGCCTGTTCCTTCCGCGCGAGAGGCGTGCCCGGCGGCACCCGACTGACGAAGCCGCGCGGGATTACGGTCGTATAGGCGCCTGAAGGGGCGGCGCGAAGGCGCGTTGTCCGTCGAACGGCTGCCGAGTCCGGAGGCAGGAGTGGGCCGGCTCGGGGCGAGGGGTTGAGCAGGCGGCGCCGGCCGGCGTTGTGCCGGATTTCGTGCTCGCGTCGACGTCGGTGGTGGGCGTTCGTGCAGGGCCTCACTGCCACGGAAGCGTGGCCTTGAGTCTTGGCAACCGCGACACCTGGATCACCTTGACCACCATCACGGCGCTCAGCGCGTCGCTGCCCCAAGAACCCCGGGCATCGTGGGCCCGTGACACCTCAGCCTTTCGAGGTCATCTCCTGAATGCCGATGGTGGACAGGAGATCGAGTTTGCTCCTGGCGTCCGTGTCGCGTGGGGTGTCCACGACGAGACGGAGGTTCGTGCTCTGAGTGGTGAGCACGTTGGAGTCGAGAGCGATGTCTCCCACCACCGGATGTGCGACGACCTTGCGCACGCCCTGGTGGTCACCCACCGATCGAAGCGCCCAGAGTTCACGGAACCGGTGACTGCCGTGCAGCCGCGAGATCAACGCCCTGATGTCGGGGTCGTTCGGGTACCGGCTCGTCGTGGCGCGCAGGTCGGCGACCAGGGATTCCTCGAACGCGGCCCGCTCCGCCGCGGTCTGCCGGATGCGGCTCGGCCGGTTCTCGAACTGAAAGATCAGCGCGTTGCGTTCATCGTCGCCTCCTCTCGTGGGATCGCCGAAGGTCGCCGCGAACAGCGGGTTCCAGTGCAACAACTGCCAGGCGGCGTCGCACACCGCCACCGGGCTGCCGACGAGTTGCTCCACGATCCGGTGCACGCTGGTCGGGACCAGGCGCGGAATACGGTCCGGGTCCGCGGCGTGGCCGGCCAAGCGCAGGAGATGGGCCTGCTCATCGTCGGACAATTGCAGCGCGCGGGCGAGTGCCGTGCAGACTTGCGCCGACGGCCTCGATGCCCGGCCCTGTTCGAGCTGGACCACATACTCGGGAGAGATTCCGGCCAGCTGCGCCAATTCGCCCCGCCGCAGGCCAGGGACCCGGCGGGGGGAATAGCGGGGCAGCCCAACGGCGCCGGGGTCGAGCCGATCCCGCCAAGCCCGCAACGCGACACCGAGTTCGTTCACAGGCGCCATTCTTTCGCCCGCCCGGCCGTCGTGTCCTGGTACCAGCTGTACCAGGAAGACCTTTGGCTTCCAACGGACCTGCCCGCGGGCGCACCGTCGAGCTCATGGACAACACACTTGACCGCCCTGCCACCGTGCTCCTGGAGCTCGTCGCGGGCATCGTCACCGCGTCCCGCGATGACCCGGGCGGCATCGACGACGGGCCCCACGAGGTGGAATGCCAGCCGACCTCTTCCTCATTCTCGGGTCCGGGGCACGCACGCAGCATGTGAAGGCACCTGAAGACCACCCGACGGCGCGACATGGTGCCCCGACCGGCGGATCAGGAACGCCGACCGGTCCTCTCCGGCGGCCGGGCACTCCCTTTCGCGGTGTCGGCACACCTCTCCGTGCCCGCAGCGCGCACACCACATCGACGTACGAGACGGCCATCAAGGACCAGGGAACCCACATGGACATATTTCTCACCGGCGGCAGCGGATTCGTCGGACAACAGCTCATCACCCGTCTGATCGCCGACGGCCACACCGTGTGGGCACTGGCCCGCAGCCCCGAGGCCGAACAGCGAGTGGCGCGAGCAGGAGCCACGCCCGTACGCGGTGATCTCGCGGACCTGCGCGGGCCGGGTCACCACCCCGGCGATACCCCCACGGGGACGCCACGCCCGGCACCGACCTGGACGGCTGTCCTGGACCGGTGTGAAGCGGTGGTTCACTCGGCTGCCCGCATGGATTTCTGGGGGCCGGACGCCGCATTCGAGCGGGACAACCACTGGCCGACCGTGTCCCTGTTCACCGCCGCGGCCTCCGCAGGTGTCAAACGATTCGTGCTGATCAGCGCCGCCGCCGTGTCGACGGACCGGCACCGCAAGCCGGCGGTGGTCACCGAGGCGACGCCAACCGGCCGGCCGATCATCGCGTACGGCCGGGTCAAGCTGGCGACCGAGCGGGCGTTGGCGAACATCACGACCCCCGGGATGACGCTGATAACACTGCGCCCGCCGTTCATCTGGGGCAAGGGAATGACAACGCTGCGCGACGCGGCGACCTCGGCCGCCGCCGGCCGATTCGCCTGGATCGACAACGGACGTCACATCATGGACTTCGTGCACGTCGACAACCTCGCATCCGCGACGGTCGCCGCGCTGAGCCGGGGCTACGACCGCAGGGTCTACTACATCACCGACGGCGCCCCGATGCCGATCCGGGACTTCTTCACCCCGGTCCTGGAGATCATGGGCGCCGATGTCAGCCGCGCGCGAAGCGTTCCGCTCGCAGTCGCCTCGCCGGTCGCCGGACTCCTCGATCGGACATGGCGACTGCTGCGCCGTCCTGCTCCGCCGCCGCTGTACAACTGGCTGGTTGCGATCATGGGGCGCGACCGCAGCTACGACATCACACACGCCCGCGCCGACCTGGGCTACCGGCCGAGCGTGACCTTCTCGGCAGGACTGGACGAGCTGCGCACGTCTGCGGGATAGCCACCACCCGCACAAAGACGCACCCGGTCGTCACCGTGGCGTGGGCCTGGCCCACCCATCACTGAGAGCGTCAACAGGCAGGGCGATGCCGACGCCGGACGCCAGTAGCTCTGGCTGAACCGGCAAGAACCCCATGAATGTGGGACGGCACCGACGTCTACTCCTGGGCGGCGGGGACGGAGGAATTCGCCCACCGTGGCGCCGTCCTGCTGCGCCCGCTGACGTCTCAGCTGCCGCGGCAACCCGGGCGTGATCGGTGATGTCGAGGCGGACCGGAACCACGTCGGGTTCGCGGACCGACCGCGGGTCGCGGGCTGCACCGTAGACGCGCCGTGCGCGGCGTTGGACGAGCAGCCGTGGCCATCACCTGTCCGAGCCCTCGGTTCGCGCCGGTCACGAGCGCCGTTTGCTCCCTGGATCTGCGTGGTTTCCCCATCTCGCCCGGCCGTTTGGTCGGCAGATTCCCGATCATGTACTGGACCATTTGAGATGAACAGCGGTCTCGTGGAACCCCAGAGCGCGATAGAAGTCGGCCGCTCTGCGGGTCGGCACGGTCACCTCGACGTCCTTCGCCCCCCGGGCCTTTGCCTGTACGGCCCGGATCAGCGCGGAACCCGCACCGCGGCCCCGCATTGGCTCGTCCACGGTGAGTTCGAGCAATTCGAGGATCGTCCCGCCGGCGAACAGGGTGGGCATGCGCACCGCAAGCAGGTACCCGACGACGCGCGAGTCCTGCTCGGCGACCAGGAACTCGGCGCTGCCGTCCGAGGCGGCCTCGATGATCCGGGGGAACGTGGCATCGTCGAAGACTGCTCGGTCGGGCCGGCGCCTCGTCACGAACCCGCTCAGCAGACGGTAGATGTCACCGGCGTCCGAGGGTGTGGCCTCGCGGATGGTCGTCACACCAACTCATCCGCCGGGAAGTCGGCGATCGACGCCGTAGCGGCCCCCGGGATGGCTGCCATGAGCTCCGCTGCCTCGATTTCGATGCTGCTGCCGGGCCGGCCGCTGCCGCAACGTACCCGTCCCAGTTTGCTGACCGTCCCGTCGAACACCACCACCGCGGTCCGGTCTGCGGATCCGGGACACGCTCCGCTCCGCTGCATTCCCGCCGGCGGAACGCCCAACACGGCCCAGACCTCCTGAGGGCTGGTCACGTCAGGGTGCTTGTGGAGCTGGAAGGACACACCGAGCGAAGCGAGGAGGTCCGGTGGATCAACGGGCGCGAGACCATTCACCTCGCCTAGATTACCGCGCTCCATAAGGAAGTTGATCGCGGTCGGCGGAGCAGAAGTCGGGCACGCCGCTGCACCGTACTTGCCCCGCGCACTGGCGGAGGCCCGCAGCCCGGTGAACGTCTCCACCCACACCCGCTCGGCCCTCAACACCCCAGCCATACAGCGGAGATGCCCGCGGTGGGGCGCCTGGTGCCTCAGGCACCGGGGGTCCCCGGCGCACCGTATCGGGCGAGCATGGTCAGCACCGCTTGGTCGACCGCGTTGGTGATGGCGGAGTCGTCGGGCTCCCAGCGCGCGAGCAGCATCCGCGGCCAGAACACGTAGTTGGAGATCATTCCGAGGAACTGGGTCGCCGCCATCTCCGCATCGTCAAGCCGTGCCGCGCCAGTGGCGTTCTCCGCTTCCAGGTAGCGGCGGACCGATTCGAAGTAGGGCATCTTGCCGAGATTGAACTGCGTCTCGCCGAGCTCGGGGAAGCGCGGTACCTCGGCGATGACGATACGGAATAGGGCGGCCATGCCGGGCTGGGTGAGAAGGTCCACGTAGCGGCGTCCGATGGTCTCAAGCCCGGCGCGGAGGTTCCCCGGCTCGGGGAGGGGCGCCTCCTCGTCGTCGACCTTCCAGTGTTCGGTGACGATCGCCTCGAACAGGGCCGCCTTGGTGGTGAACTGCTTGAACAGAGTCGCCCTCGACACTCCGGCCGCCTCGGCGATGCGGGCCAGCGAGGTTCCGTCGTAGCCGGAGTCGAGGAACAGCTTCGTCGCTGCCTCGATGATGGACGTCCGCTTCTGCGCTGCCACGCGCCGGTGGTATTCCGAAGGCTGTGCCGTCATGCCCTCCAGTATGCCTCCCATCATGAGGTGAGTCACTTGACTCACCTCTGGCCCTCCTCTTACCTTGAGAGAAGAGGTGAGTCACTCGGCTCACCACTAGTGGAAGCCTGGAAGGTAGCATCATGGGACGCTTTGAGGGCCAGACCGTCATCGTCACGGGCGGCAGCGGGGGTATGGGCAGCAGTCATGTGCGGGGCTACCACGCCGAGGGGGCGAACGTCGTCATTGCCGGCCGCGACGCCGCCGCCGGCCGCGCTCTCGCTGCTCAGCTCGGTCATCGAGCCCTTTCCGTTCACCTGGATGTCGCCAGCGAGGACGACTGGGCGGCGGTGGTACGAGAAGTCGAAGACTACTTCGGGCCGATCACCATCCTGGTGAACAACGCGGGCGTCCAGAACCCGGCGGCCCCTATCGAGCACACCGAACTCCGCACCTGGGAGCACACCTTCAGCGTCAACGTCACCGGCCAGTTCCTCGGCATCAGGGCCGTGGCTCCATCGATGCGCAGGGGCGGCGGCGGAACCATCGTCAACATCGCCTCGACCATGGCCCACGTCGGCGCGGCCTTCTACGCCCCCTACACCGCCAGCAAGTGGGCCGTGCGCGGGCTGACCAAGACGGCCGCGCTGGAGCTGGGGCGGGACAACATCCGAGTCAACTCCATCCACCCCGGCGTCGTCTCCACACCGCTGGTCAACGAACCCACCGTCGCAGGCCAGCCGGCCATCGCCGACTTCTACTCGCCGGATCCCTTCGCCATCCCCCGCCTCGCCGAACCCTCTGACATCACCCGCCTGTTGCTCTTCATCACCTCCCAGGACGCATCTTTCGCCACGGGCTCGGAATTCGTCCTGGACGGGGGCCTGCTGCTCGGCCCTGCACTGCAACCCGAATCCGACATCGCGGCTTGAGCCGGCATTGCAGTACGGAGCGTGCCGTCGCCGGCGCCCATCTTGTCCAAGGCGAAGCGATCTTGACTTGCGACGATGACGGGCTTTGGCAGTTGTGATCACGGCGTCCGAGCCGTCCTGGACAGCTCCGTTCACTGGGCTGAGCCCGCGCTGCTCCGACAGGTTGGTGGCCGCCGGCTTTGTCCATGGGAACGGGTGCCGGCTCAACTTATGTGACGCGGCCACTCTGAGTGAAGTGACAGCCGGGTTCCTTCGAGCTCGTAACACGATCACGATCCGGGCTTCGTGAGGCGTGTCCACGCACACGCGGGTCGTTGGCGGTGCGCGCCCCGAAGACGCCAGGTCCTTCGGGGCGCGGCAGGGGTTCGAGTTCAGGCGTTGTAGCCGCCGTGGGCGTCCAGCACCGCGCCCGTGACGTACGAGGCGGCGGGGCTCGCCAGGAAGGCGATCGCCGCGGCGATTTCGTCGGGGTGCCCCATCCGTTGCAGGGACAGCGAGCTGAGCAGGGCCTTGAGGGTCTCGGGGTCCGGCGGCTGCATGCCGCTGTCCATCAGCCCGGCTTCCACGACGTTGGCCGTGATGTCTCGGGGCCCGAGGTCCCGTGCGACCCCCATGGTGTACCTCTCGATGCCTGACTTGGTCGCCGAGTAGTCGGCAACGCCCGGGACGCCGACCCGGGAGCCCAGTCCGGAACTCACCGTGATGATGCGGCCGCCCGTGCGCAGCACTCGGGAGGCGGCCCGGATGACGGCGATGACGCCGAGGTAGTTGGTGGCGTGCATCCGGTCCAGCGCGGCGGTGTCGGCGTCCGGGTCGTCCACCGTGCGGCCCTGCTCCACCGAGATCGCCGCGTTGTTGACGAGGATGTCCAGGCCGCCGAAGTGCGCGACCACGTCGTCGATCAGTGCCGGCGCCCGGCTAGTGTCCGCCTGGTCGGACTGGAAGGCGACGGCCTTGGCTCCCTTGCCGTGCACCTCGTCGACGACGGCCTGCGCCTGCTTCTCGGAGCTGACGTAGGTGAAGGCGACGTCGGCGCCCTGCTCGGCCAGCAGCCGTACGGTCGCGGCTCCCAGTCCGCGCGATCCCCCGGTGACCAGGGCGACCTTGCCTGTGAGTGGCTTGCTCATTCTTCTCACCTCGTTGATTGACCCTTTCCCGACAGTCGCAACGTTAATTGTTACGACAGCCTGTTGCAACTTTCACTGTTACGACTGCGCTGTCGTAACATGAAGCGTTGCGGCCGGGAGGAGGGGCTCATGAGTGCCAACAGCAGGTTGACCATTGCCGCCCACGCGCTGGCCTGGATCGGTCTCTATCAGCGTCAGGGTCATGAGGTCGCCACCTCCGAGCAGATCGCGACCAGCGCGAACACCAACCCGGTGGTGATCAGGCGGCTGCTCGGCGAGCTGCGCAGGGCCGGGCTCGTGGAGTCCCGGCGGGGCGTGGGCGCGGGCTGGTCACTGGCGCGCGAGCTGGAGTCGATGACCCTGCTCGACGTGTACGAGGCAGTGGAAACCGGCCCGCTGTTCGCCATGCACCGCACCACCCCGGACCAGGAATGCGTGGTGGGCCACGGCATCCAGCCGGCCATGCAGAACATCTACGAGGGCATCGAGGAGACCCTGAAACACGAGCTGGCCCGCGTCACGCTCGCGAACGTACTCCAGGACGTACTCGCGACACCTCGCTAGCCTCTCCGTTACGCCCTGACATCACCGAGATACGGCTCCGCCGTCGAACTCGGCACCACGCACATCACGAACACGCTCATCGACAAGCAACCGTGCGCCGGGGAACGTCAGTAGCGGCCCCGGCCCTCGGCCGGGGCCGTGCCCCCTTACCGGTCTCGGCGGTACTGCGCGGGCGAGTTCCTCGTCGCCGGATCCTCGTACGAGCCGACCGTGCCGCGGTCCACATGGAACGTGGTGAGCGTGGTGACGGGCGAGACGGGGTCGCGGCGGTCGGCGATCACCCGCATGTGCGCGCTGAACCGCTCGGGGGTGACCTCGTAGACGTCGTAGCCGTAACGGTTGCCCTCGAAGTACTTCAAGTGCGGGTTGGCCGCGCCCATCACCGGGCCGTTCTCCCTGTTCCAGTCCGGTGAGTACGCCGCGGAGCTGACCGAGTGGGCGGTGAACTCCGTGCCCACGACCGGCGAGGACGGGTCGTCGAAGTCGGTCCTGATGTCGTCGACGAACGCGGAGTGCCAGTCACCGGTGATGACGCCCAGGTCCTCCAGGCCGCTGCTGTGCACATGGCCGAGGACCTCCTTGCGCTCCGCGAGGAAGCCGTCCCACTGGTCGGTGAACATGTACGGGCCGCCGGGGCTGCCGCGGAGCTGGCTGAGCATGATGGAGTTGGCCCACACGTGCCACGCGTCCGGAGCCCGGTCGATGCCGTGCTTCAGCCAGGCCTTCTGCCCGGCGCCGAGGATCGTGCCGTCGGCCAGGTTCTGCGCCGAGCGGTAGGAGCGCAGGTCGAGGACGGTCAGCTCCAGCAGGCCGCCCCACCGGCGGACCCGGTGGATCTCCGGATCGGGCAGGGCGAACGCGCTGCTGTCGCGGTGCGGCATGTTCTCGTACCAGGCCTGGTACGCGGCGGCGCGGCGCCGCATGACCGGGGCTCCGCCGCCGGTGCCCGAGTAGTCGTTGGCCACCTCGTGGTCGTCCCAGGTCAGGAACCACGGGTGGGCGGCGTGCGCCTCGCGCAGTGACGCGTCGCCCTTGTACAGGGCGTGGCGGCGGCGGTAGTCGGCGAGGGTGAAGACGGCGGGCCCCTCGTGGTCGCGGACATGGTCCGCGGGGACACCGCCGACCTGCCCGTGCTCGTAGATGTAGTCGCCGAGATGGACCACGAAGTCGACGTTCTCCCGGGCGATGCCGCGGTGGGCGGCGTAGAAGCCGTCGTGGAACGCCTGGCAGTTGGCGGCGGCGAAGCGGACCCTGTCGACCCGCCGGCCCGGAGCGGTCCTCGTGCGGCCGATCCGGCTGGTTCTGCCGAGTGCCTTGAAGCCGTACCAGTAACGCGTGCCGGGGCGCAGACCCTGAACGGGGACGTGGACGCTGTGGCCGAGCGTCGCGGAGGCGGGCGCGGTGCCGCGGGCGACGACGCGCCGCAGCTCCCGGTCCAGGGCGACGGTCCACTCCACCTCGACCACCTCGGGCATGGGCTGCTCGGCGGCCAGGGGTTCCGGCGCGAGTCGTGTCCACAGCAGGACGCTGGTCGGCTGGGGATCGCCGGACGCGACACCGAGGGTGAACGGCGCCCCGTCGTAGGTGGCTCCGAGCGCCTCCGCCGCCTCCCGTGCCTGAGCTGGCGTCAGTCCCGCGCTCAGCGGCCACGCCAGGTTGAGGGCACCGGCGGCCGCGGCGGCCCTGAGCAGTCCCCGTCGGTCGATCCTGGTCATGCGTGTCCTCCAACAGGCGTGAGTGTCAGGGAGACGGCGTCGGCGTAGCCGTCGTTGGACGTCCCGCCGCCGCTGCGGGTGAAGACGAGCAGCACCCGGGCGGTGCGGGCACCGGGCGGCACGGCGGCGGACGCGGTTCGCTCCAGCAGCCCGGTGCGCGCACCGCGTTCGGCGGCGGTGACGGGGCCGAGTACGCTGAGCGCCACCGGCGTCCCGGCCCGGTCACGGAACTCGACCGACAGCCGGGCGCCGTCCTCCTGCCCGGCGTACCCGCCCAGCCAGGCGGTCAGCGTGTACCGCACCCGCCCGGCGTCGAGCGCCGGCCGGCCGGTGGACCCGCGGGCCGGCAGGGTGATGTCCTGGACCAGGGCGGTACGGGGCGAGTTCCCGCCGCTGAAGAACCGGCTGCCGCGACGGGTAGGCCCTGGATCTCCGGCGGTCGGATAGCCGCCGCCCACGCCGTAACCGACGAGCGCCGGAGCACCCTGGGCGATCACCCAGCCGGTCACGGCGTCGACCGGGTCGGCACTCCCTCCGGGACCACTCTCGGCATCACCATTGACGACTCCGATTCACAAGCGCCGCCTGAGCAACGAGCGTTGGCGCGGCACATCACATCAGCGCGAGATGAACCCGAGGAGTCCGCGGCGGGAATGACCACCGCGATCCGGCCACGGGCACGACCGGGGGCCCGCCTGCGGCAGCTGAACGGTGCACCTGCGGCCGGCGGACGGAGAGGGACAGGAGATCACGTGGCCGGCCGCCAGTGGTGGACGGCGAGTGCGGTGGTGCGGGCGTGTTCCTCCAGGACGGTGAAGTGGTCTCCCGGGACGGTGACTTCGGTGTGCGGCAGACTCCAGGGCGGGGCGGGTTCCACGCCGGGCAGCCGGTCCCGGGCCCGGAGGAACAGCGTGGGGGCAGCCGGGCGCGTGGGCTTCCAGCCGGCGAAGAGCTCCAGGTACCCGGCCATGGCCGTGAGCCGGTCCGGATCGGCGGAGGAGAACTCCGCCGCCCGGTGCAGCATGTCCGACGTCATCGCGGAGAGCGCCTGCCCGCGGTCGTCCGTACCGCTCGGATAGGTGTCCACCAGGACGACGCCGGCCGGTGCGCAGCCCTCGGCCGCCAGCCGCTCGGCCACGGCCTGAGCCACCCAGCCACCGGCAGAGCGGCCCAGCAGCACCGGTGGTCCGTCACCCGCGAGGGCACGGACGGCCGCGGTCAGGGCGGTGACCAGGGCGTCCAGGCTGCCCGGCAGCGCCTCCCCGGTCCCGAACCCCGGATAGCGCAGTGCCGAGACGGAGCGCAGGTCCCGCAGACCGGCGCCGAAGCGCGCGTACTCCTGCGGTCCGGAGAGCGCGCTGAGCGCAGGGAAGCAGATCAGCGGGGCGCCGACCGCGCCGCCCTGCGCGAGGGTGACGGAGGCCGGCGCCGCACCGGGCGCTCCGGCGTCGTCGAAGACTGGGCGCAGACGTGCGGCGATGGTGAGTAACACCATGCCGTCCCAGGTCCGGCCCCGGGCACATGCGGTTCGGAACAGCTCCCCGAGGGAATCCGGAACGCCGCCGTCGCCCCGCGCCGATCCGGTCCGGTCCGGGACATCCGCCCGTCCGGCCGCAACTGGGCCGTCAGAGACTCCCTCGTCCCACTGAGCTCCGGGCCCCGCCGGAGGTCCGGAGGAGTCCGGTCGGCCGGAGATGCCCGGCCGGGCTGCGGGGTCCGGACGGTCCGAGGGATCCGGTCGTCGCCGGCTGCCGGAGGAGTGGGCACGGGCAACCTCCCGTGTGAACCGCTCCGCCAGCTCGGCGGCGACCGCACGCGGCGTCGGGAAGTCGAACAGCAGCGTGGGCGGCAGCGCCAGGCCCGTCGACGCCGCCAGCAGGTTCCGCAGATCGACCGCGGCCAGCGAATCGAGCCCCGAATCCGCCAGCAGATCGTCCGCGTCGATCGCGCCGGCCCCCTCCGGGTGGCCCAGGACCGCAGCCGCCCGGGCTCGTACCTCCGCGAGCAGCAGCACACCGCGCTCGTCCGGGGCAGCGGCGGCCAGCCGTCGGCCGAACGGATCCCCGCCTTCGTCGCCACCGGGCGCCCGGCGGTGACGCGCAGCCGGTGCGCCACCGGTCATTGCGGTCGCATCGAGGCGGGCAGCCACCACCACCGGGTCGTCGCCCGCCACGGCGGCGTCGAAGAGCGCCAGGCCCTCGTCCGCCCCGAGCGGGGTGAATCCGGAGCGGGTTATCCGCCGCAGGTCGGTGTCGGAGAGGTGCGCCGTCATGCCGTCGGTCTGCCGCCAGGGGCCCCAGGCGATGGACGTGCCGGGCAGGCCGAGCCGCCCGCGGTGTGCGGCCAGCGCGTCCAGCACGCAGTTGGCCGCCGCGTAGGTGGCCTGACCGGCGGAGCCGAAGGTGCCCGCCACCGAGGAGAACAGCGCGAACATCGCCAGATCGTGTCCCCGGGTCAGCTCGTGCAGGGCGAGGGCGGCGTCCGCCTTGGGCCGCAGCACCCGCTCCAGACGGTCCGCGGTGAGCGCCGGGACGATGCCGTCGTCCAGCACTGCCGCACTGTGCACCACACCGGTCAGCGGATGCGCCGCCGGTACCGAGTCGAGCAGCGCGGCGAGCGCCGCCCGGTCCCCGACGTCGGCCGCCCGGACGGTGACCCGTGCGCCCGACCCGCCCAGCTCGGCGGCGAGTTCCCGCACCCCCGGCGCGTCCGGCCCGCGTCGGCCGACCAGCATCAGATGCCGGACGCCATGGGCGGTGACCAGGTGACGGGCCACCAGCATGCCCAGTGAACCGGTGCCGCCGGTGATCAGCACCGTGCCCTCGGGATCGAGCCGCCGCCGAGGCGGCTCCTGCGCCGCCCGGGCCACGCGGACGAGGTCCGGTGCGTACGCCGTTCCCCGCCGTACGGCCGTCTCCGGCGCCGCGGCGGCGAGAAGGGCGGGCAGCACGCGCCAGGAGTCGGGGTGGCCGTCGACGTCGACCAGGGCAAAACGGCCCGGATTCTCCCGCGCGGCCGAACGGACCAGTCCCCACACCGCCGCATGGGCAGGTACGTGCTCCCTGGGACCGGTGCCGTCGTCGGCCGGACGACCGTCGAGCGGGTCGACGGCGCCGGAGGTGACGACAACAAGGCGGGAGCCCGCAAGACGGGGTGCGGCGAGCCACTCCCGTACCAGCTCCAGCGCCCGAATCGCCGCCCACCGCGAGTCCGCGGCCGGGTCCTCGGCCCCACCGGCCGTCTCCGGGGGCGGCGGGAGCGGTGCGACCACCACGGCCGGTGAGGCGTCGGCCGCCGCGGCCGGGTCGGCGTACACCGGGACGCCGGATCCCCGGGGCGCGAGGGCGTCCACGGGCCGGGTGCCGACCGCGCCGAGGACGCCCCACACGGGCACCGGGGGCGGCACGGGCGGCTCCGACAGCGCCACCCACTCCATCCGGTGGAGCGACGCCGTGGCGGTGTCCGCCGGGCCCGGTCCGGCCGGAAGGGGGCGCAGCGTCAGCGCGCGCAACGTCGCCACCGGCGCGCCCGCCGCGTCGGTCAGCTCCACCCCGGCCCGTCCGTCCGGCCCGGGGGCGACCCGTACCCGCACCGCGCGTGCACCGGGGGAGTACAGGCGCACCCCGTCGAAGGCGAACGGCAGGGACACACCGCCCCCGTCGGCACCATCGGGCCGCGCCACGCGGCCGTCGAGCGCCAGGACGTGCAGGGCCGCGTCCAGCAGCGCGGGATGCAGCAGGAACCCCGGGCCGTCGTCCTCCTGGGTTCCCGCACTCCCCGGGAGCTCGACCTCGGCGTACAGCTCGTCCCCGAGCCGCCAGGCGGCGCGCAGGCCCCGGAAGGCGGGGCCGTAGTCCAGGCCCCCTTCGGCCAGCAGCTCGTACGGATCGGCGTGCGTCCCGCCGGCGGTCAACGGCACCGCCCCCGACGGTGGCCACGTCGCGGCACCGGCCGCGCGGTCCGCCGACGGCTGCTCCGGCGCGAGTGTCCCGGACGCGTGCCGCTGCCAGGGCCGGTGACCGGCCGACGCGTGCGCCCGGCCGTGGAACAGCACGGTCCGCCGTCCCGCCCCGTCCGGCCCCGACACCGTCACCTGGAGTTCGACCGCTCCGTCCGCGGGCAGCGACACGGGCGCGGTCAGGACGAGTTCCTCCAGAACGGGCGCGCCCACCGCCGCACCCGCGTGGAGGGCCATCTCCACGAAGGCGGTCGCCGGCAGCAGCACCGACCCCGCGACCTCGTGGTCGGCCAGCCAGGGCCGGTCCGGCACGGAGAGCAGCCCACCCAGCAACAGCCCGTCGTCCTGCGCCGTTTCCGTGCGCGACGACAGGAACGGGTGCCCCGGGGAGTCCCTCAGCGGGGCGGCCCCGTGCTGCGCGGAGGCGTCCAGCCAGTAGCGGCGGCGCTGGAAGGCGTACGTGGGCAGGGGAACGCGCCGCCCACCGCGTCCCGCGCCATACGCCTCCCAGTCCACCGGCACGCCATGGGCGTGCAGAGCGGCGACGGTGTCGGTCAGCGCGTCCGCCTCCGGCCGGGCCGCGCGCAGCGTCGGCACGACCAGCGGCACCGTCGGCCGCTCACCGTCGTGCGCCCGATGCCCGCCCTCGCCCGCCGGTGCCGGTCCCGACGCGGCGAGGCAGCCGCGCACCAGGCCGGTGAGCACCCCCTCCGGGCCCAGCTCGACGTAGTGTCCCGCGCCCCGCTCCCGCAGGTACGCCACCGTGTCGGCGAAGCGCACCGGACGACGGACGTGGTCCACCCAGAACTCCGGTGTGCACAGCTCCTCGTCGGTGGCCGCCCGCCCCGGCACGGCGGTGACCAGGCCGAGGCGGGGCGCGGCGAAGGACAGGCCCCGCACGACCTCCGCGAAGTCGGCCAGCACGGGGTCCATCCGCGCGGAGTGGAAGGCGTGGCTCACCCGCAGCGTCGTCGTGGACCGGCCCAGCTCCCGGAAATGCCCGACGGTCTCCCGCACCGCGGACTCGTCCCCGGAGACGACCACCGAGCCGGGCCCGTTGACCGCGGCGATCTCCACCGCGTGCCCCCGCTCGGTGAGCCGGGCGGCCACCGCGGCCACCTCGTCCTCACCGGCGGCCACGGAGGCCATCGCGCCTCCCGGCTCCAGCGCGTCCATCAGCCGGCCCCGGGCCGCCACCAGCGTGCAGGCGTCCGTGAGGGACAGCACCCCGGCGACATGCGCCGCGGTCACCTCGCCCACCGAGTGCCCGGCCACCAACTCCGGGCGTACGCCCCAGGCCTCGAGCTGCCGGAACAGGGCCGTCTCCAGGGCGAAGAGGGCCGGCTGCGCGAACCGGGTCGTGTGCAGGAGAGCGGCCTCCCCGGTGCCGGGAGCGGCGAACACGACGTCCCGCAGGGGCACCGGCAGCAGCGGGTCCAACCGGGCGCAGGTCTCGTCGAACGACCGCGCGAAGCCCGCATGCAGCTCCCGTGTCGCGTACAACTGACGTCCCATGCCCACACGTTGGCTGCCCTGCCCGGTGAAGAGGACGGCTGTCGGCGCAAGTTGGCGGGCCGTGCCCGTGTGAACCCCCGGTCCGTCGGTGCCTTCCGCGACCGCCCGCAGGCGGTCGAGCAGTTCCGTACGGCCGCGCGCCACCACCACGGCCCGGTGCTCGAACGCCGACCGGGTGGTGGCGAGCGCGTACCCGATGTCCACCGGGTCGGCGTCCGGATCGGCGGTCACCCGCTCGTACAGCCGCCGTGCCTGGTCCCGGAGTCCCGGCCCGCTCCTCGCCGACACCGGAACAGCCACGGACACCGGCGCACGGTCGTCGACGCGGCCGCTTCCCGCCGCGTCGTCCGCACCGGGCACCCGCGCCGCTGCCGCCAGGTCTGCTGGGGGCTCCTCGAGCACCACGTGGGCGTTGGTGCCGCTGATGCCGAAGGAGGACACCCCCGCTCGGCGCGGACGGTCCGTCCTCGGCCACGGTACCGCCCGGTGCAGCAGCTCCAGCCGCCCCGACGACCAGTCGACCCGGCCGGTCGGCTCGTCCGCGTGCAGAGTGCGCGGCAGCATGCCGTGCGCCATCGCCTGCACCGTCTTGATCACACCCGTCACCCCGGCGGCGGCCTGCGTGTGACCGATGTTCGACTTCACCGACCCGAGCAGCAGCGGACGCTCCCGCTCCCGCCGCCCGTACGTCGCCAGGAACGCCTCCGCCTCGATGACATCGCCCAGCCGGGTGCCGGTGCCGTGCGCCTCCACCGCGTCGATGTCGCCGGGGGACAGCCCCGCGTCCGCGAGAGCCTGCCGGATCACCCGCTGCTGCGCCGGACCGTGCGGTGCCGTCAGCCCGTTGCTCGCCCCGTCCTGGTTCACCGCCGACCCGCGCACCACCGCCAGCACCGGCAGCCCGGCGCGGCGCGCCTCCGACAGCCGGCTCAGCAACAGCATCCCGGCGCCCTCGGCCCACCCCGTGCCGTCGGCTGCCGCCGCGAACGCCTTGCAGCGGCCGTCCGGGGCCAGCGCCCGCTGCCGGCTGAACTCCACGAAGGACGAGGGCCCCGACATCACCGTGGCCCCGCCGGCCAGCGCGAAGGAACACTCGCCCCGGCGCAGCGCCTGGGTCGCCAAGTGCAGCGCCACCAGAGACGACGAGCACGCCGTGTCCACCGTGAGCGCCGGTCCCTGCAGACCGAACGTGTAGGCGATGCGCCCCGACGCGACGCTCCCCGCGTTGCCGAGACCGAGGTAGCCCTCGACATGTTCCGGTGTCCGCGTCAGGCGCCGGGCGTAGTCGCTGTACATCAGACCGACGTACACCCCGGTCGGCGAGCCACGCAGGGCGCGGGGGACGACACCGGCGTGCTCGAAGGCCTCCCACGCCACTTCGAGCAACAGCCGGTGCTGCGGGTCCATGGCCAGCGCCTCGCGCGGGGAGATGCCGAAGAACCCGGGGTCGAAGCGGTCCACGCCGGACAGGAACCCGCCCTCGCGCACATACGTCCGGCCGGGGCGCCCGGGGTCCGGGTCGTACAGCGCCTCGATGTCCCAGCCCCGGTCGGTGGGGAAGGGGCCGATGGCGTCCGTGCCCTCGGCCACCAGCCGCCAGAGCTCCTCGGGGGAGGTCACCCCGCCGGGGGCGCGGCAGGCCATCCCCACGATCACCACGGGATCGTCGTCCGGCCGGACCGCGCCGCCGTGCGTGACCTCCGTGTCCGACGGTGTGCCGGCGCTCCGCGCACGCAGGTGGGCGGCGAGCGCGGCGGCCGTGGGGAAGTCGAAGGCGACAGCCTCGGAGAGCGGCAGACCGGTCGCCGCGGACAGCCGCTCCCGCAGCACCGTCGCCGTCAGCGAGTCCATGCCCAGGTCCCGCAGCGCCGTCATGGGCTCCACCGCCTCCGCCGCCCGACCGAGCACGGCCGCCGCCTCGCGTCGCACGAGGGACAGCAGGTCCTTGGCCGGTTCCCCGGCCGCTGCCGTGCCCAGTGCCCGCGCGGGCAGGGCGGCCAGGGCGTGCCGCCGCACCTTCCCGGAGGCGGTACGGGGAATGGCGTCCACCTCGTACAGTTCGGCGGGCACCTTGAACGCGGACAGTTCCGCCCGGCACGCGGCGAGGACCGCCCCCTTGTCCGGCGCGCCGCCGCCCGGCTCGCGAACCACGTAACCGACCGGCACCTCGCCGAAGACGGGGTGCGGGCGCCCGGCCACCGCGGCGTCCGCCACGGCGGGTAACCGCCGCAGCACCGCCTCCACCTCCGACGGGTGGATGTTCACCCCGCCCCGGACGATCAGCTCGCTCACCCGGCCGGTGATCACGAGGTCACCCGAGGACTCGATCCTCGCCAGGTCACCGGTGCGGAACCAGCCGTCGCGCAGCACCTCCGCGGTGGCCTCCGGCCTGCCGTGGTAGCCGGCCATGACGCCGGGCCCGCTCACCCACAACTCGCCCTCGCCGGCCTCCCGTCCGTCCGCGCCGCCGCCGACCCGCACCCGGGTGCCGGGCAGGACCCTGCCGCACGACGCGGTCGGCGTCGCGTCGTCCGGCCCCGCCATGGTGACCGGGCCGGCCTCGGTGCTGCCGTAGTGCTCCAGGTAGGGGACGCGGCAGACCGCCTCGAAGGACCTGCGGAATTCCTGCCCCGCCGAAGCGCCCCCGCTGACACAGCCCCGCAGGGCGGACGTCCCGAGACCGCCGTCGCTCCCGTCGCGACCCTCCTCGCCGCGGACCGCGTCGAGGAGCGCCGAGTACGTCGTCGGCACCCCGCCGAGAAGGGTGCAGGGGTCGTCCGTGCGGCGCAGTTCGCGGAGCACTGCCGCCACCGAGAAGCGGGGCAGCAGCACGGCGCTCGCCCCGGTCACCGTCACCCCGAGGACGCAGACCACCTGACTCATGGCGTGATGGAGGGGCAACGGCCACAGCAGCCGGTCCCGTTCCGACAGGCCGAGGACCCCGACGAGCCCCGAGGCGACCGGCGCGAGGCGGTTGCGCTGGGTGGACATGACCCCCTTGGGGACGCCGGACGACCCCGAGGTGTACAGCAGCCAGGCCACCTCGTCCGGCCCGAGGTCGTCCCGGGCGGGAAGCCCCGGCTCGGTGCCCGCCAGATCCTCGTAGCGCAGCACACCGTCCATCGGCGTGTCGCAGCCCCCGGCCGCCGGGGCGTCCCCGTCCTCGTCCTCGCCGCCCTCGGCCACCACCAGGGTCAGCCCGGGACGGGCCCGGAGCTCCGGCCGACGGGCCAGCCGCGCCTCGTCGGTGACGAGCACGCGCGCGCCGCAGTCGTCCAGCAGACGGGCCAACTCGGCCCCGGAGCCGCCGGGATCCAGCGGTACGCCGACCCCGCTCGCCCGGGTGACGGCGAGCAGGCTCTCGACCGCCTCGACGCGGTTGCCCAGCAGGATCGCCACCCGCTCGCCCCGTGCCACACCGAGCCGCGCCGCGTGACCGGCCAGCCGCCCGGTCCTGCGCTCCAGGTCGCGGTAGGTCAGCCGCGTGCGGCCGTCCTCGAAAGCGACCTTGTCCCCGAGACGCCGGGCATGCTCCCGGACCGATTCCGGCAGCGGCCTGATGATGTCCATGTCCGTACCCACCCGTTCGAACCCCCCTTTGTGGACCCGTGGTTGAGGATGCCGCGAACGCCCCGCGGGGTTGCGTGCCCGCGGCCACCTGCGCGGTGCATCCGTGCGACTCCCCGGGCCACCGGTAGCAAGGAGTTCGACGACGCCCTCAGGGTCGTCACGCTTGCCTTCGCCGTCGCAGAAGAAGACGTCGAAAGGGGCGTGCTGCTCGAGTAGCCGCCAGTCCCCGGTGAGCACGCTGACGCGGTCGTCGTCCGCGAAGACGCCAGCCGCTCGACGGGCCAGTTCCTCGTCCCGTTCCGCGGTGAACAAGCGGGCCTCGGCACCCATCCCACTGTGCAGCCAGGCGGTACCCACGCCCGAACCAGTGCCGCTCTCCGCGATGACTCCGTGGGGATTCGCAGCGGCGGCCGGCCTGAGCAACCTGCCCACCTCAGGGACGCAGCTCCTCTTGAAACCCGCCTCGGAGGCGAGACGCTTCGCGGCCACGACACGAGGCGGGACCGCACGCTCTGCCATGCTCACGAATCCCCCTACATCATGAACACGACGCTATCCCTCAGCAGAGGCGTCCGTACGGTGTTTCGCCTGTCCGGACCCGGCATATCTTCCCGGTCAGAGCACTAGTCGGGGGAGTGGCGCTGCGGGACGCCGGCCATTATCGGCAGCACCGGCTGGGAGCGGTCCAGCGCCGGGGCTGAGACTTCTCGTCCACGCAGAACACCAGAGCGCGCCCGGGCGGGTCCGGATACAGGCCGACGTCGTCGTGGACCTTGTCGACGAGGTAAGGGACCGCGGACAGCTTGAAGGTCTCGGTGCGGCCGCGGGCCGAAGGCCCGCCAGATCCGCGACACGGTCGCCTGCGACAGGCCCATCTCCTGGGCCATGGCCCGCGTCGACCAGTGTGTGGAATTCCTCCAGGCCGACTCCAGCGTCCGTTTCACCACGCGGCGACCTCTCGGCGGTCACTGTCCTCGGCCCGCCGGACCGCGGCATGTCGCCCAGGCCGGCGATCCGGTGCTCGACGAACCGCTTCCGCCAGCGGCTCACCGCAGGCGGTGTCGAACCTAGCTGGCCGGCCACCTCCTTGTTCGACGCGCCGGTCGCGCAGGCCAGGAGGCTCCGTCACCGCAAGGCCCACGCCTGGGGAGTGGAACGGCGCCGCACCCATCCCTCCAGCGCAGCCCGGTCCGTATCCGACAGGATCAACTCGGCCTTCGGCCGCCCAGTACGCGGCACCCCGCAACGCCACACATCTGAACAGCATTCCCGACTCAGAGGACTGGCGCCGGCCGTGCACGGTGCTCCGGGCGGTCAGTCGGTGGTGGTGATTCCGCCGGTGACGGCGATGACCTCGCCGACGGTGAAGCTGGAGTCGGCTTCGGAGGCCAGGTACACGTATACCGGCGCGATCTCCTCCGGCTGCGCGACACGCGCGAGCGGACCCTCACTGCCCAGACGGGCCAGGCCCTCCTGCGGCATGTTCGGGTCGGCGACGTTCAGCACCGTCCAGGTGGGTCCGGGAGCGACCACGTTCGCGCGGATGCCGTCCTTGGCGAGATGCTCGGCGATGGACTTGGTGAAGTTGACCAGCGCCGCTTTGGACGCCCCATAGTCGATCATGGTGTCGCTGCCCCTGAGGGCCTCTTCCGACGCGGTGGCGATGATCGCGTCGCCCGCCCGCAGGTGCGGGCGCGCGGCCTGTACCAAGTGGTAGTAGGCGTACACGTTGACCTTGAAGGACCTGTCCCAGTCCTCGAAGCTGAGCTGCGAGAGGTCGGTCTGGCTTTTCAGGTGTGCCGCGTTGTTCACCAGGACGTTCAGGCCGCCCAATTCCTGCGCCGTTCGCTCGACGGTCTCCCGGCAGAAGGAGCCATCGGCCAGGTCGCCGGGCAGGAGCAGGCACCTCTGCCCCACGGCCTCCACCGCGTCGCGGGTCTCCTCGGCGTCCGGCTGCTCCTCGGGCAGGTACACGATGGCCACGTCCGCGCCCTCGCGCGCGTACAACAGGGCGACGGCGCGGCCGATGCCGGAGTCACCGCCCGTGATGAGCGCGACCTTGCCGCGGAGCTTGTCCGCCGCACGGTAGCGCTTCGCCTCGTAGCGCGGCCGTGGGCGCATGTCCCGCTCCAGCCCCGGGGCCTGCTGCCGCTGCTTGGGGTAGGGCGGCTCCGGTTCGGTGCGGTTCCGCAGACCGGTGCTCTCTGTCCTGCCGTTGTCCTGCATGTTCGAGAACCTCCTGAGGAAGTGGGGCATGCTCCGCAGTCAGGTATCCCATGGCGTCCGGCACACACCCGGCTGGCCCGCGGGCTCGTCGGGACAGGTGATGAAGTACGCCGGCCACTCGGATCACCCCGTCTCAAGGCACGCTCCGGGATTGATCCGAGGAACTTCGCCGCCGCTGACTGGTGCGAACCGTCCGGCCTCACGTGCGGGCTGAAGCCGGTTCTGGAGGCAGCCGTGCGACGTGAGATCGCCGTACGGATCCCAGTTCACGCGTACGCAAGCTGTCGGGGATGTTGGTCGTACCGCGTTGGGTGATCACGTAGATTCCCGACCCTGGTGCGGTATGACGGCCAGCTCAGCCCTGACCGAAGTCCTCGACTGACATTCCACACCCTCGAAACTCAATGTCGGTGGCGCCGGATACCTTGCATCAGACGATGCACACCACTGGAGGGGACATGCCGTCTCAAGGAACGGTTCTCACCGCACTCACGGCAGTAATGCCGCCACATGACGGGGCCGATGAGCAGGTGGACTGGGATGCGATCCGGCGGGCTTGGGGAGTCGGCTTCCCCTCCGACTACGTGGCTTTCATGAGCACGTACGGAGCCGGCTGCATCGACGGCGCGTTGAGCGTTGTGACGCCCGAAGCGAGCACGCAGCCGGCCGACAGCCCTGACCTTGGGGGCATGGCGGCCGAGACAGCCAACATGCGGCACATGTGGGCCAAAGGAGGACCGGACGAGGTCGATGCCGGACCTGGTTCTGTCGTTGCTTGGGGCGTCAGCTGCGGAGCCGACATCCTCGGCTGGCTCACCGTTGACCACGATCCCAACAAGTGGCCCGTTGTCGTGTGGGAACGGCACGGCTGGCCCCACTGGAAAATCTACGATTGCGGAATGGCGGAGTTCCTTCGGCGCCTGTTCACCAAGGGCTTCGACGAGTGCCCGCTCAGCGACGCCTCCCTCTGGGGAGAGCCCTCTCCGCACTTCGTCCACTGGCGCGAGGAACGCCGACGGTGGGAGTCCGGCCTCGACCCCTACACAGGCGAACCCGACCCGTACTTCGGTATGAAGTACGGCTGATTGCGCCTCGGCACCTTGCCGACGACCGCGACACCTCGCCGGCCGAGCAGGTGGCCGGCCTCACCGAGGGTGCAAGACGCGTCAGCGTGGGGCTGAAGAACAGGCTGCATGCTCAAGAACCAGCGGTTCGCCGCCGCTGGCTACATCTGGGCCTTCGCCTCTCTCCGGTCCGACGCCCCACGGGCTCACCACGACAGGTGCCGAGCCACACCTCATGTCGCTGAGGGTCAACTGCAGGGTTCACGTAGCGAGTGCAAGTGATGTCGTGAAGGCTTGGCCGGCGTCGTACTTGTCTCGTGGTCAGTCCGCCGCGGGACCGGCCGATGGCATGGTCGTTCGGCTCTCCGGCAGGGGCCTCCTTTTGCGGGTCCCAGCCGCGTGCTGGTGAGCCCGCACGATCGTGGAGTCGACCGACACGGCCCAGTTCAGGTCCTCATCCGCCTCGGCCTGTGCCACCAGTGCGGTCAACACCCGCTCAGGGTCCCGTCCACGGCCCACATCCGCAGCCGGTTGCAGGCACCTCGCCAGTTGCCGTCCCCCTCCGGCAGGTGCACCCACTGCGTGCCGGTCTGGGACGTGAAGGCGATCGCGTCGATCACCTCGCGGTGTCCCGCCAGCGGCCACCCCGCTTCGGCGTCCGGTGCGGGAGCAATGGCTCGATCCGCGCCCACTGCGCGTCAGTCAACGGCACATCCGGACCAACGATTGGTTGAGCCCGAAGGGTACTGCCCGGCGACGCGGAAGGTGAGCAGGTCAGTCAGTCCGAGAGTTGTCTCGGGCTGTAGGAACCATCCGTAATGTAGGCGACAAGATCGCGGAAGGTGTGGAAGAACATGTTGTCTCCCTGACCGCTCCACCAGAAACGTTCCAGGGCATCGTTGCTGTGATGAAGCATCAGGATCCCCGCAGATCCCTCGGCGTTCACATGGATCGGGAAGACACGCGTCTCTTCCGGCAGCCCGGCCTCGGTCAGCGGGCCGGTCTCCACGACGATCTCCCGGAACATGGAGCCAAGTCCGCTCCGTTCCGGGTCCTTCCAGTCACGACATCCCAGGAGCGGCATCGTGTACTGGAATCCGTCCAGCCCGTCCGTCAGGTACAGAAACCGCCGGTACTCCGGATCCAGCGGCTGGCCGGCCAGGGCTTCCAGTTCCCTGACCTGTGCGGGGGTCGCCGGGGACCTGAGCCTGGGCATTTCGTCCGGGCTCAAGGGCGAGGAGGAGAGGTACTCGCGCGTCCTGGCGCGCATCAGCTCACCAATGAGCATCCACACCTCCACGAGTTCCTCCACTTGGACGGCGAAGACTGACCACTCAGTATCCGTAACCGCCCACGCGCGACAGCAACCCGTGATCCAAAACGAAAGACCCTAGTCCAGGACTGCGCCCGCGTGCCGTCATGGTCGGGTCAACCAGGACCCCGACCATGAGGCCGACCATGCCTCCGGCGGCAACGCGTCCAAGCCCCGACCATGGCTGGTCAGCGCACGGCCGGGGTGGGCGACCACTCCAGTGATCTTCCACTTCGTTGACTTCACCGTCGCCCTGTCGGCCGTGTGCATAGCCCTGATCAGCCTCCCCGGCTCCGCCGCCACCCTGGGACCGATCCCAGTCTGGCTGGTCGCGGGAACGCCCGACCTCGCTGTCGCCGCCATGATCTTCGTCATCCACCTGCACCGCGAACGCGCCCGCTTCCCCCTCTGGTCAACTTGCCTGCGCGTCAGCCTGGGTGCGGCCGTCGTGGTCGGGCCGATCGAAGCAGGGGTTTCCGTCCTGCTGTGAGTTCCCGAAACCCGGCCTCACACGGGCCGCCGTCGCTGATCACCGCCGCATCCCGGTGCGCTGTCTGCGCCGGCTCTTCCACGACCACGAGAGCACGGCCGCGATTCACCCGGTGCCGCACCGGGACGGCCAACAGAAAGAACTACTCGGGCAAGAGCAAATGCCACGGCCTGCTCGTGATCGCCCTCACCGACGACCGGGGCCGGCTGCTGGGGATCTCTGTGGCCCGGCCCGGACGCACCTCGGAGATCACCGCCTGCCGACACGACTATCTCACCGCCCACCTCCGCACGGCCGGCCTCGGCGCCATCGCCGACCTGGGCTCATCGGCCTGGACGACGCCGACGAACCCGACGCGGACCCGGCAGTGATCACCGGCTACAAAGCCGCCCGCAACGGGCCCCTCACCTCTGGCCAGAAACGGTCGAACACCGTCCTGGCCGCCGTCCGCGCCCCCGCCGAACCCGGCTTCGCCCACCTGAAGAACTGGCGCGTACTGAGTCTTCGGCAGCGGACGCAGAGCCGTGTGATCACTCACGGCCCGGTGCCCGATGACCTCGCCGTGGGTGCCGTGGACCTTCGCCCGACGCAACGGAAACCAGGCAGCGAAAGCGGCGTTCATCTCCTCGACCGCGGCGAACACCCGCCCCGCGAGCACGTGGTCCCGGACGATGCCGACCTGCCGCTCGACCCGGTCCTTGCCCTGGGGGCCAGCAGGCGGCCAGCACATCGATGTCGAAGCCGTAGTGCCCGGCGAAGACGACCGCCTCAGGATGCAGCGCAACCGCCTCGCCCGGAGCGACGGGCCGGCGCACGACCGTCGTGGTGCGGTCGTAGACGATGCTCATCGGCACCCCGGCGAGGTGCGCGAACGCCTGCCGGCGGCAGTCGAAGAGCGTGGCCAGTCCTGGCTGGTGGTGAAGCAGCGGAACGGATCACGCGAGTACGACAGCGTCATGTGGAACGAGTAGACCTTCGGAATGCCGACATGGGCGAGGATTTTGCCCTCGTCGCCCCAGTCCACCTGGGCTTGAGCTCCTGGAACGACCTCGAACGTCGGTGGAGGCCCCGCCAGCTCGCCCGGACTGGTGCCCAGTTCCTTTGCGATCCGCGGCCGGGCCTCCTGCAGATAGAGCTTCTCCCGCTGGTAGTTGATGCTGACCGCATAGTCCTGGACCAGGCGTTCATGGATCACCGACGCCTTCAGCAGAACCTCGGCCCTGAGCATTGCGTCGATCAGCGGCTGACCTCGTCCACCACCCGTCGCGGCTGGGCGAGCAGCTTTCCGAAGGCTCGCGGACTCAGCCCGGTGAACGGGGCTGTCCAGGAAGACTTCGACGCCGAGATCACACGAGGCACCGCAAGATCATCGCAGCCGCCATGGGAGCGCTGGAGGCCGGACCAGCCTCAGAACTCCCACCAGAGGTCGATGCTCGGATGGACTCGCTCGCGCAGACAGCTCGAGTGGGCGTAGGCCTTCTGCCGCACCTGGCCTCCGCGCCTCGGGTCCACGGCGCCAAGCCGGAGCTCGGTTGCTGCTCCGTCTTGGTCGAGGTCGATGACCTGGTAGCAAAAGCAGCAGGTGGGGTTCGGGTGCAACGATGCCCTCTCAGATCGGCAGGACGGCGCCACTGGCCGTGCCGTCCCGCCGACCCTACGCCGCGGAGGTCGATAGCGGGACAGCCCTTGAAGCATGTTGCACAAGGCCGTGTTCGGGCAGGTCAGGGCCTTGGAACGCGGTCTTCTGGTCATCGTGCGGTAGTAAACCGCAACCATGAGCACCCGGTCGGCCAACGGCAGCGACCACGGTGGGCCCCCGCAAGGTGCCGTTGCCGCCCCGCTCCCGCACCACCTGCCACAGACCCGAAAACTGCGTTACCCGCAGCCCCGTGAACGTCTCCGCCCACACCTGCTCAGCCTCAACACCCTGGCCATGCAAGGGAGATGTCTAGTTCACAGCCTTGTGCAACACCCTTCAACGAGGTGCTGCGAGTACGTCCTGGAGTACGTTCTCGAGTGTGACGCGGGCGAGTTCGTGTTTCAGGGTTTCCTCGATGCCCTCGTAGATGTTCTGCATGGCCGGCTGGATGCCGTGGCCCACCACGCATTCCTGGTCCGGGGTGGTGCGGTGCATGGCGAACAGCGGGCCGGTTTCCACTGCCTCGTACACGTCGAGCAGGGTCATCGACTCCAGCTCGCGCGCCAGTGACCAGCCCGCGCCCACGCCCCGCCGGGACTCCACGAGCCCGGCCCTGCGCAGCTCGCCGAGCAGCCGCCTGATCACCACGGGGTTGGTGTTCGCGCTGGTCGCGATCTGCTCGGAGGTGGCGACCTCATGACCCTGGCGCTGGTAGAGACCGATCCATGCCAGCGCGTGGGCGGCAATGGTCAGCCTGCTGTTGGCACTCATGAGCCCCTCCTCCCGGCCGCAACGCTTCATGTTACGACAGCGCAGTCGTAACAGTGAAAGTTGCAACAGGCTGTCGTAACAATTAATGTTGCGACTGTCAGGAAGTCGATCGATGAGGTGGGAAGAATGAGCAAGTCGCTCACGGGCAAGGTCGCCGTGGTCACCGGAGGGAGCAGCGGTATCGGATTCGCGACCGCACGCGCATTCCGCGACGAGGGCGCCAGGGTTTTCATCACCGGTCGCCGCAAGGACGCGCTCGACGCCGCGGCCGCCGAGCTCGGACCTGCCGTGACTGGCGTGGTCTGCGATGTTTCGGTGCCCTCGGACCTCAACGCGTTCTACAGCACGGTGCGCGACCAGGCAGGCCGCATCGACGTGCTGGTCGCCAACGCCGGCATCGGCACCGCGGCTCCGTTCGGCGAGGTGACGGAGGACCTGGTCGACTCGGTGTTCGCCACCAACGTCAAGGGAACGATCTTCACTCTGCAACAAGCGCTGCCGCTGCTCAGCGCCAACGCTTCGGTGATCCTCACCGGTTCGACCGCCACGACACGGCCCAGCCAGGGACTCGAGGTCTACGCGGCATCGAAGGCCGCAGTCCGCAACCTCGCCCGCGGTTGGGCCCTCAGCAGCCGCGCGCATGGCTTCCGGGTCAACGTCGTATCCCCGGGCGGTACACGCACCCCTGGTCTGCTCGAGCTGCTCCCGCCCGAGGTTCTCAAAGAGGCCGAAGGCGAAGTCCCCCTTGGTCGGCTCGCCGAACCCGAGGAGATCGCCGCCGTGACGACGTTCCTTGCCTCGGACGCGTCGAGTTACGTCAATGGTGCCGAGTTCTTCGCCGACGGGGGATACGCGCAGGTGTGAGTGCTCTCTTGACGTGCTCCCTGGCCTAAGGTCCAGGGATTCCGGCCTGGGTCGTCCGACCTTTCCGGGGGCTTCCTGCTTCACTGCGCCGTGCGGGCACGGGTGCCCGTCTTACCGGCGTTCCACAGGCGTTCGGCGTCGCCGCCCGTCCGGCGGCGACGATTCGGCGTCCTTCGAAGAGGACGTTGCGGGCTGCGTTGTGGTCACGGTCGTGCACGGTGCCACAGGCCCCGCACGTCCACTCCCGGACGTGCAGGGGCTTGGGACCGTCCCGGAATCCGCAGGCCGAGCAGACCTGAGAGGAGGGGAAAGCACGGTCCGCCCTGGCGAAGGTGCGGCCGTGCAGAGCCGCCTTGTACTCCAGCATGCCGACGAACGCGGACCATCCCGCGTCGTGCACGGACTTGGCGAGCCGGGTGCGGCCCAGGCCGGACACCGCGAGGTCTTCCACATACACCGCTTGGTTGTCGCGGATGATCTGTGTGGATGCCTTGTGGTGCCAGTCCCGGCGCCGGTCGGCCACCCTGGCGTGCTGGCGTGCTGGCGTGCTGGCGTGCGACCTTGACGCGGGCCTTGGCCCGGTTCCTCGATCCATTGGCCTTACGGGACAGCTCCCGCTGAAGACGCATGAGACGCGGACAGATCCGGGCCCCGTCCGCTCCACCAGCGGTCCTGTTCCAGTCGCCGCAGCGCCTCGGGCACAGGGGTGGTGCTGATGCCGAGCGACTCGGCCGGCCCTCGCTCCGTGACCTTCTCGCCACACCGCAGCGTGCCGGTGACGATCGCGTCGCGGATGGCCGCGTAAGCCTGATCGCCGAGCGTCACCGGCGACGAGAGTTGAGGTAGCCGACCCATAGCGGCCTGTTATTTGCTACAGCATCAAGCCAATCGCGGCTCCCGTGGCCGTTCGGCTGCGGCGAACCTGACGGTGCCGCGGCGAGACCGTCAAGAAACCCTCAGGTTCGCCGGCGGGAGGCCGTCAAGTCGGCCCGGAAGAGTCGGGGTCTCAACCACCAACGATGAGGGATGAGGCATGGCTACGCTCTTGTACCGCCTGGGGGCTTTCGGCGCCCGACGGTGGCGAACGATGCTGGTCGGATGGCTGCTGGCCCTGGCGGCCGTGATCGGTTCGGGCTTCTCGCTCGCCGGTGAGTTCGAGGACAGCGGCTCCATTCCCGGCTCGCCCGCCCAGACGGCGCTGACGAAGATGGACCGTCACTTCCCGTCGCCGGACACCCAGTCCGCCCAGATCGTCTTCCAGGCACCCACGGGGCAGAAGGTGACCGACCCGGGACTCGGTGAGGCGCTGGAGTCCAGCCTGGCGGCCATCGGCGACGTGAGGGGAGTGACGGAAGTCGGCAACCCCGTCCAGGACGACGCCGTCTCCAGGGACGGGCGCACCGCGGTCGCGGACGTCTCCTTCTCCACCAAGGCGGAGGAGGACGTGCCCGCCGGCACGCTGGACGCGGTCAGGAAGGCCACGGATCCCGCCGAGCGGGCCGGTCTGAAGACCATCCACGGCGGTGACGCCTTTGCCGAGTCGACTCCTCCCGTGGGGCCGACCGAGCTGGTGGGCATGGGAGTGGCTTTGGTCATCCTCATGATCACGTTCGGCTCGCTGGTCGCCGCCGGTCTGCCGCTGCTGACCGCCGTCCTTGGTGTCCTCGGCACCATGGCCGCGATGATGGGCGCGGCCTCGATGCTCGGGGTCAGCGACAACGCGCCCACGCTGGCGATGATGCTCGGTCTCGCGGTCGGCATCGACTACGCCCTGTTCATCGTGTCGCGGCACCGTGCCCAACTGGCCACCGGTATGCCGGTAGTGGAGTCCGTCGCGCGGGCCAACGCGACCGCCGGCAGCGCCGTGGTCTTCGCCGGAGCCACCGTCGTCATCGCCCTGGCCGGCCTGACGGTGGCCGGTGTCCCCATGCTGACCTCCATGGGGCTGGCCTCCGCGGGTGCCGTCGCCTCCGCCGTCGTGCTGGCGCTGGGCCTGCTGCCCGCCCTGCTGGGCATGGCCGGCGGTACGCTCGTCCCCAAGACCGGGAGCGACATGCGCCGCGGGCCGGTACCTGGCCTCGGCCGGCGAACCCGGCGGCGGGCGGTGCCCGGCGGGCGCACTCCCTGGGGGGTGCGCTGGACGGAGGCCGTACTGCGCCGCCCCGTCCGTACTCTGATCGTCGGCACGGTCGCGGTCATCGCGCTCGCCCTTCCGGCGATCCAGCTCAAGCTCGCGGTCACCGACGACGGCAACAGCCCCGCCACCTCGTCCAGCCGTCAGGCCTACGACGCCATCAGCGACGCCTTCGGTCCCGGAGCCAACGGTCCGCTTGTCGTCCTCGTCGAGGACGAGGACCCCAAGGCCGTGGAATCGGCGGCCGCTGCCGTCAAGGACGAGCTGGCCGATGTCGCCGGCATCGCGGATGTCAGCGGTGTCGACGTGGCCGAGGACAAGGGCGCCGCACGGATCCGGATCGTCCCGGAGACCGGCCCCAGGACCCCGGAGACCAGCAGCCTGGTCTCCCACCTGCGCACCGAGCTGAAGCCGCTGGCCCCGTCCACCGGCACCTATATCGCCGTGACCGGTCTGACCGCCGTCAGCATCGACGTCTCCGACAAGCTCAGCGGCGCGCTCGTGCCCTTCGGGATCGTGGTGGTGGGCTTCTCGCTGCTGCTGCTGATGGTCGCGTTCAGGTCCGTCGCCATCCCGGTGAAGGCCACCATCGGGTTCCTCCTCTCCCTGGGGGCCGCGTTCGGTGCGACGGTCGCGGTGTTCCAGTGGGGATGGCTGTCCGGGCTGCTGGGCGTGGACAGCACGGGGCCGGTGGCCAGTTTCATGCCGATCATCGTGATGGCCGTACTGTTCGGTCTGGCCATGGACTACGAGGTGTTCCTCGTCTCCGCGATGCGCGAGGACTACGTCCGCCACCGCAACCCGCGGCTCGCGATCTTCACCGGTGCCCGCAACGCGGCCCGCGTGGTCACCGCCGCGGCCCTGATCATGATCTCGGTGTTCATCAGCTTCCTGTTCTCCCACGACGCGGACACCATGGCGATCGCCTTCGCGCTGGCCTTCGGCGTGCTGGTCGACGCCTTCGTCATCCGGATGACCCTGGTTCCCGCGGTCATGGCACTGCTGGGCGACCAGGCCTGGAAGCTGCCCCGCGGGCTCGACCGGATCCTGCCCCACCTCGATGTCGAGGGCGAGAAGCTGAACGCCCCCGGCACCACCACCCCGGTTCCCGCCGAGCCCGCCGTCCCTGTGAACCAGTGATGCCATGATCAGCCGGGCCGATACCGGGACACATATCGCTTGCGCCGCACCGGCCCAAGCAGTGGTAGGAGTCGGGCCGCAGCACGAGCCCGTCGAAGGAGCACTCATGAACACCGCCGAGGCACCGCACCCCACTGACCGCGTCCTCGTGGTCGACGATGATCCCGGTATCCGCCGTCTGCTGATCTCCGCCCTCGGCTTCGCCGGCTTCGAGGTCGACGTGGCCGGCGACCTGACCGAGGCACTCCGGCAGGTCGACCGGCAGCCCCCCGACGTCATCGTGCTGGACGTCATGCTCCCCGGAGCCGACGGCTTCGAGATCCTCCAGTTGCTCAGGGCCCGCGCCGTGGCCGTCCCGGTCCTCTTCCTCACCGCCCGTGACGCCGTGGAGGACCGCGTGCGCGGACTGCGGCTGGGCGGGGACGACTACGTCACCAAGCCCTTCAGCGTCGTCGAGGTCGGCGCCCGCCTGCACGCCCTGCTCCGCCGTGCGCGCGGAGGGGCCCCCGCCCAGGAGGAGACCGGCCGGCTGCGGTGCGGAGATCTGGAACTCGACGACCCCCGCCATGAGGTCCGCCGCGCCGGCGAACTCGTCGAGCTGTCGCCCACCGAGTACCGGCTGCTGCACCACCTGCTGTCCCACCAGGGCCAGGTCCTCTCCCGCGCCCAGATCCTCGAGGCCGTCTGGCAGTACGACTTCGGCGGCGACACGGTCGTCGTCGAACGTTTCGTCTCCAACCTCCGCCGCAAGATCGACCACGGCCGGACCCCGCTGCTGCACACCGTCCGCGGGGTCGGCTACACCCTCCGGGAGCAGGCAGCCCAGTGAAAGCGAAGCTGCGTCTCGGCTGGTCCCGTTCCAGCGTCCGCCTGCGCCTGCTCTCAGGTCTGGCAGTCCTCCTCGTGTTCGGCCTCACGGCCTCCACCGTCATCAGCGCCTTCCTCCTGGAGGACTTCCTGGACAAACGCTACGACGACACGCTCAGGG
This sequence comes from Streptomyces sp. NPDC031111, assembly GCF_055570675.1. Classification (NCBI taxonomy): domain Bacteria; kingdom Bacillati; phylum Actinomycetota; class Actinomycetes; order Kitasatosporales; family Streptomycetaceae; genus Streptomyces; species Streptomyces sp. NPDC031111. The sequence goes on from NZ_JBVIGS010000008.1 coordinate 244,576, forward strand.
GCAGCGCCGAGCGCGTCGCCGACGCCATCTCGAAAGGTCCGCAAAGCGCCGACGCCGACCAGCTCGCCGCGCTTCTTGGACCCCCGCTCGGCATCATCGCCGTCGACCGGGACAACCAGGTTCTGGAGAGCACCGGGTCCGCGACCGCATCGGCCGACGCAGTGGCACGGCTCAGCACGACCGTTCCGGCCGGCCGCATCGCCACCTACGACGGCCACGACGACCAGGAACATGGCCTGGCGGCCATCCGCGTCCCCAGCCCCGGCCTCCGCATCGTCGACGTCTCGGGCGCTTCGGCGCCCCTGCGGCCGGCCGCCCTCGTCCTCACCATCGACACCTCCATCGACGACAGCACCACCGCCGCCCTCATCAAACGTCAACTCGCGCTCGTCGGTGGCGCGCTCCTGCTCCTGCTGGCCCTCGCCGCCCTCGTCCTCCGGCTCGGCATGCGCCCCCTGACCCGCATGGCACGCACCGCCGACGCCATCGCCGAGGGCCATCTCAGCGAACGGCTGCCCACCCGGGGCGACGGCAGCGAGACCGACGTGCTCGCCGAAGCCGTCAACCGCGCCTTCGACGCCCAGGCCCGCGCGGAGGCCACCGTACGCTCCATGGCCGCCGACACCTCCCACGAACTGCGCACCCCCCTGGCCACCATCTCCGGCTGGCTCGACCTGCACCGGCAGGGCGGCGTCACCGGACCGGGCCTGGAGACGGCCTTCGAGCACATAGAGAACGAGGTCGGCCGGATGCGTCTGCTCGTCGAAGACCTCGCCCTGCTGGCCCGCCTGGACGCCGGCCGGCCCGTCGAACAGGACCCCCTCGACCTCACCGCGCTGGCCGCCGGCGTCGTCGAGGACGCCCAGATCATCTACCCCGAGCGGGGCATCACCATGGCACCATCGTCACCGGCGCCCGTGCTCGGCGACGCCCACCGGTTGCAGCAAGTGGTACGCAATCTCGTCGGCAACGCCGTCCAGCACACCCCCGCACACACTTCCGTCCTGGTCGAGATCACACAGCTGGACACGGACGTGCGGCTGCGCGTCGTCGACGACGGGCCGGGCATCTCCCCCCAGGACCTGCCCCGGGTCTTCGAACGCTTCTGGCGCGCCGAAGCCAGCCGCAGCCGCGCCTACGGCGGCTCCGGCCTCGGCCTCGCCATCGTCGAAGCCATCGTCCATGCCCACCAAGGGCGCGTGGACGTCGAATCGGAGGTGGGAGTCGGAACCACCGTCACCATCCGGCTGCCGCGCGCGCCCCGCACGGGCTGACCCGCCCGCCACCACCTTCCCCGCCCGAAGCCCTGCCGGGCCGCGTCCCACGCAGAAAGGCCAGCCACACATGTCCATGGTGCTCCTCGTCGGCGGTCCGACGCTCGTACGCGCGGCTATGGCCCGGGTGATCGAGGCGAGCGGCCTCCTCGACGTCGTCGGGCAGGCCGCCGACGAGATACGACTACGAGCCGCACTCACAGCACCCGCACGGCCGGACCTGGTCCTGCTCGACCACACCCTCCGCGGCGGGGACATTGGCCAGTTCGCGCAGACCGTCCGCATCGCCTCCGAGGCTGCCCGGACGATCGTCTTCGGCATCGCCGACGTCCGGGAGGCCGACGCATGTCTGCGGGCCGGCGCGACCGGGGTCCTGGCCGCCGACGTCACCGCCGCCCAACTCGTCGCGGCCACGGAAACCGTGCTGCGCGGAGGACTCGTCGTCGTGCTGGAGACGGCACCCGCAGTCACGCCGCTCCGTCACCGGACGGCCGGACCCGACGCGTTACCGCCCCTGTCGGGACGAGAGCGTCAGGTCCTCACCCTGCTGGCGCACGGCCATGAGGCCCCCGCCATCGCGGACGCGCTCGGCATCAGTCCCCTCACCGTGAAGACACACATCGCCAACCTCCTCGCCAAGATCGGGGTCCGCCAACGAGGCCAGGCCATCGCGTTCGCCTACGCACACGGCATCGTCCTTCCGAGCGCGACGCTCGTCGACCCTTTCGTCGTCCGGCTACCCGCGGCGTCCTGAGCACCGGCCGCCACGGAACAGGCACCGGGTGCCGACCACCGGTTACCAGTCAAGGGTCATCTGTCATCGGAGGAATCCGTGAACGACATACACGACCGCATCGAGAACCGTCCGGCGTCGGTGGCCGCCCTCTTCCGGCAACGCGTCGCGGCCGCGCCCGGTGCCGAGGCGTACCGCTACCCGGTGCCCCCGGCCGCGGGCACCGGCCCAGGTACGCGTGGGCGTCCCTGACATGGAGCGGCGCCGCCGACCGCGTCCACGCCGTCGCTGCCGGCCTGATCGAGCTGGGCGTCCGCCCCGAGCAACGCGTCGCCCTCGCCTCCACCACCCGGATCGAGTGGATCCTCGCCGACCTCGGCATCACGTCCGCGGGCGCCGCCACCACGACCATGTACCCGCAGACCAACGCCGAGGAGTGCGCGCACATCCTGTCCGACTCCGAGGCCGGGTGCTGATCGCGGAGAATGCCGGCCAACTCGCCAAGGTGCGCGAGAAGTCGGGCGAGTTGCCCGAACTCACCCACGTCGTGGTCATCGACCCCGCAGGCGTGGACCTGTCGGACGGACGGACTCTCTCCCTGGCCCAGCTGGAGGAGCGTGGCACCGCATACCTGGCGCGGTACCCCGGCGTGATCGACGAGCGGTTCGGTGCGGCCCGGGCCCAACTGGCCACCCTGATCTACACCTCCGGTACCACAGGCCGCCCCAAGGGCGTCCGGCTCCGGCACGACAACTGGTCGTACATGGCCAAGCCGACCTCGGAACTGGTGACCGGGGAGGACGTTCGTACCTGTGGCTGCCGCTCGCGCACGTCTTCGGCAAGGTGCTCGTCTCCGCGCAGATCGAGGTAGGGCACGTCGCCGCCGTCGACGGCCGTGTCGACCGGATGATGGAGAACCTGCCGGTCGTCCGGCCGACGTACCTCGCGGCCGTGCCACGTGTCTTTGAGAAGGTGTACAACGGCATCGCCGCGAAGGCCCGGGCCGAGGGACGCGTCAAGTACAGGGTCTTCCAGTGGGCCGCGGAGGTCGATGGCGGGCGCGTACGCCTTCGCGGAAGAGCTCGCCGCCATTCCGGTGATCACACCCGTGCCTCTGCCGCCTACGAGTCGAGGCTCCGCCGTGAGGTGGGACCGCGGCAGCGACGCGTCGGTCTGCTCTCCCGGCTCATGGTGCCCCGCTCCCGGCCGGGCCTCGCTGTGCGCAACACGGTGGGCCGCGCGGTGTCTCGCACGAACCGGATCGGCTTTCGCCGAACCGCGGACTCCTCGACGTAGCTCCGGGCGCCCCGGCGGGTCAGGCATCCCGGGCTCGCGTCAGCGCTCGCGCCGGAGCGGCGTCGTAGGCATCACCGTGGACGAGGGCCGAGACCATCGGCAAGGGCGGGGTTCCATCCGCTACCGGCCCTCTTCCGGGCGATCGGCGATCGCCCCGGTCCGCGAGGCGAGGGTGCGCAGGCGGTCGTGACTGGTCGTTCCGGGCTCGGCGGTCAGGGTGATGAGCTGCTGATCGGGATCGTCGGTGGAGACGAGGAAGGACCAGTCGAGGGTGAGCGGGCCGACAACCGGATGCTCCAGCACTTTCGTGCCGGATCTCTGGGCGGCGACACGGTGGGTGCCCCACCAGCGCCGGAAGTCGGGGTCCTGCAGCGACAATTCGCCGACAAGTTCGGTGAGACGTGGATCCTCGGGATCGCGGACGGCCTCCATGCGCAGCTGCGCCAGGGTCATCCGTGCCGCCCACTCCCAGTCCGCGTACAGCGCTCTGATGGCCGGCTCCCGGAAGACCAGTCGTACGAAGTTGCGGTCCTTTTCCGGAATCTGCGCGAAGTCGATGAACAGGGCGGTTGCCATGGCGTTCCAGGCGAGGATGTCCGTACGCCGGCCCAGAACGACGGCCGGCGTGGCGGAGAGGTCGTCCAGGAGGCGCCGTAGTTGCGGCTGGACCTTCTGCGAGGTGCGCCGGCGCGGCCGGGCGGCGTCCCGGCCCGACAACTCGAACAGGTAGGCACGCTCACCGTCGTCGAGACGCAGTACACGCGCGAGGGTGTCCAGTACCGGTTCGGAGGCCTGGCGGCGGCCCTGTTCCAGACGCGTGTAGTAGTCGGCGCTGATCGACGCCAGCGACGCCACCTCTTCGCGGCGCAGACCTTTGACCCGGCGCCTGCCGGCCGCGTCGGGCAGTCCCACTTCGGCCGGGCTCAGCTCCGTGCGCCGCGCCTTGAGGAACGCGCCTAGTTCGCTGACATGACCGTTACTGCTGCTCATGGACAAAAGTGTGACAGCCCGCCGCTCCTGTGACAGTGGGACTGCTGTGTCCCAGGACAGCCCTGTCCGGGGACGGAAGAAGCCCCTTACCCGCCCCTGTGCCGCATGGGAGCGTCGGTGACGACGCGGAAGGCCCGGAGGAATCCGCGCCGTCCGCGGTCACATCCCTTTCCCACCTGTACCAGGAGACGCAGACCGTGAAGACCGACGTCACCTTCCCCAGCAACGATCTCGCCCTCGCCGGGATTCTCTTCACCCCCGACGACCACATCGACGCCCGGCTGCCGGCCGTTGTCATCTCCCATCCGGGAGGGGGCGTGAAGGAGCAGAGCCCGAGTGTCTACGCGGAGCGTCTGGCCCGGGAGGGATTCGCCTCGCTCGTCTTCGACGCGGCCTACCAGGGCGAGAGCGAGGGCGAGCCGCGAGGGCTGGAGAACCCCTTCCAGCGGGCCGAGGACATCAAGTCCGCCGCGACCTATTTGACGACCCGTGACGATGTCGATCCGGAGCGCATCGGGGCTCTGGGGATCTGTGCTTCCGGTGGGTACGTCCCCTACGCCGCGCAGACAGACCATCGCATCAAGGCGGTCGCCACGGTCAGTGCCGGGGACATGGGCTCCGTGATCCGTGAGGGACTGGGCCGTACTCAGGATCCCGCGGTCCTCACGGCCCTGCTCGACCGGGCCGCAGCGGCGCGTAACGCCGAGGCACGCGGAGAGGCTCCGGAGATGACGGCCTGGATCCCGGACGACGCCGAAGACATGCTGGAGACTGCCACCCGGCAGTTCCGGGAGACGTTCGAGTTCTACCGCACCCCACGTGGATACCACCCCCGTGCGGTGCAGGGATGGGTACTGCGCAGCGTCGACCAGCTCGCCCAGTACGACTCGTACGCGATGATCCAGCTCATCGCGCCACGCCCCGTGCTGATGATCGTGGGTTCGGAGGCAGAGACCGCCTACTTCAGCAGGGAAGCGATCGAGCGGGCGGCTGAGCCGAAGGAACTGTTCGTCATCGACGGCGCCACGCACATCGACCTGTACGACAGGGACGAACACGTCACGCTTGCCGTCACCAAGCTCACCGAGTTCTTCGGGAAGCACCTGGCCGGCTGACCGGCCGTCACCGTGGCGGCCCGCATCAGAAGTGGCCGGTACGTCGAACGGGCGGCAACGGGCCCAGTCTGTACGTGGCCAGGGCCGCCGCCTCGCGGGAGTCCGGCGGCAGGCGAGCCATCAGCCCAAGGCCGTCCCGGCGGCCCACCGCATGCGGTGTCGAACCCACCTGCGCGGCCACGTCGTTGTTCCGCACGCCGTTCGCGCAGGCCAGGATGATCCGGCACCGCAAGGCCCACCCACGCCTGCGGAGTGGAACGGCGCCGCACCCATCTCTCCAGCGCGGCCCGTTCCGCATCCGAAAGGATCGACTCGGCCTTCGGCCGCCCAGTACGCGCCACTGCGCAACCCTGCACATCTGAGTCACTGTCAGTGGGCCCGCATACGGTTCTCCAATGGATCATCAGCTGTCGTCGCCTCATCAAGAGGACAACTTCACAGTCCGGGAGACAGACCAAGCAACGCTTCCTGCGAGCCGGCGGGATGGGCGGGCCTGCTCCAGGTATGTGCGCATCCTGCCGGGGTGGAGACCACACATGAGCGGTACCTCGATGCACGAGACAGGAGACGTGAGAGAGGCGTGGGGCCGGATAACCGCGTGGCTTGAACGCAACGACCCTGTAACTCTCGCTACGCTCGGCCGCCCGGGGAGCCATGCGGCCATCCGGGAAGCCGAACTGCGCATGGGCTTGGACCTGCCGAGGGAGATGCGGCAGTGGCTGCTGGCGAACGACATCGATGCCGGCAGGCAGCCCGACGGTCAGTCCTGTCTGGTGGCGCTGGGCTGCGAGATAGACATCCCCGGCGGCCAACTGCTTCTCGGGCTGACGGATATTCAGCGCGTCTACCTCAGCCGGATGGACTTGGAGGAGATGGAGCCGTCCGCAGACCCCGACCACCCGTTCTGGCGTCGTGAGTGGGTGCCCATTGCCGCAGAACGCGACGGTTTCTACGGGACGTTCTTGGACACGCTCAGCGGAACCATCGGGTCCTGGGATGAGGCATACGGTCCCGAGGAGGGCGCATACGCTTCGTTGTTCGCCTTCTTCCAAGAGACAGCGGACCGGCTCGAAGGTGTGTCCACGGGCGACTGGAGAGGCCCTGGCCAGACTGCTGGACCCCGTAGGCCCGATCCTCGTTCGGAAGACGAGCCGATACGTCTTTGGGCACGCGCCAACGGATATCTGGTAAATGACCGTGGACGCATCCCTGCCTCCATCCGCGAGGCTTACGAGGTATCACAGACGTGAGCTAGGGCTGGGCCGGTCAACGACCATTGGTGGGTCACAGCCATTCGTTGATCGCGGCAATGAGGACGGTGGCCTCGAAGCGGACCGCGAGTTTGTCGAGGCGGCAGGCCACCGACCGGTTGCGCTTGAGCCGGTTGATTCCGCACTCGACCGCGTGCCGGGCCTTGTAGTCCTCGCGTTCGAAAGCCGGAGGCCGGCCGCCGGCCTGTCCGCGTCGCTTACGGTTGGCGGCCTGGTCGGCAGGCTCCGGGATCGCGCACAGGAATCTTCGCCCCACTCGGTCCGGCTCTCAATGGACGGGGGAAGCCTGGAAGCTCAGTGAGCGGCGGGCCGTCGGTGCACCGGGGCCACCCGCTCGTTCAGCGTCCGGGGCGAGTCGGCCCGCGTCAAGGCCCCGAAGTCCTGACCCAGACACCAGCCGCAAGGTTGACCGGCGGCCTTCAGAGCTCGTGCCGCGGGGCTACACGGTTCTTACCACCCGGCTGACTGCGCGGCTTCTGCTGCCCGCCGCCGCGAGATGATCTCCTGGCCCGCTCGGAGACCCTGGTCCGCTCAGAAGTCGTAGCAGGCGTAGGCGCCGTCGGGCCCGCGGGCGATCTGGTCCGAGCCCCAGCAGTGGAGCATCGGCCCAACGCGGTACAGGGCGGCACCACCGGCCAGTAGGACAAGGATGGCGAGTACGGCAGTCACGATCCGCATGGCCGTCATCCGCCGTACGAGCCACCAAGCCCCGGCGACCGCGAGCGTCCCCAGCACCAGCATGACGGCCGATACCGGGGCGGTGTTGTTCCGGATCCCGGGAAAGCGGTCCGGGTGCGAGGCGTGTTGGACGGCGGCGACGGCGAAGAAGAACAGCAGCAGCCCCAGCAGCAACAGTCCGACGGAGCAGGCCCCGCGGCCGACGGCCCGGTCCCGGTTCCGCGGACTGCCGGGGGCCTCGGCGGTGTCCGCGCGCAGGAGCCGCCGGTCGAGGACCGCGCGCAGCCGGTCCACGTCCTGCGGGTCCGCCACGGCCCGCTTGGGCAGGACGACGACGCCGACGGCGGACTTGTCGGCGCTGAGAAGCACGAACAGCTCCGGGGTCTCGGCATAGCGCGGGTAGAGGTGCCAGTCGAGGGTGGCCGAGCTGTGCGTGGTGGTGAGCCGGACCCCGGTGTCGTCGATCGTCCCGCGGATGTCCCCCTGCCGTTCGGCGAGCCGGTGGAGCCGGCGCGCCTGCGACCACGGCGCCGCAGTCATGAAGGCGGCGAAGACCACCAGGCCCGAATACAGCACCCACGGTGTGTCATCGCGGCCGGAGCCGACTGCCGACAGCAGGGCGCCGACGGCCGCGACCGCCACCGTGAAGACGAGCGCCCGGCGCTGAATGCGTCCCGCGCAGGTGCTCCTCGTGCGTGCGCGCAGGGCGGACGCCAATTCACCGACGGTCGGCCGGTAGGCCAGCTCCACCGGTCTCTCGGCGACCGCGTCCGTTTCCCGGCCCTCGGCCAATGTTCCCTCCACGGTTCGGTGATCAACCGGATCGTAGAGGCTCTCTCAGCCGCTCCGGCGACCGGGCGGTGGTCGGCGCCGGGCTGGCTAGAGTGGCTGCTATGAGCGATCACTCCGGACCTCAGGCCGTGTCGCCCGCGCTGCTCGGCGCACGTGGTGGCGACTGGCTTCCTGTCGCCGCGGGTGAGTCGGGAGCCCGCGTCTTTCGCAGTGCGGATGCCAGCCGGTATGCCAAGCGCGTACCCGCCGCGGATGCAGCCGACCTGAGGGCGGAGCACCGTCTCTTCAACTGTCACGGCTCTCCGCATGGGCTTAAGTCGCAGGTCGGCGGGCGGCACAGGTGATCGGGCCGGGTAGGCGCGCTCGTTCCGGCTCGGCTGCATGGTCGTGGTGTCAGCGCTGGGTTCGCTGGTCGTAGTCGCGCTGGCGTGCTTGGATCTCGGAGGCGTTCGCGACGGTCCAGTCGTAGAGGTGGGCGAAGGGCTCGCGCAGGGATTCACCGAGGGAGGTCAGCGAGTATTCGACGCCGACCGGCGAGGTCGGCAGCACGCGGCGCTTGATCATCCCGTTGCGTTCGAGCCGGCGCAGGGTTTGCGTGAGGACGCGTTGCGTGACGCCGTCGAGGCGGCGCTTGATCTCGTTGAACCGGCGTGGTTCGGCCAGGACCGCCATCACCATCATCGACCACTTGTCGGCGATCTGATCGAGGATAGGCCGGCTCGGACAGTCGGCTCGAAATACCACATCGCGCTCCGCGATGGCTCGGTAGACGGCCTCAGAAGTGGCCATGGCGGTATCCTCCACGATCCCTAGGGTGCCTGAAGTGCGTTATTGACGCAGGTCGAAGACGGTTTCACGGTAGGTATGCAACAGGAACCAGAATCCTGACAGATACCTAGGAGAAAAGCCATGGGCCACGATGCCTACCAGACCCTGCGGGTCAGCCAGAGGGACGCAGTCGCACACGTCACGATCGACAACCCGCCGATCAACGTCCTCAGCGTCGCGGTCATGACCGACCTGCGGCGCCTGCTCACCACGCTGGCCGGCGACGACACCGTACGCGTGATCGTGTTCGACAGCGCGGACCCGGACTTCTTTCTCGCTCACGTCGACATGACCGCCACCCCGGACGCCCTTGCCGGGCTCATGGCCGACCTGCCGGACGGCGTCAACGTCTTCCAGGCCGTCGGAGAGCAGCTACGCCGCCAGCCTCAGGTGACCATCGTCAAGCTCGCCGGCAAGGCGCGCGGCGGCGGAGCCGAGTTCGTCGTGGCCGCGGACATGGCGTTCGCAGCGATCGGCAAGGCCGGACTTGGCCAGATCGAAGCCCTCATGGGCATCGTCCCCGGCGGCGGCGCCACGCAGTACCTCACCGAGCGCGTCGGCCGTAACCGTGCCTTGGAGATCGTGCTCGGCGCCGACCTGATGGACGCCGAGACCGCCGAGCGGTACGGCTGGGTCAACCGAGCCGTTCCCGCCGACCAGCTCGACGAGTTCGTCGACCGCCTCGCCGGTAACATCGCCGCCTTGCCCGACGGCGTCGTCGCGGCAGCCAAGCACGCCATCGTCTCCCGAGATCATTCTGATGGCCTGGGGCGGGAGAACGACGCCTGGGCCGGGCTTGTGTTCCGCCCCGCCACAGCACAGCTCATGGGTGCCGGGCTGGCCAACGGCGCCCAGACCCGCGACGGCGAACAGGATCTCGAGGGTCTGTTCCGCAATCTCGCCGGGTAGCGGAACCTGCCGCTTCCTCTGCCTCACCGCCGTCCTTGCCACTGCTGCACGGCCTGCCGCAGCCCCGCGGCTTCCGTAGTGATCACTCTCTCGCCCGGCCATCAGCACCTCTGCCTGCGGCATCGGCTCTGGACCCGTTCCACGCACGCGTCGCCATGCCGCAGACCAGCGCGCGAGTCACGGCCGATCATCGCGTGCGGGCCGACGAGCGTGGGCTTCAGCGCCCGGACGCCATTGTCGTGCAGAGCTCAGCTATCGCCCCGAAGCAAGCACCCGGGCGTTTCCTGGACGTGCCGGTGGGTGAGGGCCCCTGCGTGCGGCCCGGTGTCGCGGCTGTTCCCTGCTGGGCCGTCAGCACTCGCTCCACTCCGAGAAGCGTCCCGTGGTGGCCTGATCACGGGGTGGAGACGGTCAGTGTCACTACGCTGAGCGCCTTCGTACCTCGGGAGGTTCGGTTGGTACGGCGGAGCACGCTCGGGCAGGACTTCCGTCGGTTGTGGGTCGCCTACGCGGTCAGCGCCGCGGGCAGTGCCGTCGGCATGGGGGCGTTGCCGTTGATTGCCCTTCTGGTGCTGGATGCCTCGGCGTTCCAGGTTTCTGTGCTCGCTGCGTTGTCTGCGGTGGCCAGTGCGGTGATCGCTCTGCCGCTCGGTGTGCGTATCGAGCACCAGTACAAGCGGCCAGTCATGATCACCGCCGACCTGACGCGCTGCGTGATGCTGGTGAGTATTCCGGTCGCCATGGCGTTCGACCAGCTCACCTTTACCCAGTTGTGTGTCGTCGGCGTTCTCCAGACGGCGGCTTCTGTCGCGTTCGACGCGGCAAGCGGGGCGCATCTGAAGGCGCTTGTCCTGCCCGAGCATCGTCTTCGCGCCAACAGCCTGTTCGAGACGACCAACTGGATCAGCGTCAGCGCCGGCCCGCCCGTCGGCGGGCTTCTGATCGGGGCACTGGGCGCGGCCGCCACGATGGTGGTCGACGCACTGTCCTTCCTCGGATCGGCCCTGGGCATCCGTCGCATCCGACAGCCTGAACCCGCACCACCGGCACGCGCCGCCACCTCTCACCTGGGCCGCGACATCGCTGCCGGCTGGCAGTACCTCCTGCGGCACCCAGGACTGCGGCCGCTGTTCTTCAACGCGCTCCTCTTCGGCGGATCCGTCATGATGGCCTCACCGCTGATGGCCGTCCTCATGCTGGATGACCTCGGCCTGGCACCGTGGCAGTACGGACTGGCCCTGGGACTGCCGTGCCTGGGCGGCGTGCTCGGCTCACGCCTGACCCCGATGCTCACCCGGCGATTCGGACAGCGCCGCATCCTGCTGTTGTCCGGTGTCGCACGCACCCTGTGGACGATCCTGCTGCCCCTGACGCCCTCCGGTGCCCTCGGCCTGTTCCTGGTCGTGGCCGCCGACTTCGGCCTGCTCTTCTCAGCCGGGGTCTTCAACCCGTCGTTCACCACCTATCGCATGGCGGCCACACCGGACGCGTACATGTCCCGCGTCGGCACCTCCTGGTCCGTCGGCGCGAAGACATGCCAGGCCGCCTTCGTGATCGCCGGTGGGCTCATCGCCGCCACAGCAGGGGTACGCGGCGCCCTGCTCATCGCCGGCCTGCTGTGCATGGCGAGCGCACTGCTCCTGCCATGGCGAAAGGAACGCATCTCCACCGGGCATGTTCCAGCGCCAGCGCCAGCGCCAGCGACGGAGGCGGTTCCATCCCCGGCCACAGAGGGCACGCCCGCACAGCGGTTTCGCCGGGGCGGCCGGAGGCGTTGATGAGGAAGGTGTATGGCTGCCGGTTCCCCTCGAGGTGACCTCCGTGGGGCGGGCATGCGCGTGGCGCAGTATTCGCACGGAACGGTCAGCTCTCGTAGAGATCACGCAACACGTCCCAGAACTGCTGGTTTCGGTGGCGTTATGCTGCGGGGTTCGTGGACAGGACTCGGGCGAGCCAGTCCGTGCGGGTTCGGCGGGCCGTGGCCGAGATGTGTGCCTGCGGGTACAGAGCGTCGAATCCGTGGAAGCCGCCTGCTCAGACGTGGAGTTCGGCCTGGCCGCCGACCGCCCAGATGCGGGTGGCGGACTTGGGCGGCGATCGTCAGGCCGTGGCGTGGACCATGACCAGCGTCGGCGCCGCCGTGCGGGCGGCCTGCGACCAGCTCCGCGAACAGGCCGTCAGGATGGCGGTCGAGGACGAGCGATGGCCGCTGCACGGTGTCGCGGTCGACGACGTCATCGTGCGCGGCGGCCGGATGCGGGTGCGCAACGACCCCACCCGCGGGGAGACCTACCGGCAGCTCCTGGCCCGCAACAACCGCTCCCACCCGGAGCGGGTCGGGACCTACGCCCCGCCTGAGGAGAGCGACTTCTCCATGTGCAACCACGCCGCGGTCTTCGCCGAGGTCGGCGTCGACGTCCGGCTGGGTGTGGTGCGGGTCCGGCGCATGGTCGGGGTCTTCGAAGCGGGCCGGATCATCAACCCCCGGCTCGCCGACAGCCAGGCGATCGGCGGCATGATCGGCGGCATCGGCCAGTCACTCCTGGAGCACACCGTCACCGACCACCGTGACGGCCGGATCGTCAACGCCAACTTCGCCGACTACCTGATCCCCGTCAACGCCGACATCCGCGGCATCTACGTCGACAGCGTCGACACCGAGGTGGGCCCGCTCGGAGTGACGGGCATCGGCGAGATGGTCATCGTGGGGGTCGCCCCCGCCATCGCCAACGCGGTGTTCAACGCCACGGGTCGCAGGGTCCGCCAGCTGCCCATCACGCCGGAGTCGCTGCTCGGCTGATGAACCACGGTATGCGGCCCGGGGCCACATCCGTCCTGTCCGAATGGTGGGGAGAGTCTTGATGTCTGGTGCAGCCGCTGTCCTTGTCCGCTACGCGCAGGGCGTGCTCGGCTCCCCGTTGCCGCTGCGGATCCGGGCCTGGGACGGCAGCGAGGCCAGTCCGGCGGACGCCCCCGTGCTCGTGCTGCGCAGCCGACGAGTCCTGCGCAGGCTGTGTGGCGGCCCGGTGTGAGCTGGGGCCGGCCCCCGCCTGGGTGGCCGGTGAACTGGCCATCGAGGGGGACCTGTACGAGGCGTTGAGCTGTGCGCCGCCCGGCCGGAGCGGCGCGGCATTTCCTCCCGCGGACGCGGCAACGGCAGCCAGTCGGGTCGACGGTCTCCGTGCTGTCCGTCGGGTCGACGGTCTCCGTGCTGGAGGACGTCGGATTCGAGGTCCGCGACCTGGAGGCGCTGCGCGAGCACTACGCGCTGACGCTGCGCGCCTGGGTGGCCAACCTGGAGGAACACTGGGGCGAGGCGGTGCGCCTCGCCGGGCCGGGCCGAGCGCGGGTGTGGCGGCTGCACCTGGCCGCTTCCGCGCTCGGTTTCGAGAGCAGCACCATGGGGGCCAGGGCCACTCCGGCCTGCCCCTGGTCACCTGGCGACCAGTGGCCGTCCGGTCGACCGGGACGACGGAACCGGGCACGGGCGGCCACCACGGCTGAGACGCGCGGGCCGGCCCCGCCGCGGGGTCACAGCATGCCGCGCCGGGCCAGGTTGTGCATCAGTGCCCGCACGCCGAACGACCACGGCGCCGCCTGCTCGCTGGGTACGACGGTGTTGACCAGGGCGCCGAGCGGCGGGCTGGAGATCCGTACGATGTCGCCGTGCTCGTGGGTGAAGCCCGCGCCGGGCGCGTGCCGGTCCTCGGTGGGCGCGAACAAGGTGCCGGTGAACAGTACGAAGCCGTCCGGGTACTGGTGGTGCGCGCCGTGCGTCGCGGCCACCAGGTCCAGCACGTCGCGGCTGATCTCGCGCATCGAGCTGCTGCCCTGGAGGACGTAGCCGTCCGCGCCGTCGACGCGCAGCTCGATGTCGAGTCCGCGTACGGTGTCGAGGCCGAAGCCGTCGTCGAGCAGGCGGACGAACGGCCCGATCGCGCAGGAGGCGTTGTTGTCCTTGGCGCGGGAGAGCAACAGCGCGCTGCGTCCCTCGATGTCCCGGAGATTGACGTCGTTGCCGAGGGTGGCGCCGCGTACCCGGCCGCGCGAGTCGACGACGAGGACCGCCTCGGGCTCGGGGTTGTTCCACACCGAGCCGGCGAGCACTCCGATGTCGGCTCCGGTGCCGACCGCGGACAGCACCGGGGCCTTGGTGAACACCTCGGGGTCCGGCCCGATCCCGACCTCCAGGTACTGGGACCACAGTCCCTCGGAGACCAGCAGGTCCTTGACCTTGCCGGCCTCCGGTGACCCGGGCCGGAGTCCGTCGAGCGCGCCGCCCACCGCCTGCCGGACGCGCTCCCGCACCTGCGCGGCCCGCGCGGGATCACCGCCCGCGCGCTCCTCGATGACGCGTTCCAGCAGACTGCGGGCGAAGGTGACGCCGGCCGCCTTGATCACCTGGAGGTCGATGGGGGCGAGCAGGTGCGGGACGTCGCGGCGCCCGGTCGCGGTCGCGTCCAACAGCTCGTGGAGGGGCCAGACACGGCCACCGGCGGCCTCGCGGACCACGGTGGCCGCGTCGTCGCGTTCCAGCAGGTCGGAGACGGTGGGCGCGAGAGCGGTCAGGTCGACGACCTGCTCACCGCGCACCGCGGCCACACAGGGCCCGTCCCACTCCGGGTCGTGGACGCGTGCGACGAGTACGGCCCGGTCGGCGTCGTCCGGCAGGACGGAACCGGGCGTGAGGGCGGGGCGGGGGAGAGGGCGGGCTGGTGCCGATTCCACGCTGGTGGTCTCCGGGGTCGGGGGAGTGGGGCTCGAGGGCCGGCGAGGGCCGGCTCAGTGGGAGTCGCGGGGGACCTCGTGGCCGCGGCTGCCGCGCAGGAAGCCGAAGTCGGCTCCCCGGTGGGCCTGTTCGACGTTCTCGGTGTAGAGCCAGGTGTAGCCGCTGGTGTACCGGGGCGCGGGCGCCTCCCACTCCTCCCGGCGCCGCTGGAGCTCGGCGTCGGCCACGTCCAGCCGCAGGGTGCGGTTCGGCACGTCGAGGACGACCGGGTCGCCGTCCCGCACCAGGGCGAGGGGGCCGCCGACGGCCGCCTCGGGGGCCACGTGCAGCACCACGGTCCCGTACCCGGTGCCGCTCATCCGGCCGTCGCAGACCCGCACCATGTCCGTCACGCCCGCCTTGAGCAGCTTGGCGGGCAGCGGCACGTTGGCGACCTCGGGCATGCCGGGGTAGCCCTTGGGGCCGGCGTTGCGGATGACGATGACGGTGTTCTCGTCGACGTCGAGGTCCGGGTCGTCGGCGACCGCGTGGTACGCCTCGGGGGAGTCGAAGACACGCGCGGGACCACGGTGGGTGAGCAGGTGCGGTGACGCGGCCGACTGCTTGATCACCGCGCCGTCGGGGCACAGGTTGCCGCGCAGTACGGCGGTGCCGGTCCCGGCCGGCTGGAACGGGGCGTCGAGGCCGGTGATGACGTCCGGGCCGACGTTCTCGGCGTCCGCGACGTTCTCGGCGACGCCGCGGCCGGTGACGGTGATCTGCTCGCCGTGCAGCAGGTCGCCGCGCAGCAGCTCGGCCATGACGGCGGGCAGGCCGCCCGCGTAGCAGAAGTCCTCCATCAGGTACTTGCCGCTGGGCATCAGGTTGACCAGCGTCGGCACCGCGCGGGCCAGCTCGTCGAAGTCCTCCAGGCCCAGGTCGACGCCGACGCGTCCGGCGAGGGCGGTGAGGTGGATGATGGCGTTCGTGGAGCCGCCGATGGCCGCGTTGACCCGGATGGCGTTCTCGAAGGCCTCCCGGGTCAGGATCCGCGACGGCCGCAGCTCCTCCTCCACCATCCGCACGATGCGCTGCCCCGCCGCCTGCGCGGTCTCCATCCGCCGCGCGTCGACGGCGGGCCAGGCCGCCGAGCCCGGCAGCTGCATGCCGAGTGCCTCGGCCATGCAGGCCATCGTCGAGGCGGTGCCCATCGTCATGCAGTGCCCGTTGGAACGGGCCATGCAGCCTTCGGCGAAGAAGCACTCCTCCTGGGTCATCCGGCCGGTCTTGAGGTCTTCCTCGAACTTCCACACGTGGGTGCCGGAACCCACGTCCTGGCCCCGGTACTTGCCGTTGAGCATCGGCCCGCCGGTGACCATGACGGCGGGCAGGTCGACGCTGGCGGCGCCCATCAGCATGGCGGGCGTCGTCTTGTCGCAGCCGGACAGCAGGACGACCCCGTCGAGCGGGTTGGCCCGGATCAGCTCCTCGACCTCCATGGCCATGAGGTTGCGGTAGAGCATGGCGGTGGGGCGCATCAGCGTCTCGCCGGTGGCCATGGTCGGGAACTGGAGCGGGAAGCCGCCCGCCTGCCACACGCCGCGCTTGACGGCTTCGGCGACGCGGGTCAGATGGGCGTTGCACGGGGCGAGTTCGGAGGCGCTGGTCGCGATGCCGATGACCGGACGCCCGTCGAACACCTCGTGCCCGAAGCCCTGGTTGCGCATCCACGAGCGGTACACCATCCCGCCGCGGCCCTCCGCGCCGAACCACGCCTGACTGCGGCGACTCGTCGTCTTCCCGTCCGTCATGTTGGCTGCTCCTACGGTTCGTGTGCCGACCCGGGCGTGATGCCGTACCGTGCACAATCATTAAATGATTCGATGAATGGCGTCCAGGGGGCGAACGAAGATCGTGGTGACTTTCCGGACCATGCATCAGCGCGTGGTCGACGAGCTGGGGCGGCGGATCGTCGGCGGCGCCTGGGAGCCGGGACGGCCGCTGCCCGTCGAGGACGCGCTCGCCACCGAGATCGGCGTCAGCCGCGGTGCGCTGCGGGAGGCGGTCAAGGCCCTGGTCGCCAAAGGGATGCTGGAGGTACGCCCGCGTACGGGTACGCGCGTGCTGGCCCCGGAGCACTGGAACCACCTGGACCGCGACGTGCTGCGCTGGCAACAGGCCGGAGATCCGGCGGCGTTGCTGCGCGACACGGGTGAACTGCGCCGGATCGTCGAGCCGGAGGCCGCCCGGCTCGCCGCCGGACGGGCCCGGCCCGATGACGTACGCGCCCTGTCCGACGCCCTGGCGGCCATGGAGGCCGCGGCGGCGAGACCCGGACGCGGTGGCTACGTCGAGGCCGACATCGCCTTCCACCGCGCCCTGCTGGACGCGAGCGGCAACCGCCTGCTCGGCTCCCTGGGGCGCGCGGTCGACATCGCGCTGGAACACAGCTTCCACGTCAGCACCCAGACCCCCGGCGCCGTCGAGGCCTCGCTGCCCGCTCACCGCGCCATCGTGGACGCGGTGGCGGCGGGTGATCAGGCCGCGGCGTCGGCGGCCGTGCTGTCGATCATCGGAGCGGCGGAACAGGAGATCGCCGAGTCGCCCGGGCTGCCGCGGCCCCCTGCCTGAGTGGCCACCGCCGAACCTACCGCCCCACCGACTCGCTGGAAGCAATCCCGCCCGCCGGGTGCGGTGGTGTCAGGCGATGGAGCCTCTGTCGTATCCCTCGGCGTCCGGGTGGCCGAACTCCTCGAAGACGGCCAGTGCTTCGAGCCAGTTGCCGCGGGCGGACTCCGGTTCACCGACGGCCAGGTGCACGTCGCCGAGGTGACCCAAGGTGTGGCCCTGTCCCCAACGGTTGCCGTGGGCGCGCAGGACGGTCAGCGCCTTCTCCAGGCACTCGACGGCCTCGTCGAACCGGCCGAGCCGCTGGTAGGCGTCGCCCAGGTTCGTCAGGGCGATGCCCTCGCCCCAGCTGTCGTCGAGACAACTCTTGAGGCCCGGCGCCCGACGGATGTACTCGACGGCTTTGTCGAGCTGCCCCTCTTGCGCCCGGGGGTGAGGAACGGACAGGTGGCGTCCGCCGTGTGCAGATACCAGGACAGCACCCGCATCAGAGCCCGGCCCCGGCAGAACGGGCGCTCCTCGGCCCGGGCGCGCTCGGTGGCGTAGACGCGCAGCAGGTCGTGCAGCCGGTCGCGGCCGGGCCGCGGCTCGCCGAGCAGATGGGCCTGGCTGAGTACGGCGATCAGGACCCGGGGGTCGCGCAGCGGGAGCCCGGCCAGCGCCGCCGCCGCGGGGGCGGAGAAGTCGTCGGGGCCGGGGTGCAGACCCAGGAGGCGGAAGTACCGCGCCGCCGGCGCGGAGAGGGACTCGTAGGACCAGGAGAAGACCGCCCGCGCATCCGTGCTCAGATCGCCGCTGGTGAAGGCGTCGAGGCTGTCACGACTGTCACGCAGCTCGTCGGTGGTGGCGCTGAGCGGGAGGCCCGGACGGGTCGCCGCGCGGGCGGCGACGATGGCCAGGGCCAGGGGCAGACGGCCGCAGCGGGTGATGAGCTCGTCCGTCGCCGTTGACTCCGCCGCCAGACGGTGGGTGAGGAAGCCGTGAGCCTCGATGGGCGTCAGCTGGTCCAGCGCGACCGGCTGCGCCCCGTACCCCGCGATGAGGCCGGTGTGCCTGTTACGGCTGGTGACGACGACCAGGCAGCCAGGGGAGCCGGGCAGCATCGGGCGGACCTGATCGGTGTCACGGGCGTTGTCGAGAACGATCAGCACCCGCCGTCGGGCGAGCAGACTGCGGTACAGGGACACCTGCGCGTCGAGCCCCGCCGGAATCCACTGCGCGGGAACGCCGAGCGAATCGAGGAAGACGCGGATCGCCTCCCCCGGCGGCATGGCCCGGTCGGCCGGATCGAAGCCGCGCAGGTTAATGAAGAGCTGTCCGTCGGGGAAGCGGTCGGCGATCTCGTGGGCCCAGTGCACGGCCAGGGTCGTCTTGCCGATGCCCGCCATACCGGCGATCCCGGAGATCACCACCGCCGTGGGACGGCCCTCGCCGCCGGACAGCAGGGCGCGGACCTGGTTGAGTTCGGTCTCCCGCCCGATGAAGGTGGGCAGGTCGGCGGGGAGTTGGGCCGGACGCACGGAGTGCGCGGGTTCCGGCGGTGCGGGTTCTGTCGGCGGATCCGTCCGTGGGGTGGTGGCCGGGGACAGGTCCAGCGACGCGTCGGTCGCCAGGATGCGATCGTGCAACTCGCCCAGAACCGGGCCGGGTTCGACACCCAGGTCGCCCTCGAGGATGCGCCGGGTCCTGCGGTAGTACGCCAGCGCCTCGGCCTGCTGCGCTGACCAGTACAGGGCCAGCATCAGCAGATGGCACAGCCGCTCCCGCAACGGGTGCTCGTCGGTGAGCGCGCACGGCTCGCCGATCACCTCGCCGTGCCGGCCCAGCTGGACATCGATGTCGAAACGGATCTCCAGGGCGCGCAGCCGCTCCTCGTCCAGCCGGGAGCGTTCGGACTCGACGAGCACACCGCTCAGACCGGCCAGTGGCGTGCCGTTCCAGTCGTCGAGGGCGGCATGGAGGAGATCCGCGGCGGCGACCGACTCCCCGGCCGCGTGCCGTGCCCTCGCCTCCGCGACCCGGCGCTCGAAGACGCCGAGGTCCAGGGCGTCATCCGGGACCTGGGCCTCATATCCGTCGGTGGCCGAGACGAGGACGCTCGCGACCTCACCCGCGTCCCGCCTCGGCTCCAGCACCTTGCGCAACCGCGACATGTCGGCCTGGCAGAACATGCACTCGCCCACGGATACCGCGGGACCGCACGCATGCCAATGGGACGCGGCGACCGACAGGTTCTTCCTCTGGATCTACGTCTAGAAGCCACGGAACTGCGACGATGCCGCCACACGTCTGCTTGAGGTGAGACCCGGCTGAGAAGGCGGCACGGGCCATCGCATGAATGAGGGGTGGAGCATGCTCGTGCTCATACTGTCCGTCGTTGTTCTGCTCGTCATCGGCGGCTGCGTCTGCGTCTACTGGTCGGCCCGGGGCGATGCCCCTCGCTGGGCACGTGGTGTCGCCAAGGCGACGCTGCTCGGCAGCGATCTGACCCGCAGCGCGAGCCGGAAGTCCCGCACACAGCAGAGCGGCGCCGCGGACGCCTGAGGGCGGCTGGGTCCCCGCCGGCATTTACCTGCTCGGACATGTTTCTCTTGTACGATGGGAAAGTCACCGTCGATGCAAGGGAGACGCTTTCGTGGCCGAAGCCGCCAGCCAGAAGGTTGTCCAACCATCCACTGCGGTGAGAGGGCCGATCAGCCATGCGATCTTCCGTGTCTCGCGCCTGCACCGCATGCTCGCCGGTGCGCTGCTGCGCGATGTGGGCCTGTATCCAGGACAGGAACTCGTCATGATGCAGCTGTGGGAGACGGGGGCGCAGCGCCAGTCGGACCTTGCCAAGGTGCTCGACTCCGACGCCGCGACGATGACCCGGACCATCCAGCGTCTTGAGAAGTCCGGGTTCGTGCGGCGCAGCCCGGACCCCACCGACAAGCGCGCCTCCCTCATCGAGCCCACCGCGGCCAGCCAGGTGCTGCGTCGGCAGGTGGAGGACGTGTGGAGCCGGCTGGAGGAGCTGACGATCAGCGACATGCCCTCCGAGAGCAGTGCTCGGATCCTCGACGGGCTGCTCGCTCTGGAGGACAACCTCCTCGCCGCCGCGGACGACTTCCGTTCAAAGAACTGACCCCTCACGGGCCGCATCGTCCGGCGGCGAGCGCTGTGATCGCGCACTCGGCCGCGTGCCGGGCCGCGAGCGCGGACGGGAAGAGTTCGGGGGCACGGTCGTCGGGTCCGTCCGTGAATCCCCACTGCCAGGCCGGGTGTTGGGCAGCGGGCGAGGCGCGGGGCCAGACCGGCCGCGTGGCCGGGGGCGTGTTCCCCGCCTTCTGGACCAGGACATCGCGGAGCACGCCGCCGATCACGGCTGAGGCCCGCCGCCCACCATCGGCTCCGACAGTCCAGTCCAGTGGAGTCGGGGTCGATTCCGACACCTCCAGAAGGGCGTCGGCGAGGTCGGCCAGAATCCGGTACAGCGCGGCGCGTACCGTGTCGGCGTGGTACCGGCCCCACTGGCAGGGGGTCCGCTCGGCGATCTCCTCCACGAGGGTTTGCGCGGCAAGACCGACCAGGGGATCCGCCCCCTCCAGGGACCGTTGGAACAGGGTCGTGGCGGCGCCCCACGCCAGTTCGTCACGGGTCATGGCGGTGCCGCGGGCCATCGCCCACAGGTCGGCGGGCCCCAGGTCGTCGACCGTGTGCTGGACGCAGCGGGCGGTCGCTTCCGACGGCGGCGGGATGTCGGCGTCCAGGAGACCGGCGCGCACCTCCGTGGCCGCGCTGATGTCGCCGGGTTGCAGTGCGCCCAGCGGCAGAGCGGCCACCGTGTCGAGCACCCGCTCGTGGACGCGACGTATGGGATGGAGTCCCGGAGGCGGCGACGGGCGCCCCGACAAGGCGCACATCGCGTCCAGGAGGGCCGCCGGCGCAACCCTCAGGTTGGCGCACGCCCTCGGCAGACGACCGTCCATCCCGCTCCCCTTTCGGGTCTCAGAGACGGTGCGAACGGTTCAGTCGTCCAGCACGGCCAGGGCGTCGATCTCCACGAGCAGTCCCGGCGGAAGCCGCATGTAGACGGTGGTGCGGGCGGGGAACGGTTCGCCGACGGCCGCCGCGTACGCCTCGTTCATCTCGGCCAGGTGGGCGGGATCGGTGAGGTGGACGCGGAGCATGACGACGTCCTCCAAGCCGGCGCCGCCCGCCTTGAGTACGGCGGTGACGTTGCGCAGGGTCTGAATGGTCTGCTCGGCGACCGTGGTCCCGATGACGGCGCCGGTGTCCGGGTCGAGCGGGAGCTGCCCGGAGACCTGGAGGAGCGAGCCCTTGCGGATGCCCTGGGAGAGCGGGGCGGGCAGGGCGGGCGCGTTCTCGGTCGTGATGACGGTTCTGGCCATGGGTGGCGTGTCCTTGAGTCGTACGGAGTGGTGCTGAGGCGGCGAGCGGTGGGTGGGCGCGGTTCAGGCCCAGGAGCGGAGTTCCTGGCCGCGAGGGTCGTCGACCCGGGCCCACTCGGCGGTGTCGTTGTCGGCGTCGATGTGCAGCGTGGCGCGGCGCTCGGTGTCGTAGGGGTCCCAGCCAGGGTGGCCGGTCGTGGCGAAGCGGACCCAGGCGGCGTGCACGCGGGTGGCGAGCCGCGCGGGGGGCTCGTCGGCGCCGAGCAGGGCGGCCGGGCCCCGGAGCTGGGGGAGGTGCGCGAGGTCGAAGACGAACGGGAGTTCCACCGCGTGAGCGGCGCCGAGTTCTCCGTTCAGGGCCGTGGAGCGCCAGGCGAACTCGTAGGCGAAGGTGGCGGACCCGGAGTGGGCGGCGTGCGCGTCGGCCAGGGCCCTGCTGCCCGCGCCGAACAACGCGTCACCCAGGATGGCGGAGCGCAGTTCGCCGAAGGACGCCCCGGGGCGGGAGGCGCGGTACGTCTCGACGAGCTTCGCCGGGTCCGGGTGCGCACGCGTCGCCACGTCGTCGACGTCGGCGGCGGTGGAGGTGGCGTACTTGTCGACGGGGACGAGGTAGAGGTTTCCCTCCTCGGTGTTGGTCCCGATGAGCAGGTCGGTGTCGGCTCTCGGGCCGGCGGCGACGGATGCGGCGGGCTGGGTGTCCAGCACCAGGCTGAAGGGGCTGAGGCCGAGCAGCGGGTCGTGGTGTGTGGCGGTGCGCAGGTCGATGCCCGCGAGCCGGGAGGCGGCCTCGACCAGGCGTTCGTCGGGGATGCCGGCGAAGGCGTCGGCGTGCGGCTTGACGCCCAGCACCTCTGCGGCGGCCCTGGCGACGCGGGCGGCCTGTTCGGACGTGAACGCCCCCAGCCCGCTGCCGCTTTGGACGATCGCCCGGCGGAACAGGCCGGTGGCGTCCGGGGTGGCGAGGACGCCGCCGACGATGGTCGCCCCGGCCGACTGGCCGAAGAGGGTGACCGCGTCGGGGTCACCACCGAAGGCGGCGATGTTCTCCCGCACCCAGCGCAGGGCGGCGACCACGTCGAGCAGGCCGCGGTTGGCGGGCGCGCCGGGGAGGTCGAGGAAACCGACGATGCCCAGCCGGTAGTTGAGGGTGACGAGGACGACGCCGTCGCGGGCGAAGGCGGAGCCGTCGTGCAGGGGGGAGCGCGTCGATCCGGCGACGAAGCCGCCGCCGTGGACGAAGACCATGACGGGCAGGTTGCTCCTCGTGTCCGCGGGGGCCCAGACGTTGACGGTGAGGTAGTCCTCACCGCGGCTCCAGCCGGTACCGAAGTAGGGGGACATGTCCACGCTGCCGAGCCTGCGCTCGGACTGGGGCGCGTTGGGTCCCGGCACGGTGGCGTCCCGGACGCCGTCCCAGGGCTCGTGCGGCAGCGGCGCGGCGAACCGGTCGGCGCCGCGTGGCGGGGCGGCGTAGGGGATGTTCAGGAAGGCGGTGGTGCCGTCGTCCTGGCGCAAACCGCGGACGGCTCCCCGCGTGGTGGTCACGACGGGTTCGGGGTGGTGGCTCATTGGTCCTGCCTTTCCGCGGGCGTCAGCCCTGCTCCGTGTACGGGCCGAAGGGGGCCCAGCCCTTGATGGCGAACGTGTCGCCCTCGCGTACGACTTCGGCGGCGCCGTGGCCGCCCAGGTGCGCGGGGATCACCAGGGCGTTGTTGTCGGCCGCCCAGCCCAGCACCCTGCGCCGGGTCGCGCGGGCGCCCGCGGGGTCCTCGCAGAAGCAGCTGTTGGCGTCCGGTTCGAGGATCTGCACCGGGCTGTGGAGCATGTCGCCGACGAACACCGCGCGGTCCGTTCCGGAGGTGAGGGTCAGGACGGAGGAGCCGGGGGTGTGGCCGGGGGCCGCGTCCAGGCGCAGGGCGGAGTCGATCCGGTGGCTCTTCTCCCACAGCAGTGTCAGGCCGGCCCGGTGCACCGGGGCCACGCTGTCCTCGAAGACGTTCTGGTTGCCACGGCCGAGCAGCGGCTTGTGGCCGTTCTCGGGGTTCCAGAAGTCGAAGTCGTCCTTGGGCATCAGATACGTGGCGTTCGGGAAGGTGGGCACCCATTCCCGGCCGTCCAGGTACGTGTTCCAGCCGACGTGGTCGATGTGGAGATGCGTGTTGATGACGATGTCCACGTCCTCGGGCTCGACGCCGGCACGGGCGAGATTGGCGAGGAAGTCCGTCTTCAGATGGTTCCAGACGGGCGCGTACGGGCGCTCCTTGTGGTTGCCCACGCCGGTGTCGACGAGAATCGTCCTGCCCTCGCTGCGCAGCAGCCAGGTCTGGATCGCGGAATTCACGGTATTGGTCCCGGGATCCAGGAAATGCGGAGCAAGCCACGGTTCGCCGGATTTCCAGATTTCCCTTGAGCTTTCCGGGAAGAAGGTGTCGGGCGTCATTTCGACCGAGCCGTAGTATTCCCAGACACGAGTGATCGTGACGTTGCCGAGCTTGATCTGTTCCATGGTTCTCCATCAGGAGTCCGGTGAGTTCTCCGCAACGCTAGGAGCGGTCCGGCGGACGCGGTATCAGTCAGGTGACTGCACCGTCCGGCGGGACCGGGTGACCAGGCCAGGCCACTTGTAGCCTGGTGGGGTGGATGAGCACGTAGGCGACCCCCGAGCGAACGCGGGAGAGAATCCGGACGGAGAAAGGAATCTCATCGGCCGGGACACTGAACTGGCGCGTCTTTTTCGCGCGGTGGACGCGGTGGACGCGGTGGACGCGGTGGCGTCGGCGGACCCGGTACTCGTTCTTCTCGGCGAGGTGGGCGTCGGGAAAAGCGCGCTGCTGGACCGCGCGGCGCACCGGGCCGAAACCAACGGCACGCGCGTCCTGCGCGCCGAGGGCAGCGAGTCGGAGGCGAACCTGGCGTTCTCCGCCCTGCACCTGCTGCTGCGGCCGGTGTCGGCCGAGGTCGGCGCGCTGCCCGAGCGGCAGCGCGCGGCGTTGCACAGCGCCTTCGGCGGTGGTGCGGCCACGGCGGAACCCGACCTCATGCTCATCGGTGTCGCCGTCGTGAACCTGCTGTCCGCCCTGGGGGACCGAGGGCTGGTACTCGTGGTCCTGGACGACGCGCACTGGTTCGACCGCGCCTCCCTGAACGTACTGTCCTTCGCCGCCCGGAGACTGGCGGGCGAACCGGTCACGATGCTGATCGCGGCCCGGCCCGGCGACCGCCTCGCCGGCTTCGACCGACACCTGCCGACACTCACCATTGGCCCGCTCGACAACACCGCGGCGAACCGGTTGCTGGACCAACAGCCACGGCGCCCGACCGGTCGGACGCGGACGCGGATCCTCGCGCAGGCCGAGGGCAATCCGCTGGCGCTCACCGAACTGACCAGGGCGGCCACCACACCCGACGCGGCGGCCACCGAACAACCGCCCGCGGGCCCGCTCCCCCTCCCCGAACACCTGGAGCGGATCTTCGCGGCACGCCTGCCCGACCTCCCGACCGCCACCGCCCGCGCCCTGCTGCTCCTGGCCGCCATGGACCCCGCCGACTCCGCGACCACCGGTCCGGTCCTGTTGCCGGGCTCAGCCGACTCCGGGACCGTTCCCGCCCAGCTGCCGGACCCCGCCGACTCCGCGACCACCGGTCCGGTCCTGTTGCCGGGCTCAGCCGACTCCGCGACCACCGTCCCGGCCATGCCGTCGGACCCCGCCGACTCCGCGACCACCGGTCCGGCCGCCCCGCTGCCGATCACCGAGGACGAGGTCTGGTCGCCCGCCGAACAGGCCGGGTTGATCCGGCGGACCGGGCGGGGGTTCCCGCGCTTCAGCCACCCGCTGATCCGGTCCGCCGTGTACCACGCCGCCTCCGCCGACGCCCGGCGCGCGGCCCACCTCACGCTCGCCGAACTGCTGCGTGCCGAGCCGGACCGGCGCGCCTGGCACCTCGCCGCCGCGGCCGCCGCCCCGGACGCGGCCGTATCGGCGGAGCTGGAGCGGACCGCCGAGCGGGCCCGGCGTCGCGGCGGCCACGCGGCGGCGGCGACGGCCCTGCAACGGGCCGCGGACCTGGCGCCGCGACGCGAGGACGCCGCCAGGCTGCTGGTCGCCGCCGCCACCCAGGCCGTGCTCACCGGTGACCTCGCCTGGGTGGAAGGACTGGCCGGGGCGGTACGCGCACGTACCGACGACCCCGCGCTCCTCGCCGAGGCCGCCGTACAGGTGGGGCGACTGGCCGCACTGACCGTCCGCCACTCGGTGGTCTTCTCCCGACTGGCCGACGCCGCCGAGGAGTTGGCGGCCGACCGGCACCGGTCCGACACCGCGCTGGATCTTCTGGCGGGTGCCGCCGTGGTCCGCTTCTACTGCGCGCGGGACGCCCAGCGACAGCGCGTCGAGGCCGTCCTGGGCCGCCTTCCGGAGGACGACGCGGCACAGGCATGGCTGCGCACCTGGGTACGGGCCGTCTCCAACCCCTTCGGCAACAGGGCCGAACTGCTCTCCCTGCTGCCGAGGGTCGCCGCCGAAGCGCGACGGCGCCCCGACCGGCTCACCGCCTTCGCGGTCATGGCCTGGCTGCTGGACGAGACCCCGCAGGCCGTCCGCGCCTTCGACGAGGCCTTCGACCGCTGGGGACTGCGCGGCCCGCTGCCCGACGGGCTCGGCGGCGCCGCCGCCTGGAGCTATGTGGAACTGGGACGATGGGGGCGCGCCCGGGAATCCTGCGCCCGCAGCGGTGCGCTCGCCGCCACGGCCGGCCTCGACCACGCCGTGGCCTGCGCCGCCGCCGTGGACGCCACCGTGCTCGCCTACCAGGGCGACACGGCCGGGGCCCGCGTCCGGGCCGCGGAGGCGCTTGCCCTCATCGACCCGCTGGAAAGCCGCTCGGTGGCCGTCTGCGCCCGTCGCGCACTCGGCGCCGCGGCCCTCGGCGAAGGGGCACACGAGACGGCGTACGACCAACTCCGCGCCGTTTTCACGGCGGACGGCGCGCCCGTGCACTACCACGCGTCCTATCCGGCCCTCGCGGACCTGGCCGCCGCCGCGGTCCGCAGCGGCCACCGCGACCAGGCCGCCGCGATCGTGGAACGCTCGGCGCGCGCCCTCGCCGACAACGCCTCCCCCCGGCTGCGCGCACTGATCGAGCGGGCCCGTGGTCTGCTGGCCGACCCCGAACAGGCCGAGCCGCACTTCCGGGCCGCCCTGGCCGACCCCGTACTGGAGCACTGGCCCTTCGAACACGCCCAGGCCCTGCTGGACCTCGCCGAGTGGCTGCGCCGCCGTCGACGCATCGCCGAGGCGCGAGCCCCACTCGCCGAGGCCCTGGACACCTTCCGGCGTCTGGGCGCCCGCCCGTGGATCGAGCGCGCCCGCGCCGAGGCACGCGCCGCCGGACTCGACGTCACGGACTCCGCTCCCGACGCGCTCGCCGAACTCTCCCCGCAACAGCAGCAGATCATCCGGCTCGCCGCCCGCGGACTGACCAACCGCGAGATCGGGGAGAAGCTCTTCCTCTCCCCGCGCACGGTCAGCTCGCACCTCTACCGCAGCTTCCCCAAACTCGGCATCACCGCCCGCTCCCAGCTGCGCGACCTGGTGGAAGGCGCCCTCGCCCCCGCGAACCATCAGGACTGAAGCACACATCCGGAGACCGAGCAGTCACCTGGCACACACCGCTGACTGAGCGTCAAATTTGCTTACTGCGACGTGATTTACATCATACCGGGGTCTTGAAATTTATCTGCGCAGGCAACTTGTTCGTTCCCGGTGTCAGGTTCTGGAGATGAACCTGACCCACAGCGAAAGGGAAGGTCTCATGACACAGCAGCGTTCAGTCCGGCGCAGGCTCTCCTCGGCAGTCTCCGGCATTGCCCTCGCGGCCGGCGTGCTCACCGTCTCCGCTCTGACCGGTCAGTCCGCGACGGCGGCTCCGTCGGCCTTGCAGGTCATCAACGCGCAGCGCACGAGCGTCTCCGAGGACTTCACGGGATGGCAGCACAGCAAGCCGCAGGACGGCTGGACCATCGACCCCACTCCCAGCCTGTACGCGAACAGTTGGGGCTTCGTTGACACGTCCTTCAACCGGCCACAGGGTTCCGAAGGAACCTTCGCCGGCGTGTACGGCCGCCGGGACAGCGCCCACCAGGAGTACGTCCTGACCGCTCCCGCGGTCGACCTGACCGGCAAGGACAGCCCAGTCGTCGAGTTCGACAGCTCCTTCTTCGAGTACGTCGCCCCCTCCCCGGTGGACGCCCGCGTCGAGCTGAGCCTGGACGGCGGGAAGACGTGGTCGGCCGTCTGGAGGCCCGAAGCGGTGACCGGAACCCAGAAGGGACATGTGACAGCGCCGATTCCGCAGGCCGCGGGGGAGTCGGACGTCGTCGTAGGGTTCCACTTCACCGGACGGGCCATCATGTACGGGAGCTGGTCGATCGACAACGTGTTCATCGGAGCCAAGTGAAGACGGACGACCAGGCAGACGTACGGCAGCACGTGACTGACACGATCTGCCGCGCGGCAACCAAGTGACAACCGGTGGGTGCGCCGTCGACCGACGGCGCACCCACCGCCACATCTTCCGGCAGTACGGGACCGGCACCGGCCGGTCGCCGCCTAGGAGTCGGCGGGGCGGCAACCGTTGATCGAGTTCCGGCGTCCCAGAAGCTGAGGAGGGGTCAGTTGGCGAAGGAATTGCTTCCGGAGGATCCGGAGAAGCTGGGGGGCTACTGGTTGGCCGCCCGGCTCGGATCGGGCGGGCAGGGCGTCGTCTACGAGGCGTACGACCCGGAGGGAAGGCGGGTGGCGCTCAAGGCGCTGCACGGCGACGCCGACCCTTTCACACGCTCGCGCTTCCTCAAGGAGGCCGAGGCGGCACGCCGGGTCGCTCCCTTCTGCACGGCCCGGGTCATCGAGGCGAGCCCCGGCGGCGACACCCCGTACCTCGTCAGCGAGTACGTCGAGGGGCCGACGCTCGGTGACCGCGTCCGCGACGACGGTCCCCTCCCCGAGGGCTCCCTGACCGGGCTCGCCGTCGGCGTCGCGACCGCCCTCGCCGCGATCCACCACAGCGGCGTGCTGCACCGGGACCTGAAACCCGGCAACGTGCTGCTCAGCAACGAGGGCCCGAAAGTAATCGACTTCGGCATCGCCCGTACGCCCGACATGTCGCTCACCAGGACCGGCGCCATGATGGGAACCTTCGGCTACATGGCGCCCGAGGTGCTGTCGGGGAAGCGGGCCACACCGGCCGCGGACGTGTTCGCGTGGGGCGCGCTGGTCGTGTACGCGGCGAGCGGCACCGAACCGTTCCGCGGCGCGAACATCGGCGAGGTCGCGCACCGCACGGCGTTCGTCCACCCCGACCTGTCCGTGCTGCCGCCCCGGCTCCGCCCGCTGGTCGCCGCCGCACTGGCGAAGGAGCCGGAACTACGGCCCTCCGCACTGGATCTGCTGGTCGGTCTGGTGGGCGAGACGCCCCGGTCGGCCGATCCCCGGCGGGCGCTGCTGGAGGCGGGCGCGCGCCAGGCGGAACCGGCCGCCGGGACCACGGTGGCACAGCCCCCGCTCGGCGACCGCGCCGAGGCGGCCTACGCCTCGCTGGACGCCGCCGCCCGGTCGGCCACCGAGGAACTGATGCTCCGGCTCGTCGTCCCCGGCGAGGCCCCGGACGGCTCGCTGGACTCGGTGCGCATGGCGAAGCCCGAGGACTGCACGGCCGGGGAGGAGGCCCTGGCCGAGACGATCGACGCGCTCACCTCCGCCGGAGTCCTGGCCCCCGCCCAGCTGCGGTCGCTGCGCCCCGGCCGCGGTCCGGCCCAACCCCTTGGAGCAGCTCTTCCTCCAGGCATCGCAGCAGCACACGGCTCGCGCCGTCCGCCGCCGCCGACGCCTCATGCCCACCGTCGCCGTGGTGTCGGTGATCGCGCTGATCGTCGGCGTCGTCGCCTGGCGCCAGTACGAGGACGCCGAGCACCAGCGGGACGAGGCCACCGCCAAGGCCGTCGCCGAATCCTCCCACGCCCTGCGCGGCACCTCGCCCGAGACCGCCCAGCTCCTGAGCCTGGCCGCCCGCGGGGCGGCCATCCACATACTCCCGTTCGGCCTCTCCGTGTAGGCCGGCGGGTGGTCCGGTGCCCGGCCGGGGCAGGGTGTGGTCCGCCCGGAGGCTCCTGGTCGGCCTGTGTCGTGGGGGCAGAGACCGGCCAGGCCAGGGCCCGGGGCGTTTCGGTGCCGGGCCCTGGAGCACCAGGGCGCCAAGGGAACATGAGGGAGTAGCACCAGCGATGGACAGTCAGCGCATGCACCGGTTCTTCATAGCCGTGCTCCGGGTGGGAATCGTCGCGGCGATCCTGTTCGGTCTCTTCGGACAGGCCGTGATCATCCCCGGTGCGGCGGCCGAGGAGGTCGACCGCTTCCCTCCGTACTCCCCGTACGCAGCGCCCTATGTGACGGTGGCCATCGTCGGTGTCGCCTGCGCCCAAGTCGTGCTCGTCGCCGTGTGGATGCTGCTCGGCCTGGTCCGGCGCGACGAGATCTTCACGACGTCGGCCCTCCGATGGATCGACACCATCATCTGGTCGACGGTCGCGGCGACCGTGCTGGCGTTCGGGGTCGTCTGCCATCTCGCCGTGGCCGACATCCCCGAGCCCCCTCAGAACGACATGGCCGCTCTCAGCGCCATGGCCTCCGCGCTCGCCTGTGTCGGCGCGGGCGGGGCGTTCGCCATGTTCGTCGTCATCGTGCGGAACCTGCTGCGCAAGGCGACGGACCTCCGGGACCGGGCCGCCGCGATGGCGTGAGGCCGGTCCTGCCGCCCGTCGCGCTACGGCGCGCCGCCGACTCGTGCCCAGCGGCCACCGCGGAAAGTGAACCGTTCGCGCGCTCCAGCCGTTGCATGGCATGACGGCGGCCGCCAGGGCGGTCCCCCGCCTGGTTCGACCGTCGGGCGTGCCGGGCACAGTGACACGGCGGCCGGCACGCCACGTTCGAACAGGACCCGTGAACCCCGGGTGCCGCTGTCAGGCGGGTTGGGGGGGGCGGCGACGGCGTAGGCCTTGGTGTTCTGGAACTCGCCGCCCTGGCTGGGGTGTCCGTGGACTATCTCGTACGCCTAGAGCAGGGACGCGCCACCCGGCCGTCCGAGCAGATCGCCCAGGCACTGGCCCGTGCGCTGCAACTGGAGGCGTCCGAGCGGGATCACCTCTACCGTCTCGCGCATCTCCCGCCGCCCGGGGCCGGGCGCGTGTCGCTGCACATCCCACCCAGCGTGCAGCGCCTGGTCGCGGCCCTCACCGATCAGGCGCTGGGTGTCTTCGCCGCGGACTGGACGCTGGTCACCTGGACCCGCTGTGGTCCGCGCTGGTCGGAGACCCCCTGCTGATCCCCGTGGACCGGCGCAACCTGCCGCTGGCCGGTCCGGTCGGAAAGCGGTCAGGAGTTCGTGGAAGCCGCTCTCGTCGCCGATCTGCGTGTCACCCAGGGCGCCTTTCCGGACGACCCCCGGGTGCACACCCTCATCAACACGTGCCGGACCGGCAGTACCCGCTTCGCGCAGCTCTGGGAGCAGGGTGCCGCGGGCGCGCTCGGCCACGACCGCAAGACCGTCGCCCATCCCCTCGTGGGGGACGTCACCCTGGACTGCGACATCCTCATCGTCCAGGAATCGGACGTCCGGATCGTCGCCTTCACGACCGCCGCCGGAACGGAGCAGGCGGAGAAGCTCAACCTGCTCAAGGTCTCCGCCGTGCGCACCCCGTTCGCGACGGACGTCACGCCTTGAGCAGTTGCTCGCTCAGCTCCCAGAGGCGACGGGCCTCGTCCGGGTCGATGGAGTGCGGTACGACGGTGGACGGGATGTCCTCCTCGGCGCCGAAGTTGATGGGTTTGGGGTCGGTGTCCAGCGGCGAGATGTCGTTGTCCTTGAGATAGACACCGCCGATGTCGGCGAGCAGGGGGCTGGTCGCCGCGAACACGCTGGTGGCGGCGCCCTGTTGGGGCGTCTTCAGCTCCCGTTCGGGGTCGCGGACGGGCGCACCCGCGTCGTCGATGATTCCCATGGCCCGCAGTTCGTCGTCGCTCAGCCAGGCCGTCCGCTCCGTGCCCTCGGTCAGGAAGGGGCCCAGGTTCGTGCCGAAGACGATGCCCGGGTGCACCGCGTAGCCGCGGATCGTGTCGTCGGCCGGGTGCTCGTCGGCCCAGCGACGGTCCAGTTCCACGGCGAACAGGACGTTGGCGGCCTTGGACTGCCCGTAGGCCAACATGGGCTGATAGCCGGAGGTGAAGTGCGGGTTGTCCCAGCGGATGCCGGAGATGCGCTGGGCCCCGGAGGACACGTTGACGACCCGGGCGCCGTGCGCGGCCCGCAGCGCGGGCAGCAGGCCCACGGTCAGCTGGAAGTGGCCGAGGTGGTTGAGCGCGAAGTGCGATTCGTAGCCGCGCGCGTCACGGACCAGGGGGCCGCCCATGATGCCCGCGTTGTTGACCAGGATGTGGAGCGGTTGGCCCGAATCGAGGTACCGGGTGGTGAAGGCGTCGACCGAGGCCGGGTCGAGAAGGTCGAGCCGACCGGTCTCGACGCGTTCGATGCCCGCGAGCGCGGAGGCGGCGCTGTCCGGGTTGCGTGCGGCGACGGTGACATGGGCGCCCGCCTTGCTGAACGCGCGGGTGGTTTCCAGGCCGATCCCGCGATGACCGCCGGTGACGATGACGTTCCGGCCCGAGAGGTCGATGCCCTCGAGGACGTCGTCGGCCGTCGAGGCCGCGGTGAATCCGGATCCGATGGGGTGCTGCTTGTGCGTCATGGCACCACTGTGCGCGGACCGCTCCGTACTTTGAATCATTGATCGTCCGCTGTTTTTGCGCGATAGTACGGGAATGGCCGGTGATCAGCTGTCCGAGGTGCTCGACCTCATCGAAGTGCGGGGCCACATGACGGGCGGGTTCGCCGCGCGGGGCCCATGGGTGTCGCGCGCCGTCATCGAAGCACCGATGAAGTTCATCGCGGTGGTGCGCGGCGGCAGGGTCCGGCTGACCACCGACGGTGTCGACCGTCCGGTCGACCTGGAGCCGGGTGACGTCGCCATCGTGAACAACCGGTCGTGGTTGCGGGTCGAG
Source organism: Streptomyces sp. NPDC031111 (assembly GCF_055570675.1). Classification (NCBI taxonomy): domain Bacteria; kingdom Bacillati; phylum Actinomycetota; class Actinomycetes; order Kitasatosporales; family Streptomycetaceae; genus Streptomyces; species Streptomyces sp. NPDC031111. The sequence goes on from NZ_JBVIGS010000008.1 coordinate 277,300, forward strand.
GGCGGCACCGGTGACGGACCGCCCCGCGAGGTTCTCCCCGAGGCGGACTTCCCCTTCCCCGCCCTGCTGCGCGCCGGCCCCGGTGACGACGCCGACGGCGACGTCGTACTCGGCGGACGCATTGACCTCAGCTCGGCCGGTCGAGTCCTGCTGGCGCAGGCGCTCCCGCCGGTCGGACACGTACGGGCGTCGGCTGCCGTGGCGACCAATCTGCGCGGCAGCCTCGACCGGCTGTTCGACGAGGCGACCGCCAACCGGGTCGGCTCGGCCTTTGCGATCCGGCAGTACAGCCAGTTGCTGTTGCTCGACGTGCTGCGCGCCTACATCGAGCAGACGGAACTGCCGCCCGGCTGGCTGCGGCTGCTGACGGACGTACGGCTGAGTCCGGCGCTCAGCCTCATGCACGCCGAACCCGGCCGTCCCTGGCGGCTGGAGGAACTGGCACGCGCCGCGGCGATGTCACGGACGTCGTTCGCCGAGCGTTTCCGGGCCGTGGCGGGCGTACCGCCGCTGACCTATCTCGGGCGCTGGCGGATGCTGCTGGCGCAGCGCGCCCTGCGTGACGGAGACGTCCGTGTCGGATCGCTGGCGGCCGAACTGGGCTACGGCTCGGAGAGTGCGTTCAGCACCGCGTTCAAGCGCGAGGTGGGCGAGTCACCGCTGCGCTACCGGCAGCGCGTGGACCGTGGGCCGGCGGCCACACCGGGCGGGTAGCCGTTGGACCGGGAGGCGGCTCCGGTCGTGTCACTCGGAACCCGTCGCGGTGCCGTCGGATCGCCCCGTTCGGGCGCGCCCGCCTCGACGTGACCGACACCGCCGGGACCGATCAGCTGCTGGGCCGGGCCTTCGCCGAGCACGAGCGCATCCACGTCGTCGTGTCCAACGCCGGCTTCGGTGTCTTCGGCACGGCGGAGGATCCTCGCAGTTGCCGGTGACCGGGCCGACCATCGGGTGCCAAAACGTCTTGGCGGAGGTGGGATCGGCCGAGACATCGTGGAGTTCGCCCACCAGCTTGGCCGTCTCGCGGTCGATGACCGGGGCCGACTGGGACGCCTCGCCGGGCCGGTGGGTCAGCCATGGCGAATCGTCACCCCGTGGTAAGTGCGCAGCCGGTGGTGTTCCCACCATGTGATCGCCGTCACCGTGATCGGGCCGCCGATGAGGAAGACGTACTCAACTCCCAGCGGCTTAGGAGGCAGTCCGCTGATGGCGGCGAACTCCCAGACCAGAACCGTGGTCAGCAGCGCCGGGGCGGTGCGATGCACCGTGGCCGAACCGAAACCGGTCCGCGCGACCGCGGCCGACGCGAACAGGAACAGGAACGCCGCCCACACACAGGCCGCCACCCATGCCAGGCTCAGCCACCCAGCGAGACTGCCGCCCACCCGGGAGGGTTCGGCCACGGCGAATCCCACGATCAGTGCCGGGGCGAGCAGCAACGAGCCGACGAACCAGGCGAGTTGCCGCAGCGGTGTGCGCAGGGCGCCCCGCATCGCCCGACGCCGTTCGGACGGCGCACACCAGAAGAGAACGGCGAACACCGCCGGACCACTGGCGATGAGCAGCCAGGGGGTGGCCAGGAGCGCGAGCCAGCGATCCTCGACCAGCCCGCTCACGTCGTCGAAGTTGCCGGAGGCCGCGAGCACGGCGACGGACACCGCGACCGCGACCCAGGTCCGCAGGGTCTTCACCCGTGCCACGGCCGGATCGTGCGGACCGACGGTGCCCTCACCGCGGTGGAAGAGATGCCAGGCGGCGAGGCGGGCACTGCGGGCGAGGGAGTACAGCACCATCAAGGGGGAGAGCAGCAGCAGGGCCGGCGACAGCAGGAACAGCACGCCGCCGGGCAGCCGCCGCAACAACCGCCACAGCGGCGGCCAGGCCCGCGCCGGCCGCTGCGGCGGATGGGCCGGCGGAGGGTCCGACGGGTCTCCTTCAGGGGGCGTGGAGGCGGGGCCGCGCGCCCAGTGCAACCGGGGATCGACTCCAGGCCGGACGACTGTCACGTCCGCACACCTCGCTTTCCGTCACTCCCGCGCCGTCAGAGCGGACTGCCCGACTGGACGCCGGGTCCCCGGGACGTGGTTCCCCGTCTCCTGCCTCACGCCGCCCACGCGGTCGTCATCCGCCGACGGCGTACTCGGCACGACGCGAGGGCAGCCAACCTGCTTCAACCACCCGTGCCGCACGCACGGTGTTCGCGCAAGAACTCGGTGATGTCGTGGGTGCGTTCGGCCCAGCTGCGGGGCGGTGTGCTCAGGTCGGCGGGGAACAGGGCGACGGCCGTGGGGATGTTCACCCGCCGCACCGCAGGGCTGCGCGATCGCCGCCCGGGTCGCCTCCCGTGGCTCCGGCTCGGTCGCGAGGAGGGCGCGCATGATCAGCCCTTCGAGCAGGGCGTCGAGGCGGCCGGCGGTCTCCTGCCCGGTGAAGCGGGCCAGGGTCGCCCGGGTGGGGCCGTCCGCCGGTCGACGTACCGGGTGAACGCCTGGGTCTGGAGTTCGGCCAGGCTGGAGAAGGGGCCATCAAGGTGGGTCGGTAGGGCGATCTCCGCAGGGTGGCTACACGCAACGCCGTGGCGACAGTCCGTCCAGCACCATGTCGACCGCCCTGTCTACGACAGCCCGGTCGCCCCGGGCGTTGGCCAGCGCCCTGATCAGCACGTAGATGTCGTCCACCGTTGCGTCCGCGCGCACCTCGCCGGCTTTCTGGCCCCGGGACAGCAACACCTCGACGGCGTTCTGCAACGCAGAGGCTGCGGCTTCCACCTCATCGGGGGCGCCCGCCGGAGCGGCGGACTCCTCCAGCAGCGCGAGGAGCGCGAGCTTGGCCGGAGCGCCTGAGACCATCTCCCGGAACGTCGTCCGGAAGGCAGCCCCTGCCTCGCTGTCCTCGCCTCGCGCACGCGCTGTGTCGGTGAGCAGGGTGAGGTGCCGCACGATCGTGGCCTCGATCAGTAGTTGCTTGGTCGGGAAGTGTCGGAACACGGTGCCGATCCCGACGCCGGCCCGGCGTGCGACCTCCTCGGTCGAGCCGGCTCTGCCGAACTCGCCGAAGACCTCTTCGGCTGCGGCCAGCACCCGGTCCCGATTCGCCTGCGCGTCGCTTCGCATCCGGCCATTCTCCCTCTCCGGGTGATCCCCTCGCTCCGGTGGGATCCGTGATCCCCTTGCAATCGGAGTCTTCACTCCGTATCTTCCGGAGTGAAGACTCCGATTAGAAGGGTCGACCGTCATGCGAACCCCTGAAGAGACGTTCCGCGAAATGCTCGACGGCGCCTGCCGGCTGAACAACGGCGACCGCAGCCAGGTCGACAAGCTGGCAGAGTTCTACGCCGAGGAAACCTACGTCCGACACCCGATGACCCCGCTCGGCGACACCCCGCTGCTCAGCCGCGAAGCACTCCGGCAGCACTTCGCCACGGCGGTGTCGGCCGGCCTGGCAGGCGTCCGGGTCGAGGACGTACGCGTCCACCAGACCGCTGACCCCGAGGTGGCCATCGGTGAGTTCACCTACCGCGGCGACGGGGGCTGGGCCGCGCCGGGCATCATCGTCTTCCGGATCCGCGACGGGCTGATCGTCGAGTCGCGAGACTACCTCGATCACCTCGGGCTCGCCCGTGCCACCAACACGCTCGACGCCCTCTGCGCGCAGCTGAGAGGAGCAGCGTCGTGACAGCACGCACCGGATCGTCCGTCCCCGCCGATGTGTGAGCCGGGGTCCTAGGAGTACCTCACCCACCCTCATGGCTCGTGTCGGCGCGGGTCCGTGCCTGGCCCCGTAGTCATGGACACCAGCACGGAGAATCCGCTCGGGCAGTTCCTGCGGGCCCTCCGCGAGCTGCTCCGGCCCGAGGACGTCGGCGTGGTGGCCCGTGGCCGGCGCCGCGTGGTGGGGTTGCGTCGCGAGGAGGTCGCGCAGCTCGCCGGTGTGAGTACCGACTACTACGTACGTCTGGAGCAGGGGCGCGAGCGTCACCCGCCGGTCCAGGTCGTCGAGGCGCTGGCCGAGGCACTGGCGCTGGACGGGGAAGCGGCCGCGCACCTGCACGGGCTCGCTCTCCCGTCCTCCGGGAGGCGGCGGCGCCCGGCCCCGCCGAGGCGCGACACCGTCAGCCCTCACCTGCTGCGCATGATGGCGGCCTGGCCTCATCGCCCGCCGTGGTCCTGGACCGCTGTCTGCGCGTGCTGGCGTCCAACACTCTGGGAAGGGCTCTCTTCGACGGTCACACCTACGGTGACGATCTGCTGCGGCTGGTGTTCTTCGACCCGGACGCGCGGGACTTCTATCCGGACTGGGACCGCGTGGCGCCGACGCCGTCCCCGCGGACAGATCGCAGACGCCATCTCCTACGCCATCGGCCAGCCGAACGACGTGGACGTCAACGAACTCGTCATCCGCCCGACACGCCAGCGCTAGCCACTATCCGGGCCCGTCGCGCAGTGGCCTTCCGCTCTCAGCGGGGCGGGCCGACGACGATCTGGCCGTAGAGGTCGGCGGCTTCGGCCATCTTGGCGGGGTCGAGGGCGAAGTTCTCGGGGCGGGGGGTGGTGATGTCGCGTCCCGCGTGGCGGAACATGCCCTCGATGCCCGCGGGGGTGGCGATCATGAGGAGGTCGGCGGTGTCAGAGGTGATGCGGTAGCCGTGGGGGATGTTGCGGGGGAGGTAGACGATGCCGCCCTCGGTCATTTCCATCCGGTCGTCTCCGACCCACAGCAGGGCGCTGCCGCTGATGAGCATGAAGACCTCGTCCTCACGCGTGTGCATGTGGAAGGGCGGAGCCTCGCCCTTCTCGACGCGGAACCGGCCCACGGTCAGCTGTCCATCGGTGGCCTCGCTGTCGAGCAGGACAGAGAATGTGCTTCCGCCGATCCACTCCAGGGTCTGCTGCTCGTCCGCTTGCGCCAGGAACGGCATGCTCATGGTCATCATCCTCTTCCCAAGGCGAGTCGACTGCCTGTCGCCGGCTACATTGATTGTTCGAGCAGGTAGTTCGAGGATAGGAAGGCGTCTTGCGCAATACAAGAGGGAGAGGCAGGGAAGTTGCTCGGACAAGCTTTGTCTACTGCTGCTCCTTCTGTAGCGGGCTCAGGAGGAGCTGACCGGCACCTCGCCCTTCTCGTCCGTGACGCCCACTTCCAGGAGCGCGGTCTTGGTCGTTCCGAGGTAGGAGAGGCTCGACGAGTCGAAGACCCAGGCGTAACCCTCCGGGGAGCCATCGAACGTCAGGCCGACACCCGCACGCCCCGCGGCGTCCTTGGCGTGGTCCACCACGCGCGCGCCCGGGAGTTCGGCCATGGCGCGGTAGATCGCGGCACTGAGGTCGGCCAGCAGGGCGGCGCCATCGATGATGGCTCCGATGTTCTCCATGGCCACTTCCGCGCGGCGGCTCGGTTCGACGTTCTTGGCGTCGCCGTAGAGCCTGTTCAGCAGGGCGTCCGGATCCGTGGGCACGGCCTGGAGCTGCCGGTAGGTCAGGTATCCGACTTCGTGCATGGTCATGACCATCTGCTGGGAGGGTCGGCGATCGCGACGCCCTTCCGCAGACCGGCCCGACTGCCGTCCACCGACCGCCACTCCTCCTGGCGGACGGACCCCTTGTGCTGCGGGACCGTGGCGTCCGCGCCCCACTCCTCCTGCTGTCCGACTTCCTCGGAACCGGTGAAGTCGACGCCCAACTCCGCAGCCGATCCTTGGGACTTGGTGTAGATGTACTGGTCGTCACGTACCGTGACGGCGGGTCGTTCGGCCGCCGCCAGGGCGATCCGGTCCAGTAGCCGCGTGGCCTCGCGAGCGTCGTCCGTGGTGGCCCCCGCAGCTGTGTCGGCCTTGCCGTTCCGCGCACCGTCGACCGCCACCGCGCCCAGTCCCACCACGGCGACCAGCGCCAGCGCTGCCGCGACGAGGACGGGGCGCCGCCCGGGGCGGCGGCGTTCGGGGACCGTGGGGGAGGGGTGCGGCGAGCCGGACCGTTCAGGGCGGGACTCTTGGGTGATGTGTGCCATCAGGTGTTCCCTCAGAACGCGCCGGGCCGCCCGGTCCTGCGCGAGCACCGGGCGGCCCGGCGCGGGCAGCATCTCGGCCAGATCGTGGTCGTCGGTCGGCCGACCGCGTCGTCGCGGGTGGGTGTTCATTGCTTCTTCTCCTGCGTGGACCGAGCCGCCTGTTGGCGGCTGCACAGTGACTGTCCGACCGCGGCAGGGCGTTGCACGTCCCGCTGTCCGGCACCGCCTTCGGCACACCGCATGTCGCCTGTGCCGCACATGCCACCCGTGTTCGATCGTTGCCGTTGCCGTTGCCACTGTCGGTGCTCCCGCCACCGCCACCGCCGCCGTCGAGTTCCAGCTCGGTCAGCTTGCGCAGCCGTTTCCTCGCCCGCGAGAGCCGGGCCCGTACGGTGCCGACGGCCACGCCCAAGGCCCGGGCCGCCGTGGCCGAGTCCAGGCCCTCCCACACGCAGAGCGCGAACACCTCCCGCTCCCCGCGGCGCAGCCGGTACAACGCCCGGTGCGCGGCGGCCAGTTCCTCGGCGTCCGTAAGCCGCTGTGTCACGTCTTCGGCGAAGTACGGCACCGGGTCGGGGGGAGGGATTCTGCTGAGCGCGGCCTGGTGTCTTCGCGCCGCCCGCGTGGTGTTGCGCGTGACGTTCGTCGCGATACCCAGCAGCCACGGGCGCAGGCTCTCCTCGTCACCGCCCGGAAGCATCCGTTCGCGCAGCCGCCAAGCCTCCAGGAAGGTCAGCGACACGATGTCGTCGGCCACCACCCGGTCGCCGGTCAGCCGGAAGGCGTGCCGGTGGACCACCGAGGCGTGCTCGTCGAAGAGTTGCCCGAACGCATCCGGATCCCCGGCTCGCACGCGGGCGCGCAGTGAAAGCTCCACACTCCTTCCCTGCCCTCGGCGCCGACGGCGCTTCAGTGACCCGCGTCACACGCGGGCGAGGTGGTCGGGGGCGGACAGAACTGCTCACTTCTGCGACTGCGAAGCGTGACGCCTTCAGGAGCGGGACGCGGAGGAGGCGGGGGCGCCGGCACGGGAACGGTTGGCGCGGATCTCGTCGTGGTGGTCGGCCGCCCAGCCGATCATCTGCTTGACGATGTCGTTCAGGCCGCCGCCGAGCGGGGCGAGCGCGTACTCGACGCGCGGTGGCACCTCGGCGTAGGCGGTACGGCTGATCAACCCGTCCTCCGTGAGCTGGCGAAGGGTGTGGGTCAGCATGCGCTGGGAGATGCCCGGGATCTGGCGCTGCAAGTCGGTGTAGCGCATCGGGCCGCCCTCCAGGACGGCGATGATCAACATGCTCCACTTGTCGCCCACCCGGTCGAGCACCTGGCGGATGAAGTCCATGTGATCGGCGGGGATGCTCGCGCACGGCCCGACCGAAGCCGCCATCCCGATACCCGCGCTGTCCTGCATGGCGCCCGTTCCTCTCCGTCGCGCACACCGATGTGCCTTTTGTATCGCCTCCCATACTGGCTCACAATGGCGTTACGAACAAACAGTAGGAATTGGAGGTCAGGGCGTGAAGGTGGAGATCTGGTCTGAGGTCGCCTGCCCCTGGTGCGGTCTGGGCAGCCATCGGTTGGACCGGGCCGTGGAGCGGTTCGAGCACAGGGGCCACGTAGAGGTGGTCCACCGCTCGTTCCCTCTGGGCAGTGGCCTCCCCGAGCACCGCACGCTCGGCGTCCGAGACTTTCTGCCGGCCAAGTACGGCGTCATCCCCGGGCAGGCCGGCGCACCGGACATCGAAGGCATGGCCGCCGCCGAGGGCCTGACCCCCTACCGGGTCCTGGACAACCGAATCGGGAACACCGACCTCGCCCACGAGTTCCTGGCGCACGCCTCCGCCGAAGGCAAGAACGGCGAAGCCTGGAACATGATCTTCCGCGCCTACTTCGGCAGAGCCGCGTCGATCTTCACGCTCGACGACCTGCTCGGCCTGGCCGACGAGATCGGCCTGGACCGCGACGAGACCCGCCAGGTGCTCGCCGACCGGCGCTACCGCCGTCAGGTACGGGAAGACGCGCACGAGGCGCAGCGACTCGGGGCAACCGGCGCCCCCTTCACCGTCATCGACGGCCGATACGCCCTTGCGGGAGCGCAGGGCACCGACACCCTGCTCGGCATCCTGCGCCAGGCCTGGGACGAGACCCACCCGACCGTTCCCGACGCCGACGACGACGCGGCGATCTGCGGCCCGGACGGCTGCGCGGTTCCCGCCGCCCACGCCTGATCCGGACACCTGACCTAGACGCCTGACCCAGAACCTGACCCAGACACCTGATCCATACGCCGACCGGGCATCCAACCTCGCATGTCCCGGCGGTCACAACACGGAAGAGATCTCACTGTGCCCACTCTCGCCATCGTCGGCGCCGGCCCCGGCATGGGCCTGGCCATCGCGCGTACCTTCGGCAGCCGCGGCTTCGACGTCGCCCTGATCGCCCGTACCAAGGAGAAGCTGGAAACGCTGGTCGCCCAGCTGGGCCAGGAAGGCATCACGGCCGCCGCGTTCCCCGCCGACATCCTCGACCGCGCCTCCCTGACCGATGCCCTCGACGCGGCCAAGGACCGCTTCGGCGGCATCGACGTACTGGAGTACTCGCCGGCCCCGCACTCCCCGGTGCCCGGCCTCGCCATCGCCCCTCCCTCGGAGGTCACGGTGGACAATCTGCAGCCGTTGATCGAGTACGCCTTCTACGGCGCCGTCACGGCGTCCCGGACGGTGCTGCCCGCGATGCGCGAGGCGGGCGCCGGGACCCTGCTGTTCACCAGCGGCGGCGGTTCCGTGGACCCGGTGCCGATGTTCGGCAACGCCAACGCGGCGCAAGCGGCTCTGCGCAACTGGGTGATCAACCTGAACAAGGAACTTGCCGGCAGCGGCGTGCACGCCGCCCACGTGGTGATCAACGTCTGGATCGGCGGGGGCGGCCCGGAAGGCAGCCCGACGGCCACGCCCGAGCAGATCGCCCCCCTGTACTGGGACCTGCACGAAAACCGCGACCGCTCCGAGGCCGTCTTCAACGCCTGACCTTTGCTGCTACCACCCTGCTACCATGCTGTCATGGCTTCCTCGAAAAAGCAGACGCAGGTCCGGCTGGAAGAAGACGTGCTCGCGGCCGGAAAGGCGGCTGCCGCCGCCCGCCACCTGGACTTCAACAAGTACGTGGAGCGGCTGATCATCGAGGACACCACCGGCGCCCGCGCGGCCGGCATGGCAGCCGCCCAGCGTCTCATCGACGAGCACGGCGCCTTCCTCGACGATCTCGAGCAGCAGCTCGACGCCCCGTACACCGCGCGGCAGCCGGGCGCCGCCGCGTGATCCTGTACGTCGACGAATCCTGGATCCTCGAAGTGGCCGAACGGGCCGGGCACCGCGACCCGGCCCCCGACGACTACGGCGTCCCCATCGCCGCCGTCGCCCGCCACCGGGGCGAACTCCTCGACCACCCCGTCTACGACGGCCCCTACGCCCGCGCCGCCGCCCTGGTGCACACCCTGGGCCGCTGCCGCTGGCTGGAGCGTTCCAACCTCACCGTCGCGTGCGCCGTCGCCGTCATGTACCTCGAGGCCAGCAACATCTCCGTCAACCCCACCCGCGAACAGCTCACCGCACTCGCCCACGAACTGAGCAACCCACGCTGCACCACCGACCGGATCGCCGCCTTCCTGCACACCTGGAAACCCTGAAACCCCCGACGAGACACCGCGCTCCAGCCATCTGACCGTCACCCGGTGAGGGAGCACGGGCCGTCATTGGTCACCCCGCCCTTGGCTCTGGCCGCAGCATCCCCCGGTCAGCGCCCTGTCGGTGTCAGCCGGCCGGCCGCCGTCACAGCGGTGTGGCGCGACGGCGGCGTACCACGGCAGGCACCCATGGCAGGGCACCAAGGACGGCCAGGAGTGACAGCAACGGGACGCGCCACCACACCGGGACGGTCGCCGGCGGTGGGGGCGGTGTCTTGGTCACCCATGGGCGGGCGGTCTTCGACCAGGCCAGGAACGCGTCACCGACCGGAATCAGACCGAAGGCGTACCGTTTGCTCCACGGTGTGTCGATCGGAGCCCCGGCCAGTTCGCTGAGGCCTGCCAGGGCCGCGGCGAGTGGGGCGTCGCCGTGTACCTGCGCCGCGCCCAGGGTGACCACGCTCGCCGACAGGCTCACCCCCAGCGGCAGCGGGCCGGAGTCGACGTCGGCCGGGCCGTCCGTGCCGTGCGGATACTCCCGTACGGCCGGTCCGAGACCGAGCGGCTCGGTGAGGTACCACTCACGGAAGCGGAGGTACTGCTCACCGGCGAAGGCGGGGTCCACGTCGATCAGGAAACGCTGGATGAGGCTCTGCGAGGTGCCCCTTGCCACCTCGACGGGTTCCCCTGTGTCCGGGGCGGCCCGGTGCGGGAGCAGCCCGGTGCCGGGATCGAGCCGCCCGCGCACCTCCCGCAGCCACCGCTGTACGGTCCCCGCGAACCGGTCGGACAGCAGGCTGTCGTGCAGCCGCAGCGACGCGATCGCCACGGTCGAGTCGACCGGCCATGCCTGCCCCGGGTAGGCCTCCAGATAAGGCGACGCCGAGGCGTCGAAAGCCGCGCCCAGCTCGGCGGAGTCACGGGCGAAGCGGCGTACCTCCGCCGGATTGCGCCGCCCGGCCGGTTGCAGGCCGAGCACTCCGCCGCGCAGCCAGTTGCTCCAGCCGCGGTGGAAGACGCCGTACGGCGGGGTGAGGTCCGGGCTGAACGGGGCGCGGCCGTGGGGAGATTCCAGCCGCGCCAGAGCCCACCGTGCCTCGCGCAGCGCCGTCGACCGCTCGTCGGCCGGAGCCCGCATCCCCAGCTCGACCCAGCTCAGACCGTAGAGCGCGTGCAGGAAGAAGTAGCCCTCGGGGAACATGCTCTGCGCCTCGTCGCCGGCCCCGTCGTCCAGCGCCTCACGCAGGAACGCCAACTGGCGTGTCACCCCGGGCGGTTCGCCGTCCACGCCGGCGGTCGCGGGCACGACCAGCCGCACCGCACCCAGCAGGGCACAGACGCTGGCCAGAATGGCGGCCAGCTGACGCGACCGACGCAGCACCCGACTCCGTACCGACGGGGGTGCGGGACGGCCGGCCGTGCCGCCCGTGCCGTCCGTGTCGAACTCCGCGCCCGGGGCCCTGGCGACCACGGCATCGCTCTCCAATTCCTCGGCCTCCTCGTCACTGGCGGTATCCAGCACGACGCGAGCCACTGCACCCTGGTTCACTTGGACGGAGGTGGAGCCGCCGGTGTCCGATGCGCCGACGACCCTGACCTGTGCGGCGTGCACGCTGTCGCCGCCGCCGTGGTGCTCGCCTCGGACCGGACTCGGACTCGCGAGACCGCCGTTGCGCCGCCCGACAGTGACCAGCGCCGTGATCGAGGGCATCAAGGCCGGAGGCCGGTGCGTTCTCGCCGCGGTAGGGGCACGATCATCGGCCGGGCCGCGGTTGAAGCCCATTCCTTCCTATGGCCGCGGTGTGCTGACCCAGCGCCACGTGGTGAGACGAGGGTGCCCCGGCAGTTCGGCGCGGCCGGTGGCCCACAGCAGAGTGGGCCAGGGATCCGTGCCCTGGGGGGCTTCCGGGAACAGCCGGGCGAGCACCCGTGAGCAGAGAGCGGAGGGCGGGGTCCAGGCGAGCCCGAGGCCTTCCGCCACATCGTGCGTGTGGACCAGCGTCTCCACCACCCCCATCGCCGCGAAGCCTTCCGGATCCGACACCCCGGCGGCGTGGTGGGCGCGGACCCGGGGCGGTGTCGTACGGACCATGGCGACCAGCAGCGCGCCGCACGCCTCCAGCACCTGCACCAGGCCGGCCGGGCCCGCGTCACGCTCCGCGAAGAGGAAGTACGCGGGTCCGTCCGGCCTCTTCCGGCGCAACGCGAACGGCACATGGGTGTCCAGCGGCGGGCGCTGGGGCCCCAGCTGGACGGCGTAGTACAACAGGTCGTTGGCGAGGTGCTCGACGGTCTCCCAGCAGTCCCACTCCAGCGAACCGGCCTTGCCGCCCCACTCCTCCGGGGGTGCGTCCCGAAGGACGCCCACGGCGAGCCGCACGGCAAGGTCGACGTCGTCCGCGGTGACGGGAGACAGGACCGATCCGGTTTCGACTGATCGAGGCATGACAGCACCGTATCGCGGGGCGAGACGACATCCGCGTCACGGAGAGCTGTTCCGGCTCGGGTGAAGGCGCTGCTCAAGCCCCTCATCAGCGGTCCGTCGATGCCTTCGAACCGGGTGACACCGGATCATCAACAACTGCGGACGGCAAGGGCTTCGAGTTCCCTGAAGCACTCTCTGATGTGCTGCGTGAACTCTCGGGCGTCCGCATCGCCGAGCCACCGCTCGTAAGCGACCTTGAAGACGGCCAGCCCGGCCTCGGCGGCGAGGCCGGCGGCCGGTTGTGGGACTCCGCGGTCGCGCAGGGTGTCGGTGAGCGCCGAGGCGACCGCGGCGAGCTTGGTCAGCTCGCGCTCCTGGAGTTCGGGGTGCGCGGCGATGACGGCCTGCCGCCGGCGCACGAACTCCTGACGTTCCTGGAACTGTTCCGCGGCGGTCTCGAGGGTGGTGGCCACCGCTTCGAGCGGCGCCGTGCCGACGGGGATGGCTGCGAGGGCGGTGGTGAGCGCGTCCTGGAGGGCGTGCGTGGGGAAGAGCACTTCGCGTTTGTCGGCGAAGTGGCGGAAGAACGTGCGCTCCGTGAGGCCGGCGCGAGCGGCGATGTCCTTCACGGTGGTCTGCTCGAAGCCGCGCTCGCTGTACAGCTCCAGTGCGGCCTGCGCGAGTCGTCCGCGCGCGTTCGGCTCCCATCGTCCCATGCGCCGATCCTACGTGATGACAGTCTCTGACATCACGTGTTAGGTTGTTGATGTCAGTCACTGTCATTGGATTTGTCCTGCTGCCGCGTCCGGCGGCTACGGCAGTGGATCTACGAGGAGGTCACTTCCATGCGTGTCTTCGTCACGGGTGCATCCGGCTGGATCGGCTCCGCACTCGTCCCCGACCTGATCGACGGGGGACACCAGGTCCTCGGGCTCGCCCGCTCGGACCGCTCCGCCGAGGCACTCACCACCGCCGGGGCCGAGCCGGTCCGCGGCAGCCTCGACGACCTCGCCGCCCTGCGCGCCGCGGCCGCCGCGGCCGACGGCGTGGTGCATCTTGCGTTCAACCACGAACTCGCCTTTCAGCACGGCAACTTCAAGGCCGCGGCCGACGCGGACCGTGCCGCCGTCGAGGCGATGGGTGAGGCGCTCGCCGGCACCGGCAAGCCGTTCGTCCTCGCCTCCGGCACGCCTGTGGAGGCAGGACGGGCGGCCACCGAGCGCGACGGGCACCAGGTCCCGCCGCTCGACGCCGTGCCCCCGGAGGCCGCCGGCCCGATGACGCGGATGGCCACCGCCGAGTACGTGCTCTCACTCGCCGACCGAGATGTCCGCTCCTCGGTCGTGCGGCTGCCGCGAACCAACCACGGCGAAGGCGACCACGGCTTCGTCGCCACCCTGGTCCAGATCGCCCGCGAGAAGGGCGTCGCCGGCTACTACGGTGACGGCGGCAACCGCTGGCCGGCCGTCCACCGCCTGGACTCCGCCCACCTGTTCCGCCTCGCCCTGGAGACGGCCCCCGCCGGCTCCACGCTCCACGCGGTCGCCGATGAAGGCGTGGCCCTGCGCGACATCGCCGAGACCATCGGCCGCCACCTCGACGTGCCCACCGCCGCCGTACCGCCCGAGCAGGCGCAGCAGCACTTCGGCTGGCTGACCATGGTGCTCACCCGTGACCAGCCGGCCTCCAGCGCACAGACCCGCGAGCTGATCGACTGGCAGCCCACCCAACCGGGCCTGATCGACGACCTCGACAAGGGCCACTACTTCCGCACCGCGTGAAATCCGGCTCGTCTGTCTGTCCTCCCGTGGCGGGCAAAGAACTATGAAGGTCGGTGATGACCTGCACGCCGCGGATGCCGTCGACCTCGACGACAACAGCCAGGAGGTGTGAGCGGCGCATCCGCCGTTCTGGGCGGTCGTTGTACTCCGGCGGGCCCGCCGCCGACCGGCGGGGAGGGGGCACGTAGGTCGCGGCAGCTCAGGCGGCGGACATCTTTTCAGGCTCGGTCTCTCGGTACCTGCATAAACCGCCTCTCAAAGGAGCGTTTTGTCCCGGCAAGGCTGTTTGGTGGCGGCCTCCTGCCGTGGTTCGTTCGTTCTGATCGGTGTCCAGGACGTTGAGCTGGGCTGATCAGTTGGCTGGATGGGTTCGGCGGTGTGGTGTGTGCTGGCGGGATGCTTGGCGTTGCTTGCGGGTTCCGGCTGGGCGGGCCTGTGAACTGCGGAGTTCCTGTTCTGGACCGGTCCAGTGGGTGTTGATCAGTTTGGTTGGCTGACTGGTCTGGTTCGCTGGGCGGCTGTCGTAGCGGCATAGGGGTGGGGCCGTGGATGCCGATGGTGGTCATCAGGTGTTGTTGGTGGGGGTGGAGCGCCCGAAGTCCGGGACAGGCAGCCAGCTTCGCCAGACGTTCGTCGTCGGGGTCCTCGCTTAGGCCGTGTGAGATGTCGATCAAGGCAGGTCTTGATCGACATTTCGAGCACCGCATAGCGTCAGGACGGTGGAATCAACGCACCGGCCCGCCGCTCGGGTCATCTGCTTGGACGCTGCCTACCGCCTGCTTCTTCTGCACTGGCGGGATCCTTTCGACGGGACCTGGCTCTGGGAGCCGCCCGGTGGTGGCATCGAGCCAGGCGAGACACCGCTGGTGGCGGCGCGACGTGAACTGGCCGAGGAAACCGGACTCGACCCGGCTGCCGTCCTTGACCGGTCGGTGCTCGTCGACCGTGATGTGCAGTGGAACGGCAAGCGGTACACCGGGACGGAGCATTTCTTCGTCGCTCAGTTTGCCGACGAGCAACCATCCCTGGTGCGGACCGGCCTGCTCGCCGACGAGCAGGCCAACCTGGACACGCATGCCTGGATCGCGTGGTCGGATCTGGACTCGCTGCCGGACCAGGTTGAGCCGCCGCAGTTGCTGAGCGTGCTCGGCGCCCTGGTGCCGGACGGCCCGTGGTGTGATCGTGTATGAGGTGCGGTCACAGAGATCGCCGTATGAGGGTGAGTTGGACGGTCGCCTCGGAGCGGACGGCGAGCTTGTCGCATCTCGCGGCCACAGCCGGACGGCGCTCGAGCCGGTTCAACCCGCACTCAACGGCAGCCGCTCGCGGTAGCCGGTCTCGTCGGACGTCGGCGGCCGTCCGCCGCGGCAGGCGAGATCCTGGCGGTCGCGGACGCGGCCCGCAGGGAGGCTCGCCTTGATGCCGCGTCCGCGTAGGAAGGAGCGATTCCAGCGGGAGTCGTACGCCTTCTCGGCCCGCATCCGGTCCGAGAAGCCTGCAAGGCCGGCCCCGACCGAGCCAGCGCGTCGTCTCCTGCCGGAAGATGGATGTGCCCTGCTGGGACGCGATCGTCACCGCCTGGGCCAACAACGGCCCCCGCGCTCTCGAGGAGGCCTGGACCACCGGCGTCCTGCCCGACCTCGGCTGCCATTGGGGCCGGTACGCATACGTCTTGAGGTGATGTTCGTTAAGGCGGTGCTCGCCACCGCCTCCAGCCCCGCGCGTGGGCTTCCGGCGCGAAGCGAAGCCGAGCCCGGCGGCGTCCCCCGGTTCGTTCGCCAAGGTGAGCCGCGTTCGTGGACCGTACCGAGTTCCCCTCCCCGGTGACGAGGTCGCCGAGGCGCACCGCCGTCGCGGATCGAATGCGCGGCAAAGTACTCCTCATGCCGCGAGGCCTGTCGTCACGGCGAGGGGTTGTAGAACTCGAGTCCGCCCCGGTCGGTGAGGCGGACCTCCAGGTTCTTGCGCACGAGGGTCCCGTCCGACCCGCGCTCGGCGTACTGGCACTGGTAGCCGGTGGCCTTGCCGAGTTCGGCGAGCGAGATGTGCGGGATGTCGCTGCACCGCAGGTCCTCGTAGTCCTTCTGGTGGCCGTTCCAGAAGCGACCGTGGACGGCGCGGGCGAGCAGCAGGCCCTTCAGCGGCGCGGTGGAATAGGCGACGATGAGGTCGGTATTGCTGCCGGAGTCCACGTTGACTTGCCACGGCACGGTCACGTTGTCGTAGGTGACGTGGCACTTCGTGATCGCGTTCGGCTCCGTGCTCACCTCGCCGCCGTCGCAGTCGGCGCTGGTCGTGCCCATGATCGCCGCGTGCCTCACGGTCTCCACACGTATCTCGTGCAGGACCTTCTGGGTCAGTGACGGGTTTTCAGGCAGCCTCGGCAGCGTCTCCTCGATCTCCTCTTCGTCGAGGACCAGGTCCGACTCGGGCCCGGTGACTGGCACCGGGAGCGGATCGGGGTTGGGCGCGGGCGGCGGCTCGGGCGAACTGCCGCAGCCGACCAGAAGAAACAGGACTGGCAGCACCATGGCGACGCGCATGCACCCAGCATGACAGGTTGGCGGCGGGGATCGGACCGAGGCGAGGAACGTCCGCACGCGCTCCGGCAGCAGCCTGCACGCCTCCGCGTCGAAGTCCTCCCCGAACCCGGTGAGGGGCCGACCGCCACGACGGGGTTCACCACAGGGGACGGGTGCCGAGTCCCGCGACGTCCGGAGCGAGTTCGGCGTACATCGCGTTGGCCCAGGAGAACCACGGGCGGGTGAAGCGGCGGGGGCCGTCCTTGCGGAACGGCTCGTGCATCTGACCCGTGCCCGCGTCGGTCGACAGGAGTGTCCGCAGAGCCGTGCCGCGCTCCGTGCTGTCGTTGCTGGTCAGACCCTGCACGGCGTCGTCCTGGCCGCGCGCGCCCCAAGCCCTGGCTTATGGCCAGTTGAAGCGGTGCTTATCGCCTTGACCAGGTTGGTTGCATGGCGGACGTGTCCTCCACGGGGCAGAGGGAGGGGCGCGGCCTTCCTCCCCCTGCCTTCGGAAGGTGTTGAGGTTGAACTCGTCTGCTATGAACTGGTTGCGCTGTTCCACAGTTCGGTGCTGTGGGCATCGATGAGGGTGCTGATGTGGGTCAAGACATTGTTGGCCGGCTGCGGGTCGAGTCGGCGTCCGTCCCGCAGTCGCAGTGCGACGAGGTTGTCAGCCGCTTCCTTGGTGCCGATGACGGCTTGGTAGGGAACCAGGCGGGCTTCTCGGATGCGTGCGCCCAGACTGCCCCGTTCCGGGCCGGCAATCTCGGCGCGCAGTCCGAGGCCGGTGCAGCGTTGGACGAGCTCCGCGGCGTTCGGCATTTCGGTGTCGGAGATGGGGAGGATCGCCAGTTGAGTGGGGGCGAGCCAGGCGGGGAAGGCGCCGCCGTGCTGTTCGATGAGATGGGCGACGGCTCGTTCCACGCTGCCGATGATGCTGCGGTGAACCATGACCGGGCGGTGCTTGGCGCCGTCCGCGCCGATGTAGTGCAGGTCGAACTGTTCGGGCTGGTGGAAGTCGACCTGGACGGTGGACAGGGTGGACTCCCGGCCGGCCCCGTCGGTGACCTGGACGTCGATCTTGGGGCCGTAGAACGCGGCCTCCCCCTCAGCCGCTTCGTAGGGCAGGCCGGAGTGATCGAGGACGTCGGTCAGCAGGGCGGTGGATCGCTGCCACTTCTCGGGTGCGGCGACGTACTTGCCGCCGGGGCCGGGGAGGGAGAGCCGGTAGCGGGTCGCGGTGATGCCGAGTGCCTCGTAGGCCCGGCGGATCATCTCCAGTGCTGCCTGAGCCTCCTCGGCGACTTGGTCCAGGGTGCAGAAGATGTGCGCGTCGTTGAGCTGGATGGCCCGGACACGGGTCAGCCCCCCGAGCACGCCGGAGAGTTCGGAGCGGTACATGCCGCCGAGTTCGGCCATGCGCAGCGGCAGTTCGCGGTAGCTGTGGGAGCGGGAGCGGTAGATGACCGCATGGTGAGGACACAGGCTCGGCCGTAGGACGACCTGCTCGGCGCCGAGGTCCATCGGGGGGAACATGTCGTCGCTGTAGTGCGCCCAGTGCCCCGAGATCTCGTAGAGCTCCCGCTTGCCGAGCACTGGCGAGTACACGTGCTGGTAGCCCGCCTGCCGCTCGGCGGCACGGATGTACTCCTCCAGGGTGTGCCTCACGGCCGCGCCGTCGGGCAGCCAGTACGGCAGGCCGGCGCCGAACAGGGGATCGGTGTCGAACAGGCCCAGTTCACGGCCGAGCTTGCGGTGGTCGTGCACGGTGGTCATGGCGGTCTCCTTGCTGGTTGCGGAGCAAGTGACCGGGCGTACGACGAAGCCCCGGGGCACTTGCCCCGGGGCTTCGGATCAGGTCGTCTGTCAGCGCGCCGGGACACTCTCCGGCGTCGTCGTCATGGCAGCGCGCTTCATGTCGATCACGGTAGCAGGGGCCCCGGTCTCAGGACGGTCTTTTCTCGACCGTCGTGTGACGAGTTCAGGAAGGGACGTTGTTCTTGTGTTTCTCAGGCTCGAGCCGGCCGGAGTGGGAGAGGCCGCGCAATCTGCGGATCTCCCCGTAGGCCGTTTCCAGGCGGGTGGAGAGGTCGCTGCTCTCAGTCCGTAGCTGGAGCGAGGCGCCGCGCTAGCGGGGTCGCTGCCGCGGGTGCCGGTAGTGAGGCTGCATCTGTGCGCGTGCGAGTTGCGTCAGTGTGACCGCCGCAGCGACAACCCTGCCGACGGCCTCGTGGCCCGGCTCGAGCCTGCGAGACAGGCGATCCAGACCGTCGTCGATGCCGTTGGTTGCGGAGGCGACGTCGCGTGTTCGCGGAACCGGCTCCGCTCCGAGAAGCGTCCCGTGGTGGCCTGATCACGGGGTGGAGGACGGTCAGTGTCACTACGCTGAGCGCTTCGTACCTCGGGAGGTTCGGTTGGTACGGCGGAGCACGCTCGGGCAGGACTTCCGTGGTTGTGGGTCGGCTACGCGGTGAGCGCCGCGGGCAGTGCCGTCGGCATGGGGGCGTTGCCGTTGATTGCCCTTCTGGTGCTGGATGCCTCGGCGTTCCAGGTTTCTGTGCTCGCTGCGTTGTCTGCGGTGGCCAGTGCGGTGATCGCTCTGCCGCTCGGTGTGCGTATCGAGCACCAGTACAAGCGGCCAGTCATGATCACCGCCGACCTGGCCCGCTGTGTGCTGCTGGCGAGCATTGCCGTCGCCATGGCCTTCGACGGGCTCACCTTCACCCAGCTGTGTGTCGTCGGCGTTCTCCAGACGGCGGCTTCTGTCGCGTTCGACGCGGCGAGCGGCGCGCACCTGAAGGCACTTGTCCTGCCCGAGCATCGTCTTCGCGCCAACAGCCTGTTCGAAACGACCAACTGGATCAGCGTCAGCGCCGGCCCGCCCGTCGGCCGGAAGTGTTCCCGGGGGGTGCGGCCGCCGGAACGGAAGACCTCGAGCGCCTCGTGCGGTGGGGCGGCCGAGCCTGCGAACAGGACGGTCTCGTCCGCGGCGACGTATACGCGCCCGCCGCCACGCACGGTATGGGCGACCATGACGGCATCGTCCTCGGGCAGCGCGGTCACGGCGAGCGGCGCGTCGGGGCCCGCCGCCGACCGCATCAGCGCACGGCCGAGGTCGGCGAGCCGCCGCTGCCTGCCTGTGAGTGCCGCGGCAGCAGCCTGTGTCCGAAGCCAGGCGGGGCGTGTGCCGGCGTCCCGCGGGAACCGTTGCAGGTCACGCACGTACGCCTCCGGGTCGAGCGGCGGCGCGAACCGCGGCTCGCCGTCATGGTCGAAGGCGCTCTCGGCGTCGCCTGCCGCGGTGATGGTGAGGGCCATGCTGGACCATGTCCCGGCGCCGGGGGAGCACATCACGGACCGCAACTCACCGAGTACGTCCGACACCGCGCGGGATGTGGACAGGACCTCGCGGCCCGGCCTGCTGTCGCGCTCCACCTCGCATCGGGTCGCCGTATGCCCGCCTACCACGGATGCCTTCAACAGGATGCGGTCCCACCCGCCCGGGACCGCCGCCACCAGTTCCAGCCGTAGTGCTTCGGTCAGCCGGACCTGGGCACGCCCTGACGGTTCGCTCATGCTCCTATGGCCTCCGTGCTGCCTTCAGGCGACGCCTGCGAAGCCGAGGCTACCAATGAGCTCGAGCGCCGAAACGCGCACGGTGCGGGCGTCACTCCCCTCGGCGGCGCCCTGGCGGGCGATCGCGGGCCCGACGGTCCGAGTGGCCGGGCCGCGCCACTGGCTCGAGGCGTGGATGCGGCACTCGACGGCGTTGCGCTGCTTGTTCACCTCGCTGTCCAGGCGAGGTCGGGTGGGTGGCCACTGAGTCGGCCTCCCCGCAGAGGGGCGCCGACTCGGCCGGAAGGCTGCGGGATGGCCCGGCGCCGCTGGTGGCTGCGGTCGGCGCGCGAGGAACGCGCACGGTCGGGCGGAACGGCCGGGGCCTGCACCGACATGTTCGTTCTGACATGTCCCTGCTGGCTCCTGGCATGTTTCTGCGTACAGCCGACCCGGACGCGTCGGTCCTATCGATCAGGATCGAGCGCGACTACATCCGGGAGAAGACCCTCGAAGGCCAGGTCATCGCCGCGCCCAACGGCAACCACGGGCAAGTCCCCGTCGGTCGCCGCCCTCTACCGCGCGCTCGCCGAAGCCGAGCAGGCCGCCGCGGACGACGACGCGCCGCGGCGGCCCAGGCCGCCCGCATCCGCCGGCCCGAGGACCCGCTCACCCCTGAAGAGATCGGCCTCCGCGACCGGCTCCAGGCCCAGCCCCACCCAAACAGCGAAGTCGGCCCCCGTGGATGACGTGGCACGGCCTCAGTGAGCTACCGCTGATTGCTGTTGCGATACTTCCCGGAGGCCGAGCGTACCCGTGCGGTGGGCACTGCGACATCGGACGGCTCCACAGTCGAGATCACTCACGGTCCGGTGACGGCGCTTCTGTCACTTTGTTCCCGTGGTTTGCCGCGACCGGCCGAGGCTCCGTCGCGTCCGCCAAGTGGCGAACAGCCCACCACCCGTGCTGACGATGGCGGAGAAACCCGCTGGCCCGGCGAGTACGTACACCGCAGCGGCGACTGCGATGAGAAGCACCAGGGCAGCCAGTTCCAGGACCTCAGGCCTGAGCAGGTGTCGGGAATAGGACTGTGCGTTGCGGTCTGCCGCGCGACGGCTGGGCTTGTACATCACGGCGATGCCTCCCGTTCCGGCACACACACGGTGCCGTGACTGAGAGGATGGAGTTCGCAGTATTTGTTCCACCAGGAGAAAGAGAAAGAGGACGGGGTTCTTTCGCAGTGCGGGCAACTTGCCACCGGCGCAAGAATCCAGACGCAAGGGCCACACGGAACGGGGGGACATGATGGCTACGGAGCCGGACGGTTCCACGGCTCG
The DNA here is from genome assembly GCF_055570675.1 of Streptomyces sp. NPDC031111. Classification (NCBI taxonomy): domain Bacteria; kingdom Bacillati; phylum Actinomycetota; class Actinomycetes; order Kitasatosporales; family Streptomycetaceae; genus Streptomyces; species Streptomyces sp. NPDC031111. Next base: position 298,608 of record NZ_JBVIGS010000008.1, read on the forward strand.
CCGCCGTGGGCGCTCCATGGCGCCGTTGGACCCGAACATCTCGCCCGCCGAACGCGAATTTCTGGAACGCCTGCGTGAGGTGGCCTCGTCCATCGGGACCCGTGCCGTGGCGAGCGCTGGTCTCAGCCGTCTGGTTGACGAAGGACACGCCTCGGCCATGAGAGCCAGCGAGTCGGCCCTGTCCAAGATGCTGTCAGGCAACCAGCCCACTCGTCCCGCTGTGATCAGGGGCCTGCATATCCTCGCCGCACCGCACGCCAGCCCTGTGGAACTCAACCGGGAGATCGCGCTCACCACAAGGCTCTTCTACGGCTGGCTCCAGGCCCGGCACCCCGACCGGCTGCTCCTGTACCGGACGCAGGAGGAAGTGTTCCATCTCCGGGACCGGCTGGCAGACGCCGAACACGAGGCCACACGCCTCGCGGCGGAACTGGCCGACGCTCACCGTCGGCACGCCGTGAAGGTCGAGCAACTCAATTCCCTTCGAAAACAGGCCTTGGCGGCGCTCGGCCTGAGGCAGGAGGAAATACGTCAGCTCACCGAGGAGGTGAAGGGCCTGTCCCGCCGCATCGAGTGGCTGGAGGAGGCATTGCGGGAGGCGTGGATTGCTGTCGGCGACCAAGTGGCTGCCCTCGCCTCGGCCGTGGATCTCGTCGTTGACCTCGCTGGCCGACTCGTGGACACAGACGACGCAGATCCGGCCGTCCCGCCCGCGCACTGACGGAGTGGAGCTGCGAACAGCACAGGACTCCAGTGGCCCATCGGTTCAGGACGGTGAGCTCGGCGCGCACCTGGTTGAGATCCTGCTGCGCGCCGAGGAGATCGTCGGGAAAGTCGTACGTTACGACTTCCGCCGTCGGGAGCCCGACGTGTCGGGCCGCCCTGAAGGGTGTTGCAGAAGGCCGTGTTTCCGCAGGCCGGAGCGGTGGTCGGGCGTGTGCGGTCATGCGGCGAGGGCGAGGTTGTGCATGTGGGCGACGGCCTGGACGGCGTGGTGGAGGCCGTCGCCGCGCTGCCGGCGGTCGCGGAGGATCTTGTAGGTCTTCATGCGGGAGAAGGTGTGCTCGACACGGGCGCGGACCCTGCGATGCTGCGCGTTGTCCTCCTCCTTGCCTTTCAACAGCGGGCGTCCGGGGCCTTTGCGGTGCGGGACGATCAGTCGGGTGTTGATGCAGGCGCCGTCGCCGAGGACGGTCACGCCCTGGCAGTACCGATCGCACGTCGCTGCACTCACCGACACCGCGCCGCTCGGCCCCGACCGGCACACGCCGGTCGGGGCTGGTTGTCGGCGTACAAATGGACGTGCGTCGGGCGGCCAGTGCCGCACCGAGCCGTGCTCGCACCTGTCTTCCGCGAGGCGTCCAGTCAGCGTTTCGTCAGTACGAGGATGATGCCGAACACGGTGACGGGGACCGTGATCACGGTGGCCGCCGTTCCCAGGGGGATGGCCAGTGACGGGTGCTGCCAGGCCAGATACAGGACTGTGAAGTACCGCTGCGGTGTCACCAAGGAGATGTCGTTACCGTGCCAGCGTCAGTTCCTGGTGGCCAACCGTCTGACCGGTGCATGAGAAGCGATCCCGACTGTCGGCTGGTGACGTCTATCGGTGACATCACCTGGCGTTATTGCTGGAAAGATTGATGGCATTTCCCAGGCGGCACCCGCGCTCGCAGACAGCGGAATTCTCGCCTTGCACCTGTAGCGGCTGCTCTCTGTGTGGCCCGCCGTACCTGGCGCTGGCTGGCCTCCTGACTGTGCTGCGTGGCGGGGCCGGCGTGCGGCACAACAGCCGCGCGACCGTTACGGCAGACCCAAGGTCACGTCGGTGGTGTCGTCCAGACTGCGGCCGTAGTGGCCGGTGTGCGGGCCGGTCTCGGCGCCGTCGTTGGTGACGAACACCCCGCCGTGCTGGAAGGGGTTCATCGTCCCCGGTGTGACGTTGAGGTACGAGGCGAGCTTCTGCATCACGACGCGCAGACCGCAGCCCTTGAGCAGCATGCCCAGGCTGGAGCGATAAGCCCCTTACCGAGCGAGGAGGCGACACCCCCGGGGGCCTGCGGCGCGAGGTCTTCAGCCTTCGCCCTGGTCACGCCCGCTATTCGCATCTCAGCGCTGTTGAGCCGGTGGCTCACGGCTACTGTCCGCGCGTCCCGGACGCGCAGGCTGGAACGTCGCTGTTTCCTCACCCGGCGGTCACCCATTCGGCGGACCGGGGTTGTCCGGAGCGGCACACAGATCATCTACAGGCGTCGTACTCTTCTCGGCGTCAGCGGGCCCTTCGATATGACGAAGGGAGACCCGTAGGAGGCTCTTGCTTGGCGGCTGGCCTCTTTCAGGTCTCCCTCTCGTCTGTCGTGGGGTCACACATCCGATGGCGAGGAGAGCAGAACCCATGACATCTATCGACCGTACCCGGACGGAACCTGAGACGAGGCGTTTTCTCCGCTGGATCACAGCCGTCACGAGCTTACTGTCTGTTGCTACGGTGGCCCTCTTGGTGCTCATCGGCCAAGTCGAGGCGGCGGTTGTCGTCGCGGTCGCCGGCGGCACCGCTGCCAACGTGACGGTGAACATCCGCCGGTGAACCCCAGCAGGTCTCCGGCACTGGGATCTGTTTCGGCCAGGACCGCGGCGGCGCCCCATGAGAGATCGTCTTGCGTCATGGCTGTGCCGTGGGCCAGTTCCCACAGGCCTGCCGGCCCGAGGTCGTCGACCATGCGCCGGATGCAGAGGACGGCCGTGTCCGACGGGGCTGGGATTTCGGCGTTCAACAGGCCCGCGCGCACGTCCGTGGCCGCGCACACATCACCCGGCTCCAGCACGCCCGGCGGCACCGACCCCACTGCCTGGAGGACCAGCTCGTGGATGCGCCGCACGGGATGCGGCCCGCGGGGAGGTGCCGGTCGTCCAACCAGTGCGCACAGGGCGTCGGGTAGGTGCACCGGCGGAACCCGCAGGTTCGTGCACGCCCTCGTCAGACGACCGGCCATCGTGATCAGTCGTCCAGCACGGCCAGGGCGTCGATCTCGACGAGCAGTCCCGGTGGCAGCTGCATGTAGACGGTGATGCGGGCGGGGAAGGGCTCGCCGACGGCCGCCGCGTACACCTCGTCCATCTCGGCCATGTGGGCCGGGTCGGTGAGGTACACGCGAAGCATCACGACGTTCTCCAGGCTGGCGCCACCTGCCTCGAGGACGGCGGTGACGTTGCGCAGGACCTGCGCGGTCTGCTCGGCGACCGTGGTGCCGACGACCTCGCCGGTGGCCGGGGCGAGGGGGAGCTGCCCGGAGACCTGCAGGACGGGGCCCTTGCGGATGCCCTGGGACAGCGGGGCCGGCAGGGAGGGTGCGTTCTCGGTGAATATGACGCTTCTGGTCGTGATGTGTCCTTGAGAAGGGTCGGCCGGAGCGTCAGCTCCAGGCCTGTCGTTCCTGGCTGCGGGGGTCGTCGAGCTGGGTCCACTCCGCGTCGATGTGCATCGTGGCGCGGCGCTCGGTGTCGTACGGGTCCCAGCCGGGGTCGCCGGTCCTGGCGAATCGGATCCAGGTCTCGTGTACGCGGGTGGCGAGGTCTGCGGGGGGCTTGTCGGGGCCGAGCAGGGCGTCGGGGCCGTTGAACTCGGGCCGGTCAGCGAGGCCGAAGACGAAGGGCAGCTCGACCGCGTGGGTGGCGCCGAGTTCTCCATCCAGGGCCTGGGAGCGCCAGGCGAACTCGTAGGCGTAGGTTGCGGACTTCGGGTGGGCGGCATGGGCTCCGGCCAGGGCCCGGCTGCCCGCGCCGAACAGGGCGTCGGCCATGATGGCGGACCGCAGCTCGGCGAAGGACGCCTCGGGACGGGACTTGCGGTACGTCTCGACGAGCTGCGCCGGATCCGGGTGCGAGCGCGCCGCCGCGTCGTCGACGTCGGCGGCCGTCGAGGTGGCGTACTTGCCGACGGGGACCAGGTAGAGGTTGCCCTCTTCGGTGTTGGTGCCGACGAGCAGGTCGACGTCGGCGCTCAGGCCGGCGGCGACGGATTCGGCGGGCTGGGTGTTGAGGACGAGGCTGAAGGGGCTGAGCCCGATCAGCGGGTCGTGGTGGGTCTCGGTCCGCAGATCGATGCCCGTGAGGCGCGAGGCGGCCTCGACCAGGCGTTCGTCGGAGATGTCCGCGAAGGCGTCGACGTGGGGTTCGATGCCCAGGGTCTCGGCCGCCGTCCGGGTGACGCGGGCGGCCTGCTCGGTGGTGAACGCGCCCAGGCCGCTGCCGCTCTGGACGATCGCCCGGTGGAACAGGCCGGCGGCCTGGGGCGTGGCGAGGACGCTGCCGACGATGGTCGCCCCGGCCGACTGGCCGAAGAGGGTGACGTTGTGCGGGTCACCGCCGAAGGCGGCGATGTTCTCGCGCACCCAGCGCAGCGCGGCGACGACGTCGAGCAGGCCGCGGTTGGCGGGTGCGCCGGGGATGTCGAGGAACCCGGCGATGCCGAGCCGGTAGTTGAGGGTGACCAGGACGACGCCGTCACGGGCGAAGGCGGAACCGTCGTACATCGTGGACCGGGTCGATCCGGCGACGAATCCGCCGCCGTGGACGAACACCATGACCGGCAGTTCGTCACCGCCGACGGCAGGCGTGAAGACGTTGACGGTGAGGTAGTCCTCGCCCCGGCTCCAGCCAGTGCCGAAGTAAGGGGTCATCTCCACGTTGCCGAGCTTGCGTTCGGACTGTGGCGCGTTGGGTCCGGGCGCGGTGGCGTCCCGTACGCCGTCCCACGGCGCGTGCGGCTGTGGAGGCGCGAAGCGGCCGGCGCCGCTGGGCGGGGCGGCGTACGGGATGTTCAGGAAGGTGAGGGTGCCGTCCCGGCGCAGACCGCGGACGGCTCCTTGAGCGGTGGTCACGACGGGTTCGGGGTAGTGGCTCATGTCTCGTGTCTTTCCGCGGGCCTTCAGGCCTGCTCGGTGTACGGGGCGAAGGGCGCCCAGCCCTTGATGGCGAACTTGTTTCCCTCGCGGACGACTTCCGCGGCGCCGTAGCCGCCGAGGTGCGCGGGGAAGACGAGGGCGTTGCCGTCGACCGCCGAGCCCAGGAGCTTGCGGCGGGTGGCCCGGGCTTCGGCGGGGTCCTCGCAGAAGCAGCTGTTGGCGTCGGGCTCGTGGATCTGGATTGGGCTGTGCATCAGGTCGCCGACGAACATGGCCCGTTCCGATCCGGACTCCAGCCGCAGTACCGACGAGCCGGGGGTGTGGCCGGGTGCGAGGTCGAGGCGCAGGTTGCCGTCGATCTGGTAGCTGTCCTCCCACAGGTGAGTCAGGCCGGCCTCGTGCACGGGGGCGACGCTGTCCTCGAAGACGTTCTGGTTGCCGCGGCCGAGCAGCGTCTTGATCTCGTTGGCGGGGTTCCAGTAGTCGAAGTCCGCCTTGGCCATCAGGTAGGTGGCGTTGGGGAACGTCGGTACCCAGGACCGGCCGTCGAGGTAGGTGTTCCAGCCGACGTGGTCGATGTGCAGGTGCGTGTTGATCACGATGTCGACGTCCTCGGGGCGGACCCCGGCGCGGGCGAGGTTGCCCAGGAAGTCGGTGTTCAGACGGCTCCACACCGGCGCGTACGGCCGGTCCTTGTGGTTGCCGACGCCGGTGTCGACCAGGATGGTCTTGCCCTCGCTGCGCAGCACCCAGGTCTGGATCGCGGAATTCACGATGTTGGTCTCGCCGTCCAGGAAGTGCGGAACCAGCCAGGAACGGTGCTCCTCCCACGCCTCGGCCGGGCTCTCCGGGACGAATACTTCGGGCGTCATGTCAACAGGACCGAAGTACTCCCAGACACGGGTCACGGTGACGTCGCCCAGGGTGATGGTGTCCACGCTTCTCTCCAGTTCGATCGGTTCCGCGTGCCGGGCCGCAGGCGCGGGCGGGACACGGATGAGCATCTGCTCATGACGGGTACGAGTTGCTGCTGCGCCCCTGCAGGGCCGGGCACTGGTGGTGCCGTGACTGCGGTCGCGGCGTCCTCGGCCTCGGGGCGGTCCCGCTGCCGAGGCTGGTTTCGGGCATCGGACCGTGGGGTCCGCGTCGGTGGAAACGGGCCGCCCGGTACGCGTCCGTTCGGCGACGACCCCGCTCAGCCATGGTGCGTCTTGCCGGGTGTGGCGCGGTATGCGTCACGTGACTGCACCTGGACAGAGCGGCCCCTGCGCTGATCCGGCCTGAGCGAGCGTGGGAACAGCCTGCGGTTCATCACCGGCCGGCACCAACCGCTCAGGAGGCGACTGCTCGTCCCGGGCTGGGCGGCGAGGAGACCTCGCCGCCTGCGGACGGAGCCATGGTGTCGTCGTCGGCCGGTGCGGGCGGGTCCAAGGCCTGGGCGAGCGCGGTCAAGGTGAGGTCGAGGCGGTCGATGTGGAGCAGCAGGCGCCGTTGCGGCGACGGTCGTCCGTGACTCATGCGTCGTTCGCCGGAGAGCAGGGACAGTGCCCTGGTGACCTTGGGGCGTGCCGAGTGGGAGGCAGTGCCCGGCCGACGACTCGCGAGGCGGACCAGGTGCGTCACCCTCTCCTGGGCACGGTCGGCCGCCACGGTGACCTGGGTGGCGTATTCGGTGTCGTCATCCTGCGGGAGGCGCCCGGCCACGGCGGCCAGACTCCGTGCGTGGTAGGCCCCGGCTTCCAGCAACTCCAGCAGGTGGCGGGCGCGATCACGACGGCCGCGCTGGGGATTGAGCGGGTGGGTGAGCGGCAGACAGGCCTTGCGGAAGGACGCCAGTGACTGGTCGAGATCACGGGCCGCGCGTATCAGGCTCGTCGTGGTGTCGGTGCTCAGGCTCCGTGTCGTCGCATCCAGGAGGCGCCTGAGGACCAGCAGGAAGTGGACCAGTTCCTCGTCGCTGGCCTGGCGGACCGTGAGGGGCACCACGACCACGGTGGCAAGGACGCCGCAGGAGACTCCCAGCGCGGTCTCCTGCACGCGCAGGACGAGCACGTCCGTCGAGAAGGTGTCCAGCAGCGCCAGCAGCATGCTCAGCCCGCCGGTGATGAAGAACGTCACCACCCAGTAGGCGCCGGGCGGAGTGTAGAAGATCCCGAACATGCACAGCAGCAGCAGTACCAGGAGCAGCGGTCCGTGGGGTCCGGCCAGAGTGGCGAGGCCGTAGCCGAACACCGCGCCGAGGACTGTGCCCACCAGCCGGCGGACGCTTTGCAGCAGGACCTCGCCGGTGCTCTCGGTGTTGATGAACACGACCCAGGTGGCCACGACCGCCCAGTACCAGTGGTCCGGGGACAACAGGTGACCGCCGAGGATGGACAGCGCGGAGGCGGCGGTCACCTGGACGGCCTGCCGGGTCGTTCCTCGCCTGCGGTCCTCGGAGTCCGCTTCGCAGTACCGCCTGATACTGAAGGCCCGTGTCCGCGGTGTCGCGGGCGGGTGCGGAGCCGTCCCGGTCGACGTCGGGGAGCTGACGCGCGGACCGAGAGGGCGCATGGCCGCGGCCAGTTCGTCGAGCCCTTGGAGACAGTCCTGCAATGGCGCCGACGCGGTCGGCGGGATCGCCGGGGCGTCTTCCCGTGCGGTGACCGTTCCCGGGGTGAGCCGGCGCTGGAGAACTCGGATCCGTGCCGCGAGCTGGTGCCGTGCAGCCAGCTCCGCGAGATCGTTGGCGGCCGGTGGTGTACGGGCCGCGCGGACCGCGAGTACGGTGAGCCGCTGGGCAGCCACCTCCGCGCGTGAGACGTGCCGCAGGATCTGGCCATCGGTGGCCTCGTCGACCGCGCGCTCACCGAGAAAATCCTCGATCAGGAGCACGGCCGCGTGCAGCCTGTCCAGACGGCGCTCCAACGACAGCCTCAGCGTGTCGGCGTCCTGTCCGGCGGTGAGCAGGGCGGCCGTGTCCCGCAGGACGTCGCGCAGATGCCCGTCGAAGGTGCGCTGCAGCCGGGCGAGAACACGGGACGCCGTCATGAATCCCGAGCAGTAGCAAACGGCCACGACGGACCCGAACGCGACGAGGACGGCCGCGCCCATCTGCGGCAGTTGGACCACTCGTGCCTCGGTGAACTGGGCCAGGAAGAAGGCCATGAAGCCGAAGATGCCCACGCCCTGCCCCCTGGCGCCGTAGCGGCGGGCGTGGACGGCGACGTAGATCAGCAGCAGGAACGCGATCCCCGCAGCGACCGGGTACGGCGTCAGCACGGCTCCGGTGGTCAGGGCCGCGAGGGACAGCGGAGCCCCGAGGCCCAGCGTGATGAGCTGGTTGCGCGGGTGCAGGTCGCTGATGGCCAGCGAGGTCACCATCGCGGTGAACCCGCCGACCAGCAACGCTGTGTCGGACTGCCCCAGGGCCGCCAGGACAGTCAGCGACGCGGTGGCGCCGAGGACGGCGCGCATGGCGGAGGCCAGACGCATCAGCCCGGGATCGACAGCGGCGAAGCGGTCCCACAGCCACGCCGTCTTCCTTGCCACCATGACGGTCTCCGTACGTCCTTCCTTGAGCGGACGCGGCGATCGCCGGCCGACGGCGTGGAGCCGACGCCCCCGTGATGTCCGCCCGGGGTCCTTCGTCGCCGCGGCAAACCGAGTGCCGATGAGGGGGAAGCACCGGAGGCCCGACGGGCCGATGCCGCGTCACCAGTCTCGACCGTTCGGCAATCCGTCCGGTATGCGTCAGGTGACTGCTCTCTAGGAAGCCATCTCAATTGGTCCGGCATCGCGCCTGAATGTGGGTGGTCTTGAAGGAGGGCTGTGCCGCATGATCACGCCATGACGAGTCCTGCCGCCTTCCGGGACCAGACCAACTGGTCCGGTGGCTACTACGAGTTGGCCATAGAGGTCGGGTCGAGTGACGATGCCCAGATCCAGGCCGTCCTGAGTGCTCTGTGGTCCGCCGCCGACGTGCACGGGTGCTTCGGGCAGAGAAACCATGAACCTGAGGAACAGGATTCCGTGCCCTGCACAGTTGGATCACTGGCCGAGTTCGGACACCTCCACGGTCAGGTCCGCCTGCCGACAGGCCAACTGGTCGTCTGCGGTTGTGTGGCTATCCGGGGCGGTGATGAAAGCAGTGACTGGCTGGACTTTTACGTCCCCGTCGGTGCGTTGGACAACGCCGGTCTGGCCTACTGGGACGGCCGGCCCTTCTTCAGATCCGACGTGATGGACGACTGGCTGGCTGCTATCGGCAAGGAGACGTTCACCAGAGCGGCCTTCAGCTTGGGGGTCGTCGGGTTCGAGGTCTCCGGCTGCTCGGACGCTGCAACCCTGGCAGGCCAGATGCCGCAGGAGCGAGACATCGGATACCTGCTTCCCGTAGATGGCACCCTCCACTACGGGGCTGCCAACACCTGAGCGCCCGCGCAGCTCCTCCTGGACTCGAGTCTGCGGTGGCAGATGATGGTGCAGGCGATACTCGCGAAGGCGAGGAAGTGAGCGGCTTTGCGTTCGTAGCGGCGGTGGAGCCGGCGGTAGCCGGAGAGCCAGGCCATAGTGCGCTCGATGTCCAGCGGTGTCGGCCCAGTCGCTGCGAGGACTCGACACCCTTGCGGGCGATGCGGTGGGTGATGCCACGCTCGCGTAACCATCGCCGCAGATGGTATGCCCTTCACCAGCGAGATCAGCGTCTGGCTGTCATGCAGGTTCGCCGCCGAGATTCCGACAGAGACGGGCAGTCCGGTCCGCTCGGTGATCAAGTGAATCTTTGAGCCGTACTTGCCCCGGCCGACAGGATTCGGATCTGTCAGATCCCCCTTTTCAAGGCCCGCATGTTCGCCGAGTCGATCGCGCAGCGAGACCAGTCCAGCTCACCCCGAGACCCGAGTGGTCCCGGATCGCGTCCTGATCTGTTCCGCACGCGGGTGATCTTGCTGGTGTTTGGTCGCCTCTGAGGTTCCAGAGACCAAGCACAGATCACCGGTCCAACCTCGGTTGAGGGCCCGGCCGACTGGGACCGGTGGGTCGTGCTGTCGGCGATGGTGCTGGTGGTGGCTCGTGGTGGCGCGCTATGGATGGTAGTGATGGGCTTCTGTGCCGAGGATGTTCAGCAGGGATAGGGCCTGGGCGCTGGGGGATCCCGGTGGCGCGCTGTAGAGCACGAGGTGCTGGTCGCGGTCTGTGAGGGTGAGGGTGTCGCAGTCGACGGTGATTTCTCCGACGGCCGGGTGGTTGAAGGTTTTGGTGAGCATCGGCGCGGCCTGTACGTCGTGGTGGTCCCAGAGCCGGGCGAAGTCGCGGCTGGTGTCGCGGAGTTCGTCGACGAGGCCGGTTATCGCGGGGTCGGTGGGGTAGCGGGCGAGGGTGGTGTGGAGTTGCATCACGACGCTCAGCCGGAACTCGGCGGCGTCCAGGATTCCGTAGAGCGTCTCATCGGCGGGCTGCGGCCCGGGGAAGGCCCGGCGGGCGAGGTTGCGGTCCTTCGGGGCGAGCGGGGCGAAGTCTTCCATGAGGGCGGCTGCGAGGTCGTTCCAGGCGAGGACTTCGAACGCGGCGGACATCACGAAGGCGGCCGTCTGCGGCAGCCGCTCGAGCAGGGCGAGGATGCTGGGGCGGACGTCGCGCCGGTGCAGCCGGGTGCGGTTGGGTGCGGTGCCGGCGAGGACGTGGAGGTGGTCGGACTCGGTGTCGGTGAGCCGCAGCGCGCCGGCGATCGCGGCCAGGACGTCGCCCGAGGGGCGGGGCGCCCTGCCCTGCTCGAGGCGGATGTAGTACTCGGTGGAGATGTGTGCGAGGACGGCCACTTCCTCGCGGCGAAGACCTGGTGTGCGGCGTCGCGGGCCTGAGGGGAGGCCGGCGTCCTGCGGGCGGAGGCGTTCGCGGCGGCTGCGGAGGAATGCCCCGAGTTCCTGTTTGTCCATACGCCCAGTGTGCGCGCCGCCGGGCGGCGGATCCTGGTACAGCCTGTGCCTGTATCCGGCCGGCAGCCGGTCGGACGCTGTTGCCATGACGAACGACACGAACACCACCGGCAGCGCACCCGTCGGCCTGCTCATGGGCAAGGTCCTTTTCATCACCGGCGCCAGCCGCGGCATCGGGGCTGCCGCGGCCCGGCTTTTTGCCGCCGAGGGCGCCACTGTCGTGCTCGCCGCCCGCAGCACCGGCGCACTCGGCCGCATCGTGAAGGAGATCCGCGCCGACGGCGGCGTCGCCGACGCCGTCACCATGGACCTTGCCGACAGCGCGAGTATCCGCGCCGCGGTCGCCCACGTCGAAGAGCTGCACGGACGGCTCGACGGCGCCTTCAACAACGGCGCGGTCCCCCAGCGGCAGTTCGGCCCGGTCGATACGACCCGCGAGCAGGACATCGACGAGCAGTTCGCCGTGAACTTCCGCGCGCACTGGACCGCCATGACCGCCGAGGCCGCGCTCATGCGGCGGGGCGGCGGCGGGGCGATCGTCAACACCTCGAGCATCGGCAGCCGCCGCGCGAACCCCGCCCTGCCCGCCTACGGCGCCATGAAGCGCGCGCTCAACAGCCTCACCGAGACCGCCGCGGTGAACTGGGCCGGTGACCGTATCCGGGTCAACGGCATCACCCCCGGCGGCACCTCCACGGAGATGATCGACACCTGGGAGGCGGCGACTCCTGGCATCGTCGAGCAGATGACCGCGCAGATCCCGCTGGGGCGGATGGCCGATCCCCGGCAGATCGCCGAGGCCGCCGCGTGGTTGCTCAGCGACCGGGCCTCGTACGTGACCGGCGCGATCCTCCCGGTCGACGGCGGCGCCGGCGCCTGACAAACGCGGCCCGGTTCCTGATCCGCGCTCCACTGCCGACAGCCGCTGACGCGGAGGTCATGCGGCCGTGGCCGGGGTGGTGCCGCAGCAGTGTGGGCGTCCCAGGTCCGCCGTGCCTGTCGCGGCGGCCCGGTGGGCCCGGGCGCGCTTGCTGCGCAGGAAACTCCAGGTGAGGTCGAGTCCTTCGACCTCACCGCGCCGGCCTTCGTCGCTCGCGCGTCGGCGGCGGGCCGGCGAGCGGGCTTCCAGCTCAATCGGACAGGTCACTTGGATACGCGCGGCGCCTGGCCGTGACCAGGTGATACAGGCGGTCAGGGGCCGTGCGCCCCGGGCGTGTGCCCCGGGCGTGTGCCCCGGTGTTGGGAGCCTGGCCCAGGTGGCCTCGTCACAGTGCTCCTGCCGCGGTCTTCGGACGGCCACATGGTGAAGTCCCGGCTTGACGGGAGCTCGATTTGAGTAGCCGTACTCAGGCGCGTGGCTGTCTGCCCGCTTCAGCATGGTGCACATGGTGACGTGGGTCCTGGACCTTGGCCTGGCGGTCCTGTGGTCCGGGCTCGAAGTGGCGGCGCTGGTTGCCTTCTGGTTCGTCGAAGGCATGAAGAAGTGGGCTGTCAAGGGAGGGCCGGTTCCCGGGGAGACGGGTCGGCGCTTCCTGGTACTGGGCGTGGGGTCGACATCCTCGGCGCTGATCAGCTACGGCCTCTCGTGGGCTGATCTGCCGGTGGCCTGCGCGTCTCAGGCGGTCATGGCGGCACTTCTCACGCTGCTGCTCATTCTGGGCGCAGGAACTGAAGGCGGCGTGCGGATCAGCAGATACCGGTTACGGCGCCGTCTGCGCCGAGAACGTCGGCGCCGGCATGAGTCCCAGCGCGAAGGCAGTGGACACACATCGGCTCCGGTCCGCCGGTGGCGGTGGCGGTGGCGGTGGTGACCCGTCGTGCGCTGCTCTGCCTGCAGGGCCTGTCCTGCGGCGATTTCGTCCCGGCCCTGGAGCGGTACCTCGGCAGCTCGGCCGGGCTCTTGCCCGCCACCGTCACCCGGATGACGAAGCAGTGGCAGGCCGACCACGCCGCGTTCATGGACCGCGATCCCGCGGAGGCCGGCTACGTGTACGTGGGGGCCGGCGGCATCCGCCTCAGCGTCCGCCTGGAGGAGGCCGAAGCCTGCGTCCTGGTGCCGATCGGGGTGCGCGGCGACGGCTTCCAGGAGCTGGTGGCGCTCGAGGACGGCTACCGCGAGTCCGCCGAGTCCTGGGCCGACCTGACGGGCGACTGTGCCCGCCGGGTCATGCGCGCCTCCGTCCTGGCGGCCGGCGACGGCGCCCCGGGTTTCTGGAAGGCTCTGGCCGAGGTGTTGCCCGAAACCCGCGAGCAGAGGTACTGGATGCCCAAGACCGCACATGTGCTCGACTCCCTGCCGAAGGACGCGCAGCCCGGCGCGAAGAAGACCATCCAGGACATCTGCAACGCCGAGGACCGCGACCACGCCGAGGCGGCGGTCAAGACGTTCGCCGAGCTCTGCGGAGCGAAGTGTCCCAAGGCCGTCAAGAAGATCACCGACGACCAGGAGCGGCTCCTGGCCTTCTACGACTACCCGGCCGAGCACAGGAGCCACCTGCGCACCACGAACCCCATCGAGTCCACCTTCTCCACCGTCCGGCTGCGGACCAAAATCACCCGCGGTGCCGGCTCCCGCACCGCCGCCCTGGCCACGGTCTTCAAGCGCGTCTCCTCCGCCCGGCAGCGGTGGCGGGCCGTGAACGCACCCCACCTCGCCGCCCTCGTCCGCGCCGGAGCGCGCTTCGAAGACGGCCGGCTGACCGAACGGCCCCAGGAGCGGGCGGCGTGACGGCCATCGGCCTGCGGCCGGCCACCTCTGCGGACAGCGAGTACTGCTTCCAGCTGCACAAGGCCGCCATGGGCGCCTACATCACGGCCATCTGGGGCTGGGACGAACAGGCCCAACGCGACTTCCACGCCCGTGTATTCACTCCGGACCGATGGCAGATCATCACCGTCGACGGCACGGAGGCCGGCATGCTGCACGTCGAGCACCGGCCCGCCGAGACCTACCTGGCGCGGATCGAGCTCCACCCCGACCACCAGGGACACGGCATCGGCGGTCAGCTCATCCGCGGCCTCCTGCACCAGGCCCGCCAGCAGGGCCGGGACCTCACCTTGGACGTCCTCGTCGTCAACCAGCGGGCCCAGGCCCTCTACCGGCGACTGGGCCTGCACGAAGTCAATCGTCACGGCGAGAACAACATCAAGATCAGGATGTCCACCACGCCGCCCCGGCCCGGCCCGATCCACAGATCTTGACGATGACTCGCTCCGTAACCGGGTTCTGGCCAGGCTGTTTGAGGCAGGAGTGTTCCTGGTCTCGCCAGGTTGCGCAGGTGAGGCGGCACAGTGGGTGTGGGAGAACTCTGGTACCTGCGCGGCTCCGATCCGAGGCTGCTGACCTGCAACTTCCTCGGCAGCCCAGCTTGAACGGCACTCAGGCCGCACCCGGTCCGGTAGGCCCCGCACACGGTTGATGGGGTGTGTTCAGGCGCGGGGGCGTTGTCGGCTGCTGCCGGGCTCGGCGCCGGCCTCCCCGGAGTGTCAGGTCAGCCCTCTTGACCGCATGGCCGGCCGGCAGCCGGCCGGGGGCACTTCAGCGGGCGGCCTGCGGCGCCGGCACGCAGTACGGCGTGAGCCGTACGACGGTCCGACGCCGCCGGAAGAACAGCGGACTGCCCGGGGCCGTGCTCGAGACGACCGCGGCCGCCTTATCCCGTGGACGGCCTGCTTGCCGCCGGGTTCCGGCTCAACGCCCCCGTCCCGCCCGGCGAGAAGGCAGCCGGCGACCGGGCGCGAGCCCCGGCCGCGGCCGGACACCGCTCCCTCGGCGAGGTGTACTTCCGTGACGGCGGTCGCCGCGCGCACTGCCTGGTAGTGCGGTTCACTGACGTCGAGCACCTGGAGTTCGACCTGTAGGGCGTCGGTGTGGTGAGGCATGGCCCCTCGCCTGTGACTGAGCATTCGACAGAGCGAGTGAGCGCGTGTGCTGGCGACGTGTGTGGATGCTTCGGCTCGTCCTGGAAATCGCGTGTCAGCGGTGTGGATGGGTCGGTTGGCGTGGGCGTCGAGCAGTGGCTTCTTCTGCCGGGGAGTAGGACTGCTTGTTCTGCTTGAGCCGGTGGACGGTGTCGTGCCGGTCCTGGCTGGATGTGCGCCGGCCGAGCCTCTGCTGCATGTGCGGCGACCGTGCGCCTGGCCGTCGCCGCCTGCGTCTGCGCCACGGGCCGCCCACGGCGAACCGTGATTCTCCCCATGTCCTTCCGGAGCCCGGCGCGGTTCCGGCCACGGGGTGTCAACGGGCCGCTGCGGGTGCGTGTGTCGGTGGGATGACCGATGTGCGGGAGGCGGGGGCGGGGCCATAGTCCTCGGGAGATCGTTCGTGGGTGGCCGTGGTGCGCCCAGTTGTCGAAAGGGACCTTCTGTGGACGTGTATGCGGATCTGGTGTTTGTTGGCGGGCGGGTGGTCACGGTCGATGCGGAGTTCTCCGTCGTCTCGGCCCTGGCGGTGACCGGTGGGATCATCAGCGCCGTCGGCGGGCGGGACGACGTCGCGCCGCTCGTCGGACCGGGCACCCGCGTCGTCGACCTGCGGGGGGCGACGCTGCTGCCCGGCATCAACGATTCCCATCTGCACGGATGCGCTTTCGGCATGGCGACGCCGCCGCTCTCCCTGGACCTCGGCCATCCCGCCGTGTCCTCCCTCGCGGACATGACCGAGGCGGTACGGGAGGCCGTCGGGCGGGCTGCGGGCGGGCAGTGGATCACGGGGCACGGCTGGGACACCGGTTACCTCGACGAGTGCCACTCCGATCCGTCACGGCTGCCCTCGCGGCACGATCTCGACGCCGTGAGCCCGGACCACCCCGTTGTCCTGTACTCCTTCTCCGGGCACGCCACCTGGGTCAACACCAGGGCGATGGAGCTCACCGGGATCGACCGGCATACCGTCGCGCCGCCCGGCGGGGCCATCGTCGTGGACAGCGCCGGGGAACCGACCGGGCTGCTCCACGAGGGGGCCCAGGCCCTCGTCCAGAACGCGCTTCCGCCGCTCAGCCGGCAGGAACGGACCGACGCGATCAGGTCGGCCCTCGCCACGCTCGCCCGGCTCGGCGTGACCAGCTACACCGAGCCCGGCCTCGGCCCCGGCGGCGACGGCATCATGCGGGGCGCGCTCGGCACGCAGACCCTCGACGTCTACCGCCGGCTCCTGGCCGACGGAGAACTGACCGCCCGCGTCGGCGTCCTGCTCCTGCCCACCGGAATGGCGAGCACCGCCGAGGAATTCACCCGCACCCTCACCGCCCTCGGCGAGTCCGGCGGCGCCGATCCGCGCCGCCTCGCGATCCACGGGGTCAAGATCTTCGCCGACGGCATCGTCCCCAACAAGACGGCCTGGATGCACGAGCCGTACGCCGGCGGCGGCTGCGGCTCCCTGTGCGTCGGCGGCGGGACCGACGCCGAGCGGACCGCCGGGATCGGCGCCATGATCCGGCATGCCCACGCCGCCGGGCACCAGCTGGGCGTCCACGTCACCGGCGACCGGGCCATCGACACCGTCGCGGACGCCTTCGCCGCGGCCATGGCCGAACACCCGCGGCTTGATGCCCGCCACTACCTCATCCACGGCGACTTCCTCACCGCGCACAGCATGAAGGTGCTGGCCGCGCACGGCTTCGGCGTCAACATGAACCCCACCATCAAGTGGACCGTCGCCGACATGGAGGAGGAGTTCGTCGGCGCCGAACGGGCCGCGTACGCGTGGCCCTACCGCGACGCCATCGACGCCGGCGTGCGGGTCGCGAGCGGGTCCGACGCCCCCGTCACCTTCCCGGACTGGCGCCAGGGCGTCGCCACCATGATGCTGCGCGAGTCGAAGGCCGCCGGCCGGGTCAGCGGCCCCGGGCAGCGCATCGGCCTGGCCGAGGCGATCCGCACGTACACGATCGACGCGGCCTGGCAGGACTTCGCCGACGACTGGAAGGGCTCCCTGGAGCCGGGCAAGGCCGCCGACCTCTGCGTGCTCGACGGCGACCTGCTCGCCGCCGACCCCCACGACATCCCTCAGATGCCCGTCGTCCTCACGGTCATGGACGGGCAGATCGTGCACGACACCCTTCCCGATTGACGTATTCCGGGCACATGATCATCCTTGGGGGATGGCAGCGGAGCGGAGCACAACGGACATCCTGGACGCGGCCATCCACGTCCGTGAGGCCGCCAGGAGCGCCACGAGCGGCGCGACCGGCGTCGACAGGGTCCTGGCGGCGCTGTCGGAGGTGATGGAGTACGACCACGCCTCCCTGGCCCGGTGGGATCCGCTGCGCCGACGCCACACCACCCTGGCCGGGAGCTACCCGGACGGCGCCACGGCCTACATCGAGACCCGCCTGCACCACGACCCGGTGTTCCCCGTGCTCCGCAGCCCGGCCCGAGGCGGGCTCTGGCTCAGGGACGTCCCCGGGCAGCTCCTGGCAGCATCCCCGGGCTTCAAGGAGGTGCTGTATCCCCTCGGTATCCAGGACGGCGTGGCCCAGTGCCTGTTCGCCGCCGACGGCCGGTACGTCGGCATGCTGAACGTCAGCACCCGCCGGCCGCGGCGCACACCCGACCCGGCGCGCGCCGTGCTCACCCTGCTCACCGAGGCGCTCACCGCCGCCGTCGGCACCCGCGCAGACCCGCCGCCCGAGGAGCTCGCCGCGGCCGACCCCGCCGCGGACGCACGGCGGCCCGGCGGACTCTCACCACGGGAGCTCCAGGTGCTGGCCGAACTGACCGCCGGCCGCACCAACCGGGAGATCGCCGAGCGGCTGCACATCACACCGCGCACCGTAGGAACCCATATCGAGCACATCCTCGCCAAGCTCGGCCTCCCCAACCGCGCGGCCGCCGCCGCCCGGGCCGCCACCTGGGGAATCAGGGCGGCACACGAGGGTTGAGGCAGGACCAGTGAGCCTCTTCCCACCTGAAGTGCCCTCTCAGAGCCGTCAGCTGACATAACCTCAACACTGAAGACGCCTTGAGCAGGACCAACGACCCAGTGCGGGTCAAGACGCGGCCGCAGTCTTCAAACGGGAGAGGCCCATGCTGAAGCAGGTCGCCGAGGGTGTACTGATCCACCAGAGTGAGTTGCTCGAGAACAACACCGTTGTCGTGCATGGCAGGGACGGCGTGCTACTCGTGGACGCCGGGATTACCGGCGCCGAAATGACCTGCCTGGCGAACGACCTTCGTGAGCTGGGCCGGCCCGTGGTGGCAGGCTTCTCCACGCATCCTGACTGGGATCACGTGCTCTGGCATGCCGAACTTGGCGAAGCGCCTCGTTACGGCACAGCCCGCTGCGCGGCCTTCATGCAGGACGTGTTGTCGAACGCGGACTGGAAGGCCGGCGTCGCCGAGGGGCTGCCGCCGGAAATCGCCGAGGACACACCACTGGCCTTGTACGGCCTCATCACTGGTCTGCCCGCTGAAACCGCGCAGCTTCCTTGGGACGGCCCCAAGGTGCGGATCATTGAGCATACGGCGCATGCCCCGGGCCATGCGGCGCTGTTGATCGAAGAACGCCGAGTTCTCATCGCCGGCGACATGCTCTCCGACGTCTTCGTTCCCATGTTCGACGACACCGACAACCCGATTGAGGACTACCTCGCCGGGCTGGCAGTGCTCGAGGGCGTAGCGGACGACGTCGATGTCCTCATCCCCGGACACGGATCCGTCGCCAGGGACGAGGAGGTACGCGCAAGGATCAAACTGGATCGAGCGTACGTGGAGGACCTGCGCGACGCCCGGGTTTCCAGCGACCCACGGGTCGTATCGCCCAAGCCCGGCTGGGAGTGGGCAAGCGACATTCACGAAGGCCAGGCCCGAAGCCTCGCCCGAGGAAGCGAGCGCGAGGGGACGCCTGACGAGAGACCCGCTTCCGCCACAGGACGTAGGGCTTGTTGCGAAGGGTGCGGCTGTTGATTCCGGTCGCCGGCGAGAGCTGAGTCGGTTGTGGGCGGGTCGCGTGGACGCCGAAGATGGGGTCATGTCTGAGGCCCCCGATGTTGCGACGGCGTGGTGCTGGCTCTTGGAACGCAGGCCCGGTACCCGGGGATCCACGCATGCCTCCCTATCTGCCGTCGTTGAGGCCGCACATGCCGAGCCGCGTCTGCGCGGCCTCTATCCATTCCCGACACACGGAACACTGCACTTCCTGCGCAGCGCCCCGCCGTGGCTTGAGCCGGGCCACGACGACCTCCCCTTCATCTTGTACGGCGGCCCGCCGTACAAGGTCTATTCCTCCGGCTACGCCGCCCTCCTCGGCGAGGTCGCGACGTCGGAAGAAGCCGCTGCTCTTGTGGTGGCCCACTTGCCGACGAACGTGGCCGTGGACAGTGACGGACAGTGCGGGCGGGACGCCCGCTCCGGGTGACTGAGTCAGGGGTTCACAGCCACTCGTTGAGGACTGCGATGAGCACCGTGGCTTCGTGGCGGACGACGAGTTTGTCGTATCTGGTGGCCACCGCCCGCTGCCTCTTGAGACGGCTGATTCCGCACTCGACGAGAACCTGTGAGACGAGTGCCGACAAGGAAACTGATGCCGAGCTGAGCACATCCGCGCCTCCACACTTATCCGAGACACCCTGAATCGGTAGTGCTCTGCGACGGGTCTTACCCGTTTGACGCCGCAGGTCGAACTCACCCCGGCCACCCACCGGGAGCGCTCCCGATCCGGTGACGGATCTCCCGGACCGGCTCGGGCACCGCCCCTGTGGCTGGGATCGCTGGTGGCCGGGACCGTCTCGACATGGGCGGGTCGGCCAGCGAATCCGGCCGGGCCTCGTGTCGTGGTCGACGTGGTCTCACTAAACCGGTTGGGGGGCTGCGTGGCTTTTCCTGGTGCATGCAGGGAGCGTGCGCGGTGAGGGGAGGTGCGGTCGTGGCGGGTGTTGGAGGGACGGGACCGGGAGGCAGTGGCCAGGAAGGGCTGCTGTCTCTGCGGGCAACGCTGGTTCTGGCGCTGTCCGTGTTGGTGGGCATTGGCGCTGGGGTGCTGTCGTGTCTGGGCGGTGCGCCGCCGGCCGTGGGAGTGCTGGCAGGATGCGCGGCGTTCGCCAGCGCGGTCGCCTTCTTCCATCACCTCATCGTCTGACCCCCGGCCGTGATGCTGGAAAGGGCGCGGGGCGAAAGCGGTGGCGGCCTCGGCGGGCAGCCCCGCTCCCGCCCCGCATTGCCGTCTGGTGTGCCGTGAATCCCAGGTGACATGCCGATGCCGGGAGCGGCCCCTGCGCAATGGCCGCGGCCTGCCGCGGCAACGGCGCGCGGGTGATGGGGGAGCAGGGGATCACAACTTTTCCGGTCGGGCTAAACCTTTTGAGGCCCTGAGAGCTTCTCCTTGAAGAAAGTCCACCGCGCACCGTCCCGTCGTCTGCACAAGACCCTGGGACGGCGGCAGGGGACACGGCTTGGCCGCGCCCAGGGGGAGAAGCGGCCGGCCCGGCGCCAACACCATGCGCCGGGCCCATTGACGAAGGGGTACGAAGTGGAACGGCTCGGAAGGAGTCCCACGGTTGACCAGCGAGCAGGAAGCCACTGCTGTGGCACAGACGATCTCCCAGGCGCGGACGCTCGACATCCGCGTTACGGCGACCGACGGACATCCCGCCGATGACCCGGCCTTCGCTTCCCTTGTACACGGGCACTACGAAAGACTGGTACGCGTGGTGACCGCGATGACCGGTGACCCGCACCTGGCCGAGGACATCGTTCAGCGGACCTTCGAGAAAGCGGTCCGTTCCTGGCCCACGATCCACGGCTATCAACGCCTGGACAGCTGGCTGTACAAGGTCGCCCTCAATGACACCCGCCGCCATCACTCACGCGCTGCCCGCGAAGCACAGGCCATCAACGATGCCGGTTACATCAGCGGCTTAACCTTCGACTCCATCCATTCGGCCACAACCCACCTCGACCTCG
Source organism: Streptomyces sp. NPDC031111 (assembly GCF_055570675.1). NCBI lineage: Bacteria > Bacillati > Actinomycetota > Actinomycetes > Kitasatosporales > Streptomycetaceae > Streptomyces > Streptomyces sp. NPDC031111. The sequence continues at coordinate 319,324 of NZ_JBVIGS010000008.1, forward strand.
TCAGGGCGTTGGCCCAGTTGCCGCCGCGGCAGCGGGAGGTGGCCGCCCTGGTCCTGCTCGGTGAGCGGACCATTGCACAGATCGCCAAGGAGATCGACCGGGCCCCGGGCACCGTAAAGGCCACGTGGCACAACGCCCGCGCCCGCCTGGCGCAGATGCTCAGCGGATACGCCGCACGACACCACGGAAAGGGGGACGCACATGAGCGATAACCACACGCGCGGACACCAGGGCCCGCCGATTCCCGAAACGGCCGGCCTGGACGCGCGCGGGAACGACGAAAACCCGGCAGCGGAGCTGGATCTGCGTGCTGCCGTTGACGGCTTCACCCGGTCTCTCACTCCCACTGATCCCGCCGCCGTACTCGACCGGCTGCGCCGCGTCCCTGTGGGAGGTGACCTGACGGCCGCAGGCGGACTGGCCGCTCACGCGATCCGATCGCCGGCCCCCAGGCCGGAACCCGGACCACGTCCCCTGCCGGGTGGGCCATGCATGCAACAGCACACAACGCTGCTGTCCGGCTTCAACGGAGGAGGCAAGACGGTCCTCGCCGCGTACCTGCAAGCGCTCGCTGCTCGTCCAGTCGCTCATGACACCCGGGTCTGGCTCGTCGATGGTTGCTCAGCCAACGGTGCGCCTGCAGACGCATCCGCTCTGCACAGGGTGCTCGACGTGCTGAACGACCTCGCGGCATGCCCGGCCCTGGCAGCACATCTCCCGGGCCGCACCCATCACACGCTGGACCAGTTCACCCTGCAGACCGACAGTCTGCGGATCCCCACCGAGCGCGACTCCAGCGGGCACACGTGCCCGCAAACAGACGCGAGGAAGCAGGACGTGGAGATCCTGACCGACATCATCGCCGGCGCTCGTCCCTTCACCGGCCGGGCCGTCGCCGCCAACGTGCGCTCCACCCTCAGCACCCTGCAAACCGCGTTCTCCCGCACGAACCTTCACTCCCACAGTGAGGCGCCATGGGTACGGTTCTTGGACTTCACCTGGCCCGCACCGGTCGTCGGCCGCTCACTCGCCGAGCTCCTGCAGTGCCAGGCCCCGGACATCGCCGACGCATGGCGTGTCTGGAGCACAGGCCACAGCAACGAGCTCAGCCGTCAAATGGCCGGAGTATGGGACAGGCACACAGACCTCCGTCAGAACACTCCGACAGGAGCGGTATTCGTACTCTTGTCCGCCGACGCCTGCCGTACCTTGCGGGTCCCGCCACCCTCAGCTCAACGCCGAACCGGAGAAATGGCCCCGGTCGACCAGACCCGCCAGGACACCGACGAAACTGTGCCACCCGCCGACGCAACTCGCACCACGACCACGAATGGCGCCGAGCCGTCCGGCACCAAGAGGCCCTCACCAGGCGCTGCCGCTAGTGGACGACAGACAGCCGAGCCGGACCCGCACCATCACACCAGCCAGCACGTCGACGATCTCCTGAGCACCCTCCCGAACAGCGAAGGACCGTCCGGACGCGCATGGTCGGACGACGGTGAGCACCGGCAGACATATCGTGCCGGCGCACTGGAAGGCCTCCCACCCATCCTCGACGAGCGCACCGTCCAAGCAATCAAAGCCTTCGAACCGAGCGAGGACACGCTTCCCGACATCGAACGTCTCCTGCTCAGCGCCGCGCGCTGAGGCGTGCCCGCGCCACTCAAGGGCAGCCCTGGCATCCGCAGGACCGCTGCCGTCGGCCGGTGGGTGCAGAGGAGATGGTGCAAGCGGAGTCGGAGCAGGGATGGAGCTATGGCTACGGGTCTGTCTGCGCCGAACGCGTCGATGACAGAACACAGCCGACGCCCATGAGGACGAGGCCTGCGACTGCTCTTCGCGCACGCCGGCCGCCCCCATCGACACCCTTCGGGCCAGGCCGACAGGACGCCTACGAGTGCCAGACACCGCTGGTAGCGGCGTCGATGCGGTCGAAGCGGCGCAGGAGGCGCGTCAGCTCCTGCGCGGCCCCGCACAAGGTGAACAGTCGGGTGCCCGGATACTCCGCCACGTCCAGGGCGCGCTCCACACCGAGCCGCGGCGCCTCCTCGCAGTTCGGCGCGCGCAGGACGCCTCGGTCCGGGCCGCGGCCGCCGCCCAGTTTGTGCAGTGTCCACCCCGAAGGCCGGCGCTTCGAGGATCTCCCGGAATGCACGACAGGCGCGGCGCAGTTCCGGTGCGAAGAAGTTCCACATGGACTCGTCCGCGGTGAGGAACGGCAGAGAGGCGTCCTCGGCGGAGCACGCAGCGGTCCTTGAGCAGCCCTGCCAAAGGGGCCGTGCGGCGTGTCGCCTCAGCCGCCGAACCGGGCGGTCACCCGGTGACGGCGCTGGCGACCAGTGGGCGCTGGCGACGCAGGAGACGGTCGAGGAGGCGGATTAGTCGATACATGACGAAGCGCTGCTTCAGCACTGTTGCATGCCGGTGCATGCGCCGTCCGTTCCGCATCCGTTCGTTCACCCGGGATGGCAGGGGATCTGTGACCGGTTGCCTCGTCCTTGGGTTGACGTCATCTCAGACGCCCACTAGATTGCATGCCTAATCAGATATCTAAGTACGCTTGTAGGTGGGATGTGCTGCTGACCACCGGCCAGGCCGCAGACGAGCTCGGGTGCGCGATCACCACCTTCCGGCGACTCGTCCAGGCCGGACTCCTGCCCGGCCTGTCCCGGCGCGGCGTGCGGGTCATGATCCCGCTCCCCGTCGTGCAGGCGCTCAGCACACGTAAGCCCGCAGCCCTGGACCGGCTGAGCGTCAACGAGATCGCTGTCCTGAGAGTCGACACCGCGCAACCAGCCGACGAACCCGACCGCGACTGGCTCGGATTCTCCGCCTCCCTGACACCCGAGGACCTCCTCAAGGCACTGCGCGGCTGGTGGCGCTGCGACCCAGCCAGCGTCGCGGCCGGGGGAGTACTCCCCGTAACCCTGTCCGGCTACGTCGTAGCGGTCCTGACCGGCCTGGAACGGTGGGAGAAGAACGACACGGGCCGTCACGCCTTCCCTGACGCGCGCCTGGCCGGCTACGTCACCGATCTTGCCACCCCGACGGCCACTGTCACCTCCCGCATGGACGACGACCAGAGGCTCGCCGAACTGCTCCTCGGTACCCGGCTCGCCTCGTATTCCGGCGGCGCGATCGCCTACGTTCCCACCCGCACCGCCGGCTGAACGCCAGGCCCGGACAAGGAATCCCTCATGGACGCACAGAGCTACAACACCGCGCTCGCTGACCTGCGCACCGTGCGGGACCAGATCAAAAGGGCCCGGGCGGCGCTGGCGAAGCTGGAAGGCGACCGGGACAAGCGGATCGCCCAACTGGCCTCCTACGAGAAGGCGAAGGCGGAGCGGATCGCCCCGGCAGCCGGGCTGAGCGTGGCCGACGTCGTCACCCTCGCCCCGTCCCTGGCCCCCGACAGCCTCACCGAAGAACACACCGAAGCCCTGGCGCAGTCACCGGCTCCCGCCCCACACGCGCCCCCCAAGGACGCCGAGCCGAAACCGGCCGCGCAGCCCGCAGCAGCGGCACCTGCCATGCGCACCGCGCAGCCACAGGCTGTCCCAGCCGATACCCCGGCCGTGACGGCCGCACCGGATGAGCCGCGGACCCTGCCCTCCATCCCCGAAGGAGAAGCAGGCGATGCCTGGCTCGCCCACACACCCGGCCTGTCCTCCACCCGCCCGAACTTCACCCAGCAGGCCCGCTCCACCGTCTTCCTCGACACCACCACCGGCGTCCTGGTCCACCGCAACCAGACCCACCACCTCGACCTCGGCAGCAGGTCGGCCGCCGACATCCTCACCGCCGTCTCCCACACCGTCCCCGAGGGAGTGGAGCGGATCTACATCACCGCCGGTGACCCCTGGCACCGCGACGCCGACCGCTACCCCTACCTGCGCGACGCGGTCGCCGCCTGGCTGAACGCCCCCAACCCGGGCTGGCGCACCGACACCGGCCGCGGCCGCGACAGGATGGCCGGCCACTTCGTCCACGCCCGCAACCCCGTCGGCCGCTACCAGCGCGACAACGGCGACAGCCACGTGGAGATCCGCTCGGTGGGGGAGTGGTTCGACACCGACGCAGACGATCCCGCCACCATCCGGGACGCCTTCGTGCTGCTGTGGCAGGCCCTGCGCCGCCACTGGAACGACGCCGTCATCATGGGCTCTCCCTCCCAGACCGGCCGCGACCTGTGGACCCGCACCATCCCCACCCGCGGCCAGTACGCCGACGGCTACCCCGTCCTGTCCGAAGAACTGCGCGGTCTGCTCCACGCCACCGCAGGCCAGGGGCGCAACGAACTCATCACCCCGCCCCGCGTCCCCGAACAGCTGCCCCAACTCGTCGAGTACGACCGCACCTTCGCCTACGCCAAGCACACCTGGAAATCCCCGGTCGGCACCCCCCGCCGCATCACCGCCCACACCTTCGCCGCCTGGAGCGAAAAGGAACAGATCCGCGCCCTCTACGGATGCGGCCACTGGAACGTGCGCGTGACCGTCCCCGATGCCTGGAACCACGTCGGCCTCCTCCCCGCCCCCGCCCCCGGCGACCGCGCCTGGCACTACCCCGCCCGACCTGGCACCACCTTCACCACCTGGGCCGGCGGCCCCGAACTCCACGCCGCCCTGACCAACCCGCTGCAGCCGTGGAAGATCGAAATCCTCGACGGCATCCTGTGGGACGACGGCAAGCCCCTCGACGACTGGGCCAAGAAGCTCAAAGACACCTGGACCAACCTCTCCGCCCAAGCCCACTTCCAGGGCGACGCCCAGCAGGCCCGCGCAGCCCACCTCGCCTCCCGCGCGGTACGCGCCATCCTGCTCTACGGCATCGGATCCTTCGCCCAGCGCCCCCGCATGGTCACCGGCACCACCCCCCGCACCATGGAACGCGACGTGCCGCCCGACGCCGAAATCATCGGCTTCGACGACGAGCAGATCACCTGGCAACGCCCCAGCGGCTACAGCCGCGATCCCAACGCCCACCCCGAATGGGCCGCCGCCATCTGGTCCGGCGCCCGCGCCGCCCTGCTCACCCAGCGCCACCGCGACGACGACACCTACGCCGGAGCCCTTCACACCCCGCCCGGCACAGTGATCGCCTTCCGCACCGACGCTCTCTACCTCACCCAGCCCCAGAACTGGCCCTACCACCACCAGCCCGGCGACTACCTCCTCAAGGGCCGGCTCACCGGCCCCCTGCCCGCACCCACCACCGAAGAGGAACTCCTCACCCTGCGGGATGCCGGACGCACCGCCCTCACCAGCGACCAGGAGACCTGATGCCGCCCCGGTCCCGCCGTAACGCTCCAGGCCCCCAGGATCAGTTGAACGAGGCCGCCCGCTTGGCCGACCGACTCCAGCAATCCGGCTACACCAAACGCGACATCGCCCGCATCATCAACCGCGACCCCTCCCTCGTCTCGCAGTTCTACACCCGCAACAAAGGCGCCGCCTTCGTCACCGCCCTGCGCGAAGTCCTCGCAGCCGTCGAAACCGGCGGCATCACCGACCTGCCCGAACTCACCGCCATCGCCGCCCGCCACACCCACCGCCGCACCACCGCCTCCGGCGCCCGCGCCCGCGTGCGCACCAAAGCCCTGATGATCACCCCCACCGGCTCCGGAACCGGCCGCGTCGGCGCCCAGGCCATCGCCTCCGGCTCCGCCCGCCTGCGCCCCCTGATCGCCGAGGCCGCCCGCCGCAATCTGCGCCTGGCCTTCACCGTCCGCCTCGCCAAGACCAGCTACCTGCACCCCTCCGGCAGCCGCACCGACTCACCCGGTATCCGCCGCGACGTCATCCAGCGCACCGACCACACCGAGGAACGCTCCTACGGCTCCGCCCAGACCGGCGGCTTCGACGCCGCCGACTTCGCCCGCCGCGTGGACGCCGCCGGCGGCGACGTCACCACGGCCGTACATCAGTGGATGGTGGAAACCGGGCGCATCCGCCCGGACGCTCAGATCCTCCACCTCGAAGTACGCACCTGGCGCCCCCGCTGACCACTCAGCGTCAGCCAACTCCCCGCAAACACACGTGAACCAGATAACCCGGCTCGTGGGAGACCTCGCGGCGGGCAAGCAGACACGCCGCCCGACGATGTGCGCCCAACCGTGGGAGCCACGCGCGACCTGACGCTGCGCGCTGGGATGAGCAGCTACGCGTATTCAGGTGTCTAGGACGGTCTTCTTTGGCCCCGCTGTGACGGCTTCGTCTGGCCCCGGGTAGGAACGGTTTGAATTGGCCCCACCTGGCTTCCAGGAGGCCCCGTAGACGTCAATGTCGGTGGCGGCACCTACCTTTTGCTCATGACTGATCAGCAGTGGGCGGGCATCCTTCAACGGGTCGAGGCTTTGGGGACGTCCCCCGCGAGCAACGACGTATTCGGGGCCTTGGGCCACAAATGGGTTCTGGAGCAGCCGCTCAGCCACGCCGAGCTCGCAGAGCTCGAGGCACAGATGAAGGTGACGCTGCCGGAGGACTTCCGAACCTTCCTCCTGTGTGTCGGCGCGGGTGGCGCTGGGCCCGCCTATGGCGTGTTCCCGGTGCGGCGAGTGCAAGGCCGCTGGCGGTGGGAGGGCGACGGCGCCGAGCTGGCAGATCTTTCCCGGCTTGCCGAGCCGTTCCCCGAGCAGGGTCCGGACCCGAAGCTACTGGAGGAACTGGCGGCCCAGTGCCCCGAGGAAGAGGACTTCGACGAAATCGAAGAGTTCGACAACGCCATCGAAGCGTGGGACGCACGCTGGGACGCTGTCATGTTCAACCCTGATCGCACCGTCGGCGCCATCGTCATCTCCCATCGCGGCTGCGCCCTGCGTAACTGGCTGGTGATCAGCGGCGCCCACCGAGGCACGATATGGACCGACGATCGTGCGGACGAGGCTGACCTGGCCCCCCTTCAGAGCGACGACGGGACTCCAATGGCCTTCGCTCGCTGGTACACTGACTGGCTGCGTCACGCCGAGCGCACAGCACTGCAGGCAATCTGAGCACCCGGAGTCGACCCACCGCGCACGGGCGCTCAGAGGCTCGTGCACTCGTTTGGAGTAGTGCGGTATTGACCCGGATTCGCGACCGGTATCACGCTGTGTGAGTTCTTGATTACGGCCGTGTCAGGAGGCCGGGCTTTGCAGCGTGTTGAGTTGTTCGAGCGGATCCGTCGCGACCGGCGGTTGGAGAACGCCTCCATCCGCGAGCTGGCCCGCCTACGCTGCCACGGCGCCGCAGGTGGAGCAGTGGCAGCCGCTGCCCAAGGAACTCCAGGAGCGTCTGCCGCGCCTGCTGCCGTTCGGAGGCAAGGACGAGAAGCCCGATGACGCGGTGCGTACCGCGCTGAGCAGCTGCTACGAGACCTACCTGGAGGACGAAACGCTCCAGGGCAGGGTCAGGGAGATCGAAACGGAGATCACCCAGCGCCTGGAGAAGGAAGCCGACTCCCTGTGCCGGCACATCCGCCAGCACTGCCGGGAGTTCGTCGGCGTGCAGGTCAAGCCCGAGGTTTCCTTCAAGGGCGGCTTCAAGCGCGCTCCTCTGGAAGTCTCCAAGGCCGACGGTGAGCCGGTGGACCTCACCCGCTCCGGGCAGGGCAGCAACCGCCGGATCGCGCTCGCGGTATGGGTGTGGACCAGCAACCTGCTCGAGAACAGCGAACTCGCCACGGGGGAGGGGGATGCGGAGCCGACCCAGACGATCGTCGTCTACGACGAGCCCGACACTCACCTGGACTACCGCCACCAGCGCACCGTCATGGACATCATCCGCAAACAGTGCGCCCTGCCCCACGTCAGCGTCGTCGTCGCCACCCACTCGATGAACCTCATTGACGGTGTCGACATCGCCGACGTCGTCCACCTCCGCCTCGGCGACAGCGGCCGCACCATCGTCGAACGCCTCACGGACGAATCCCACGAAGGGATCGACTTCCACCTCGGACAGATCGCCTCCGCCGTGGGGCTGCGCAACTCCGTCCTGCTGCACGAACGGTGCTTCCTCGCCGTCGAGGGCCCCACGGAACAGCAGTGCCTGCCGCTGCTGTTCCGCCTCTCCCAGGGCCTGCCCCTCCAGGCGGCGGGCATTGCCCTGTGGGCCTGCGGCAACAACGAAGGCGCCCTCCACCTGGCCGGGTACCTCGTCAAGAACCGCCGCACCGTCATGCTGATGGTCGACGCCGACAGCCGCACCAACAAGCACTTCAGGACGGAAAGACTGATCAAGGCCGGACTCGACCTCGACACCCAGGTCACGTGGATCGGCGAGGCAGACGGGTTCAACGAACTCGAGGAACTCTTCACCGACGCCCAGTGGGCCACAGCCGCCAACACCCACTGGCCCCGCCCCGAAGGCGTCCAGTGGACCGCCGAGGACTTCGCCGCACACCGCGGCGGCAAGTTCAGCGCCCACGTCCTGACGATGATCAAAGAACAGGCGGAGCACACCAGTCCCGACGGCAAGGACGACATGCTCTACGGCCTGGTCACCACCCTCACAACCCGCGAAGACGTCCCCTCGCAGCTGACCAAGGCCTTCAGCGACCTCCGGGCCCTGGCTGCCTGACCGGCCTCACGGCGCGCCGCTGCAGCATCCGCTCCTTGCGCTGCTGCAGCGTCGGCGCCGTCCAGACATGCCAGCCCACCCCCACGATGTGCTGCCGGCCATGCCCGCGCGCCTCAATCCCACACCAGCGGCACCCATTCGGTGCAACGGTGGACCCAGTACCGGTAGAACGCGATAACGACATCACATCCTCCTTCCCCCACCACCTATCTTGCCGCCTGCCACTGACAATCACCCGCTGGCACAGCAGCCGCAAGCGCGCGGCGCGGCAGGCGAGGAAACCGTTCACCATGGACACCGCGCACCAACTCCGGAACACCGTTTATCAGGAAAACCACCCACAGCACCCCCCACAGTAGTTACCTTCTGTGTTCATGCGGTTTCTGCACACTTCGGACTGGCACCTGGGCCGCCGGTTCCACGGAGAAGACCTGATCCCTGCCCAACGTGCCTTCCTCGACCACATGGTCGCCACAGCCCGTACCGAGGCCGTCGACGCCATCCTCGTGGCCGGTGACATCTACGACCGAGCCATCCCCAGCCTGGACGCCGTGCTCCTGTTCAACCGCGCCCTGCACCAGCTCGCCGACCTCGGCGTGCCGATCATCATGATCAGCGGAAACCACGACTCGGCCCACCGCCTCGGCGTCGGATCCGGCCTCTTCGCCCGCGCCGGCATCCACCTGCGTACCGACCCGGACACCTGCGACGTCCCCGTCGTCCTCAACGATCCCGACGGCCCCGTCGCCGTGTACGGCATCCCCTACCTCGAGCCGTCGATGGTCCGCACCCAGCTCGAGGCAGAGACCGCATCCCACCGCGCAGTGCTGACCGCCGCCCTGCACAAGATCCACGCCGACCTCACCAACCGCCAGCCGGCCGGGACCCGTTCCGTGGTCCTCGCCCACGCCTTCGTCACCCCCGGCACCGGCCAGAGCGAGGAACCCCGGGTAGAGGAGTCGACCAGCGAACGCGACATCAGCGTCGGCGGTGTCGCCCACGTCGGCGCGGACGTCTTCGACGGCATCGACTACGTCGCCCTCGGCCACCTCCACGGCCCCCAGAAGATCACCGACCGCGCCCACTACAGCGGCTCCCCCCTGCCCTACTCCTTCTCCGAAGCCGCCCACACCAAGTCCTTCACCCTGGTCGACCTCACACCCGGCACGGCCCCCGCCATCACCCGCCTGCCCTGCCCAGCCCCCCACCGCCTGGAACGCATCCAAGGCCTCCTCGAAGACCTCCTCAACGACCCCGCCCACGAAACACTCAAGGACGCCTGGCTCGAGGTCACCCTCACCGACCCGGCCCTGCCCTTCGAAGCCATGGCCCGGCTGCGCCGCCGCTTCCCCCACACACTCAGCCTCAAGCACCAGCGCGCCTTCATCCCCGCCCAGACCACCGACACCCCCACCTACACCGAACGCCTCCAAGACCGCACCGAACTCGACATCGCCTGCGACTTCATCACCGACCTGCGCGGCAGCGCCCCCACGCCCGACGAACACGCCCTGCTCCAGCAGGCCGTCGACGCCGCCCGCGTGAACGAACTGCAGAAGGAAACCGTCTGATGCGCCTGCACCACCTCACCCTGCAGGCCTTCGGCCCCTTCGCCGGCACCCACACCGTCGACTTCGACGCTCTGTCCGCCGACGGCCTGTTCCTCCTGCACGGCGACACCGGCGCCGGAAAAAGCACCCTGTTCACCGCCATCTGCTTCGCCCTGTACGGCGAACCCCCGGTCGACCGCACCCTGGAGCTGCGCAGCCACCACGCCCCAGCCGACCTGCTCACCCAGGTCACCCTCGACGTCACCATCTCCGGCCACCGGATGCTCATCGACCGCGTCCCCCAGCAGATGCGCCCCAAGAAGAACGGCACGGGCGAAACCCTCCAGAAGGCCGAGACCCGGCTCAGCCGGTGGACCACCGACTCCGCGGGAAAGGGCCACTGGGAGGCCTCCAGCAAGTCCCACCAGGAGACAGGCAAGGAGATCAAGGACCTGCTCGGCATGAGCCGGACCCAGTTCTGCCAGGTCGTTCTCCTGCCCCAGAACGAATTCACCAAATTCCTCTACGCCGACGCCAGCAAACGCCGCGAACTCCTCGGCAAGCTCTTCCACACCGACCGCTACGCCTTCATCGAACGCTGGCTGAGCGACCACAGCCGCACCACCCAGAAGAACCGCGACGCCGCCCGCGACGAGGTCCTGCACCTGGCGGCCCGCATCCACCAGGCCGCCGGCCCGGACCTGAAATCCCAGCACGACGCCCCCACGCCCGATGCCGCGCACGCCCTGACCGACCCTGCTCTGACCTGGGCAGGCGACCTCATCCAGGCCAGCCAGGCCGACGCCCTCACCGCCCAGGCAGACGCCGAGAACACAAAGAGCAACCAGCTCGCCCAGCAGAAGCTGGAAGCCGCCGCCCGCGAACTGCACAGGCAGCAGACCACCTACGCCACCGCCCGTGAACAACTGGACCGGCTGGACGAGCAGACCCCACACCAAGAAGCCCTCGCCCGGCGCCGGGAACAGGCTCGAAGGGCCCAGCGACTGGCACCCCTGCTGCACACTCTCAGCACCGCCCGCACCGACCACACCCGCGCCCAGAGTCGTGAAAGCGACGCCCGAACCCTGCTCCTTCCCGAGCATGCCGCACTGGAGGCCGCCGGCCTCGCCGCGGCCGGACAGCGCATCCGCGACGACATCGCCGTGCTGAACACCCTCCTTCCTGAGGAAACCGGACTCCACCAGCTCACCGCCGAACTGAAGCAGATCGACGCCGAGCGGCAGGACTTCGCCGTCCAGCAGCGCACCGCACGCGACTGGCTCGAGAAGGAGACCGCCCAGCGAGCCGCCCTGGAGATCCGCCGGGAGTCGGCCCGCCAGGCCGAGGAAGAAAGCCGGCGCCAGCAGACCCAGCTGGAGAGCCTGACCGGCCGCGTGACGGCCGCCGAACGACGCGACGCCCACCGTGCACAGATCACCGCCACCGAGCAGCACCTGGCCGCCGCCGAGGAGGAGACCGAGAAGGCTGCCCAGGCCCACATCGGCATCCGCCGCCGACGCACCGAAGGAATGGCCGCCGAACTCGCCACCGACCTCACCGACGGCGCACCGTGCCCGGTATGCGGCTCCTGCTCCCACCCGAACCCCGCCCAGGCACCTGACGGGCATCCCACGCGCGAGGACGAACAAGCCGCCGAGAAGACCCACCAGCGTCTCCAGCAGCAGCGCGACAAGATCGAGGCTGAGCTGCATAAGCTGCGCGAGAACGCCGCCGCTGCCACAGGCGAAGCCGGCGACACCCCGCTGGCCAGCCTCAAAGCCGACCACGACACACTCACCCAGCAGCTGGCCGACTCCCTCAAACGTGCCGCCGACCGCAGGAACGTCGAGGAGGAACTCTTCACCCTCGACCGGGAACACACGGCCATGACCCAGCAGGACAGCACCGCCACCGCAGGGCTGTCCGACCGCAACGCCAACTACGACAACCTGTCCCAGCGGCACGCAGAACTCACCGCGAAACTCGACGCCGCCCGCGGCACCGCCCCCACCCTCGCGGCCCGCATCGACGACCTCACCCGCACCGCCGACCAGCTCGAGCAGGCAGTCGAAGCCTCCCGCACCGCAGCCACCGCCAGCCACACCCTGCACACGCGCACGGGCGAAGCCACCGACGCTGCCACAACCCAGGGATTCGGCACGCTCACCGAAGCCGAACAGGCCCTGCTCAGCGAACAGGACCTAACCAACCTCGAGGAAGAAATCAACACATGGCGGGAGGCCCGCGCCTCCCATCAAGCCGTCCTCGACGACCCCCTCCTACAGCAAGCAGCCGCCCAGCCGGCCGCCGACATCGAAACGGCGGCAACCCTGCGCGCCGCAGCAGACGACCAGCACGCCCAAGCGGTCACCGCCTCCAACACCGCCCAGACCCGCACCACGCAACTCACCGACCTCACCAGCACTCTGGCCGAAGTCGTCGAGCGCCTGAAGGCACTCGAGCAGGCCCACAGCACCGCCCGCCACCTCGCCGACCTCGCCACCGGCAACGCCTCCGGCACCCGCGTCCGCATGCAACTGGAGGCCTACGTCCTGGCCGCCCGCCTCGAACAGGTCGTCGCCGCCGCCAACACCCGCCTGCACCTGATGTCCGAAGGCCGCTACGCCCTGCGCCACTCCGACCACCAAGCCGCCCACGGCGCCCGCTCCGGCCTCGGCCTGGAAATCACCGACGCCTGGACCGGCCACCCCCGCAAGACAGACACCCTCTCCGGCGGCGAATCCTTCTTCGCCTCCCTCTCCCTCGCCCTCGGCCTGGCCGACGTCGTCACCCACGAAGCCGGCGGCAACCCCCTGGACACCCTCTTCATCGACGAAGGCTTCGGCACCCTCGACGACGACACCCTCCACAACGTCCTCGACGTCCTGGACTCCCTGCGCGCCCACGACCGCACCGTCGGCGTCATCAGCCACATCCCCGAACTACGCCGCCGCATCACCCAGCGCCTCCACGTCCGAAAAGGCCCCACCGGCTCCACCCTCGCCCACCTGACCGAAGCAGCCGAATAACCTGCTCAGGAGAGCGGAGCTTTTGCCACGCCCTCCTGAGCACCCAGCCGACCCTCACGGAGCGCTGCACCTCCATGGCCCCCGACATCGAGCTACGGCCCCACCAAAAAGAAGCCGTCGCCGCCGCTGCCGCCACGCTCCGCCGCCACACCCGCGCGAGCGTCATCGCCGCCTGCGGCACCGGCAAAACCCTGATCGCCGCCCGGACCACCTCCCGCATCGCCCCCCGCGGCCGTGTCCTGGTCCTCCTGCCCACACTGGACCTGCTGTCGCAGACGGTCCGCTCCTGGCACATGGCCGGCCGTAAAGGGATCGCCGTGGCGGTGTGCTCGGCCCGCCAAGCCCTCGACCACGAGCCCCTCGGCGCCGACATCCCCCTCACCACCGACCCCACAGAACTCACCCCCCTCACCGCCACACCCCGCCCCGGGCCGGTCACCGCCTACGCCACCTACGCCTCGCTGCCCGCCGTGATCGCAGCCCACCGCGACCACCGCCTGCCGCCCTGGGACCTGGTCGTCGTCGATTTTACCAACCGTGACCTGGGTGTGTGGGACGTTCGCGTGGAGTGGTCCGGGGACGCGGGGAGGGGTGTGGACTCGGGGCCGGAGGGTTCCGCCAGCGGGGCGGCTCTGGGTCTGGAGGAGGCGCCACATGGTGGGTGGTCGGTTGGTGGTGGGCGAGTTACGGGTGCAGGAGATCGTTCGCGGGGACGGGCGGGTTTCCTACACGGTCGTGGATACGGACTGCTCGGTGGTGGCGGAGGCGGACGGATTCCTGCGCACCTGCCGGGCGGGTACGGACCGGACGTATGCGTATGCGCTGGTGGATCATCTGCGGTGGCTCCGCTTTGCGGGCCTGACGGTGGAGTCGGTGTCGCTGGAGGATCTGCGGCACTACATGGCGGCTTTGGGGGCGGATTATCCGGGGCCGTTCGGTCTGCCGTGGCGGGAGGGCAAGCGCCCCTACGGGCACAGCGCGTTGAAGACTGCGGCGGCCTGTCTGAAGGGCTTTTACCTTCACCTGGGCATCCGGGGCGTGAACGCGCCGGTGGCGGAGGCGCTGCGTGTGACGAGGTTGCCGACGCGGGCGGATCGGCGGCGGGCGATGCTCGGGCACGTCCTGCACAGCATGCCCGCGAACCCTCTGGCTCCGGCGGAGCGGGTGCGTCGGCATCCGAAGATGCTGCCCGAGGGCGCCCGGGATTTGCTGCTGGGGGCGGTGTCGTGCGCGCGGGACCGGATGGTGGTCACGTGGCTGGCCGACGGCGGTTTCCGGATCGGCGAGCTGTGCGGGCTGGGCCTGGTCGACCTGCACCTGCGGGAGCAGGCCACGTGTGGTCAGTGCCGGGGGCCGCATGTGCACATCTGCCACCGTGAGGACAACGCCAACCGGGCCCGGGTCAAGACCAAGACACCCTGGACCTGGCAGGACAACGCCGTAAGCGGCGGGACAGTGCGCCGGGCGAGCCCGGCGATGATCCACACCTACTTCGAGTACATCACCACCCAGTACCCCGCCCAGACCGCTCACGGCATGCTCCTGGTCAGCCTGCACGGCCCCACCCGGGGCCAGCCGTGGACCACTGCTGCGGCCCGCGGCATGCTGCGCCGGGCCGCAGCCCGGGTGGAGATCGGACGGGTGGTCCCGCACGCCTTCCGGCACAGCTTCGCCACTGCGGTGCTGGACGCCGCACGGGGTAACGCGGTGATCGCGCGGGAGGCCGGCGGCTGGGCCTCGGCCGCGACCGTCGAGCAGGTCTACGGCCACGTAGACGTCCACGACCCGATCTTCACCGCGGCGCTGGAGCAGGTGTGGGGGACACGGCCGTGATCCCGCTGACGCTGTTGCCCGGCCGCACCGACACCACCCGCATCGGCCGCGACCGGCTCGAACTGCTCACAGCCCTCATAGAGGCCCCCGCATTCGACCCGCTCTTCCGCGACACGCTGATCTTTATCCCGCCTCACCACCCGGTCTACGCCTGGCAGTGCGGCGTCGACGGCTGTGAACGCATCCGCCGCGTCAGCCACAACCTGTGCGGTTCCCACTGTCAGGAGTGGGAACAGGCAGAGCGGGCCGGCCAGTCCAAGCGCGCTTTCATGCGCGCCGCAACGCCTCTTCCGGCCGCGCGGGGAGTGGACTACGGGCGCTGCCGGATCTGCCCGGACCGCCCGGCCCTCAGCCCCACGACCCAGTTGTGCCAGCAGCACCAGAACCGCTGGCAGTATGGCTCGGCGGCGCCTGTCGACCGGAACCACCTCGGACGATGGGCTCTGGACCAGCACGCGTTACCCGGCTTCGGCCTCTGCAAGGCCCGCTGTCCGTTCTTGGCCTGCAGCTCGGTGGGATTGTGCATCCAGCACCAGACCCGCTACCAAACCGAGCAGCGTCCGGGAGGAGCCCGGTCGGAACGCATCCACGGCCGCATCGCAGACGGACGCCCGCTCCCCGTGACCTACGACGACGAGTCCGCCTTCCACGCATGGTGTGCCACCACGGAACCTGTGTCACAGCCGGGACTGGTCAACCTCCACCCGCTGCCTCCTCTGCTGCGGGCCGAGATCCAGTGGGGCCTGCACACCCATGCCCAGGCCGCACAGCACTCCGAGTGGACCACCAACGGCATCAGGAATCTCGTCAGACATTGCCGGCGAGGCGGCATCACGTCCCTGATGGACCTGCACGACGATGGCTACAAAGACCTCACGCGCAAGCAGATGGACTCCGAGGTCCGCAAGATCGTCTGGGAAATCGTCAACGGCCTGCGCTGCGTCTACTACAGCCCCTCCGACACCAAGGACGCCGGCTTCCTGGAGACCGATCACTTCGGGCGGCGCTTCAAGAACGCCCAGAGCCACTTCAACATCACCGCCGTACCGCAGCGGTGGCTGCGTGACCTGCTCTGGGACCATCTCGCCGAGTGGCTCAGATCCCCGCAGTGCCCCCGCACCAGAGGCCCCTTCGACCAGATGCGCCGCGCCGCCGTCGAACTGGGCGTCTTCCTCGAAACCGACGCCCCCGCCGCCGGCCACGACCCGACCGTGCTGCGCCGTGAGCACGCCGAGCGGTTCGTCGCCGACCAGCGCCACCGCGCCCGCCACGGCCTGCCGTCCCTGGGCATGGTCCTGGTCGACGGACGATCTCCCACCGTCACCGATCTGAGCTGCCAATTCGTCTTCAACGGGGCACGCAAGCTGCTCTACAGCGCCATCACCGCCGGCCACGCCGAAGGCCTCGGCATGGACACCGGCTTCCTGACCGCCATCCCCTTCGGTGGCGCCGGCCTCAAGCAGCGTTCCCGCAACCCCTTCAGCGACGACGTCGCCCGCGCGCTGACCGACGAGACCAACCTGCGCCGCCTGGAGGAACTCGACCTCAACGACCGTGGCCTGCGGGACATCTGGGAGACCATCGTCGCCACCGGGCGCCGCTGCAGCGAGGTCGTCGGACTGCGGCTGGACTGCACCGGCCGCTACCGCGGTCTGGCCATGCTGTGGCACGACCAGACCAAGGTCGGCAACTACAACGAGGGCATCCGCATCCCCGAGCCCATCTACCAGCGCCTCGATGCCCGCCGCACCAAGACACTCCAGCTCTTCGAAAAGCGCTACGGCCGCACCCCAGCAGCTGCCGAACGCCCCGGCCTGGCCTTGTTCCCCTCCCGCATCCGCAATCCCAATGGCCGGCAGCCGATCTCCTACGGACACTTCAACGAGCGTTTCAGGACCTGGATCGCCGGCCTCGACCTCGGCGGCGCCTACGTCGCCCACCAGGCCCGCCACACCCTGGCCACCAACCTGCTGCGCGCCGGCGCCACGCTTACCCACATCCGCCGCTACCTCGGCCAGCTCTCCGAACGCATGGCCGAGCACTATGTGAAGATCACCAACAGCGACCTCGAAGACGTCCTGAACACCGTCTGGGTAGCCGGCCCCGGCGCACCCCACCCAGGCAAACTCCTCTCCGGCGACACCACCCCCATGGACCGCGAGACAGCCCTCGCCCTGGCCCTGGACCTCTCCCGCCGCAGCACGCCCGCCGACGGCGGATTTTGCACCTACCAACCCGTCGTCGACGGCGGAGCCTGCCCCTGGAAACTCGACTGCGAGAACTGCGACAACTTCGTCCTCTCCGGCGCCGACCTCCTCTACTGGCGACGCAAAGCCGAACAGTGGCGTTCCATCGCCGAGAACGCCCCCGATGACGCCACCGCCGACTACCTCCACACCGTCTTCGAACCCACCGCCAAGGCGATCAAAGGACTCGAGCAGGCCCTGGCCGCCCTCGGCGTCCTCGACGAAGCCCTCACCCTCGACCTGCGGCGCCCCCAGGACTACTTCCACCGCACCTGGAGCACCGCTTTCCGCGCCCGCGACCTCGCCGCACTGCAGGCCCCCGACGACGCCACAGGGCAGCCATGAGCACTTCCCGCACCGACGCGGCCGTACGAGCCCGCCGCCAAGCCACCCAAGAGATGCTTCAACGCCTGCAGACCGCCCTGGCGGCCATGGCGCGCGAC
This sequence comes from Streptomyces sp. NPDC031111, assembly GCF_055570675.1. Classification (NCBI taxonomy): domain Bacteria; kingdom Bacillati; phylum Actinomycetota; class Actinomycetes; order Kitasatosporales; family Streptomycetaceae; genus Streptomyces; species Streptomyces sp. NPDC031111. The sequence continues at coordinate 336,983 of NZ_JBVIGS010000008.1, forward strand.
CATACCCCTGTCACCGTCGCAGCCCTTGCCCGTACCGCCCGCGTCTCACGCACCTTCCTCTACCAAAACCAGCAGGCCAGAGCCCTTGTCGAGCAGGCCACCCGTACAAGCAGACCTCATCCCGCAATCTCCAACAGCCGCAGCCGCACACAGGCCGCCTGGAGGGAGCGCGCCCTCAACGCCGAAGAAGCACTCGCCCAGACCCAGCGCGAAATCCTCACTCAGCGCACCCGTATCGCAGAACTCCTCGGCAAGATCCGCGACCTCGAACACGATCTCCCCGAAGGATCACTTCAGCGGATCGTCACCGAGAACACCAGCCTGAAGCACCACGTACGACAGCTCACTCAGGACAACCAACGCCACCAAGAACGACTGGCCAGCGCCCGCCAGAACAATCGCTTCCTGGACAAACGCGTCGCAGACCTTGAAGCCCAACTCGCGCCGTATCTCACCACCCCACCACCGCCACCGTGACCCAGCCTCGGTGCCCCGCCAGGTGGGGACGGCACGCTTCCTCCCTCAGGCCCATTTCACGCCCAGCTCGGTGAGCGCGGCACGCTGTTCGATGGTGAGCTTGTCACGGCGGCTCTTGGTGTTGGAGACCCATACCCCCAGCTTCACGACCACCGGCTCCGCTTCTCCGTCGACCGCGATCTCCTCTGCGTGGCCACGCGGCACAGGCCGCTGACCTTCCCGTTCGACCCACTGCGCCAAGGCGGCCAACCCGCGCTGGAAGGCCTGCTGGGCCTTGCTCGGCCCCTTCGCTGCGCCCCTGGGCGCCGGGGGCGAAGACGGAACCTCAGCGGGCTTCACACCGATCCTGGACATCCGCTTCTGCTGGTCGCTCGACAGCAACTTCCAGGTGCCCGGCTGTTTCTGCCGCTTCAGCCATCGTCCGAGGTCGTCGCCGTCGAACGTCACGCCGGGCTGGATGTCGGGCAGTATCCCGCCGGGCTCGTCCTCCGCGAGGTGGGCGAGGACGCGGTAGTGGCGTTGCCAGTCCAGGGGCCAGGGGCAGTTCCAGTCGGGGTCGATCTCGGCGAGTTGTGCGGCCCGTGTCTGCGCGCGTTCGGGGTTCTTGCCGAGGCCGCCCTTGCGACGGAGATTGGCGAGGTGCTGTCCGATGGGGACGGGCTTGCCGTCGGCGGGGTCGTCCCACAGGGCGTCCTGCCTCGGGGCCATGTGCCCGTGCGCGCGGTGGTACGAGCGCAGGACAGCCAGTTTCTTCTCCCAGGCTTCTTCGCCTGGTTCCCAGACCATGCCGGCTTCCGGGGCGTCGAGGAGTTCTTTGCGCCGAGGCTCCAGCTCACCCGTCCGCAGTGCCTTGCGCTGCTGGTGCACCCACCTGCCCAGCGGAAAGGACTTCGTGACGCCGACCTCGGTCTCAACGTCGTAGGGCACGGCGTAGAGGCCCGTGATCCCGTTCTCCGCCCGCCAGCGGACCAGGGCCTGGTAGCCCTGCAGCCAGACCAGGCTTTCGGGCCGGTAGACGCGGGTGCGCAGGAACGCGGCGATGGTGGCGGGGTCACGAGGGCTGGAGAACTGCAGCAGGTCGGACTCCACCATGCCACCGCCCTGCGTCTCCTGCCCTTCTTGGCCGGTGGCGGCGATGATGTGGCCTTCCTCGTCCCGTTGGACGTGGACCTTCCGCTTGCCGCTGCTCAGGGCCCGGTTGGCGAGCTGCTCCACGAGGTGCTCGGAGTGGGAGCGCAGGCCCTGGAGCACGGCCACGAGCGGGGCATAGGAGGCGCTGGCGACCATGTCGGTCGGCTCTTCGCCGGGCTGGAGGAAGACGGGCACGATGATGCGGGCGACCTTGGTCGTGCCGTCGAGATTGGGCCGCAGCGCCCGGCCGATGTTCTGCACGATCTCGACCTGAGAGGTGCGGGTGTCGGCGAAGCACACGGCCTCGACCCCCCGCTCACCGGTGATGTCGACGCCTTCCCCGAGCACGCGACAGCTGGCGAGGAACGCCCGGTGCACGCGCCGGCCCGCCGCGTCGATCCCATTGGCGAACTGCCGCAGCACCTCGCGCCGCTCGGCGACGAGGTGGTCGCCGCACAGCCACGCCGACCACACCCGGTCCGGAGGTACGTGACGGCCGGCCTCGACTTCGCCGGGCTCGGCGCCCACAGCAGAGGGCGGCCGCGCGGCCGCCTCCTCGAGAGCGTAGGCGGTGACCTCATCCGCATACAGATCGGCCGCGGTCCTGGGCAGATTGACCGCGAAAGCCTCGGCCTCCTCCACCCGGCTGTGAAAGGTCATCACCGTCTTGAGATTGCGGGCACTGGCATGCTCCAGCAGCGCAGCCTGCAGCAACGCCAGACGCCGGCCCCGCCGCGCCTCGTCGGACAGACCCACGAAGTAGTCCGGGTCTTCGATCTCCAGCACGTCGATCTCGAACCCGGCGAGGATCCCGCGTTCGATGCTCTCGCTCAGCCCGAGCTCGGCGAGCCAGGGCCCGTAGGTCTCGGAGTCCGCGGCCATCGATGCGATCTCCAGCTCCTGGCCCTCCGGACCCCTCTGCGGCCGGGGCGAGGCCAGGATGCGTGGAGTGGCGGTGAGGTAAAGCCGGAAGTCGGCGGGAATCCGCTGGTTGTCATGGATCGCGGCCCACGGCCGCCCGAGATCACCTGCGGTTGAGTGGGCTTCGTCCACGATCGCAAGGTCGAACGGGGCCATCTGCTGCCCGTAGAGCCGCTCCCCGCCCGCCAGGGCGGCTTCCACTGGCCCGCGGACCTTCCGCTGGTCCATCGGTGCGTCGATGTCCTCACGGTCCACCAGGGAGGCGTACGTGGCGAACACGATGACCGGGCCGGACCCGGCCCACAGGGCAAGCTGGATCGGGTTGGTGGTGGTGCGCACCCCCAGCGAGCCCAGCACCGGGTCGTTCTCCAGCGAGCACACCCCGACCATGGGAGAGCGGTGGCCCACCAGGCGCCACGCCTGGGCGGTCTGCACGAGCAGGTCCAGGGTCGGCACAGTGACGAGGATCCGGCCGCCCGGGAAGCACTCCAGCGCGCACGCGGCGGCGGTGATCGTCTTGCCCGATCCGGTCGCGGACACGATCGTGCCCCGTGCCCCCTCCGGCGGTACGGATGATCTTGCAGGGAATTCCGCCCACCGACGGAAAGCCGCTTTCTGGGCCACCTGGTGTTCCCGAAGCCGAATACCCAGCATTTCCCCGCTCCTCCTCTGCCTTCTTTTCTACTCGCTTCGGAAATCACAGGGACGGCGTGAAAGGCGGCACGGACACCGTACCGTCCTCGCCCACCACGATCCGCTCGGCAAGCTGGGCCAGGACCTCCGAGGGACGCAGCCCCGTCCGGCCGGCCACCACCCGGACCAGCCGACTGGACGCGACGGACAGCCAGACCTCTGCCCGCAGCTCATCGGCTTCCTCTCCCCGCCGTTCCCCCAAGGTGGCCTGTGCCGCAAGAGCACCAGCAAGCCGTTCCTCACGCTCACGAGCCCACACCGAGCCCTGAGCGTCCCGTTCCGGCTCGTACACACTCCAACCGACCGCAGTCATCAAGTCCCTGACGCGCCGCCACTCAGCATGCTGGGCCAGCCAGATGACAGCCAACCGCTCCCGGTCCATCTCGAACTCGTAGAAGGAACCGTTTCCCCTCAACTGATCCGCGGTTTCCCGCTCACGGACAGCGGCCTCCGCGACCTTTTCCGCGACGGCGGCGACGTCCAGGCTATTCGCCTGACGCCGGTTGCCGGGCCGGCCGGTGTCGTTGCGCCCGGCGAGCACGGCGTGGCGCACGCCGCCTGATCCCGCGCCACGTCCTGAGCACTCCACATGCGTTTTCCCTTTTCCGACAGGCGCGGGCATCTGGGCCCGCATCAGGTGGTTGGAGGGTGTCCGGTGTTTCCGTCAACACTACATGCCGCATCAACCTGATGCAGCCACTACACCGGCACCCGACACGAACGAGCAACCCCTCATCCTCGCAGCCAGCCCGGCCCGCGAAGCGGGCCTCAACGGTCCTGAAGGCGCAGCCGGAAGGACCGTCAGGCGGGGGAGCGCAGCGGACCCGCCGGCCCGGGCTGCAGCGCAGCGGAAGCCTGGTAGCGGGACGCAGTCCCGCCGCTCCGGGAGCGCAGCGGACGGAGCGTCAACCCCGATGCACAGCATCGGGGTTGTGCGGGGGGGGGGGTCCCCCCCCCCCGAAAGAGCCCCCACAAACCGAGCCCCACTCCCCCCTCTCCCACCCCCCCCCCCCCCCCCTTCCTCTCCTGGTGTGCCCTCAGTATCCCTCCC
>NZ_JBVIGS010000009.1:0-334718 GCF_055570675.1 Streptomyces sp. NPDC031111
GTTACATTCCGAACCCGGAAGCTAAGCCTTACAGCGCCGATGGTACTGCAGGGGGGACCCTGTGGGAGAGTAGGACGCCGCCGAACAAATATTGAAGAAAGCCCCCGTGCCATTCGGCACGGGGGCTTTCTGCGTTTCAGGACGGCTCCACCAGTTTCGTGTCGTACGCCAGGATGACCGCCTGGATGCGATCCCGGGAGCCGGTCTTCGCCAGGATGCGGCCCACGTGGGTTTTCACCGTGGACTCTGCCAGGTGGAGGCGGGTGGCGATCTCCGTGTTGGTCCAGCCCCTGCCGATGACCGTGAGGATCTCGCGTTCGCGTTCGGTGAGGGTGTCGAGGCGGGGATCGGTGTGCTGGGCCATGGGCACGGCGGGGTCCCGGGGTGTCGCCGGCAGATGCTGGGCGTAGGCGTCGAGGAGGCGGCGGGTCAGGCTGGGGGCGACGACGGCGTCCCCGGTGGCCACGTTGCGGATGCCGGAGAGGAGTTCCTCCGGCTGGGCGTCCTTGACGAGGAAACCGGAGGCGCCCGCCCGGAGGCCGGCGTAGGCGTACTCGTCGAGGTCGAACGTGGTGAGGATCAGGACGCGGGTGCGGTCGCCGGTGGCGACGATGCGGCGGGTGGCCTCGATGCCGTCCAGGCCGGGCATGCGGATGTCCATCAGGACCACATCGGGGCTCAGCTCCGCCGTCATGCGGATCGCTTCCGTGCCGTTCGCCGCCTCGCCGAGGACCGTGAGGTCGTCCTGGCTCTCCAGCAGCATGCGGAAGCCGAAGCGCTGAAGGGGCTGGTCGTCGGCGATGAGGACGGTGGTCACTGCTGGGTTTCCTCCGGGAGACGCAGTTGGACGCGCCAGCCCCGCTCGGGCTGCGGGCGTGGGCCGGCCTCAAGTGTGCCGCCGTACAGGGCGGTTCGCTCGCGCATTCCGGGGATGCCGCGGCCGTCGGACGGGGCGGAGGGTAGTACGCCCTTTCCGGTGTCGGTGATGGTGACCGTGACGGCGCCTTTGTCGCCGTGGGCGATGGCGATCTCCGAGGTCGCGTCGGGGCCGGCGTGCTTGAGGGTGTTGGTGAGGGCCTCCTGGACGACCCGGAACACGGTGAGCTGGCGTCCCGGGGGGAGAGTCGCCCGGCCCTCGATGCTGGTGCGGACGGGCAGGCCCGCGTTGCGGACGCCGTTGATGAGCTGGTCCAGGTCGTTGAGGCCGGGCTGGGGGGTTCGTTCGGCGGGGGGCGAGGTGGTGTCGTCGCGGAGGACGTCGAGGAGGCGGCGGAGTTCTCCGAGGGCCTGGCGGCTGGTGGTGGCGATGGCGTTCAGGGCCTGGGCGGCGCGTTCCGGGGACTTGCCGGCCGCGTAGGCGCCTCCGTCGGCCAGGCCCGTGATGACGGAGAGGTTGTGGCCGATGATGTCGTGCATCTCCCGGGCGATGCGGGCGCGTTCCGCGGCGGCGGCGAGCTGGGCCTGCTGGTCGCGCTCGATCTCCAGGCGGCGGGCGCGGTCCTCCAGGGCGGCGGTGTAGTTCCGGCGGGTGCGGACCGTGACGCCGATGAGGGCCGCCACCGTGATGGACATCAGTTGCGCGCCGACCTGCTGGTCCCAGGGCTGCTCGTCGTAGCGGAGGGCCGAGACCAGGACCGGTGTGAGCACCAGGGCGGTGGACCACCACAGGGCGCGCAGGGGCAGACGCAGGGCGATGTGGAAGACGACGAGCAACTGGAGCATGGCGGCCTGGAGGATGGCGCCGGTCCAGGCGTTGACGAGGGCGACCGGGGCCATCGCGACCAGGACTGCCCCCGGGTGGCTGCGGCGCCACAGGAGCGGGATCGTGAAGCCCAGGGACAGGGCGAGCAGCAGTCCGCCGGGGACGTCCAAGTTGTGGGCGATGCTGCGCCAGCCCCCGCCGACGTAGTCGATGAGGGCGGCCGTCAGCCAGAAACCGGTGAGGTGCAGGTCCCACAGCAGCGGGTGGCGCCGGTCGAAGGCGCGCACCCGCTCGTTGATCCGCTGTATGTACTCGGTGAGGGGCTCGGCCGGACGGTCTTCGGTCACGGCGTCCATGGTGCCGGGTGCGCGCGTCATATGTCCCGTCGCCTCAGCGATGCCGCCGCCGCGGTCAGGGCGGCCGCCGTCCACAGGGCCAGGGCGAGCAGCGCGGCGCCGGGCGTCGCCTCGCCGGGCAGCGGTTGGGCCGCGGTGAGGGACTGCAGGGCCTGGGCGGGGAAGTAGCGGACGGCGTCGTCGACGACGGCGTAGGGGAGCATCCTCAGGACCTCCGGCACGATCATGACGAGGCCGATGTACGCGCCGATGGAGATCGGGATCGAGCGGGCGACGGCGCCGAGGCCGAGGGCCATGACGGCGAGGAGGGTGAGCGCGGCGGCGTTGCCGGCGAGGCCGCGCAGGACGCCCGGGTCGCCGAGGGCGGCGGACTGGTCGGTGTCGGTGAGGAAGGCCTGGGCCAGCGGGAAGGTGAGCAGGTTGGTCCACAGGCACAGGGGGAAGGCGACCGCGGCGAGGACGGCGGCCTTGGACCACAGGACGGGCAGGCGGCGCGGGACGGCTGTCATGGTGGCGCGGATCTGGCCGGTGGAGTACTCGCCGGCGGTGGCGAGGACGCCCAGGACGGCCAGGTTGACGGTGGCGAACTGGGTGCCGAGGAGGACGAAGACGACCGGGTCGAGTCCGCCCTCGCCGGTGCCGTCGTAGGCGGCGCTGATGCCGACGCCCATGCCGAGGGTGAGGGCGCTGGTGGCGATGAGGTTGATCCAGGTCGAGCGGAGCGTCCACAGCTTGTGCCATTCGGAGCGCAGGACGCGGGCGGGGGTGACCCGGTAGGGCTGTACGGCGGTGGTGGCGGTCATGCCGCTGCTCCTTCCAGGGCGGCCGGGTATTCGACCGCGTCATGGGTGAGGTCCATGAACGCCTCTTCCAGCGATGCGGTGTTCGGGGTGAGTTCGAAGAGGGGGATGCCGTGGGCGGCGGCCGTGCGGCCGATGTGTGCGGCGTCGGTGCCGTGCACGGTGAGGCGGTCGGGGGCGTCGGTGGTGACGGTGACGCCGGGCGCGGTGAGGTGGAGTGCGAGGTCGGCGGCGTCCGGGGTGACGACCTTGACGGTGCCCGCGCCGGAGTGGCGAACGAAATCGGTGACCGTGGTGTCGGCGAGGAGCCGGCCGCGGCCGATGATGACCAGGTGGTCGGCGGTGAGTGCCATCTCGCTCATCAGGTGGGACGAGACGAGGACCGTACGGCCCTCGGCGGCCAGGGACTTGAGGAGGGTGCGGATCCACAGGACGCCCTCGGGGTCGAGGCCGTTGACCGGTTCGTCGAGGATGACGGTGGCCGGGTCGCCGAGCAGCGCGGCGGCGATGCCGAGGCGCTGGCCCATGCCGAGGGAGAAGCCCTTGACCCGGCGGTCCGCCACGTCGGTCAGGCCGGTGAGGCCCAGGACGTGGTCGACTCGGGTGCGCGGGATGCCGTGGGTGTGGGCGAGGGCGCGCAGATGGTGGCGGGCGGTGCGGCCCGGGTGGACGGAGCGGGCCTCCAGCAGGGCGCCGACCTCGGTGAGGGGTGCGGGGTGGGCGGCGTAGGAGCGGCCGCCGACGGTGGCGTGGCCGCGGGTCGGGGCGTCCAGGCCGAGGATCATCCGCATGGTGGTGGACTTGCCGGCGCCGTTCGGGCCGAGGAAGCCGGTGACGGTGCCGGGGCGGACGGTGAAGGACAGGTCGGTGACGACGGTCCTGTCGCCGTAGCGTTTGGTGAGTTCCCGTGCCGTAATCATGCGTCGATGCTCGTCCGCGCGGGGGCGGCGGGCGTCGGACCGTCGGCCGTAATCCGGGTGAGGGGCGTGGTACCCCGGTACTACGGTGGCGGCCATGAGTGCCATGCCCTACGAGGACTGTGTGATCCGGCCGGTGCGCGCGGAGGAGTGGAGGGCGGCGAAGGAGCTGCGGCTCGCCGCGCTGCGGGACCCGGTCGCGCACATCGCCTATCTGGACACGTATGAGGAGGCCGTGGCCCGGCCCGACTCGTGGTGGCGGGAGCGCGCGGCGAACGGGGCTCGGCAGTTCGTCGCGGAGACGGCGGACGGGAGCTGGGTCGCCAGTGTGGCCGTGCTGATCGAGGAGGCCGGGACGACGGACTGGGCCGGGTCCGTCGTGGAGCGGCGGCAGGGGCATCTGGTGGGTGTGTACGTGGCTCCCGGGCATCGGGGGAGCGGGCTGGCGAAGGCGTTGTTCGAGACCGCGCTGGAGTGGGCGTGGGAGCGCGGGATGGAGCGCGTGCGGCTCATCGTGCACCCGGACAACAAGCGGGCGCTGGGTTCCTACCGCAAGGCCGGGTTCGTCGAGACGGGGGTGACCGTGTCGTTGGGGGACGATCCGGACGAGTGGGAGCTGGAGATGGCCGTGGAGCGGCCGGCGTCGGACCGGTAGGTCGGGCCGGCAGGTCAGACCGGCAGTTCGTCGTGCGGCCAGCGGGCGCGGCCCTGTTCGCGGGAGCGGAGCAGGGCCAGGGTGGGCATGCCGCGGTCCGCGCCGGTGGCGAGCAGTTCCGGGAGCTGGGGGAGCGGGGCCACGGCCGCCACGTCGTCCAGGACGAGGGTGAGTGGTGGGTCGAGCCGACCGGAGGATGACCGTTCGGCCATGCGCCGGCCGTGCTCGACCACGTGTGCGGCGAGGGCCGTCAGCAGGGGCATCGCGCCCGGGCTGGTGCGGGGGTCCTCGATGGATTCACCCACGACATAAAGCGTGCCCCCTTCGTGGACGAAGGAATCCAAGGCGAGGGCATCAGTTCGGTTGGGAGTGCACGCCTCGCGGACATTGACAGTGGAGAGTGCGGCGAGGGCGCGGGTGGTCAGCTGCTGCGCCATGTCCCGGCGCTCGGGATGGGCCGTGAGGGCCGCCTCGAGCTCACCGGCGGAGCCGGGGGCGGCCTTGGGGTTGGTACGGAGGATGCGTACGGCGTCGTGGACCTGGACGCCCTGGGACCAGCGGTGGACGTGGCGGACGGTGCGGCCGTCGATGGCGGCGGCGTGGACGTAGCTGCGCAGCAGTGTCTCGGCGGTGTCGCTGACCGCCTGGTCGAGGCGTGAGGTGGGGCGGACGGGAGCGAGGAGCGCCGCCGCGCGGGCGGTGGCCGTGTGTTTGTCCTCGCAGCCGGTGGTGGGGGACCAGTGGAGGCGGGCCGGGGTGTCGCAGAGGTGTGTGGGGTCGTAGAGGTGGGTGGGGCCGAGCTTGGCGCGGGCGTCCTTGGTGTCGTGCCAGAGGGTGGGGTTGGAGGTGAGGACGAGCGCGGGGCCGTCGGCGTCGCGTACGGCTTGGATGGCGGTGGTGTGGCGCGTGGCCGGGGGGCCGTAGAGCACCCCGGCGCCTTCGGTGCGGGGGGCTTCCCATCCGCCCGGCCGTTCACCCCGGGACAGGGGGGCGGACGTCGCTTCCTGCGGGACCGTCCGGGGCGTCGGCTCCTGGACCGGTTCCGGGGTCGGCGTCTCCTGCTCGGGTGCCCTCGGTGTCGGTACCTCGTGCAGCTGCTTCGGTGCCGGCTCCCGGTGCGGTTCGGGCTGCGGCCGCGGGGCTCCCGTCGCCCGCTCCGCCCGCCGCCTTGCCCGTACGGCCCTCCAGCGGGCCACCGTGCCCACGACGAACACCGTCAGGACGGTGAGGATCATCAGCTGGCCGATGAACAGGCCCCAGAAGAGGCCGTAGCCGGAGAGGGCGGCCTCCGGGGCGTCCGGCCAGGCGCCGGGGACGTCCTGTGGTTCGGCGACGAGGTGGCGCATGGCCACCGGGGTGCGGGTGAAGGTGACACCGGGCGGCCAGTGGCCGTGGGCGAAGAGGCTCGCGAGCCCCGTGGCCGTCCACACCATGGCGGTCATGCCGATGAGGAACGCGAGTATGCCGATCAGCAGCCCGTCGGGGATACCGCCCTGGCCGGCCCGGCCCTGCTCACGGTGATCGTCCGGTCTCACGCGTTCTCCCCTACGCCACCGTCGATTCGGAGTCGCCGACGTGCTGCTCCACGAAGGCCGCCGCCCGTTCCTCCGCCTCCAGTTCGGCGGCGCGCAGGGCGTCGTCGGAGAGGTCGGTGGAGGACTCGGTCATCGCGCGGTCGGTGAAGACCAGCGGGCGTTCCGTCTCGGTGACCAGGTGTTTGACCACCTGGACGTTGCCGTTGACGTCCCACACGGCGATACCGGGCGTGAGCGTCGGGATGATCTCCACGGCCCACCTGGGCAGTCCGAGCACCCGGCCGGTCGCCCTCGCCTCGTCGGCCTTCTGGGCGTAGATGGTCCGGGTCGACGCCATCTTCAGGATGGCCGCGGCCTCCTTCGCCGCCGCCCCGTCCACCACGTCGGACAGATGGTGGACGACCGCCACGAACGACAGGCCCAGCCGCCGTCCGAACTTCAGCAGCCGCTGGAACAGTTGGGCGACGAACGGGCTGTTGATGATGTGCCAGGCCTCCTCGACCAGGAAGATGCGCTTCTTCCGGTCGGGGCGGATCCAGGTGTGCTCCAGCCACACGCCGACGATCGCCATGAGGATCGGCATGGCGATGGAGTTGCGGTCGATGTGGGACAGGTCGAAGACGATGAGCGGCGCGTCGAGGTCGATGCCGACGGTCGTCGGGCCGTCGAACATGCCGCGCAGGTCACCGTCGACCAGGCGGTCCAGCACCAGGGCGACGTCCAGTCCCCAGGCCCGTACGTCGTCTATGGCTACGTTCATCGCCTCCGCCGACTCCGGTTCGGGGTGGCGCAGTCGCTCGACGATGTCGGAGAGGACCGGCTGGCGCTCGACGATCGTCTCGTTGACGAAGGCGTGCGCGACCTTGAGGGCGAAGCCGGAGCGTTCGTCCAGGCCGTGGCCCATCGCGACCTCGATGATGGTGCGCAGCAGGGCGAGCTGACCGGTCGTGGTGATCGACGGGTCGAGCGGGTTGAGCCGGATGCCGTGGTCCAGGGCGGCCATCGGGTCCAGCCGGATGGGAGTTATGCCCAGCTCCTGGGCGATGAGGTTCCACTCGCCGACGCCGTCCTCGCCCTGGGCGTCCAGGACGACGACCTGGCGGTCGCGGAAGCGCAGCTGGCGCAGGACGTACGTCTTCTCCAGCGCGGACTTGCCGTTGCCGGACTCGCCGAGGACCAGCCAGTGCGGGGCGGGGAGCTGCTGCCCGTAGAGCTGGAAGGGGTCGTAGATGTAGCCCTTGCCGGAGTAGACCTCGCGGCCGATGATGACGCCGGAGTCGCCGAGGCCGGGGGCGGCGGTCGGCAGATACACCGCCTGTGCCTGCCCGGTGGACGTGCGCACCGGCAGCCGTGTCGTCTCGACCTTCCCGAACAGGAAGGACGTGAAGGCGTCGGTGACGACGGACAGCGGATCCCGCATATCGGCTCAGCCCCTACCTTCGAATGCCGGTGGCGAACGGGAGTGTGTTCACGAACGCGCGGTGGTGCTCGCGGTCGCACCACTCCAGCTTCAGGTACGACTTTCCGGCCGACGCCCGTATGGTCCGCTTGTCGCGGGCCAGGGCCTCGGGATTGCGGGAGGAGACGGTGATGTAGCCGACCAGGTTGACGCCGGCCGCGCCGCTGGCGAGGTCCTCGCCGCGCTGGTCGAGCCGGCTGTGGGCGGCGATGTCGCGTGGGTCGACGGTGCGGTTCATCTTGGCGGCGCGGGACGCCTCCGCCTCGTCGTTGGTCTTCTCGGTCAGCATCCGTTCGATGGCGACCTCGGTGGGTTCGAGGTCCATCGTGACGGCGACCGTGCGGATCACGTCCGGGGTGTGGACGAGGAGCGGTGCGAGGAAGTTGACGCCCACCGGGGTCATCGGCCATTCCTTCACCCAGGCCGTGGCGTGGCACCAGGGGGCGCGGGTGGCGGACTCGCGGGTCTTGGCCTGGAGGTAGGTGGGCTCCATGGCGTCCAGCTCGGCCGGCCAGGCGTTGCGCTGCGACATCGCCTGGATGTGGTCGATCGGGTGGTCCGGGTCGTACATGGAGTGGATCAGCGAGGACAGCCTGCTCTGGCCGAGGGGCTGCCGTACGCGGATGTCGGCCTCCTGGAGCCGGGAGCAGATGTCGGTCAGCTCACGGGCCATGACGACGGCGAGCCCGGCGTCCCGGTCCACCTTGCCGCCGCCCTGGCTGCGCATCGCGCGGGCCATGGTGTTGGCCTCGGCGGCCAGTTCGCGCGTGTAGTGCATGCAGGCGACGAGGTAGGCGCGGTGCTGCTCGCTGCTGGTCGACACCATCGACTGGAGCTGGTCGTACGACTGCTGGAGCCACGGCGGTGATTTGTCGTCGCCGCGGACGGCGACGTCCTTGGCGTGGGCGTCGGGGTCGGCGGGCAGGGTGCGGGCCAGCATCTGAATGCGGGTCACGAAGCCGTCGCCGTTGGCGACATGCTTGAGGAGCGTGCCGAAGCGGTCGACGAGGGCCTCCTGGTCCTCGCTGTCGCGCAGGCCCACGCCCGGGCCCTCGATCTCGATGGCGGCGGTGACGGTCTTGCGGTCCGCGTGCAGCAGTACGGCGATCTCGTCCGGGCCGAACGGCGCGGACAGCCAGGTGATCCTGCCGATGCCGGGCGGCGATCCGATCTCCACCTCGCGTCCGTCCAGGCGGGTGCCGGCCTCGACGGCACCGGATCGGTAGGTGGCGTTCCGGCGCACGGTGCGCTTGTAGCTGCGGTTGATCTCGAACCACTTGTAGAACGTGCGGCCCTTGTAGGGCACGTACACGGCGGACAGCGCCAGCATCGGAAGGCCCGCCAGCAAGACGATCCGCACGGACAGGACGGGGACGAGGAGCCCGCACATCATGCCGAGGAACGCGCCCACGACGATCAGCGCGATCTCTCCGGTCTCGCGATTGCGGCCGACGATCGCGTTCGGCCGGGCGCGGCCGATCAGATACGTACGGCGGGGCGTGACCGGATGGGACAGGTGGGACTCGGTCGTCAACGCCCTTCACCTCCCGTGCGGTTGGTACTGCTGTTGCGGGTGCTGCTGGCGTGGGGGGTGTTCACCGGGCTGCTCGAACGGGGCGCGGGGGCGGCGGAGGGGACGGATCCGCCGCCGTTCGACGTGCGCGAGCTGTGCGCGGCGACACCACCGGAGGCGGGGTTGGAGGGGCGGGGGCCGGAGGACTGGCCGCCGCCTCCGCCGTTGTTGTCGGTGCGGCTGCTGTGGGTCTTGATGCCCTGGGCGACGAGGGTCGCCGGGGAGCTGATGACGGCGGCGGCCTTGCCCTCGGCGCCCTGCATGATGCGGTTGTTGCGGGAGCCGGCGATCTCGTCGCCGAAGCCGGGGACGAAGCGGTAGATCATCGCGGAGGCGAAGATGGCGAGCAGGATGATCGCCAGCCCGGACACCACGGCGGAGAAGGCGTCGGGGCCGTCGTCGGCGGACAGCGCTCCGGCCAGGCCGAGCACGATCACGATGACGGGCTTCACGAGGATCACGGCGATCATGATGCCCGCCCAGCGGCGGACGTGCCCCCACAGGTTCTTGTCCACGAGGCCCGCGTAGACGACGGTGCCGAGGAGGGCGCCGACGTAGAGCAGGGCGGCGCGGATGACGAGCTCCAGCCAGAGGACGCCGGCGGCGAGGATCGACACGAGCGAGACGACGATCAGCATGATCGGGCCGCCGCCGATGTCGTCGCCCTTCTCGAGGGCGCCGGAGAACGTGCCGAAGAACGTGTCGGTCTGGTCGCCGGTCGCGTTGGCGAGGACGTCGGTGACGCCGTCGGTGGCGGAGACGACGGTGTAGAGGATAAGCGGGGTGAAGGCGGAGGCGAGGACGGTGAGCCAGAGGAAGCCGATGGCCTCGGAGATGGCGGTGGTGAGGGGGACGCCCCGCACCGCGCGCTTGGCGACCGCGAGCAGCCAGAGGAGCAGGGTCAGGATCGTCGACGCGGCGAAGACGACGGCGTACTGCTGGAGGAACGTGTCGTTGGTGAAGTCGACGTTGGCCGTCTCCTCGACGGCGTCGCTGAGCTTGTCGACGGTCCAGGCGGCGGCGTCGGCGCAGCCCTGGGCGAGGGAGGCGAGGGGGTCGAGGGTGGAGGTGGGGTCGTTGAGCGCGCCGGGGCCGTCGGTGGAGCCACCGCCGGATTCGCCTCGTTCGCAGTAGTCCTTGGCGGGGCCGTGGATCAGGTCACACGGGTCGTTACTGTCGGTAGGAGTAGGCGTGGGCGTGGGTGCGCCGAAGGCCCGCGTGGCGAAGACGAGAGCAGCGGCTTGTACGGCCGCGACGGCTCCGGTCAGTTTGAGTAGGCGGCGGTTAGCGGGCATACGTGAACCCTCCGTACTCCTCGACGGCCTTCGCCATCTCGTCGGCGCTGGAGGCCCGCTCGTCGCCGGGAACGGGCGCCGGGCCGTCCTTCTGAGAGTGGGTCACGATCTTCCAGTCGTCGTTGGTCCACTCAAGCTGCATGGTGATGGTGAACCAGCTGTTGGTGACCGGACTGGTGGAACTCTCGCCCGCCAGACCCAGAAGTCCGCTGCACCAGACCTCCACCGTTGCCGCGTCGGCGGACGACGAGGTGACCTTGGTGCCGATCGGGCTGGTGCGCGAGACGAACGTAAAGCCCTTTGGCGTGGTGCCGTCCTCGTTGAGGCCCACGTTCTTGTTGAACTCCGGCGTGTACGCCCTGTCCAGGGTCGCCTCGAAGTCCGCGACCCGGGCGGGGACGATCAACGACTGCAGGATGGCGTCTCGTCGGGCCTTGTTGAACATTTCGGCGGAGCCGAGTGCCACCGCATAGTTCGCCGCCGCGCTCTCCGCCCCCTGGCGGTCATGGGCGAACCCCGACGGAATGCCCGCCGCCTTCGAGCTCACCGGCTTCTCGCCCGAAGGCGCCGTCGCCGCCGACTTGGGCGAGTCCCCGTCCCCCTCCTCCGCGGCGGAATCGCCGCCTCCGCGGTTCGCGAAGGCGATCGCGGCGATGAGGAGGACCACCACGCCGACCACCGTGACCAGGCTGCGCGAGGACGAACGGCCGCCTCTGCGCGCGCCGCCGTACGGGTCGCCGCCGCCTTCCGGCAGGCGGGTGCGGGTCTGGCCCGTGTCGTCTCCGAGACTCATGCCGCGTACGCCCCCTCAGCGTCGTGCGGAAACACCTCGTGCTCCGTGTACTCCAAGTACGACGGTAGCCGGGCCGGCTCCCGTACGGGCGCGGTGTGGTGACTGGACATCAGGGAAACGCAACCTCAGCCGGTGGGCACGACGGGCGGGTGGGATGGGGGGTTGCCGGGCGTGCCCGGTCGGGGGTGGTGGGGCGGGGCTACACGGCCATGCCGTACACGATGGTGAACAGCGTGCCGAGCGAGCCGATGATGAAGACGCCCGTCAGCCCCGCGATGATGAGGCCCTTGCCCTGTTCGGCGCTGAACGTGTCCCTCAACGCGGTGGCGCCGATGCGCTGTTTGGCCGCACCCCAGATGGCGATGCCGAGGCAGATGAGGATGGCGACCGCCATGACCACTTCGATCATGATCTTGGCCTCGTTGCCCAGGCTGCCGAAGGGGCCCCAATCCGGAGCGATCCCGCCGATAATGGTGTTGATGTCTCCCTCGTCGGCCGCGAAGAACATGTAAGTCACCGCCCCTGTATGGGTAGTTCCGCATCCCCTGCGGTAGTGCAGAGGTCAGGCCTCATTGTCGCCGACGATGCCGCTGTCGTATGTCGACTTGGCGTCATCTGTTGGCGGTTTTCGTGCGAACAGCTTGCCACCGGCGCGCGCCGGACCCCGGGAGGGGCGCGCCCCGATGGGTGAAGAGTTGTATTGTCACTCTGTGTATCACGCACGGTAACGCCGGGCAATGAGGCCGAAACGGAGCCCGGCGTTGGTTTCTGACGCCCGGTCGGGTGGCTCAGCGGGGCCTCAGGCCGTGCAGGAGCAGCTGGACCAGGTGGTCCACGCCGGCCAGGGCCTCCTCGTGGCCGACCATGTCGTTGGCCGCGAAGGTGGCGGTGCCGTGGAGGGCCGCACCCACCGTGAGGGTGAGATGGTGCGGGTCGCCCTCGATGATCTCCCCGCGCTGCTGCGCCCCGGCGAGGACCCGGCCGAGGAGGCCCACGGTGCGGTCGATACCGGCGGCCATCTGTTCGGCGGCGTCGGGGGCGTGCTTGCGGGCGTACATCAGCTCCAGCAGTGCGGCGTTGTCGAGCGCGAAGCGCAGATAGGCCCTGGCGAGGGTGGTGAGCCTCGGCTGGAGCGGGAGTGCGGGGTCGTCGGCGTTCTCCAGGGTCTGGGCCAGCCGGTCGTAGCCGTTCAGGGCCAGGGCGTTGAGCAGGGCCTGCTTGTCCTTGAAGTGGCGGCCGGGTGCGGCATGGCTGACGCCCGCCTCGCGGGCCAGTTCGCGCAGTGAGAGTGCGCCGGCCCCCTTGTCGCGCAGGGTGCGCTCGGCTCCGGCGAGGAGGGTGGAGCGCAGGTCTCCGTGGTGATAGGGGCGGCTCTCGGACATGGGTCCCATCGTATCTCGATGTTGACGTCGCCATCTTTGTTGTCATTGACAGCATTGTAGGCGCCGCCTACATTCGAGGGTATGGCTGAGAAAAGCACGCAAGCATGGAGCGCGGCCCGTCTGTCCGACCTCGCGGGCCGGACCGTCGTCGTCACGGGAGCCAACAGCGGTATCGGCCGTACCGCCGCGCACGCCCTCGCAGGGGCGGGGGCGCACGTCGTCCTCGCGGTACGTGATCCGGAGCGGGGGCGGGCCGCCGCCGCGAGCCTGCCCGGCAGCACCGAGGTGCGGCGCCTGGACCTGGCCGACCTGACCTCGGTGCGGGAGTTCGCCGCGGGCTGGAGCGACCCGCTGTACGCCCTCGTCAACAACGCGGGCGTGATGATGCTGCCGAGGCAGCGCACCAAGGACGGCTTCGAGATGCAGTTCGGAACCAACCACCTGGGCCACTTCGCCCTCACGAACCTGCTGCTGCCGTACGTCACCGACCGCGTCGTGACCCTGTCGTCGGCCGCGCACCGCTGGGGCGGGGCCGTGATCGAGTTCGACGACCTGGACATGACCGCCAACTACACCCCGCGGCGCGCCTACGCCCAGTCCAAGCTGGCGAACCTCCTGTTCACCCTGGAACTCCAGCGGCGCCTGTCTGAGGCCGGTTCCCCGGTCCGTGCCCTCGCGGCCCACCCCGGGTACGCCGCGACCAACCTCCAGAGTCATACGGCGAACCCGGTGATGCGGGGCTTCCTGAAGATCGGCAACAGGTTCTTCGCGCAGGACGACAAGGCCGGCGCGCTGCCCACCCTCTACGCCGTGGCGCAGGACCTTCCCGGGGCGAGCTACGTGGGCCCGGACGGCCTCGGGGAGACGCGCGGTGCGCCGACCCTCGTCGGCCGCTCACGGGCGGCGAGCGACCCGCACACGGCACGGCGCCTGTGGGACGTCTCCGAGGAACTGACGTCCGTACGGTTCCCGCTGCCCGTGGGGGCGAACTCCTGAGCGCGGACCAGCCTCTTCATTGCGCATTCCGTCATGCGTGATCACGCCGCGGAGCGGGTGTCGCCTCTACACTGAGCGCGGCGGCGGACTCCCGGACGGCGAGGGGCGGTTGACGGTGCGTAAGGCATGGGTCGCGGCGGGGATCGCCGTCAGTTCCGCGCTCGCCTTTGTGATGCTGCTCGTCGTCGGGGTCTACGTCGTCGCCGGGAACCTCGTCAACGGGGTGGGCGGCGGGGCGGCCAAGGCGCTGGCCAAGGGGAGCGTGCCGGCCGCGTACCAACAACTGGTGCAGAGGTGGGGAAATCTCTGCCCGGCCATCAACCCGGCGCTGCTCGCCGCCCAGCTCTACCAGGAGAGCGGGTTCAACCCGAAGGCGCAGAGCCATGCGGCCGCGCAGGGCATCGCCCAGTTCATCCCCGGCACCTGGGCCACGCACGGGATCGACGGCGACGGAGACGGGGACCGCGACGTGTGGGACCCGAAGGACGCGATCCCCTCGGCGGCCCAGTACGACTGCACGCTCGCGTCCTATGTGAAGGACGTCGGCGGAAATCTGACCGAAAACATGCTCGCCTCGTACAACGCCGGGGCGTACGCGGTGATCAAGTACGGCGGTGTGCCGCCGTACGAGGAGACCCAGAACTACGTCAAGCGGATTCGGGCGCTGGAGGAGAGCTTCGCCGCGCCGGTGGGGCGGGTCGATCCGTCGAAGCAGGCCGCCGGGGCCATCGCGTATGCGCAGAAGAAGCTCGGGACCCTGTATCTGTGGGGCGGCAACGGTACCGCTGAGCAGGGCGGACGGTTCGACTGCTCGGGGTTGACCAAGGCGGCGTACGAGAGCGTGGGGATCACGTTGCCGCGTGTGGCGAACGACCAGTACAACGCGGGTCCGCACCCGGATCGGGACGAACTGCTGCCCGGCGATCTGGTGTTCTTCTCGGACGACTTGACCAATTCACGGGCCATCCGGCATGTGGGCATTTATGTCGGCGGTGGGTACATGATCGACGCGCCCCGGCCCGGTGCCGTGATCCGATTCGACCCGATCGACACCCCTGACTACTTTGGTGCCACCCGCGTGACCGAGGATGGCGCGAAAGCGCTCCCCACGACCGTGTGAGCGGAGCGTTAACCCTCCCCCTGAGCTGCGGAGATGCATCTCTCTTCGATAACGTCTGCGTGATCATTCGGTGGAGTGTGGAACGTATCAACGGGGGCCGTGCGTTCCTGTTGTCGTAGCCGAGCGGACGAGCGGATCTACAAACCACGGGGGTGGCAGGAGCGGCGTGCACATCGTGCGTCGAGAGAGATGACGAAGGGGCCGCAGCACCATGGCTGGACTCGCCGATTCCGGGTCGAACCCCGACGTCGACCTGCTCTATGACATCAATGGCCTCGCCAAGGACGCGCCGCCGTGGTTCGACCGGATCATGGAGTTCGTGGGCGAGTTCGGGTTGTTGTTCGGCTTGGTGGCGCTGCTGCTGTGGTGCTGGTGGGGTGTCCGGCGGCGGGGTGGGGAGGACGCGGCCCCGTCCGTCGCGGCGCTGGTGTGGGCTCCGCTCGCGGCCGGCATCGCGGTGCTGGTGAACGTGCCGATACGGGGGTTCGTGGAGCGGCCACGGCCGTTCAACGACCATGAGGGACTGGAAGTCCTCGTCCAGGGCAAGACCGACTACTCGTTCGTCAGCGACCACGCGACGCTCTGCATGGCGTTGGCGGTGGGGCTGTTCCTGGCCAACCGGCGGCTCGGGATCATCGGCTTGGCGCTCGGGCTGCTGGGCGGGTTCATCCGCGTCTACATGGGCGTGCACTATCCGACGGACGTCGTGGGCGGGCTCGCGCTCGGTACGGCCGTCGCGCTGCTGCTGTCGCCGCTCGCCATGGCTCTGCTGACCCCGCTGATGCGGGCGATCGAGCGCTCGCCCCGGGGCGGTTGGCTGATCACGGCGCGGGGGCGGCACCACGTCGAGGAGGGGCGCGTCGCCCCGGGGACCCGCAACGGGACGCCGGGGGCGGAGGAGCGGGATCTGGCGGCCTGACCGACAGGGCGTCCACAGGGCCTCTACAGGGCCTGTGGGTGGGCGAAGAGGCGGTCCGGGTCGTACTGCCTCTTCAGCCGCGTCAGGCGCGGGGCGGCGTCGCCGTAATAGGCGCGGCGCCAGTCCTCGAGGCTCGGGTCCGAGTAGTTCTGGTACGCCGCTCCGGAGGCGTGCGGGCGCATCGCTCGGTGCGTGGATGCCAGCCACGATTCGGCCGCGGAGCCGGAGGTGCTGCCGGGGCTCCAGGACGCTATGTACTGGGCCAGCATGCGGGAGCGGCGGTGGACGAAGGCCGTCGCCGTGGGCGCGACCCGGTTGACGGCTCCGCCGAGGGCGGTGAGCGCGATGCTGCCGGAACCGCCGCGTACGTCCTCGATCCCGGCGAGCAGGGCCCGGATGCCGGTGGCGTCGAGCGGGCGGTCGTAGAAGTCGGAGCGGGCGGAGTAGGTCTCGCGGTTCAGGGCGCCCTCGGGGGAACGGCCCGGGGTCGTGCCGGGGAGATGGCACTGGACGTCGTCGGCGAAGGAGGTGCAGCCGGCGTACAGCTCCATGGACTCCTCGTACGAGCGGCGGAGCAGCGAGACGCCGCTCGCGGAGGCGCCGATCCGGTCGGCGAGGCGGTCCACGGCGTTCTGGAGTTCGCCGTAGGTGCCGAGGGAGAACACCGTCACGGAGACGGTGGGGGTGTTGCCGGGGGTGTTCTCCAGGTGGAGCGCCGACCAGATCTCGTCGGGCTGGGCCGGCCCCCAGTCCTGCCAGGCCTCGACCACGGCGGCGGCCCTCGGCCAGGGCCAGGTGAGGTGGCCGGTGACGCTCTGCGGGGCCGGGTGGGTGGTGAAGCGGAACTCCGTGACGACGCCGAAGTTGGTGTTGCCGGCGCCTCGTAGGGCCCAGAAGAGGTCGGCGTTCTCGGTCGCGGACGCGGTGAGTTGTTCGCCGACGGCGGTGATCAGAGTGGCCTCGGTGAGGCTGTCGCAGGTCAGGCCGTAGGCGCGGGTGGTCACGCCGTGGCCGCCGCCGAGGGTGAGGCCGGAGATGCCGACGGTGGGGCAGGAGCCGCCGGGGACGGTGACGCCCTTGGCGGCGAGGGCGCGGTAGACGTCGATGAGCTTGGCGCCGGCGCCGACGACCGCGGTGTTCGCGGAGGCGTGGATCTTGTTGAGTGCCGATACGTCGATGATCAGGTGGTTGTCGCCGGAGGACCAGCCGGCGTAGGAGTGGCCGCCGTTGCGGATCGCGACGGGGACGGCGTGGGTGCGGGCGTGGGCGAGGGCGGTGCGGATGTCGTCGGCGTGGTGGACGTAGGCGACCGCGGTGGGTTTCAGGCCGTCGAAGCGGGTGTTGTAGAGGCGGTGGGCGGTTGGCCATTCGGCGTCGCCGGGGCGGATGAGTGGGCCGTCGAGGTCGCGGGCGAGGGCGGTCCAGTCGGCGGGGGTGGGGGTGCGGGTGGCGGTGCGGGTGCGGGTGGGGGTACTGCGGCGGGGCGTGCCGGGGTCGCCGTCTGTGCAGGCCGTGGTGAGGGCTGCGGTGGCCGCGCCTGTGAGGAAGGTACGTCGTTCCATGGGCAGCCTCCCGGGTGCGTGGAACGAGACGGGGTCGGGGCGGTGGGGGTTCCATGGTGCCGGGAGGGCGGGCGGGGCGTCCGGTTCGTGCGGCGAGATGTTCACCACGCGTGTGAGCGGTCGGTGGTGCTTGGGCTGGGCGGGGGGTGTTCGCGGGGCCCGGCGCTCGTGGGGTGCCGTCGCGCCCACCCTCCCCCACTCTCGGCTTCGCTCGAGCGGGGGGACCCCCATCGCCCCAGCGGCACGACTGCCCGCAGCTGACGTGGCAGGTGGCTGCCCGTGGAGGGCGGTGGTGCGGCGGCACCGGCCCGGCGCTTGCGGGGTGCTGGCCTCCGGGGGCGACCCGGAGCTGCCCGGTGTGACCTAGCCGAGGGTCCGGCAGGGGGTGGCCCGCGCCGTGCGGCTCGCGGCCGATGTGCTGCGCCGCCGCCGGGAGCTGTCGCACCGGGTGGCCGTGATGCGCTCCGGGCGCCGAGCGCCCGGTCGGCGACCCGGCCGCCGAGGGCGCCCGCGCGCTGATCGACCTGCTCACCGACGCCACCGCCGAACTACGCACCGCCCTGCGGGCCCTGGCGGACCGGTCGCTCGCCACGCCGGTCCCGCCGGGCCAGTACGAGGCCAACCCGCTCTTCGGCGTCCCGGAGTTGGTGGACGAGGTGGCGGCGGCCCTCGGTGTCGGCCGTGACGCGGCGGCCCTCCACCTCCAACTGCACGCCCTGGACCGGCCGGTCGACCGCATGGTGCGCCGCTGGAACGGCTGGACCCTCGACCACCACCGTGCCGTCCGCCGGGAACTCACCGAGGCGAAGGCCCCCCGCCCCGCGCCCGCCGCACCGGCGTCCCCGCCCTCACCCGCGCACAAATGGTTCGCCCGGGCCTGGAAGGAGGGCACGGCCCTGCCGCACTGATGCCGCGCCCCGCTACGGCGGTGGGGCGTGGGTCACTCGGCGGTGTGGTTCTTGGCGTCCGTGCGGGCCTGGCTCCTGGCCCTTCTGGCGGGGCCGCGCCAGCCGCAGGAGCAGCGGGCCACGCAGAAGGGGCCCTGTTCGACGGTGGTCGTGCTGTGCCGGGCGGGGGCCGCCTCGTCATCCTGGTGCGCCACGTCGACCACCGTAGCGCTCCGGCGTGTCGGCGTGACGGGGGCATCCACCCGTCGTTAAGCGACACGACAGGCGGCCCGTGTCGGACGGAGCGGGGGAAGCAGGCATGGCTCGACGGCAGCAGCAGCACAGGCGGATGCGCGGCGCGGTGGCCGGAGTCGCGGCTGTGTGCTGTCTGGGGGTCGGGGGCGTGGGGTGTGCGCGGAGCGACGCGGTGACCCAGGGGGCTCCCGCCGGGGATCCGGTGCGGGTGCTGCGGCACGCCGCCGACGCGTTGGTGGACGCGGGGACGTCCGAGGCGCGTACGTCCCTGGAGATGGCCACCGGCGGTACCCGGGTCACCATCCGGGGCGAGGGCGTGTACGACTACCGCAAGCGGCTCGGCCGGCTGAAGGTGCTGCTGCCGCAGGACCCGGCGGGGGACAGCGCGCGGCGGCCCATCACCGAACTGCTCGCTCCGGGCGCGTTGTTCATGAAGAACCGGGGGGCCGGGGTGCCCGCCGACAAGTGGGTTCGGGTCGACACCGGGACGCTGTCCGACGGGAACCTCGTCACCGGCGGGGCCACCGATCCGTTCGCCGCCGCCGAGGTGCTGCGCGGGACGCGTTCGGCGAGGTTCGTGGAGCGGACCGAGGTCGAGGGGACGAAGGTCCGTCATTACCGGGGGACCGCCGACCTGGAGCAGGCCTCACGGGAGGCCTCGGACGCGAACCGGAAGGTGCTGGCCGCGGCGGCGAAAGGGTTCGCCACCGCCCGGGTGCCGTTCGACGCCTACCTGGACGACCAGGGCCGGATCCGTAAGATCCGGCACCGGTTCAGCTTCGTCAACGGCCGGCAGGACGAGCCCGTCGCGGTCGCCTCGACCACGCTGCTGTACGGCTTCGGCGTCCCGGCCGACGTGCGGCTTCCCGAGGACGAGGACATCTACGCGGGCCGGATCGCCCCGGAGTGAGCCGGGGCGTGAGCCGCGGAGTGACCGGCCTGAACTAGCCCTTCCGTGCCATGCGCGGTGCGTAGGGCGCTCCCTACTCTAGGAAGTCGGTGACGACAGAGATGAGGTGAGGCGCGTGGCTCCGCTCGGCGGTGGAACGGTTCCGGTTCAGGACCACGTGGCGCTCGCCGAGATCGAGCTGTGCGGCGAGCTGATCATCGCCGCCTCCAATGCCGAGGAGCGGCTCAGCCTGGAGAGCATCGACGAGGTCCTGAGGGTGGCCGAGGCACGGGCCGAGTCCGCCGGGAGCTAGCGGGCGCGGTCGCTCAGGTCCGCAGCATGCGGGCGATGGCCTGCGTCGCCTCCTTGACCTTCGCGTCGATCTCGTCGCCGCCCTTGACGGCCGCGTCGGCGACGCAGTGGCGCAGGTGCTCCTCCAGCAGCTGAAGCGCGAACGACTGCAGTGCCTTGGTGGAGGCGGACACCTGGGTGAGTATGTCGATGCAGTAGACGTCCTCGTCGACCATCCGCTGGAGGCCGCGGATCTGGCCCTCGATGCGGCGCAGGCGCTTGAGGTGTTCCTGCTTCTGTTTGTGGTAGCCGTGGATCCCGCGGTCGTGGTCGGTCACGATGTCCGCCGCTTCGGTCACGTCTGTTACGCCCGTTACATCGGTTACGTCGGGGGAGGAGGGCGCGTTCGCGCCGGTCTCGGTGGTCGTCATCGCGTCCTCCTGGTGCACTGATGGGCGGCATATACCCCTGGTGGGTATATGGTACCGAACTTCGCTGGGTATAGGCCCCTTGGCCAATGTCGTGCGCTGCGGCCGGAAACGGACCTCGGACCGCCCCCGTACTCATCACTCTGCCTGATGGGCGACACTGGTGGGCGGCCCGTTAGTCGTGGCCGGATGATGCGCCTAGCATCAGCCTGACCGAAACCGATGCATACCGAGGACCCCACGTGCGCTTTCGTCTGACCCCCAGGGAGACGAGCTTCTACGACATGTTCGCCGCGTCCGCGGACAACATCGTCACGGGCTCGAAACTCCTGATGGAACTGCTCGGGGCGGACACCTCCGCCCGGGCCGAGATCGCAGAGCGTATGCGGGCCGCGGAACACGCAGGTGACGACGCCACGCATGCGATCTTCCACCAGTTGAACTCCTCGTTCATCACGCCGTTCGACCGTGAGGACATCTACTCCCTCGCGTCGTCCCTCGACGACATCATGGACTTCATGGAGGAGGCCGTCGACCTGGTCGTCCTCTACAACGTCGAGGAATTGCCGAAGGGCGTCGAGCAGCAGATCGAGGTCCTGGCGCGGGCCGCGGAGCTGACGGCGGAGGCCATGCCGCATCTGCGCACCATGGAGAACCTCACCGAGTACTGGATCGAGGTCAACCGGCTGGAGAACCAGGCCGACCAGATCCACCGCAAGCTGCTGGCCCACCTCTTCAACGGCAAGTACGACGCGATCGAGGTGCTGAAGCTCAAGCAGATCGTGGACGTACTGGAGGAGGCGGCGGACGCCTTCGAGCACGTGGCGAACACGGTGGAGACCATCGCCGTCAAGGAGTCCTGAGCCCTTCATGGACACCTTCGCTCTGGTCGTGACCATCGGCGTCGCGCTCTTCTTCACCTACACCAACGGATTCCACGACTCGGCGAACGCGATCGCCACGTCCGTGTCGACGCGTGCGCTGACGCCTCGGGCGGCGCTCGCGATGGCGGCCGTGATGAACCTGGCCGGCGCGTTCATGGGCTCCGGGGTGGCCAAGACCGTCAGTGAGGGTCTGATCCAGACACCCGAGGGGTCGAAGGGGATGGGGATCCTCTTCGCCGCGCTGGTGGGGGCGATCGTCTGGAACCTGATCACCTGGTACTTCGGGCTGCCGTCCTCGTCGTCCCACGCGCTGTTCGGTGGCATGGTCGGGGCCGCGCTGGCCGGCGGGACGACCGTGTACTGGCACGGGGTGGTCGACAAGATCGTCATTCCGATGTTCGTGTCGCCGGTCGTCGGGATGCTCGCCGGTTATCTGGTGATGACCGCGATCATGTGGATGTTCCGGCGGGCCAATCCGCACAAGGCCAAGCGGGGATTCCGTATCGCGCAGACGGTTTCGGCGGCGGGAATGGCGCTGGGGCACGGTCTTCAGGACGCGCAGAAGACGATGGGCATCGTGGTGATGGCACTCGTCATCGCGGATGTCGAGGATTACGGCGATCCGATTCCGGTGTGGGTGAAGATCGCTTGTGCGGTGATGTTGTCCGCGGGGACGTATGCGGGTGGGTGGCGCATTATGCGGACGCTGGGGCGGAAGATCATTGAGTTGGATCCGCCTCAGGGGTTCGCGGCGGAGACGACGGGGGCTTCGATCATGTTCGGGTCGGCGTTTCTGTTTCACGCGCCGATCTCGACTACGCATGTGATCACTTCGGCGATTATGGGTGTGGGGGCGACGAAGCGGGTCAATGCCGTGCGGTGGGGGGTTGCCAAGAACATTGTTCTGGGGTGGTTCATCACCATGCCTGCGGCGGCGGTTGTCGCTGCGTTGTCGTTCGGGGTTGTGAACCTGGCGTTCTTGTAGCGGTCGCCGGTGCTGGGGGCTGGGCGGGGGTTGGTCGCGCTGCCCGGAGCTTGCGGGGTGCCGCCTGCGCCCACCCTCCCCCACTCTCGGCTTCGCTCGAGCGGGAGGTACCCCCATCGCCCCAGCGGCACGACTGCCCGCAGCTATACATGGAAAGGGCCCGCCCCCGGGAGTCGGGGGCGGGCCCTTTTGCCTCGCGGTGGCACCGCCATGCAGCACCGCGAGGGGTTCGACGGGCTAGCCGAAGCGGCCGGAGATGTAGTCCTCCGTGGCCTGGACCGACGGGTTGGAGAAGATGCGCTCCGTGTCGTCGATCTCGATCAGCTTGCCGGGCTGGCCGACGGCCGCCAGGTTGAAGAACGCCGTGCGGTCGGAGACCCGCGCCGCCTGCTGCATGTTGTGCGTCACGATGACGATCGTGAAGCGCTCCTTCAGCTCGCCGATCAGGTCCTCGATGGCGAGGGTGGAGATCGGGTCCAGGGCGGAGCAGGGCTCGTCCATCAGGAGGACGTTCGGCTCGACCGCGATCGCGCGGGCGATGCACAGGCGCTGCTGCTGGCCGCCCGACAGTCCGGAGCCCGGCTTGTTCAGGCGGTCCTTCACCTCGTTCCAGAGGTTGGCGCCCTTGAGGGACTTCTCGACGACGTCGTCCAGCTGGGACTTCTTGTACTTGCCGTTCAGGCGCAGGCCCGCCGCCACGTTGTCGTAGACCGACATCGTGGGGAACGGGTTCGGGCGCTGGAAGACCATGCCGACCTCACGCCGCACGGCCACCGGGTCGATGCCGGCGCCGTACAGGTTCTCGTCGTCGAGCATGACCTTGCCGTCGACCCGGCCGCCGGGCGTGACCTCGTGCATGCGGTTGAGCGTGCGCAGGAAGGTGGACTTGCCGCAGCCGGAGGGGCCGATGAAGGCCGTCACGGAGCGGGGCTCGACGGTCATCGAGATGTCCTCGATGGCGAGGAAGGAGCCGTAGTAGGCGTTGAGGCCGCTGACGTCGATGCGCTTGGCCATGGGTATCACTTCTTCTTTCGGGTCCGGGGGGCCTTAGCGACCGGTCTTCGGGGCCTTCCAGCGGGCGATGCCGCGGGCCAACAGGTTGAGGATCATGATGAACGCGATCAGCGTCAGGGCCGCCGCCCAGGCACGGTCGTACGCCGCGCCGGAGCCGCCGCTGTTGGCGTACTGCAGGTAGATGTACATCGGCAGCGACGCCTGCGGGTCGGAGAACGGGTTGGTGTTGATGAAGTTCGTGACCCAGACCAGCAGCAGGACGGGGGCGGTCTCACCGGTGATGCGGGCGATGGCCAGCATGACGCCGGTGGTGATGCCGCCGATGGACGTCGGCAGCACGACCTTGAGGATGGTGCGCCACTTCGGCACGCCCAGCGCGAGGGACGCCTCGCGCAGCTCGTTCGGGACGAGCTTGAGCATCTCCTCGGTGGAGCGGACGACGACCGGGATCATCAGGATCGACAGGGCCATCGAGCCGGCGAAGCCGGACGGACCCATCTTCAGGATCAGGACCCAGAGACTCAGGATGAACAGACCGGCGACGATCGACGGGATGCCCGTCATGACGTCGACGAAGAAGGTGACGGCCTTGGCGAGCTTGCCCCGGCCGTACTCGACCAGGTAGATCGCGGTGAGCACACCGATCGGTACCGAGATCA
Source organism: Streptomyces sp. NPDC031111 (assembly GCF_055570675.1). NCBI lineage: Bacteria > Bacillati > Actinomycetota > Actinomycetes > Kitasatosporales > Streptomycetaceae > Streptomyces > Streptomyces sp. NPDC031111. The sequence goes on from NZ_JBVIGS010000009.1 coordinate 23,357, forward strand.
GGGTGGCGAGGCCGACCTGCTCCAGGGTGCCGAGGATGGCGTGGTAGATGCCGCCGCCCGGCTCGGAGTCGGCGACCACGCCCATCGAGTGGGTCAGGAAGTAGCCGTCGAGGACCTTGATGCCGCGCTTGACCGTCTCCCAGATCAGCGAGGCCAGCGGGATGACGGCCAGCAGGAAGGCGACCCAGACCAGGCTGGTCGCGGTGCGGTCCTTGGCCTGGCGGCTGCCCTCGACCTTGGCCGAGATGGCGTAGGAGCCGACGACGAAGAGGATGGAGGCGATCAGCGCCCACTGGATGCTGCTGTTCAGGCCGGCCACGGTGCTGATGCCGAGACCGAGGGCGACGGAGCCCGCGGCGACCGCCCAGGCGAACCACTTGGGCAGGCTCGCGCCGCGCAGGGAGCTGCGCTTGGGGGAGGAAAGGGTTGCGTGGCTCATGCGTTGGCCCCCGAGTACTCCTTGCGGCGGGCGATGATCAGGCGGGCCGCGCCGTTGACCAGCAGGGTGATGACGAAGAGCACCATGCCGGAGGCGATCAGCGCGTCCTGGCCCATCACGGTGGCCTCGTTGAACTTGCTGGCGATGTTCTGGGCGAAGGTGCCGCCGCCCGGGTCGAGCAGGCTGGCGCTGATGTCGAACGACGGGGAGAGCACCATGGCCACGGCCATCGTCTCGCCGAGCGCGCGGCCGAGGCCCAGCATCGAGGCGGAGATGACACCGGAGCGGCCGAAGGGCAGCACCGACATGCGGATGACCTCCCAGCGCGTGGCGCCGAGAGCCAGGGCGGCCTCCTCGTGCATCCGCGGGACCTGCCGGAAGACCTCACGGCTGACGTTGGTGATGATCGGCACGATCATCAGCGCGAGCAGGACGCCGACGGTGAACAGCGAGCGCGGGGCGCCGCCGTTCCAGTCGAGGATGCCGGTCCAGCCGAAGTAGTCGTCGAACCAGCCGTAGAGGCCGCCCATGTGCGGCACCAGGACGAGGGCGCCCCACAGGCCGTAGACGATGGACGGGACGGCGGCGAGCAGGTCGATCACGTACGCGATGACACCGCCGAGCCGGCGGGGCGCGTAGTGCGTGATGAACAGCGCGATGCCCACCGAGATCGGGACCGCGATGACCATGGCGATGATCGACGACACGACGGTGCCGAAGGCCAGGACGGCGATGCCGAACTCCGGCGGGATGCCGGCGGGGTTCCACTCGAAGGAGGTGAAGAAGTTCGCCTCGTCCTTGCTGATGGCTATGGACGCGCGGTAGGTCAGGAAGGCCGCGATGGCGGCCATGAGCACCAGGACGAAGATGCCGGATCCACGGGAGAGCCCGAGGAAGACGCGGTCACCGGGACGGGTGGCGCCGCGTGCGGCGCGCTTGTCCTGCGGTGTGGCCGGTCCGGGTGCGGGGGGAGCGGCTGGTTTCTGTGTGGTGATGTCCATCGGGTTCTCCGGTCTGCGGAGCCGCCGGGGCCGGCGGCTCGGTCGGAGCCGTCCGGAGGGCCGGGGGCTCCTGCTGGCGGTGCACCGGACGGTGCGGCCCGGCCCGGGGCCGGGCCGCACACTCGGGTCAGCTGAGGCTCGAGATGTTCTCGCGGACCTTGGTGATGATTTCCTCGGGCATCGGGGCGTAGCCGGCGTCGGCCAGCAGGGCCTGGCCGTCCTCGGACGCCATGTAGTTCAGGAAGGACTTGGTGGTGGGCAGGGTCTCCGACTTGTTGCCCTTGTCGCACGCGATCTCGTACGTCACCAGGACGATCGGGTAGGCGCCCGCGGCGGACGGGGTGTAGTCCAGCTCCAGCGCGAGGTCCTTGCCGGTTCCGACGACCTTGGCGGCGCCGATGGCGGCGGTGGCGTTCTCGATGGTGGCCTGGACCGGCTCGGCGGCCTCGGTCTTGATGGAGACCGTGTTCATGCCGTCCTTGGCGTAGGACAGCTCCATGTAGGAGATCGCGCCGGAGGTCTGCTTCACCTGCGTGGCGACACCGGAGGAGCCCTGCGCGGACTGGCCGCCCTTGGCCTCCCACGACTTGCTCGGCTCGTACTTCCAGTCGTCGGGCGCGGCGGCCTGGAGGTAGGTGGTGAAGTTGTCCGTGGTGCCGGACTCGTCCGAGCGGTGGAAGGCCTGGATCTTCAGGTCGGGAAGCTTGGCGTCGGGGTTGAGCTTGGCGATCGCCTCGTCGTTCCAGTTGGTGATCTTGCTGTCGAAGATCTTGGCGAGGGTCGGCGCGTCCAGGACGAGGTTGTCCGCACCCGGGACGTTGTAGCCGACGGCGATCGGACCGCCGACCATCGGAAGGTCGATGGCCTGGCCGCCGGAGCAGATCTTCTTGGACTGCTCGATCTCCTCGGCCTCCAGCGCGGAGTCCGAGCCGGCGAACGCGGTCTGGCCCTGGAGGAACGCGGTGATGCCGGCGCCCGAACCGGTCGGGTTGTAGTTGACCTGCACGCCCTTGCACGCCGCCGAGTACTGCTTGACCCAGGCGTCGATCGCGTTCTTCTGGGCGGAAGAGCCGGAGGCCTGGAGCTGGCCCTTGGCGTCGCCGCAGTCGATGTTGCCGGCCTGCGCGGTGGCGGAGGCGTCACCGCCGTTGCTGTTGCCGGTGTCGTCGGAGCCGCACGCCGTGAGGGCCAGGGCGCCGGAGACGGCGAGAGCACCGAGAGCGAGGGCCCGCCGGTTCTTGCGCTGAAGCTTCACTTGAGTTCCTTCCAGTGGCCGCCGTCCTGAATTCGGCGGCGTGCGAAGTGTGGGTGATGCGGTTGCCCGGTCTCCGGGCGGGCCGCATCGCGTAAGGCCGAAATTAGGCAGAACAGGTGAAGCCGCCGATTGGCGTAAATGAACGAGGGGTGAACCCCTGTGGACGGTGCGGTGAGGTCACGGAACGCTTACGTCGAGGACACAGGGGGATACCGGGCCGGAACAGGACACTCACCGTGCCGGGCGGAGGACGGACAGCAGGGCGTCCACGAGATCGGCGTCCCGGGGTTCGGTGAGGCGCAGCCGGGCGGCTTCCGGGGGGAGCCAGAGGAGGCGGTCGACCTCGTCGTTGGGGGTGAAGGCGCCGGAGACGGCTTCGGCCGCCCAGTAGCGGACCCGCTTCGGGCGGCCGGCGGCCAGGTAGTGCGCGCTGGGGAGCTCGGCGGCCGGTACGGCGGAGTGGCCGGTCTCCTCGGCGACCTCGCGCAGCGCCCCGGCCAGCGGGTCCTCACCGCGTTTGAGCTTGCCCTTGGGCCAGGACCAGTCGTCGTACTTCGGCCGGTGCACGAGGCAGACCTCGAGGTCGCCGGTCACGGGGGAGCGGCGCCACAGGACGCAGCCGGCGGCCTGGATGGTGAGGGTGCTGGTGCGGCTCTTGGCGGGGCCCGGGGTGCTCACCGTGTACCTCCCTGTTCCCTATAACGTGCCGACGGCTTCCTTCTGCCAGGTCCGCTGGAACGCGTACCGCGCCGCCTCCACCTCATGCCGCTGGTCGGCGTGGAGCACGCCCAGCGCGTACGCCGTGGCCGGGGCGATCCGCGGGGTGCGGGCCGCCTGCGCCGCGGCGGCCGCCGCCTCGGAGGCGTCGCGGTGCCGGTCGAGTGCCTCGCCCGCGGCGAGCAGGCCCGTGCCCTGGCCGGAGTGCAGGACCTCGAGGGCGTAGCGGTGCAGGCGCAGGAGGAGCCGGACCTGGTGCCAGGGGGCGTCCTGCGGGTGGGGGGCGGGGTCCGGGGAGAGTCCGTGGATCAGCGCCTCCGCGTTGTACGGGCTGCCCGCGGTGAGCAGGGGCAGCGCGGCGACGGCGTCGGCGAGGCGTTCGCCCGCGGCGTCGGCGAGTGGACGCAGGTCTGCGGTGTCGGCCGCGGGGGAGAGGGGGACCTCGCTGGCGAGTACGGCGACCTTGTCGGCGACGGCGTGGAAGCGGGAGGAGCCGAGGGCCTGGAGGGCGGTGGAGTGTGCGCGGGTTCGGGCGAGGGTGAGCTGGCGGTCGAGCAGGGCTCCGGCCTTGGCGGCGCCGACGGTGAGGTTTCCGCGGTCCGGGGTGGGGGTGGTTCCGTTGACGGAGCCGGTGAGTACGCCGGTGGCGGTGCCCTTGGTGCCGGGGGCGGGCGGGGTCGCGGCGCTCGGCGCCGGCGAGGCGCCTCCCCCAGAGGGGGGACCCCCAGCGCCCACCCGTGCCGCCCCAGCGGCACGACTGCCCGCAGGGTGCGGCTCCGCCGGCAGGGGGGTTGCGCCGCTCGGCGCTGACGAGGCGCCGCCTGCGCCCACCCGTGCCGCCCCAGCGGCACGACTGCCCGCGGGGTGCGGTAGGGGGGTGGCGCCCGAGAGGCGGTGCAGGGCCTGGAGGAGTTGGTCCAGGCGGGCGGCGTAGGCGTGTTCCAGGGCCAGGGTGCCGGAGACCCAGGCCAGTTCGGGGCGCATCGCCTCCGACCAGTCGGGGTCCAGGACCGGCTGGAAGGTGTGCAGGCTGGCGCTGATGCGGCGGGCCGCGCGGCGCAGCGCGCGGGCCGCTTCGACGGAACCCTCCGACGTGGCCGCGCCCGCACCGGTCTCCCGGTGGAGGCGCAGCGCGCGGAGGAACTCGGTCGCCCGGTCCCGCAGATAGCCGGCCAGGGCGTCCGCCGGCACCGGACCGGCCGTCGGGTCAAGGTGTCGCTGTGCCACGCCGGCGCCTCCGGGCGTCTATGAGCATCTCCTGGACGTTGCGCAGGGGCTGGCCGTCCGCGTCCGTCGCGTGCCGGGTCCACTCGCCGTCCGCGGCGAGGTGCCAGGACGCCGTGCCGTCCGACATCCCGGTCTCCAGCAGCCGGTTCAGGGCCGCCCGGTGCGCCGGGTCGGTGACCCGTACCAGCGCCTCTATGCGGCGGTCGAGATTGCGGTGCATCATGTCCGCGCTGCCGATCCACACCTCGGGCTCACCGCCGTTGCCGAAGGCGAAGACGCGGGAGTGTTCGAGGAAGCGGCCGAGGACGGACCGCACCCGGACGTTCTCCGACAGGCCCGCCACACCGGGCCGGATCGCGCAGATGCCGCGCACCCAGATGTCCACCGGCACGCCCGCCTGCGACGCCCGGTAGCAGGCGTCGATGACGGCCTCGTCGACCATCGAGTTGACCTTGATGCGGACGTGGGCGGGGCGCCCGGCGCGATGGTGCTGGGCCTCCTTCTCGATGCGGGAGACCAGGCCGTCCCGCAGCGACTTGGGGGCGACGAGCAGCCGCCGGTAGGTCTCCCGGCGGGAGTAGCCGGAGAGCCGGTTGAAGAGGTCCGAGAGGTCGGCCCCGACCTGCGGGTCCGCGGTGAGCAGACCGAGGTCCTCGTAGAGGCGGGCCGTCTTCGGGTGGTAGTTGCCGGTGCCGACGTGGCTGTAACGCCGTAGCGTCTCGCCCTCCTGACGGACCACCAGGGACAGCTTGCAGTGGGTCTTCAGGCCGACCAGGCCGTACACGACGTGGCAGCCGGCCTCCTCCAGCTTGCGCGCCCACTTGATGTTCGCGTGCTCGTCGAAGCGCGCCTTGATCTCCACCAGTACCAGGACCTGCTTGCCGGCCTCGGCGGCGTCGATCAGCGCGTCGACTATGGGGGAGTCGCCCGAAGTCCGGTACAGGGTCTGCTTGATGGCCAGGACGTCGGGGTCCTCGGCCGCCTGCTGGAGGAACGCCTGCACCGACGTGGAGAACGAGTCGTACGGGTGGTGCAGCAGCACGTCCCGGCTGCGCAGGGCGGCGAAGATGTCGGGCTGCGAGGCCGTCTCGACCTCCGCCAGGTCGCGGTGCGTGCCGGCGATGAACTTCTGGTACTTCAGCTCGGGCCGGTCCAGGCCGTGGATGCGGAACAGGCCGGTCAGGTCGAGCGGGCCGGGCAGCGGGTACACCTCGGCCTCGCTGATCTTCAGCTCGCGCACCAGCAGGTCCAGCACCTCACGGTCGATGGACTCCTCGACCTCCAGTCGCACCGGCGGCCCGAAGCGGCGCCGCATGAGCTCCTTCTCCAGGGCCTGGAGCAGGTTCTCCGCGTCGTCCTCCTCGACCTCGAGGTCCTCGTTGCGGGTGAGCCGGAAGGCGTGGTGCTCCAGCACCTCCATGCCCGGGAACAGCTCCTCGAGATGGGCGGCGATGACGTCCTCGATGGGGACGTAGCGGCCCGGGGAGCTCTCCAGGAAACGGGACAGCAGCGGCGGCACCTTGACCCGCGCGAAGTGCTTGTGCCCGGTGACCGGGTTGCGTACGACGACGGCCAGGTTCAGCGACAGGCCCGAGATGTACGGGAAGGGGTGCGCCGGGTCGACCGCGAGCGGGGTGAGCACCGGGAAGATCTGGTGCCGGAAGAGGGTGAAGAGCCGGGCCTGTTCCTTCTCGGTCAGCTCGTTCCAGCGGACCAGGTGGATGCCCTCCTCCGCGAGCGCGGGGGCGACGTCCTCGTGGTAGCAGGCGGCGTGCCGGGCCATCAGTTCGCGGGAGCGGGCCCAGATCATCTCCAGCACCTCGCGCGGCTGGAGACCGGACGCGGAGCGGGTGGCGACGCCTGTGGCGATACGGCGCTTCAGTCCGGCCACGCGGACCATGAAGAACTCGTCCAGGTTGCTGGCGAAGATCGCGAGGAAGTTGGCGCGCTCCAGCAGGGGGGTGTCCGGGTCCTCGGCGAGTTCGAGGACGCGTTCGTTGAACGCGAGCCAGCTGCGCTCCCGGTCGAGGAAGCGGCCCTGCGGGAGCGGGGCGGCGCCGTCCGGCTGCGACTCCTCGTAACTGTCGAGGTCCGCGTCGATGTCGGGTTCCAGGTCGGAGACCACCCCGGCCACGGTGTGCGGCCGGTGGGCGGCGATGGAGCCCACGGAGGGCTGCGGGTGCTGTACCTGTGCCTGGGTGTTGGGCTGGCTCATGGACCCATTCTTCCGCGCCAGGAGCGTCACGGGCGCGTCGGAAACCGCGGGTGGGAGCGGTGGTGGCCCTGAGGCGTCCCCGTTCCCCCCGTTCCCCCTGCGGGGTGGCGAAGGCTCTGGCACGGCGGGATTCATTGGCCGAGCGTCGCAAGACTGTCTGAATCGGTGGTTACGGAGACATGACGTCCGGGATAGCGGGGGGCGGCTCGCGGGGGCGGGGCTCTGCCGGGGGTGCGGTTCGGGGGGCTCGGTGGGTGGGGGCCGGGCGGGGGCGGGTTGCGGGGGCCCGGCGCTAGCGGGGTGCCCCGCGTTGGTGTGGGCCGGGGGTGGGTCGCGCGGCCCGGCGCTTGCGGGGTGCCGTCGCGCCCACCCTCCCCCACTCTCGGCTTCGCTCGAGCGGGAGGTACCCCCATCGCCCCAGCGGCACGACTGCCCGCGGAGGGCGGCGGCAGGCGTCAGGCTGTGCGGTGGCGGAGTAGGCGGAAGGCGGTGAGGGTCAGGAGGGCGGTGATGAGGAGCAGGGCGCCGGTGGTGACCAGGTGCAGGGGCCAGAAGTGGGAGACGGGGTGGAAGTCCCGGTAGAAGCCGGTGGCGTCCAGGTCGGCCAGGGTCGAGCGGCACCCGGACAGCCCGGCGGTGCCGCAGGGCGCGGCCATCCGGTCGCCGTCGGCGGTCACGATGCCCTCGCCGACGGCGATGCCCGCTCCCGCCGGCCCGTCGCGCAGCGCGCTGACCTTGGTGACCGAGGGCCACAGGTGCGGCAGGGCGGCGTGGGCCGCCCCCCACAGCGCGCCGAGCGCGACGACGGCCGTGGCGAGCGCGGTCATGGCGCGGCGCAGCAGCAGTCCCGCGAGGGCGCCGGTGGCCAGTCCGGCCAGCGCGAGGCCCACCGGGACGGTGCCGCCCGCGTAGAAGGTGGCGGAGTCGTACCAGGGCTTGGTGGTGTCGATCCGGCCCTCGGCCGCCGTCCACGCCAGCCTGTGGAGCCAGACCAGCAGGCCCGTCGAGGCGGCGACCAGCACGGCCGGGAAGGCGAGTCGGGAGGTCAGCCAGCGGGCCGGGGAGACGCCCTGGGTCCAGGCCAGGCGGGCCGTGCCGGACTCCATCTCGCGGCCGGTCAGCGAACCGCCGGCCCAGGCGGCGACCAGGAACGGCGCGGCGAGCACGGCGTACGTCGTGTAGTTGTACAGGTCCTTGTAGCGGACGATCGCGTCCTGGTCGTAGGAGCAGCGCGGGGTGAAGCCGCAGGCGTTGTACTCCTTCCAGGCCGCCGCCGAGGCGTCGGTGAGCGGGCCGCCGAGCCACAGCAGGGCGGCGCCAGTGACCAGCACGAACGCCGTCCAGGCGAGGACCGTCGGGCGGTGCAGCCGCATCAGCCAGCGCAGCTGGCGGGGAGCGCGGGCGGTGGTGGCGGGTGCGGCCGGGGTGGTCAGGGTGGCGGTCACGCGGCGGCCTCCGTGGTGTCGGACGCGACGGGGGTCATGGCGGGGGCCCCGGGGTTGCGCAGATGGGACAGGACGAGTTCCTCCAGGGACGGCGTGCCGGTGCGCCAGTCGCGGGGCAGCGGGCCGGACGGGCGGATCAGGGCGCTGAGCTGGCGTCCGGTGGTGCGGGACTCGACGACGTCGTGCGGGGCCAGATCGGTCTCCGCGGGGGCGGAGACGCGGACGTGTGCGGCCAGCAGGTCGTCGATCTCACCGGCCAGCCGGACCCGGCCGCCGCCGATCAGCAGCAGGTGGTCGCAGGAGTCCTCCAGTTCGGCGACGACGTGCGACGACATCACGATCGTCGTGCCGTGCGCGGCGGCCTGCCCCATCAGCGCGCCCATCAGCTCGTGCCGGGCCAGCGGGTCGAGGTCGGCCATCGGCTCGTCCAGGAGCAGCAGTTCGGGACGCTTGGCGAGGGCGAGGGCGAGCGCCACGCGGGTGCGCTGACCGCCGGAGAGCGAGCGGATCCGCGCCCGCGGGTCCAGGTCGCCGCCGGCCACGATCCGCCCGGCGGTGTCCGCGTCCCAGCGGCCGGGGTTCAGGTCGGCGCCCATGCGCAGGGTCTCGGCGACGGTGAGCTGCGGGTACAGCGGCTTGTCCTGGTCGACGAAGCCCACCCGGGGGCGGGCCGACGCCGGGTCCGTGCCGAGGACGGTGACGCCGCCCTCGGTGGGGGCGAGCAGTCCGGTGGCGATGGCGAGCAGCGTGGACTTGCCCGCGCCGTTGGGGCCGACGATGGCGCAGACGCGGCCGGCGGGCAGCCGGAAGGAACAGTCGCGCAGCGCCCAGGCGCCGCGCCGGCCGAAGCGCTTGCCCAGCGCCTCCGCCTCGATGGCCGGGACGGTCATGAGGGGTCTCCCTGAGGGGTCTTCGGATGTGCGGGGTAGTGCGTTTCGAGTACGGCGGTGAAGAGCGCGGCCACGTCCTCCCGCTCCAGGCCGCTCTCGCGGGCCCGGGCCGCCCAGTCCTCCAGCTCCCCGCGCAGCGGGGATTCGGCGGGGGCGGCCCCCAGGGAGCGCCGTACGAAGGTGCCGAGGCCGCGCCGGGCCTCCACCAGGCCCTCGCGTTCCAGCTCGCGATAGGCCTTCAGCACGGTGTTGGGGTTCACGGCGGTGGCCTCCACGACCTCGCGCGCCGTGGGCAGCTTGTCCCCGGGCTCCAGCAGGCCCAGGCGCAGGGCCTGTTTGGTCTGCTGCACGATCTGCACGTAGGTGGCCACGCCGCTGTGCCGGTCGATGCGGTAGTCGACCACTCCACAACCACCCTTTCACTAATTGAGTAGTGAAAGGGTGGTGCAATCGTGGTGCGAAAGTCAAACCGCGGTCCCGTGAACCGATCGGCGGGGCTCGTCCGATGAGGAGACGTGAGCGAAACGAGAAGCGACGGGGAACTGCTCCGCGCCGTCGCGGCGGACGGGGACCGGCGCGCCTTCGAGGAGCTGTACCGGCGGTACGCGCCCTGGCTGACAGCCCGGATGCGCGGCCGGTGCGCCGACGCGGGCATCGTCGACGACGTCGTCCAGGAGACGTTCCTCGCGGTGTGGCGCGGCACGGCCCGCTACCGCGAGGAAACGGTCGGCGCGGACGCCGCCGGGTGGCTGTGGCGGATCGCCTCGCGCCGGCTGGTCGACGCGCTGCGCGGCGCCGGGGCCCGCGGCCGGCTGCGGCAGACGCTGGCCCGGCTGCGGCACCGGGACGAGGCGTCGGCGGAGGAACGCGTGCTCGCGGGGGTGGAGCACGGGGATCTCGCCGGGGCGCTGGTCCGGCTCTCACCGGAGCTGCGCGCGGTGCTCCAGGCCACGGTCGTCGACGGGCTGACCACCCGTGAGGCCGCCGTCCTGCTCGGCATCCCGCCGGGCACGGTCAAGACACGGGCCATGCGGGCCCGCAGGCAACTCCGGGAGGCGCTGGCATGACGTACGGAACGACCGGCTGGCACGTACCCGAGGCGGACCTGCGGGCCTACGCACGCGCCGAACTGGAGCCGCCCGTGCTCTGGTCGGCCGACACCCACCTCACCGCCTGCGCCCGCTGCCGGGCCGTCCTCGCCGAGGTCGGTGACCCGGTCGCCCTCGACGCCGGCTGGGAACGGCTCGACGCGGAACTGGACGCCCCGCGCCCGCGGCTCCTGGAGTCCCTGCTGCTGCGGCTCGGCGTCGCCGACCACACCGCACGGCTGCTCGCGGCCACCCCGGGGCTGCGCCGCTCCTGGCTGGGCGCGGTCGCCGCCGTCCTCCTGCTCACCGTGGCGGTCACCGCCGGACACGCCACCACCGGCTCCCCCACGCTCTTCCTCGCCCTCGCGCCGCTGCTGCCGCTCGCCGGGGTCGCCCTGTCGTACGGGCCCGCGCTGGACCCGACGTACGAGATGGCGGTCGTCGCCCCGATGCACGGCTTCCGGCTGCTGATGATCCGCACGGTGGCGGTGCTCGCGGCCGGGCTCGGCCTCAACGGGCTGGCGACCCTGGCCCTGCCCGGGTACGGACTGCGCGCCCTGACCTGGCTGCTGCCCGCCCTCGCGCTCACCGCGACCGGGCTCGCGCTGACGGCCCGGCTCGGCCCGGTGCTCGCGCCGTCCCTCGTCGGCGGCGGCTGGATCGCGCTGCTGCTCACGGCGGACGCGGTGCGGGCCGGCGCGGACGACCCGCTCGCCCCGTTCACCGCGGCCGGGCAGGGCGTGTCGGCGGCGGTCGCCGTACTCGCGGCCGCCCTGCTCGTCCTGCTCCGCGACCGCTTCGACCTCAGCAGGGGCAGCGCGGCCTGACCGCCCCGTCTCCTCCTCGGCCGGGGCGGTGCGGTTTGACCGCAGCCGGTTTCGTCTCGGCCGGGGCGGCGCGGTTCGACCGCGGCCGGTTTCGTCTCGGCCGGGGCGGTGCGGTTTGACCGCAGCCGGTTTCGTCCCGGCCGGGGCGGCGCGGTTCGACCGCAACCGTCTCCTCCCCGGCCGGGGCGGCGGGTCCGGCCCACCCCGGGTCCCCTCGGCCGGGGAGGACCGGCCGACCGCCCGGAAGCCGGTCCGGCCGCCGGAAGTGCGGCCCCGCAGCCCTGGGGGTGCGGTCCGGCCGCCGGAAGTGCGGCCCGACAGCCCCGGAAGGGCGGTCCGCCCGCCGGCTCTCCTCACCCGACTCATCCGACACAACGCGGCCCCGTCCGCACCCGACTCCACCTACCTGTACGGGAGTTCCGTATGACCCCCACCGTCTCCGCCTCCGGGCTGAGCCTCCACTACGGCGGTACCCGTGCCCTCGACGACGTGTCGCTGCGGCTGTCCGCCGGTGTCACCGGGCTGCTGGGCCCCAACGGCGCGGGCAAGACCACGCTGCTGCGGGTGCTCGCCACCGCCGTACCGCCCGACCGGGGTGCCTTCACCGTGCTCGGCCACGACCCGGGCACCTCGCGCGGCCGGCAGGAGGTCCGGCGCGGCCTCGGCTATCTGCCGCAGACGCCCGGCTTCCACCCCGACTTCACCGCCTTCGAGTTCGTCGACTACGTGGCGATCCTCAAGGAGCTCACCGACCGCCCCGCCCGGCACCGTGAGGTGCGCAGGGTGCTGGACGAGACCGGCCTCGGCGACGTACGCGGCAAGCGCATCAAGAAGCTGTCCGGCGGTATGCGGCAGCGGGTGGCGCTGGCGGCCGCGCTCGTCGGCGATCCCGCGTTCCTCGTCCTCGACGAGCCCACCGTCGGCCTCGACCCCGAACAGCGGATGCGCTTCCGCGAGTTGATCGCGCGGGCCGGCGAGGGCCGCACGGTGCTCCTGTCCACGCACCAGACCGAGGACGTGGCGATGCTCTGCCACCGGGTCGTCGTCCTGGCCGACGGCACCGTCCGCTTCGACGGCACCCCCGCCGAGCTCACCGCGCGGGCGGCGGGCCGGGTGTGGAGCAGCGCCGAACGCGATCCCGGCGCGAAGGCGGGCTGGCGCACCGGACTCGGCACCTTCCGCAACGTGGGCGACCCGCCCGCCGGCGCGGACCTGCTCGAACCCACCCTGGAGGACGGCTACCTGCTCACCCTCGACGGCGCCGGCGCGGACACGGAGGTGACGGCATGACCACGATGACCGGAACGACGCCGGCCCCGTCCGTCGTGACGGCCGCGCCCCGCGCGGCCTGGTCGGCGGTGTTCGCCCTCGCCGGTTTCGAGGCGCGCAGACTCCTGCTGCGGGTGCCCGTCCTCGTCGCCTTCGCGGTGTACCTCGCCTGGATCGTGTGGCGCACCCGTGACTCGTTCGACGGCTTCCCCGCGCTCCAGGACGCCGACCGGGCCACCCAGGGCGGGCCGCTCCTCGTCGGCCTCGCGGTGCTGCTGTGCGCCAACCACGCGGTGCTGCGTTCGCGCCGGCACGACACGGACCGCCACTTCGCCGTGCTGGTGGTCCAGCCGTGGCGCCGTACGGTCGCGCATCTGCTGTCCGTCGTCCCGGTGACGCTCCTCGCCGCGGTGTGCGTGGCCGGCCAGTTCACCTGGGAGGCGCTCAAACCGGGCGCCGTCGGGCACGGCTCGCCTGGCGAACTCCTCGTCGGACCGCTGTCCGTGCTGCTGCTCGGGGCGTTCGGCGTGCTGCTGGCCCGGCTGGTGGCCGCGCCCCTCGCGGCCCCGCTGCTGATCGTCTTCCTGCTCCTCTTCTCCATGTTCAGCGCCGGCACCGGAGGCGACGGCTGGACCCGGTGGCTGGTGCCGTCGGTCGGGGAGAACAGTTCCCTGACCCTGCCCTCCGACCTGATCGGGCGCCCCGCCGCCTGGCACGCCCTGTACCTCGCGGGCCTCGCGCTGAGCGCCGCCCTGCCGGCGGTGCTGCTCTCCGGCGGCGCCCGGCTGTGGACCGTCCGGGCGGGTGCCGCCGGCGCGGTGGCACTGACGCTGGTGGGCGCGGTGGGCCAGTCCCGGGGCGTGCCGCAGGAGACGACCGAGGCGCGTACGAGGGTCTCGGTCACCCCGGAGAAGGAGCAGCGGTGCGCCGAACGGGACGGCACGACGTACTGCGCCTTCCCGGAGTGGGGCCCGCGCACCGACGACTGGGCCGAGGTCGTGGACGACGTACGTGCCCTCGCGGGCGCCCCCGTGCGGGACCGGCGGCTGGTCGTACGGCAGCGGATCGACGCGCGCTACGGCCTGGAGGGAGACGCGGCGCTCGCCCCCTCCGCCCGCCCGGGCGAGGTGACCGTCGGCACGTCCTGGGGCGGCAACCGGGTCCCGGAGTTCGCCGCCGCCGTGGCCGGTGTGCTGGTCACGGGGAAGGAGGAGACGGTCGGCGCGATGTGCGACGGCCGGATGGTCACCGTGATGTGGCTGGCGCTCGCCGACCGCCCCGATCCGATGGCCGACCTGCGGCGCGTCCGCCTCGACGACAGCGACACCGGCTCGGCGATCGTCGTCTCGCAGACCGAGCCGCTCCGGATGACCGCCGCGCACACGGAACTGGTGCGCGAGCTGCTCCAGCGGCCCCGGGACGGGATCGCCGCGAAGGTGCGGGCCAACTGGGCCGAGCTGACGGCCCCGAAGGTGACGACGGACCGTGTCGCGCGGGTGCTGGGCCTGGAGACCCCGGAGGAGGAGGACGAGTGCCGGTGAGCGGCGGAGCGGTGAGTGCGGTGCTGGTCCGGCCGGTGGCACGGACCGTGCCCTGGCGGACGATCGCGGTGGGGGGCGGCCTGGGCCTGCTGCTCGCCGCCGGCCCGAGGATGTGGGGCGACGGCGCGACCGACTGGCTCGCGCTGACCGCCCTGAGGGCGTCCGCGGTGGCCTTCGCGCTGGGCGCGGCCTTCCTGCTGGACGACCCCGCCCGGCACACCACGGCCGTCGTCCCCACCCGGCGCGCCGTCCGCCACGGACTGCGCCTCGCCCTCGTCGCCCCGGTCGCCGCCCTGTGGTGGACGGCGGCCCTCCTCCTCGTCCCCGCGTCCTTGCGCCCCCCGGCCGCCGACGTCACCGTCGAGGCGGCGACGGTCCTCGCCCTCGCCCTGACGGGGTCGGCGTTCGCGATCCGCCGGGGGGACGGCACCCGGCCGGGTCAGGCGGTCGCCGGGTTCCTGCTGGCCTCCGCGATCCTGGCGCCCCTGTTCAGCCCGGGGAGCTGGGCGCTGTTCGTGACGCCCGACGACCCGAAGTGGGCGCTCTCCCACGACCGCTGGGCGCTGCTGCTGTGCGCGGTGCTGGTCCTGGGAGCCCTGTGCACGACGGAGCGCGTCCGCCGCGCCGGGCTCCGCGGGCTCAGGTCTCCGTCCGGTACATCAGGTCCGTCTCGTGCGTGACGAAGCCCAGCCGCTCGTAGACGGACACCGCCGCCTTGTTGTCGGCGTCGACGTAGAGCATGGCGGTCGGCAGTCCCTTGCCCGCGAGGTGCCGCAGGCCGATCGTCGTCAGTGACTTGCCGAGGCCGCCGCCCTGGGCGGCGGGGCTCACCCCGAGGACGTACACCTCGCCGACGCGTTCCGCCGCGTGCACCTTGGTCCAGTGGAAGCCGACGAGCCGGCCGCCCTGTTCCGCGAGGAAGAAGCCCTCGGGGTCGAACCACGGCTCGGCCTTGCGGTCGTCGAGGTCGCGCTGGGTGAGGGAGCCCTGTTCGGGGTGGTGGGCGAAGGCGGCGGCGTTCAGGGCGAGCCAGGCCGCGTCGTCCCGGCCGGGCACGAAGGTGCGTACGGTCACGCCCTCCGGGAGCACCGGGTCGGGCAGGTCGAGGCCGGCCAACGGGCGCCGCATCTGCCTCAGTTCCCGGAACAGCGTCAGCCCGAGGACCTGGGCGAGGTGCCGGGCGGCGGAGTGACCGCCGTGCGCCCACACCCGCAGCCGCTTCCCGGAGGCGGCGAGCAGTGCCGAACCGAGCGCCCGCCCGTGCCCGTTCCCGCGGTGCGAGGGGTGCACGACCAGTTCGGCGGCGGGCGGTTCCACCGGATCGGTGTCCTCCAACTGGGCGTACCCGACGAGTTCGTCGCCGACGGAGAGCAGCAGGTGCGAGACGCCCTCCCGCTCCCCGCCGCGCAGCTGCAACCTCCCCTGCTCGGACACCGCCTGCTGCCCGTCGGTCCGGGCGGCCTCCGCGAGCAGGTCGAGGACCGCCTCGGTCTGCTCGGGGCCGAGCGCGGCGTACGTCTGGAGCGAGCGGGGTCGGCCGGGCCGTGCGAAGTCGTCGCTGGTCATGCGTACGAGGGTACGGGGAGGTCGCGGAGGGTGCCGCAAATCGGACAGCGGCGGTGTCAGCGAAAGATAAACCAGGATGTAACCATGAACACCCTGTCGCGCTACGCGCGTTGACTCTAGGCTGCGCCGGTACCCAATCGGACCCACAGGGGGGCGCATGCCAGCCACATCCCCGGCGCACCACCAGCGCCGCAGACGCCGTACGAACCGTCTCCTCGCGACTGCCGCCGGTGTGCTCACCGTCGGCGCGCTGGCCGCCGCGCTGCCCGGGTCGGCGAGCGCGGGCGAGAGCGGTGCGAGCACGTCGCACGGCCACCACCCCGGCCGCTACCAGGACGTCCAGCTGCTGTCCTTCAACGATCTGCACGGCAACCTGGAGCCGCCCGCGAGCAGCTCCGGCCGAGTCACCGAACTCCAGCCGGACGGAACCACGAAGACCGTCGACGCGGGCGGTGTGGAGTACCTCGCCACACACCTGCGCAAGGCGCGTGAGGGCAACCGCTACTCCATCACCGCGGCCGGCGGCGACATGGTCGGCGCCTCCCCGCTCATCTCGGGCCTCTTCCACGACGAGCCCACCATCGAGGCGCTGAACAAGCTCGACCTGGACGTCACCTCCGTCGGCAACCACGAGTTCGACGAGGGCGCCGCGGAACTGAGCCGCCTCCAGAAGGGCGGCTGCCACCCGACCGAGGGCTGCTACACCGACGAGGAGTTCGAGGGCGCCGACTTCCCGTACCTGGCGGCGAACGTCCTGGACGAGAAGACGAAGAAGCCCGTCCTCAAGCCGTACTGGGTGTGGAAGAAGCAGGGCGTCAAGGTCGGCTTCATCGGCGTGACCCTCGAGGGCACCCCGGACATCGTCTCGGCGGAGGGCGTGCGGGGCCTCACCTTCAAGGACGAGGTCGAGACGATCAACAAGTACGCCAAGGAGCTCCAGCGGCAGGGCGTGAAGTCCATCGTGGCGCTCATCCACGAGGGCGGCGCCCCTGCCTCGCAGGCGTACAATTACGACTGCGACTCCCCGGGCGCCGGTGACGGCATCTCCGGCCCGATCGCGGACATCGCGAAGAACATCACGCCGCAGGTGGACGCGCTGGTCACCGGCCACACCCACGCGGCGTACGTCTGCACGATCCCCGACCCGGCGGGCAAGCCCCGCATGGTCACCTCGGCCGCGTCCTTCGGCCGCCTCTACACCGACACCACGCTGACCTACGACCGCGTGACGGGTGACATCGCCCGTACGGCCGTGAAGTCCGCGAACCACGTCGTCACCCGGGACGTCCCCAAGGCGCCCGACATGACCGCGCTGATCGACAGGTGGAACACGCTCGCCGCGCCCATCGGCGGCCGTCCGATCGGCTACATCTCCGGCGAGATCTCCCGCGAGGGCACCGAGTCCCCGCTCGGCGACCTGATCGCCGACGCGCAGCTGGCGTACGGCAAGGCGCTGGACCCGGAGACCGACCTGGCCCTGATGAACCCGGGCGGCATCCGCGCGTCCCTGGCCTACCCCGCCAAGGCCGGTGAGGGCGACGGCGTGGTGACCTACGCCGAGGGCTTCGACGTCCAGCCCTTCGCCAACACCGTCAACCTCCAGGACCTCACCGGTGCCCAGGTGATCCAGGTGCTCAAGGAGCAGGTGAGCGGCGCGAACGCGGCGGCCCCGAAGATCCTTCAGATCTCCTCGGGACTGACCTACACCCTGGACCTGACCAAGACGGGCGCCGACCGCGTCGTCACGGAGTCCATCAGGCTCAACGGCGAGCCGGTCAACCCGACGGCCACCTACCGCGTCGCCGCCAACAGCTTCCTCGCGGGCGGCGGCGACAACTTCCCGACACTGGCCCAGGGCACGAACGACCTGGTCGGCCTGGACGACCTGACGGCGCTGGAGCAGTACCTGACGGCCAACTCGTCGGCCACGAACCCGCTCGCCCCGCCGGCGGCGGACCGCATCACCATCGTGCAGTGACCACGGACGGGGCCGGTACGAGGCGGATCACCGCCGCGTACCGGCCCCGCCGCATGCCCGGCTCGCTCCCTACCCGCCCCACACGACGGCCTGCGCGACGATCACCCGCTCCCCGTCGAAGGTGACGGCAGGCCCCGCGTGGAGCCTGTACCCCATCTCCAACGCCTCGCTGACCCGCCGGCAGAACGCGGCGTCATCGGGTCCGGTCAGTACGCGGTAGACGGGCAGCCCGTCCGGTGGTGTCGACATGCGCCCACCGTGCCACACGGCTCACCCGGCGCCGTGGGCGAGGGCGCTGGGTGTGGTGCGGCCGACGATCGCCGGGGCCTCGTGGATCAGCGTGTCGTCGGTGAGCGCCTCCACCATGAAGAGCGCGAAGTCCACGCGGCGGGTGAGGTTGCTGGCCAGTACCGGGTCGCCCACATGCCGGCTCCACACGGGCAGGCCCTGGCTCTCGCCCTCCTCCAGGTCGCTGCCGCGCACCACCGTCCACGCGGTGTCGCTGGCGAACACCCGCCGGCACGCCTCCACCTGGTCGTCGATCTCGACCACGCGGAAGAGCTTGGCGAGTACGGTCGCGACCCGGACACCCAGGAGGAACTTCCGCGAGTACGTGTCCTTGCCGTCGCGGGTGATGTGCCAGCCGCAGGAGAAGACCAGACGGGCGCCCGGCCGCGCGTGGTCGAGCACCGCCTGCGCCGTGCCGGACGCGTACTGCCGTACGCCCCAGGGCACCAGCACCGTCAGCACCCCGTCGCATCCGGCGACCGCCCGCCGGATCACCTCCGGATCGTTCGTGGGCCCGGGGACGACGGTGATGCGGCCCTTGAGGTCCGCCAGCTTCGGCACGCTGCGCTCCCGGCAGACGCCGACCACCTCGTAACCGCGCTCGAGCGCGTGCCGGACCATGTACTGCCCGAGCTTCCCCGAAGCCCCGATGACGCAGACCTTCTTCACGACAGCCCCCTCCGCCGAACGTCGGCCTTATGCTGTAAGGCACGCTAGCCTTACATCATAAGGTGGTCAATGCACGCGAGAGGGAGAGGGCGGATGCCCGAGGGAGCCAAGGGCAGGCGCGGGTCGTCGGAGCGCACCCCGCTCAGCCGGGAGCGCGTGATCCGTACGGCAGTGACGCTGGCGGACGAGAAGGGGTCGGCCGCGCTCACCATGCGGGCCATCGCCGGGTCCCTGGGCGTCGAGGCGATGTCGCTCTACCACCATGTGGCGGGCAGGGAGGACATCCTCGACGGCATGGTGGACGCGGTGTTCGGCGAGATCGACCTGCCGCCGCGCGACACGGACTGGAAGAGCGCGATGCGTCATCGCGCGCTGTCCGCCCGTGCCGTGCTGCGGCGGCATCCGTGGGCCATCGGCCTGATGGACTCCCGCTCCCGGCCCGGCCCCGCGACGCTGCGTCACCATGACGCCGTCATCGGGGCCTTGCGTGCCGCGGGGTTCTCCGTCGCCATGACCGCGCACGCCATCTCGCTGATCGACAGCTACCTCTACGGCTTCGCGCTCCAGGAGGCGAGCCTGCCGTTCCGGGACACGGAGGAACTGGACGAGGTCGCGGGCGCCATCGTGCGCGAGATGCCCGCCGACACCTACCCCCACCTCACCGAACTGGCCACCGAGCACGTCCTCAGGCCCGGCTACGACTACGCCGACGAGTTCACCTTCGGCCTCACCCTCGTCCTCGACGCCCTCCACCCGGACGAGACCCCGACCGGCTGAACGGACGCCGAGGAGCAGCGGGTCAGGACGCCGTGGGGGTCCAGCCCGCCAGCCAGTCCGCGATCTCCTGGTCCGCCGCCTGGGCGTCCGTCAGGTGCGGGCGGTCGGTGCCGGCCGGACCGGAACCCGGGCCCGTGTTCCGGTACTCGGCGAAGCGGTCCTCCTTCCAGGAGAAGCCGCTCATGTCGGTCCAGGGCGTGGTGCGGATCGCCGCACCGAGAGTGGTGTTGCGGACGGTCGTCTGCGGGTCGAGGGAGGCGTCGCCGCCGGCGTGCCACGGGCGGCCGAGGTGGAAGGTGCGGTCGGCGACGTCACCGTTCACCGTCGAGTTGGCGATCAGGATGCCCTTGCGGTTCGCGGCCGTGCTCGGGGCCGTGACATAGCCGGCCGACGTGCCGTCCCAGCGCTTCTTCAGGGTGATGACCGAGCGGTCGATCACCGCGGTCGCCCGGCCGAAGATGAAGTCGACGTTGCCGACGACGTAGGAGTTGGTGACGTGGACCCGGCCCAGTTTGTCCTTGGCGGCCGTGTCCAGCAGGAGCGTGTCCTGGTCGCCCTCCACGATGACGCCGTCCAGGAAGATCCTGTCGGCGGCCGTGCGCAGGGCGACCGCCTGGTGGCCGGAGAGGGACTGGTTGGCGCGCTCGTCGAAGTCGTTGGAGATCGTCAGGTTCCGCGCCTGGAAGTCGTCCGCCTCGACGGCGACCGTCGCGCTGCCCGAGGTGCCGTAGTTCCCCGATCCGTCCGGCTTCGGCGTCCCCGACGCGTTGTTGAAGACGATCACCGTGTCCTTGCGGCTGCCGCCGGTGCCCTGGAAGGTGACGTGCGGCTTGTTGGACGGGACCTTGACCGTCTCCCGGTACGTGCCCGGCTTGATGGAGATCACCACGCGGGAGGCGTTGTTCGCGGGTACGGCGTTCACCGCCGCCTGGACGGTCCGGTACTGGCCGGTGCCGTCCTTGGCGACCGTGAGCGTCGTGGCCGCCGCGGCCTTCGTGGAGACCGCCGTCGTGCCGATGGACGCGCGCGGGCCCGTGCCCGACCTGAGCAGCGCCGGTACGTCCGCCGCCTTGTCGAGCGTGTACGCGTAGTACGTCTTCGGGTCGAAGGCCGTACCGCCGCTCTCGTTCCGGCCCGACGTGCCCGAGAACACGTTGCCCCGCTGGACGATCGTCGCCGTCGCGTCCTTGATGACCGGGTTCCTCATGCCCTGGAAGTAGCTGTTCTCCAGGACCATCCGGGTGCCGCCGCGCGAGTAGTTGCCGTACGAGGAGGTGATGTCGGTGTTCGCGACGTCCTCGAGGAAGTTGTTGTAGAGGTGCGCGTGGGCGGCGTTGTCCGTGGAGGGGTTGCGCTGTTCGGTCTCGCGGAACCAGTTGTGGTGGATCGTGATGTCCGTCGTGACGTTCTCGGTCCAGCCGATGCCGAACGTCTTGTTGTTGTCGCTCAGCTTGTTCCAGGACACGGTGACGTACGTGCTGTCCTTGCGGACGTCGATCAGGCCGTCCGCCATGTGCCGCAGGTCGTTGTGGTCGATCCACACGTGGTGGGCGCCGTCCATCTGGACCGCGTCGAAGTCGTGCTCCTTGTCGTTCCAGACGCCCTGGTAGGCGTCCCGGATCGTCAGATTGCGGATGATCACGTTGTGCACGCCCTGGCCGAGGAAGAAGCCCCCGCCGACGATGTGCCCGGAGGTCCCGGCGCCGACGATCGTCTTGTCGGAGGCGACCTTGATCTCCTTGCCGACCGGGTTCATGGTGATCGTCCCGGCCACGACGATGACGTAGGGCTCGGCGGCCGTGGCGTACTTCTCCAGGTCGGCCTGCGTCCGCACGGTGACGGTCCTGCCGTCCCGGCCGCCGTACGTGCCGTTCTGGCCGAGCGCGTTCACGGAGGCGAAGCCGTCGGCGGTGGCGGTGGCCCAGGCGGGGGCCGCGGTCGTCGCGGCGGAGGCGGACTGGGGGGACAGGAGTCCCGGGTAGGCGCCGTGGGCCAGGGCTCCCGCGGTCGCCAGGGCCAGCGGGAGGCCGACCGCCAGGAGCCTGCGGGGCCTGCGGTGACGGGGCGTGCTGCGGTGTTCGCTCATGCGGCGATCCGTTCCGTGTGGGGGAGGGGACGCCGATCGGTCGCCGCCCACCACGGAAAGGTTGCCGCCCGCCCCTAACCCCTACGGCACCTCGGGTGGTGGGGTCGGGGCGCCCGGCAGGCGGAGCCTGGCCGTCGTGCCGCCGCCCTCCGCCCGGGTCAGGGACACCTCGCCGCCCGCCTGCTGGACCGTGCGGGCCACGATCGACAGGCCGAGGCCCGAGCCGGGAAGGGCGCGGGCGCTCGGGGAGCGCCAGAAGCGGTCGAAGACGTACGGGAGTTCGTCGGCGGGGATGCCGGGGCCGTGGTCGCGGACGGTGAGGATGCCGTCCGCGAGGCGCACCTCGATCGTGCCGCCCTCCGGGCTGAACTTCACCGCGTTGTCCAGGACGTTGACCACCGCCCGCTCCAGCGCGGACGGCTCCGCCCGTACGTACCAGGGGTCGACCTCCGCCGTGATGGTCAGCTCGGGACCGCGCAGCCGGGCGCGGCGCAGCGCCGACTCGACGACGTCCTGCCACGCGACGATCTGGGTGCGGCCCGCGTGCTGGCCCGTGTCCGGGCGGGACAGCTCCTGCAAGTCGCCGATCAGCGCGGCCAGTTCCGTCATCTGCGCCTTCACGGAGGCGAGCAGGGCCTTGCGGTCGGCCTCCGGGATGGGGCGGCCCGTCTCCTCGCTGCGGGTGAGGAGTTCGATGTTGGTGCGCAGGGAGGTGAGCGGGGTGCGCAGCTCGTGGCCGGCGTCCGCGATGAGCTGCTGCTGGAGGTCGCGGGAGCTGGCGAGCGCGGACGTCATGGAGTTGAAGGAGCGGGACAGCCGGGCCACCTCGTCCTCCGACTCGTCCTCCACGGGGATGCGCACGCCGAGGTCCTCGGTACGGGCGACGTGTTCGACGGCCTCGGTGAGCTTGTCCACGGGACGCAGTCCGGCGCGGGCCACCGCGAGACCGGCGGCGGCGGCGCCGAGCACGCCGACTCCGGAGACGAGGAGCAGCAGCAGGGCCAGCTCGTTGAGCGTGGACCGGGTGTTGTCGAGGGGCAGGGCGACGACGAGCGCGTAGTCCTGGGCCACCCCCCGGCCCAGCGGCCCGGTCTTGATGGTGACGGCCGTCGTCAGCACGCGGACCAGCTCGCCGTCGCTGTCGCGGCCGTCGCGGAAGACGCCGGCGCCCGGGTCGGGGTTCTCGGCCACCCCCTTGTCGCGGCTCGTGACGTCGACCGCGGCCGCGGAGTACGGGAGCACGCACACCCTGCCGTCCGAGCGCACCAGCTGGGCGTACTGCTTGCTGGGAGGCGGGGCGATGGTGCTCGTGTCGGAGGGCTCCTGGACGCAGGGGTCGGTGAGCTGCCGGAATTCCGCCGGCTCGAGCTCGATGACCGACGACTGAAGATCGTCGTCGACCGCGTCGTACAGCTTGTCCCGCACGACGAACCAGCACGTCACCGACACCGCCGCCACCGCGAACGCCACCGCCGCCGCCACCAGCAGGGACAGCCGCGCCCGGATGGGGAGCGAGCGGAACCGGCGGACCAGCCCCGTCACTCCGCGCCGCCCTGCCGCAGTACGTACCCCACCCCCCGCACCGTGTGCACCAGGCGCGGCTCGCCGCCCGCCTCGGTCTTGCGGCGCAGGTACATGACGTACACGTCGAGCGAGTTGGACGAGGGCTCGAAGTCGAAGCCCCAGACCGCCTTCAGGATCTGCTCACGGGTGAGCACCTGGCGCGGGTGCGCCATGAACATCTCAAGGAGCGTGAACTCCGTACGGGTCAGCTCCACCGGCCGGCCGCCCCGCGCGACCTCACGGGTCGCCAGGTCCATGCGCAGGTCGGCGAAGGTGAGGACGTCACCGGACTCGGCGGAGGCGGCCACCGCAGCCGCGTACGAGCTGCGGCGCAGCAGGGCGCGGATACGGGCGAACAGCTCGTCCAGCTCGAACGGTTTGACCAGGTAGTCGTCGGCGCCCGCGTCCAGCCCGGTCACCCGGTCGCCCACGGTGTCCCGCGCGGTCAGCATCAGGACGGGTGTGGTGTCGCCGGTGGCGCGGATGCGGCGGGCGGCGGTCAGCCCGTCCATGCGGGGCATCTGGATGTCGAGGACGACCAGGTCGGGCCGGTACGCCGCCGCCTTCTCCAGGGCGTCCGCGCCGTCGACGGCGACCTCGGTGTCGTACCCCTCGAAGGCCAGGCTGCGCTGGAGCGCTTCACGCACCGCCGGCTCGTCGTCGACGATCAGGATGCGCTGGGGGTCACGGTCGCCGTCTGCGGGGCTCATGGCTCGGGATTCCTCACGGCTTTTCTGCGGTTTCGGGTCTTCAGACTCGCACGTTTCGCGGGCCGGGCGTCAGTTCGTGGAGCCGGAGCGCAGCGCGGGCAGGTCCGACTTGACCGTGTTGATCGGGATGGCGAAGCCCAGGCCCACGCTGCCCGCGTCGGACGAGGACGAGCCGGTGCCGCTCGCCGAGTACATCGCCGAGTTGATGCCGATGATGTTGCCGTTCATGTCGATCAGCGCGCCGCCGGAGTTGCCCGGGTTCAGGGACGCGTCGGTCTGGAGCGCCTTGTAGGTGGTCGTGGAGCTGCCGGTGTCGCCGTTGAACTCCCGGCCCTCGTACTCGAACGGCCAGCCGCCGTCCGGCTGCCCCTGCTGCCGGCCCTGGCTCTCGTCCGTCGAGACGGTCACGTCACGGTCGAGGGCCGAGACGATGCCGCTGGTCACCGTGCCGGTGAGGCCCTCGGGGGAGCCGATCGCCACGACCTGGTCGCCGACCTGCACGCCGTCGGAGTCGCCGAGGGTGGCCGCCGGCAGCCCGGAGGCGTCCCGCAGCTTGATCAGCGCCAGGTCCTTGGAGCTGTCGGTGCCGACGATCTCCGCGGAGTACGTTGTGCCGTCGTCGGTGCTCACCTTGATCGAGGAGGCCCCGGCGACGACGTGGTTGTTGGTGACGATCTCACCGTCGGAGGTGATGATCACACCGGAGCCGGTGGAGGACCCGGCGTTGGAGGTCGCGTTGATCTCGACGATGCTCGGGCCGACCGCCTTGGCGACGCCGGCCACCGTGCCCTTCTGGCTCGACGGCACGACGTCGGTGCTGGTGGAGCTCGACGAGGCGACCGTGTCGTTGCCGGTCAGCTCCTGCACGCCGTAGGCGGTGCCGCCGCCCACGGCCGCCGCGACGATCGCCACGGCGGCGAGCAGGGCCGCCGGGCCGCGGGTGCGCTTCCGCGGGGACCTCTGCGGGGGCTCGTCGGGCGGCTGCTGGGACGGCGCGTACGCCGGCGGGGGCGGCGGCCACTCGGGGTTCACCTGGGCGGGGCTCTCGTACTCGCCGCTGGGGCGCGGGCTCTCGGTCATGAGCATGAGCCTCGCGCCCGACGATGAGAGCATCCTGAGTGAGCGCTGAGAAGCCCGACAGAACCTCGTATGCCCGATATAAAGGCCCGGCGATCGGCTTCGTTCGGGCTTGATTACGCGCAGCCGCAGGAGCTGCGGACGACCAGGCGGGACGGGAACACCTTCAGCCGTTCGCGGCGCGAGCCCGCCACCCGCAGTCCGTCGTCGAGGACCAGGTCGACCGCCGCGCGGGCCATCGCCGGACGGTCGGAGGCGACCGTGGTCATCGGCGGATCGGTGAGCGCCGCCTCCTTGATGTCGTCGAACCCGACGACCGCGAGCTCCCCCGGCACGTCGATGCGCAGCTCCCGCGCGGCACGCAGGACGCCGATCGCCTGGTCGTCGGTGGAGCAGAAGATCGCGGGCGGGCGGTCCGGGCCGGAGAGGATGTCCAGGCCGACGCGGTAGGCGTCGTAGCGGTTGTACGGGGCCTCGAAGAGCCGTCCCTTGGTCGTGAGGCCGGCCTCCGCCATCGCGCGCCGCCAGCCCTCGACGTGGTCGGAGACCGGGTCGCCGACCGCGGGGGTCTCCGCGGTGCCGCCGACACAGGCCACGTACTCGTTGCCGTGTTCCAGCAGATGGCGTACGGCGAGCTGGGCGCCGCCGAGGTCGTCCGTGACGACGGCCACGTCGTCGATCGCCTCCGGGCGCTCGTGCAGCAGCACGACCCGGGCGTCCCACGCCTCTATCTCCGCGGCGGCCAGGTCGTTCAGCGCGTGGCTGACCAGGATCAGGCCCGAGACCCGCATGCCGAGGAAGGCCCGCAGATAGTGGACCTCGCGCTCGGCGATGTAGTCGGTGTTGCCGACCAGGACCATCTTTCCGCGCTCGGAGGCGGCCTGCTCGACCGCGTGCGCCATCTCCCCGAAGAAGGGCTGGCGGGCGTCCGGGATGATCAGGCCTATGAGGTCCGTGCGCCGCGAGGCCATCGCCTGCGCGACCCGGTCCGGCCGGTACCCCAGCTCCTTGATCGCGGCGAGGACGCGCTCGCGCGTGGCCGGGGCGACCGGCCGGGGTCCGTTGTTGATGACATAGCTGACGACGGCGGTGGAAGTCCCCGCCAGTCGCGCCACATCATCCCTAGTCACCTTGGCCACGCGCGGAGTCTACGCGGATGGATCCGCTCCGGGCAGGGCGTATCACACCTTGGATGACTCCGCTTGCGCGCTGTCCGCCTTGCTCTTGGGCTTGGCGTCCTCCGCGGCGCGCTCCAGCTTCTCGGGCTTTTCCGGAGTAACGAACCGATAGCCGACGTTCCGGACGGTGCCGATCAGTGACTCGTGCTCGGGGCCGAGCTTGGCGCGCAGCCGTCGTACGTGCACGTCCACCGTGCGGGTGCCGCCGAAGTAGTCGTAACCCCAGACCTCCTGGAGCAGCTGGGCGCGGGTGAAGACCCGGCCGGGGTGCTGGGCGAGGTATTTCAGCAGTTCGAATTCCTTGAAGGTGAGGTCGAGGACCCGGCCCTTGAGTTTCGCGGAGTACGTCGCCTCGTCGACCGAGAGATCACCGTTACGGATCTCCATCGGGGAGTCGTCGTTGACGATCTGCTGGCGGCCCATCGCCAGGCGCAGGCGCGCCTCGACCTCCGCCGGGCCCGCGGTGTCCAGGAGGACGTCGTCGATGCCCCAGTCCGCGGTGACGGCCGCCAGACCGCCCTCGGTCACCACCAGGACGAGGGGGCAGCCGGGGCCGGTGGAGCGCAGCAGCTGGCAGAGGCTGCGGACCTGCGGGAGATCGCGTCGGCCGTCGACCAGGATGACGTCGGCGCCGGGGGTGTCGACGAGGGCCGGGCCCTCCGCCGGGGCCACCCGCACGTTGTGCAGCAGCAGGCCGAGGGCGGGGAGCACCTCCGTCGACGGCTGGAGCGCGTTGGTCAGGAGCAGCAGTGAGCTCATCGCCCCTCACCTGCCCCGATCGGGGTCGTCGTCGTTCGCTCGTGCACGGTTCGCTCGCCCATAACGTCTGGTTCCTCCTCGGTCCCTGCGAGGACGTTTACGGCATTGCTGCGTGCGTTCGACGGCCCCGTACACGTGCGGTTTCCCGCGTCGTATACAACGCTTCCGAAAGCACAAAAGGACCCGGGGGCTTCGCTGCCCGAGTCCTCTTCGCAGCAGAATAGCCGACATGAGCACCGGTTCGGCAGGTCATGTGGCGCGATCCACCTCTCGTCCGTATTCCGAGACGCATGCCGTTTCGCGTGGTGTAACGAGCGGGGGCACGCGATTGCGGACGTTTTTGCGTACCGCGGACGGGGTGGCGATCGATTCCGTATACGAAAAGGGTGCCGCCGTATACGACTCGTCCCGCGGCCCCTCGTCCGTGCCGGATCCCGTGTTCGTGATCGCGCACGGGTTCACCGGGGACGCGGACCGGCCGCACGTGCGGCGGGTGGCCCGCGCGTTCGCCCGGTACGGGGCCGTGGTGACGTTCTCCTTCCGGGGGCACGGGGCGTCGGGCGGGCTGTCGACGGTCGGGGACCGGGAGGTGCTGGACCTCACGGCGGTGGTCGACTGGGCGCGGGAGCTGGGGCATGAGCGGGTGGCGACCGTCGGGTTCTCGATGGGCGGCTCGGTGGTGCTGCGGCATGCCGCGCTCGGCCGGGAGGCGGGTGTTCCCGGCGCGGATGCCGTCGTTTCCGTGAGCGCGCCCTCCCGGTGGTTCTATCGGGGGACCGCCCCCATGCGGCGGCTGCACTGGCTGGTGACCCGGCCGTCCGGGCGGCTGGTGGGGCGCTACGGGCTGCGGACGCGGATCCATCACCGGCAGTGGGACCCGGTGCCGCTGTCGCCCGTCGAGGCGGTGCCGCGGATCGCGCCCACACCGCTGTTGATCGTCCACGGCGACCGTGACGGGTACTTTCCGCTCGACCATCCGCGGATGCTCGCGGCCGCCGCCGGTGAGCACGGGGAGCTGTGGGTCGAGCCCGGCATGGGGCACGCCGAGAACGCGGCGCCGGAGGCGCTGTTGCGGCGGATCGGGGACTGGGTGGTCGCCCGGTCGGGCTAGCCTGACGGTGTTCACCGTCAACCGATTGAGGAACCAGCAGATGGCAAAGGTCACGGTGCGGTACTGGGCCGCCGCCAAGGCCGCGGCCGGGGTGGCCGAGGAGCCGTACGAGGCGGCCACGCTCGCCGAGGCGCTCGACGCGGTGCGGGGGCGGCACTCCGGGGAGCTCGCTCGCGTGCTGCTGCGGTGCTCGTTCCTCGTCGACGGTGATCCCGTGGGGACCCGCGCGCATGAGACGGTACGGCTGGCCGACGGCGGCACGGTCGAAGTGCTTCCGCCGTTCGCAGGAGGGTGAGCGATGACGAACCAGCCGTACGGGGGTTATGGCTCGTACGAGCCGTACCAGCAGCCTGAGCCGCAGGCTTGGCCCGGGCAGCAGCAGGGGTACGGCGATCCGTACGATCCGTACGCGGATCAGCAGTACACGCAGCAGTGGCAGGGGCAGACGTGGGAGACGCAGACGCAGCCGCCGGTGGCCGCGGCTGAGCCTGCGGCGGCGGCTGCGGTTGCCGCGGCTCCGGCGCCGGTCGTGCCTGAGGCCGGCCCCGAGTACGGGCCTGCCACGCTGGGTGGGAACTCCCGCGTCACGGACGCGCAGCGGGCGCGGGCCGAGGGGCGGTCGCCGATCATCGAGCCCGGGTTGCAGCCGGCGGCGCTCACCGCGCTGCTGGGGCTGCTGCTGGCGGGCGGGGCGGCGCTGGGGACGTACGCGCTGCTGGTGCCGTTGGTGGTGCTGCAAGGGCTCACGGCGGCGGGTTGGTTCCGGCTGAACGGGATGTGGCCGGCGCGGCAGGGGATCGCGCTGGGGTTCCTCGGCGCGTTGGCCGCGGACGCGGCGCTCCTGGTGTCGGACCGGTCGCCGGGGGCGATCCTGGGGACGCTGGGGGTGTGGGTGCTGCTGTCGCTGGTGTTGCAGCTGCGGTCGCACGCGGATCCCGACGAGCGGATGTACGGCCTGATGGCGACGGTCGTGGCGGCGGCGCTGGCGATCGTGGCGGGCGGGTATCTGGCGGCGGACGCGTCCGCGGTGACCGTGGGTGCGGTCGCTGTGGCGGCGGGGGTGGTGGCGCGGGCGCTGCCGCTGCCGACGCCGGTGTCCGTGGTGGTCGCGGTGGCGGTCGCGGCGGGCGCGGGGTTTGTGCTCGACGGGTCGGCGGGAGCGCTGGTGGGGGCGGGTGCGGCGGTCTGCGCGCTGATCGGCCACCGCGTGGCGAGCTACGACTACCCGTCCCGCTTCGTCCACTTCACAGCAGGCGTGGCCCTCCCCCTGACCACCGCGGCCCCCGCGATCTACCTACTGGCCTGACGCCCACGGTGGGGGTTGGCCTGACGCCCACGGCTGGAGGGTGGGTCGGGGCCGCGCCGGGGGTGTCCGTCCTCGGACTGGCGCGAATCACGCCAGCTGGATAGGCACGGGGCGCGGACGCGCCAGCCACTGCGGGCGGCCACCCCCGCCCCGTCCCCTCCGCGCCGCACGCGCCAACCCGCCGCCCGGCGCCCGGCCACTACGCCCCACCTTCCGCGGCCCGCCGCCTACCCCGCTCGCCGCGGCCCGCCGCTCGCCGCGGCCCGCCGCGCCGCGTCTGCCGCGATCCGCGGCCCGCCGCGCCGCGTCTGCCGCGATCCGCGGGCAGTCGTGCCGCTGGGGCGGCACGGGTGGGCGCGACGGCACCCCGCACGCGCCGGGCTGCGCAGACACCCCCCGGCCACCACCCACGCGGCGCACCCCGCCCGGTGCCGGGCCACGCGAACACCCCGAGCCCACACCAGCGCCGGGGCACCCCGCACGCGCCGGGCCACGCGAACGCCCCGGGCCCACACCAGCGCCGGAGCACCCCGCACGCGCCGGGCGCGTGAACCCCGGCGCCCATAAGCCCGCGCAGCGACCCCGGCCCCTGTCACAGCTGATCCACAATCCCCCGACCCCCACCCCCCACGGCGTTACCCTCGCGCAGGACGACCGCCGGTCGTCGCGGA
The DNA here is from genome assembly GCF_055570675.1 of Streptomyces sp. NPDC031111. Taxonomy (NCBI): domain Bacteria; kingdom Bacillati; phylum Actinomycetota; class Actinomycetes; order Kitasatosporales; family Streptomycetaceae; genus Streptomyces; species Streptomyces sp. NPDC031111. The sequence goes on from NZ_JBVIGS010000009.1 coordinate 53,010, forward strand.
CCGACGTCGAAGAGAACCGCCAGGTGGGGGACACCGCATGCGCGCACTGCGAATACTGCTCGTCATCACAGCGATACTCGCCGCGATCTTCGTCATCATCGACCGCGTAGCCGTCAACATCGCCGAAGGCGAGGCCGCCGACCGCCTGAAGGCGACCGAGAACCTGGCGAACACCCCCGACGTGTCCATCAACGGCTTCCCGTTCCTCACCCAGCTCGCCGACGGCACCCTCGACGAGGTCCAGGTGGGCATCCAGGACTACGACGCCGGCACCGGCGACGGCGCCAGGAAGATCCGTATCGCCGACCTGCGCGCCGACATGCACGGCGTCGACTTCTCCAACGACTTCAGCTCCGCCGTGGCCGACAGCGCCACCGGCACGGCCACCATCGCCTACGACGAGCTGCTCAAGACCGCCAAGTCCGAGCCCAGCAGGGTCGCCCCCGGTGTCACCGCCCGGGTCGTCGGCCTCTCCGACGGCGGCAACGGGAAGATCAAGGTCGCCGTGGAGGCCACCGTACTGGGCGCCAAGCTGCCCGAGCCGGTCTCCGTGCTCAGCTCGGTGACCGTCGTGGACGGCGACACCGTGCGCGTGCGGGCCGACGCCGTGCCCGAGTTCGGCGGGGTCAGCATCGTCGAGTCCGCCCTGCGGCAGATCACCGACTTCGAGCAGAGGATCGGCGCACTGCCCGGCGGCATCCGGCTGGACAAGGTCGAGGCGGCGGAGGACGGCGTGGACATCACCGTGAAGGGTTCCGAGGTCCGTCTGGCCGGGTAGGGAGGGACATGGCGGGCGCGCTGTCCGACTGGCGAGACGAGTGTGTCCGCAGGGAGGGCGGGATGGCGGGCGCCCGGGGGGCCGGGGGCGCGGGAACGGCGGCTCGCGAGGCTGTTGATCCCGGATGGCGGACGATCGCGTCTCAGTATGCGACACGCCGGTGACATGCCCGCCCGTCCGTCCCTACGATCGACCCCATGCAGTGTCAGACGAGCGTCCCCCGGCCGCGGGGACAGGCGGATCTCACGAAGCGGCGGGCAGTGGACCTGTGCCGTGTCGCCGCCATGCTCTGTCGCACCTTCTGAGCGGACGCGTCGCCGTCCGCAACCCTGTCTCGCCCTGCTGAGGGCACCCGTGCGCCGGCCCCGCCGAGGCCGCGCACCCTCTCACTCGCACGCCCCGCCGCAACTGCCCCGGAGGAGAAAGAGCATGAGTCGCAGCGACGTCCTGGTCGACGCCGATTGGGTCCAGGAGCACCTGGACGACCCGACCATCGCCATCGTCGAGGTGGACGAGGACACGTCCGCCTACGAGAAGAACCACATCAAGAACGCCATCCGGATCGACTGGACGAAGGACCTTCAGGACCCGGTCCGCCGTGACTTCGTCGACCAGGAGGGCTTCGAGAAGCTCCTGTCGGACAAGGGCATCGGCAACGACCACACCGTCGTCCTCTACGGCGGCAACAACAACTGGTTCGCCTCGTACGCCTACTGGTACTTCAAGCTGTACGGCCACGAGAACGTCAAGCTTCTCGACGGCGGCCGCAAGAAGTGGGAGCTCGACGCCCGCGAGCTGGTCCCCGGCGACGAGGTGCCGGAGCGGCCGAAGACCGAGTACAAGGCCAAGCCCCAGGACACGTCCATCCGCGCCTTCCGCGACGACGTCGTGGCCGCCATCGGCAGCCAGAACCTGGTCGACGTGCGCTCCCCCGACGAGTTCTCCGGCAAGCTGCTCGCCCCGGCCCACCTGCCGCAGGAGCAGTCGCAGCGCCCGGGCCACGTCCCGACCGCCGCGAACATCCCGTGGTCGAAGAACGCCAACGACGACGGCACCTTCAAGTCCGACGACGAGCTCAAGGCGCTCTACGAGGGCGAGCAGGTCGACCTCGCCAAGGACACCATCGCCTACTGCCGTATCGGTGAGCGTTCCGCGCTCACCTGGTTCGTGCTGCACGAGCTGCTCGGCGTGGAGAACGTCAAGAACTACGACGGCTCCTGGACCGAGTACGGCTCCCTCGTCGGCGTGCCGATCGAGCTCGGCTCCGGCAAGTAATCCCTCCCGACCGACCTTTCCAGACCCCTTCAGGAGTAAGACATGTGCGGTGCGAAGGCCGGCGGCCCGGACGCCTCGACGATCAAGCCCGGTGAGACCACCATCCAGGGTCAGGTGACCCGCGACGGAGAGCCGGTGACGGGCTACGTCCGTCTGCTGGACTCGACCGGCGAGTTCACCGCGGAGGTCCCGACCTCCGCCACCGGTCAGTTCCGCTTCTACGCGGCGGAAGGCACCTGGACCGTCCGCGCGCTGGTGCCCGGCGGCACCGCCGACCGCACGGTCGTCGCCCAGCAGGGCGGTCTGGCCGAGGTCGCGATCGCGGTCTGAGGCTCGAGAACGGCCGAGGGGCCGCATCCCACGGGTTGGACGCCCGGGGTGCGGCCCTTCGGCGTGCCCGGACCTACGCTGGAGGTATGTACGCGCGCAGGCGGCACGCCTACTTCGCCATGATGGGCACCTGCATCGGGCTGTTCGTCCTGGCCTGGGGCGTGGTGCGGCTGTGGTCGGTGCCCGCGGCGGTGGGCATGTGCCTCGTGGCCATGGTCATCCCGCCCGTCGCCGCGATGGTGGCCAACCGGCGCGGTCCCGACGACCGCTGGTGGGACGACCCCTCCGGCGATCCGAAGTCCGACGAGTGGTGGGACGAGCTGGACGGCAAGAAGGGGCCGCGGTAAGCAGGGGCGCATGTGCGCTGCGAGGCTGTCCACCGTCGTGCTCGACGCGCGTGACGCGCACGAGCTGGCCGGGTTCTACGTCCGGCTGCTCGGGTACGTGGTGCGCGCGGAGGAGCCCCACTGGGTGCTCATCGGGCCTCCGCCGGGAGGCGAGGGCACGGCGCTCGCCTTCGAGACCGAGCCCGAGTACGTGCCGCCGGTCTGGCCCACCCGACGGCCCGGCGAGCAGCAGATGATGCTCCACCTCGATGTCGAGGTCGACGATCTCGAGGCCGAGACCGCCCGGGCCGTGGCGGAGGGGGCGACGCTCGCCGGCCATCAGCCGCAGGACGACGTACGGGTGCTGTTCGACCCGTCCGGGCATCCGTTCTGTCTGTGGGTGCGGGCCGCTCAGTAGACGAGCGCCTGGGTGTCGTCCGCCAGCGTCTCCTGGACGAACACCTGCGCGCCGGCGATCCGTACGCCCTCGATGACGTCCTTCTCGGTGATGTCGCGGCGGGCCGCGCACTGGGTGCACAGGGTGATCCGGCCGGCGGCCAGGATCGAGTCGAGCAGGTCGGGCAGCGGGGCGGCGTGGGGCAGCTCGAACTCGGCGGCGCGGCCCGGCAGGGCGAACCACGAGGACTCCCCGGTGAGCCACAGGGAGACGTCGACACCACTGGCCGCCGCCACCGCCGCCACCGTGAACGCCTGCGAGCAGCGTTCGGGAGCGTCGCTTCCCGCGGTCACCTTGATCACAAGCTTCTTGGCCATGACCGAATCGTAATCACGATCTCTACAACTTCGATCGGCACCCGGGGGTCTCCTGTGCGCGCGTGACGGAATGCGCGCTTCACCTTCTGTGGGGGGACGTACGTTTTGGAGCAACCCGAAGAAGCAGCCGACGCGCCGGAGGCCGTGCCGGCGCCGGAAACACCGGAGATCGCGACCCCGGACGCGCCCCGGAAGCGCCGGCGGGGGCGGACTGCCGCGCTGATCGCCGCCGCGGCCGTGCTCGGCGTGGTCGCGGGCACCTGCACCGGATATCTCGTCCAGGCCGACCGTGAGCCCACCAAGCTGCCGCCCCTGTCGCAGCCGGAGATCGAGCAGGCGAAGGGCAAGGGACCCGAGCCCCTGTCGGCCGCTCGGGACCGCCGCGTGAAGACCGACGGAGACCTGCGCAAGCTGCTGCTGAAGAAGCCGCGCGGCGCGCGCGAGCCCGACTGGCCGCTGGGCGACGACGGCTGGATGGACCTCGCCGAGTACGCCAGTTACTACGAGGAGTCCGGCTCGACGTTCGGGCAGTTCGCCATGGACGGGTTCCGCCGTGCCGCCGTCGTCGGCTGGCTCGACGACGAGGACTACAGCGTGGAGATCCGGCTGGTGCAGTTCCGCCAGGAGGAGACCCTGGGGGCCGCCGAGAGCGTCGACAACGGCCAGTACTGGGCCGAGGACACCGAGGACACGGACAGCTGGGCCATTCCCGGCACCGGGGACGGCAGGGCGTACGTCCACAACCGCCCCGAGACCGAGCCCGGCTACGAGCCCCTGTACAGCGCGGAGGCGCACGCCCTGCGCGGGGACATCGCGATGGAGATCTGGGTGTACGGAACCAAGTCCATACCCAAGAAAATGATCACGGATCTGGCCGAGCGGCAGATGGAGCGGCTGTGAACGAGACGCAGAGCCTGCCGCCGGTACCGCCCGAGCCGCCCGTTCCCGACGACGCCCCGGCCGTGAAGCGACCCCTGCGCCGGGGGCGTGTCGCCTCCGTCGTCGGCTCCGTGCTGCTGGCCGGCGCCGTCGTCGCCGGCGTGGGCCACACCGTCGTGACCGTGAACGGCGCCGACCGTGACGCCGGCGCGCCCGAATGGAAGATCCCGAAGGCGGCCGCCGCCGAGGGCGAGAAGGCCGAGCAGCGGGGGCTGGCCGGGATGCTCGTGCCGTACGGGTACGACAACTGGTCCCCCGGGCCGGATCTCGGCGAGTTCGGCTCGGACGAGCAGCTCAGCGGCGCCCGCGCCACGGCGCTCCAGAAGGAGTCGCTGCGCGATCTGCCGCGCTCCCAGCGCAAGCGGCTGGAGAAGGAGATCGACAGGTGGCGCGTCGAGGGCATGGCGATGCGCAGCTACGTCAACGGATCGGTCAGCGTCTACCAGCAGACGGACGTCTTCACCGTGGACATCGTGCTGGCCCGGATGGGCAACCGTGCCGCCGTGCGGGACAACGCCCGGTTCCAGAGCGAGTTCCTCGACGCCCTCGACGTCTTCCGCAAGGGGCCGAAGATCGAGGGCCACAAGAACGCCGAATGCTTTCTGCCGCCCAAGGACGCGGACGTGGACCTCGACTCCATGCACTGCTCGGCCCACGTGGGGGACGTCCTGGTCACCCTCACCGCGAACGGCCCGAAGCCGCTCGACACCAAGAGCATCGCCATCCTGCTCGGTCAGCAACTCGACCGCATCGACGAACCCGGGAAGGCCGTATGACCGAGCAGCAGCAGTCCCTCGTTCCCGCCCCGCCCGCAGAGCCGCCGGCCGTACCGGCCGAACCGGAGCCGACGGTGCGCAAGGACCGCCGGGTGCTGCGCGCCGCCCTGCGCTGGACCGCGGCCGTCGTGGTCTTCGCCGTGGCCGGCGCGGGCACGGCGTACGGCATCACGCGGATGGAGCGTACGGACGTACCCGGCCTGGCGACCGAGTCCGACGGGCGGTGGGACTACCCGCGGCTCACGAAGCCGCCGCTGCCCTCCGGCAGCCCCGGTCCGCAGGCGGAGTCCAACCCGGCCGGCACCCATCACGCCGACCTGCGCGCCCTCCTGCTGCCCGCCCCGGCGGGCGCGAAGGAGGACGAGGCACTGCGCGGCGAGGACGGCTGGCTCGCCACGGACGACTTCCTGAAGGAGTACGCGGAGAAGGAGGACCGGGACGACTTCCGGCAGCAGCTCGTCGACGGCGGCCTCCGGCACATCGCGGCGCGCGGCTGGACCACCGCCGACGGCACCCGGACCCGTATCTACCTGCTCCGGTTCGACACCGCGCTGATGGTGGAGGAGTCCTTCTTCGGGCGCTACTTCTCGTACGCCGACCCGGTCTACTCGGTGCGGGGCACGGAGACCCTGACCTTCGACGAGTCCTTCCCCGAGGCGGCGGCGGTCCCGGGGGTCGATCGCAGCGTCTACGTCGAGTCCAAGCCGTACGGCAAGGAACAGGAGCGCTACGCCTACCTCGCCGCCGGTGACGTCCTCGCCGTCGTGCTCCAGTCCCGCGAGGGGACCGCGCACGCGGTGCCGTTCCGGCAGACGGTGGTGCTCCAGAGCCAGCTGCTGGGCTGAGCCGCGGGAGGGCGGACCTCGCACGACAGGGCCGGGCCCCGGCCGCGTAAGCTGGGGCCCGGCCCCGTGCACACCACCGCACCCCCCGCTCAAGGAGCACCCGTGGTTATCTTCTTCGAAGCCCTGCTGGTCCTGGTCGCCGTCGGCGTTCTCGCCTTCGCCGGGCTGACCGTGAAGAAGCTGTTCCAGGGCCAGCGCTGACCCGATAGCCAGGAAGTTCCATCATGATCGAGATCCCGTCCGACCTGCACAAGGACCTCGTCCCGCTCGCCTTCCTGCTCGGCAACTGGGCGGGCGCGGGCGTCCACGACTTCCCCGGTGCCGAGAAGTGCAACTTCGGGCAGGAGGTCAGCTTCACCCACGACGGCCGGGACTTCCTGGAGTACAGCTCCCACACCTGGGTGCTGGACGGCGACGGGAACAAGGTCCGCCCGCTGGAGTCCGAGCACGGTTTCTGGCGGATCGACGCCGGCCGCAAGGTCGAGGCGACGATGACCCGCGACGACGGCGTCATCGAGATCTGGTACGGCGAGCTGGCCGAGGGCAAGCCGCAGATCGACCTGGTGACCGACGCCGTGGCCCGCACGGCCGCCTCCCGGCCCTACACCGGCGGCAAGCGGCTGTACGGCTACGTCAAGAGCGACCTGATGTGGGTCGGCGAGAAGCAGACCCCCGAGGTCGAGCTGCGCCCCTACATGTCGGCCCACCTGAAGAAGGTCGTCACCCCGGAGGAGGTCGAGCGCTGGGCCAAGGCCCTCCCCGACGACATGCCGGACGACGGCATCGCCTTCTTCAAGTAACCGGGCACGCTCTCGCACACCGCCTAGACTCGTGGTGTGGTGAGCACCGACTGGAAGAGCGACCTCAGGCAGCGCGGCTACCGGCTGACGCCGCAGCGGCAGCTCGTGCTCGAGGCCGTCGACACCCTGGAGCACGCGACCCCCGACGACATCCTCGGCGAAGTGCGGAAGACCGCCTCGGGGGTCAACATCTCCACCGTGTACCGCACGCTGGAGCTCCTGGAGGAGCTGGGCCTGGTCAGCCATGCCCACCTCGGGCACGGGGCGCCGACGTACCACCTGGCCGACCGGCACCACCACATCCACCTGGTCTGCCGGGACTGCACCAACGTGATCGAGGCCGACCTCTCGGTGGCCGCCGAGTTCACCGCCAAGCTGCGCGAACAGTTCGGTTTCGACACCGACATGAAGCATTTCGCGATCTTCGGGCGCTGTGAGGACTGCTCCCTGAAGGCTTCAACTACCGAGTCGTAGGCTAGGTCGTATGAAGAGCCCCCTGCTGACCCTGCCCGGCGCGGTCCCCGCCGAGGGCGTCGACGAAGGCGTGGCCGCCCACTACGGCGACCTGTTCCGCGAGCAGCGCGCCCTCGCCGACGGCACCGGTTTCGTCGACCTGTCCCACCGCGGGGTCGTCACCGTCACCGGTCCGGAACGGCTGGCCTGGCTGCATCTGCTGCTCACCCAGCACGTCAGTGACCTCCCGCCGCACCGGGCCACCGAGGCGCTGGTGCTGTCCGCCAACGGCCACATCGAGCACGCGCTCTACCTGGTCGACGACGGTGAGACGGTCTGGGCGCACGTCGAGCCCGGCACCCAGGAGGCGCTGATCGCGTACCTGGAGTCGATGAAGTTCTTCTACCGGGTCGAGGTCGCCGACCGCACCGCCGACATCGCCGTGGTGCATCTGCCGGCCGGTTCCATCGCCGATGTGCCCGAGGGCGTCATGGTGCGCGAGACGCCGTACGGCAGGGACCTGTTCCTGCCCCGCGCCGACCTGGAGTCGTACGCCGAGAAGACCGGGCCGGCCGCCGGGATCCTCGCGCACGAGGCGCTGCGGGTCGAGCAGCACCGGCCGCGGCTCGGCTTCGAGACCGATCACCGCACCATCCCGCACGAGCTGGGCTGGATCGGCACCGCGGTGCATCTCCAGAAGGGCTGCTACCGGGGGCAGGAGACCGTGGCCCGGGTGCAGAACCTGGGGAAGCCGCCGCGACGGCTGGTCTTCCTGCACCTCGACGGCAGCGAGGTCCATCTGCCGACGCCGGGAACGGAGATCCGGCTCGCCGATGAGGGCGCGGAGGGCCGCAGGATCGGGTTCATCACGACGTCCGTACGCCACCACGAGCTGGGCCCCGTCGCGCTGGCGCTGGTGAAGCGGAACGTGCCGGTGGACGCCCGGCTGCTCGCCGGCGACACGGCGGCGGCACAGGAGACCGTCGTCGAGCCCTGAGCCCGACAGAGCCTGCCGGCTCAGATCTCCAGCAGGACGGTGAACGGGCCGTCGTTGGTCAGCGACACGCTCATCCTCGCGCCGAAGCGGCCCGTCGCCACCGTCGCGCCCAGGGCGCGCAGCTGCGCCACCACCTCGTCGACGAGCGGCTCGGCGACATCGCCGGGGGCGGCGGCGTTCCAGGTGGGGCGGCGGCCCTTGCGGGCATCGCCGTACAGGGTGAACTGGCTGATCACCAGCAGCGGTGCGTCGATGTCACTGCACGACCGCTCGTCCTGGAGCATCCGGATCGACCAGAGCTTGCGGGCGAGCTGCGCCGCCTTCTCCTTGGTGTCCTCGTGGGTGACGCCGACGAGGACGCACAGTCCCTCGCCCTCGATCGCCCCCACCGTCTCGCCGTCCACGACGACGCTCGCGCCGTCGACCCTCTGCACCACAGCTCGCATACGACCATCATGCCGGTCGGCGAACAGGTGGCCGACGGCGGCCCACGGGGGACCCCGGCCGGGCTATTTTTACTCCTTAACGCCCATCTGGGGCGGATCGGGGGCACTCGCTCACAATGTGGCCGCTTGGGGTGGCACGATGCTGGCACATGCCGGTCGAGGGGACGGTTGAGGCACATGAGCACACCGGGGATTGGACAGCCGCCCGCGGCTGTCCCGTTGACCCAGACGGGAATCGGGGAGCGGGAGTTCTGCCGGCCGCCCACCCAGCGCACGGACAGCCCGGTGCTGCCCGAGGACCGGGCGGAGCACGATCTGACCGTGCTCAGTCTGGCCGGGCTGCGTGAGGTGCGCCGCGACGCGCAGCGCGACGAGGCCGATCTCAGCTATGTGCGGCGGCTGCTCCAGGGGCGGATCGACATCCTGCGGGCGGAGCTGGCCCGGCGCCTGCTGCCGGAGGGTGTGCCGTCGGTCGTGGCGCCGGCGGAGGCGTCCGTCGTCGAGCGGCTGCCCGAGATCCTGCGGGACACCCCGGCCCGGCACCGCTCCTCCGCCCGGCATGTGACGCTGGGGACGCCGCAGGGCGAGGAGTACCGGCGGCTGGCGGCCGAGACGCTCGCCGAGGTGGAGCTGTCCGACCTCGGCGCACGCACGGACGGGGAGCTGAACACCGCGATGGGACGGCTCGTGCGGTACGAGCAGCAGGTGTCCCGGCGGCGGCAGCGGTTGCAGCGTACGGCCGACGAGTGCAGCGCGGAGATCGCGCGCCGCTACCGGGACGGGGAGGCGCAGGTCGACGACCTGCTCGTGTGAGCGCGCGGGGGTGGCGGCCCGGGGAAAACCTCTTCGACAGCCGGCGCGCGGCCGCCCTACCGTGAGCCCATGACCTCCCGCGCCGACATCGACGTACGCCCGATCGACGAGTCCGAGTTCGCCGACTGGCAACGGGCCCTGAACACCGGGTTCCTGCGCGAGCCCTCGCTGTCCGAGGAACTCCTCGACGCGCGCCGGGCGCAGTTCACGCCCGGCCGGTCGGTCGGCGCCTTCGACGCCGGGCGGTGCGTCGCGACGTTCCGTTCCTTCGCCCAGCGGCTCACCGTGGTCGGCGGGGCGACCGTGCCCGCCGACGCGGTCACCAACGTCACCGTCACCGCCACCCACCGCCGGCGCGGACTGCTGACCCGCATGATGGCGCAGGACCTCACCGCCGCGAAGGAGCGCGGGGACGTCGTCGCGACGCTGATCGCCGCCGAGTACCCGATTTACGGGCGGTACGGCTTCGGCCCGGCCACCACGACCGCGGAGTGGACCGTCGACGTGCCGCGCGCCGGTCTCGACCCGCGCCGGTCGGGCCCGGACGACGGCGGCCGGGTCGACCTCGTCGACGCGGAGGACGTCCGCAAGCTCGGCCCCGAACTGCACGAGCGGCTGCGCCGTACGCTGCCGGGGGCCGTCGACCGGGACGAGCTGTGGTGGAGGACGACGACCGGCGCGGTGCGCTTCCATCCGACCTTCCACGAGCCGTACTACGCGGTGTACCGCTCGGCGGCCGGCGAGGTCGAGGGCATGGCCGCCTACACGGCGGACGACCGCTGGGGCGACGCCAAGCAGCCGTTGAACACGGCGCGGGTGAAGTGGCTGACCGGGGTGACCCCGGCCGCCGAGCGCGCGTTGTGGCACTACCTGTGCTCGATCGACTGGGTGGTGACGGTGAAGAGCGGCTGGCGGGCGCCGGACGATCTGCTGCCGCACCTCCTGCCGAATCCGCGGGCCGCCGCCGTCACGACTCAGGCGGACTGGCTGTGGGTGCGGATCCTGGACGTCGTACGGGCCTTGGAGGCGCGTACGTACGCGGCCCCGGGGTCGCTGGTGCTGGAGGTGGCCGACGCCGGCGGGCTGACCGGTGGGCGTTTCCGGCTGGAGGCGGCGGCGGACGGGGCCGGGGCCTGTGTGCCGACCACCGAGAGCGCCGATCTCACGCTGGACGTGGCCGACCTGGCCGTGCTGTGGCTGGGGGACGAGTCGGCGGTGCGCCTCGCGGCGCTGGGCCGGGTCCGGGAAGAACGAGCGGGCGCCGCCCGTCAGGCCGACGCCCTGCTGCGTACGTCCAGGCGACCGTGGTGCCCGGACGTGTTCTGAGCGCGGTCGCTCTCGCGCTGTCCTGCCCTTCTCCTTCCGTCGACGACGGGTGAGCGCTCATCCGTAGCGAGCTGTTCAGTTGTGGTTGTGGTTGTTGTGCGGGTGGTGCCCGCCGACGGGGCTCCCGGCTCCCCTCCGGATGGGGGCCCGGCCGGCGGTCCGTGCGGTGTGCTGTCAGCCGGACTGGGCGAGCAGCATCACGAGGATGACCGCGCCGATGCCGCTGATCATGGTGTTCCGTGCCTTGATGCCCACGGTGAGGGCGACGAAGGCGATGATCCCCATCGGCCCGTACTTCCACTGCACGAGCTGCTCGAAGCCGATGGCGAGGGCTGCGAGGACGATGGCGATGAGCGGCATGGCGGTCCCCCTTGTTGTCAGTGGCTCCCATCCCGACCTTGCTGGCCAACCTCCTTGACGATTCACCAGGTTGGGCGAGTTGGTGACCAACTTGTTCTTAGTTATCTCCACTTGGAAGAGTCCTATAACCACCCTTCACTGAACTGCCCGAAGATGGCGAGAAGTTGTAGTGTTTGGCTGTGGACCCGGAACCCGCCTCCGTCAATGGACGGAAGAAGCCGCAGAGGCCACAGAGGACACATCGCGAGGTGGCCGACGAACTGCGCGCACGGATCAGGTCCGGTGCGCTCCGGCCGGGTCAGCGCATGCCCACACAGGCCCAGCTCGCCGCCGAATTCGGTGTGGAGCGCCCCGCGGTGCGCCAGGCGCTGCGCATCCTCCAGTCCGAGCAACTGCTCACCAACGTCTCCAAGGGCGCCCCGGCGACCGTCGCCCCCGACCCCGACAGGGCGCTGACCGGCCGCGCGGCGCCTCCGCTGCCCACCACCGTGGCCCTGGCGCCCCGGATCGCCGCCGCCTTCGCGGCCGAGCACGTCGTGATCGACGCCGTCTGTCTGACCTCGGTCTCCCTCACCCTCGCCATCGGGGAGCCGCTGCGCCAGATCCACGCCGGGCGACTGAAACCGGCCAAGGTCGACGTCCGGGTCCTGCTGCCCAGCCGGGACATCGACCTCGCCTTTCCGGTTCCGGTCGAGGGGCCGGGCGGCGCCGAGGGGCCGGTCCACGAGCGGTGGCTGGCCCAGCGCAACGCCCAGGGGCAGGTGCTCCGCCACAATCTGCTCGCCCTGCGCGCCACCCACGGCATCGACGTACGGGTCTCGTTCCGCGCGCTGCCCTTCACCCCGCCGATGAAGCTGTACCTGCTCAACGGCGAGGAGGCGCTCTTCGCCTACTACACCCTCTCCCGCAGCAAGGCGCAGATCGACCAGGAGTACCTGGAGATGTACGACGCCCTGGGCGTCCGGTCCATGCTGTTCGCCTTCGAGCGGGGGCCCGGCCTGCGGGACACCACGTTCGTCGAGCAGTCCCTGCTGTGGTTCGACGCGCTGTGGGAGACGATCAGTTCGGAGCTGGTGCTCACGGGCTGACGCTCACAGTGCGGGCCTCGCGACCAGCAGGGCGAGCAGGACCGCACCGGCGGAGCTGACTCCCGGCCGGTTGGACCTGATGCCTATGGTGAGCAACAGCAGACCGACGATGCCGGCCGCGCCGTACTGCCACTGGATCAGCTGCTCGACGGTGACGACCAGGACGGCGGAGACGAGGGCGAGGACGGGCATGGCGTGTTCCTCCGTCGGATGTGGGTCGGGGTGGCGGAACGAGGTGATACCAACTTCGCCAAGTTGGCAACCAACTCCAACTAGGTTGTCCCCACTTGGTCGGTAGTCATAAACAACTTCCAAACAACTGCCTTTAGATGGATCAAAGTTGTAGCGTTTGGTCGTGGCCCAGGAGAACGTGGCAGTGAACGGCAGCAGCAGACTCACGCCCCAGGAGATCGCCGACATCCTGCGGGAACGCATCCGGTCCGGCGAGCTCAAGGCGGGCGACCGCCTGCCCACCCAGGCCGAGCTGGCCGAGGAGTTCGGCGTCGAGCGCGGCACGGTTCGCCAGGCCCTGCGCGTCCTCCAGGAGGACGGCCTGCTCAGCAACGTCAGCAAGGGAAGCCCGCCCCGGATCGCCGAACCGGCCCAGGTCCGTGAGGAACCCCAGCCCACGATGGTGGGGCTGACACCGCGCCTGACGGACGCCTTCTCCCGGCCCCACGTACGGATCGACGCGGCCTGCCTCACGGCCGAGAGCTTCATGCTGGCGCTCGGCGAACCGGTCCGGCACATCCACGAGGGCCGTATCCGCCCCGAGTCGGTCGACGTCCGCATCCTGCTGCCCTCCCGCGAGATCAACCTGGCCTTCCCGGTCCCGGTCGAGGGCCGGGACGGCGGCGACGACCCGGTTCACGAGCGGTGGCTGGCCCAGCGCAACGCCCAGGTCCGGGTGCTCCGGCACAATCTGCTCGCGCTGCGCGCCACCCACGGCATCGACGTGCACGTCTCCTTCCGCGCGCTGCCCTTCACCCCGCCGGTGAAGCTGTACCTGCTCAACGGCGAGGAGGCGCTGATCGGCTACTACATGCTGACCAGGCGCCAGGAGGAGTGGGAGAGCCACACCCTGGAGATGTACGACGCCCTGGGCTCCCAGTCCCTCCTCTTCTCCTTCGTCAAGCGGGACGGCCAGCGGGACCAGGCTTTCGTGGAGGAATCCCAGAAGTGGTTCGACGCCCTCTGGGCAACCATCACGACGGACCTGACACTCTCCTAGTGACTTCTGAGACGAAGCAGACTGATGCGGTGACAGCCGAGAAGCGGAACGAGACCGACAACGAACTGAACGCACTGCGGGGCCTGGTGAGGGGCTCCCGTGTCGTGCTGTGGGACTTCGACGGCCCCATCTGCCGTCTCTTCGCGGGCCACTCGGCGGAGCGGGTGGCGAACGATCTGGCGTCCTGGCTCGAGGGGCGGGGGCTGCACGGCCTGCTCACCGAGACCGAACGCGAGTCCCTGGACCCGCACGTCGTCCTGCGCGCCGTCGACCGCCGGCACCCGGGCAGCGACCTGGTCGCCGAGCTGGAGGAGCGGCTCACCCAGGAGGAGCTGCGGGCCACCGCGTCGGCGCTGCCGACCCCGTACGCCGATCCGCTGATCCGCACCTGGACCGCGGTGGGGTCCCGGCTGGCCATCACCACCAACAACTCTCCGCGTGTGGTGCGCGAGTACCTCGCCTCCCGCGGCCTCGGCGCGTGCTTCGCCCCCCACATATACGGCCGCACCCAGCGGCTGAACCACCTCAAACCCGACCCCCACTGCATCCACCGGGCGCTGAACGCCATGGGCGCCGCTCCCGCGACCGCGCTGATGATCGGCGACACCCCGTCGGACCTGCTCGCCGCCCGCGCGGCCGGCGTGCCGTTCCTCGGCTACGCGCGCAACGAACGCAAGGACAAACTGCTCCGGGACGCGGGGGCCACCACGGTCGTGGACTCCCTGGAACCGCTGCTGCGCCTCGTCCGAAACCCTTCTCAGGCCTGAATCATCAGCACGGTGAGCAGCACCGCCGCCCCGACGGCCAGACCGTCACGGCGCGCCCGTACCCACACGCCGATGAGGAACAGGAGCACCACGCCGACAGGGCCCAGCCGTGTCTGCGCGAGCAGGCCCAGGGACAGCTCGCCGAGTCCCGTGAGCATGTGGAACAGGGGCATGATCCGACCATCTCCCTTCCACTTCCGGGGAAGTGCTCAACTTCCCGTCCAATTGGACTGGTTGTGCTGACAGTGGTCTGCCCGGCCCGGTTGATCCCTTAACCAACGGCCCAATCCCTGCCGCCTGTTGGTGCGGATTGGTTTGCCAGTGGACTGAAAGCGGTACGGTCCGCACATGGACGGACAGCGGACCGGCGAGGGCGGCGGCCGGGAGTTCGAGCGGCTCGCGGACGAACTGCGCGCGCGGATGGCGGCGGGCACGTATCCACTGCGGTCCTTCCTGCCGTCGCAGCGTGCCCTGGCCGAGGAGCTGGGGGTCTCCCGCGACACCGTGCAGCGGGCGCTGCGGGTGCTGGCGGACGAGGGGTGGATCGAGTCGCGGCAGGGCAGCGGGTCACGGGTGGTCAAGACGCAGCGCATACAGTCCTCGGCGGCCAAGGCCACACGGCAGGGCGGCGCGGTGACGCTGGCCCCGTTCATCAGCGAGGCCTTCGAGCGGCCCGAGGTCACCCTGGACGTCTACACGCTGACGTCCGAGTCCCTGGACACCCACATCCGGCTCCAGGCGGAGCGCATCCGGGGCGGCTTCATCGCGCCCCAGCGCATCACGCTGCGCATGCTCCTGCCGGACTCGACGCTGCCGCTGCCCTATCCCCGGGTCAAGGACGACCGCAACGACACCCGCATGCGGGAGCGGCTGCGCGCCATCACCGAGTCGCACACGACGTCGCTGGTGGGGGCGCTCATGGACCTGCACACCGAGGGCCTGGTGCCCTCGGTCGACGTGCGGATCCGGCACACGCCGCTGACCCCCACCTTCAAGCTCTACCTCCTGAACGCCGTCGAGGTCCTGCACGGCATGTACGAGATCATCGAGCGCCCGCTGCTGCTGGAGCGGGGCGAGGTGATCACCGCCCTGGACGTGATGGGCCTCGGGGCCACGCTCACCCACCATGTGAAGACGGAGCTGCCGGCCTCTCCCGGTTCCGTCTTCGTGGACAGCATGCAGCAGTGGTTCGACTCGGTCTGGGACCTGCTCTCCGAATAAGGGCCATGCTGTAGCATTCCCGCACCGATTGAGCAAGCGCTCGCCTCCGTTCGTACCAAGGGGCACCTCACCGACTCGAACGGGTCTCCGCGGCCTCCACCGGACGGGTGACACCACGCCCGTCCCGGCGTGCGGAACTCCGCGTGCGGGACTGGAGTCCGCATGCCTACCGTCAGTTGTGACTCCCCTCGTACCTCCCGGAGCGGCCAGTGGGCGCACCACCTCTTCCCCGACCCACCCTCGGGGAGCCCACCGCGCACCGGGCCCGCCTCCGGGACTTCGTCGAGGTGGCCACCCGGGAGGGACTGGCCAGCAGCGGCCACCACAACCAGAACTACGTCCTGCCGCTGGGCGAGCCGGAGGCCCGGCTGCTGGGACGTGAGCCGGGGACCTCCGTGACGGTGCGGATCCGCCGCGCCGAGGCACTGCCGGTGGTGATCAGGACCTGGGAGAACGAGGACGAGATCCTGGGCGCGGTCAAGGGGATCCTGCCGCATGTGCCGCAGTGCCTCGCCAAGGGCGACGGCTTCGCCATCCACAGCTATGTGGAAGGCGTACCGCTGTCCAGCGTCTGCGGCAACGGCAAGCCCGTGGACACGCTGCTCATCAAGGCGCTGGCCGGACTGCTCGCCCAGATGGCCCTCGTACGGCGCAGCACCCTGCCCGCCCTGCCGGCCGGCTGGCCCGCCAACGACACCGACAGCCAGGGCTTCCTGCGCACCTTGGCGCACCTGGCGGACCGGCAGGTCCGGCAGCCCAACCGGGCTGCCTTCGGTGGACTGTTCGCGGCCCTGGGCATCCCGGAGGACGCCCTGGTCCGGCTGGCCGAGCGGGTGCCCGTCATGGCGCGGCGGCCGTTCAGCCTGCTCCACGCCGACCTGCACCGCGACAACCTGATCGTCTCCTACGGCGGCGCCTCCCCGCTGATCTGCGTCGACTGGGAGCTGGCGACCTACGGCGACCCGCTCCACGACCTGGCGACCCATCTGGTGCGGATGCGGTACCCGGCCCACCAGTGGTCCGAGGTGATCGACGCCTGGGCGGAGGCCATGCGGGGCATCCGGCCGGCCGCCGTCAACGGGCTGGCGCGGGACCTGGGCCACTATCTGGCCTTCGAGCGGGCGCAGTCGGTCTACCCGGACGTGATGCGGGCGGCGCGGTCCCTGGAGGACTCGTTCACCCAGAAGAACCTGGACGAGGCGACGGCGGAGGTGAGCCGGGCGCTGGAGGCCGCCGCCGTCCCCCTGCGGCTGCGCAACGTGCCCGGGGCGCGGGAGATCGAGCGGGCCCTGTTCCGCTGGCTGGCGTCCCGCCCCGGCCGCGACGGCGGCCCCATGGTCCAGGGCTTCGGCTGGCGGCCGGACCGGCGGCTGTCGCTGACCGACGACTTCTCCGAGGCCGACGTCCTCGACGCCCTGGCGGTGGAGGGCGCCGCTCCGGCGGGGCGGGTGTTCAAGGGCACCGCGCACCTCAACACCGTGGTGCGGGTCCCGGGCATGGACAGCCCCGTCGTCGTACGGCGCAGACTGCCCAGGGTCGCCCGGCGGGAACGCAGCTTCCTCAGCGAGCACGCCGTCCTGCGCGCCATCGAGTCGACGCCCGTCGCCGTCGAGGCCCCGCGAGCCCTGGCGCTGGGCGAGAGCCACCTGGACGACGACTTCGCCATCCACACCTACATGGGCCCCTACGAGACCGGCCGTCCGCCCGACCACCCGGTGAACGGCCTGCTGCCGCACGAGGCGGACAGTCTCGTCGACCAGCTCTGCCACCTGACCCGGGTGGACTACCGGCAGCTCGATCCCCTGGCGGGGGAGCGCGGCTTCCACCGCTGGCTGAAGGACCAGCTCGTCCAACTCGTCGGCGAGCTGCCCAAGAAGTCGCAGCAGCTCGCCCGGCAGCTCGGGCTGCCGGACGCCGAGCGGCTGGACCAGATCCTTTCCCGGCACGAGGTGAGCCACCGGAAGCCGTCCCTGCTGCACGGCGACCTCAACCCGTGGAACCTGGTGCGCCGGGACGGCTCCGACGCGCTGACCATCATCGACTGGGAGATGGCCCTGATCGGCGACCCCCTGTACGACCTGGTCCGGCACATGCACCTCACACCGACCCGCCCGGAGATCCGGGACCGGATGTTCCGCCGCTGGGAGCGCAGGCTGCCGCCCGAGTACACCGTCGACTGGCGCAAGGACTGGCAGGTGTACCGCCAGCTGGAGATCGTCCGCTCCGCGTACATCGACCTCGACCGCATCGTGACCGGAGCGAGCCTGGACGCGCCCAACGTCAAGCGGGCGGTGGACTCCTACGCGGTGACCCTGGCCGTCGCCATCGGCTCCCTCGGCCTCCCGGTCCGCTCCACGGCGAACCCGTACCTCGCCCGCGCCCTGGTGTAGGTACCGCGAAGGGGCGGGCCGTCAGCGCCCGGTGAGCAGCTCGGCGACCCGGGTGAAGCCGTCCCCGCCGTGGCCCCGGGCGATGACCCGGCGTGCCTGGCCCTCGATCACCCGCATGACGCTCGCGTCGATGCCGTGCGCCTCGGAGGCGTGGACGACGTGGCTCATGGTCGAGGCGGCCGAGGTGATCGGGTTCAGTTCGCCCGAGTACGTGCCGGCGTCGGCGTCGGCCGCGAACTCGGTGAACAGCGGCGGCAGGATCGCGGCGATGCCCTGCGCGAAGGGGGCGAGTTCCGCGCCGGTGACGCCCTCCGCCCGGGCCACGGCGAGGGCGTGCGCGTAGCCGGCCATCGCGGTCCAGAAGATGTCGAGGAGCGCGACGTCGTACGCGGCGGCCCGGCCGGGGTCCTCGCCGAGATGGGTGTGGCTGCCGCCGAGGGCCGCCAGCACCGGCCGGTGCTCCTCGTACAGCTCCGCCGGGCCGCTGTACAGGAACACCGCGTCGTCGGTGCCGATGGTCGGCGTCGGGGTCATGATCGCGCCGTCCAGGTGGCGGACGCCGTGCCGGGCGGCCCACTCGGCCGTGTCCCGGGCCCGCTCCGGGATGTCGGCGCTCAGGTTCACGACCGTACGGCCCTTGAGGGCGGTGGTGACGGCGGACCGGCGCAGCACCGCGTCCGAGGCGTCGTAGTTGACCACGCAGACGACGGTCAGCGGGGACGCGGCGACCGCCTCCTCGGGCGAGGGCGCCGGGACCGCGCCCCGTGCGACCAGCTCACCGTCCCGGCCCGGGGTGCGGTTCCAGACGGTGGTGCGCAGACCCGCGTCCAGGAAGGCGGCGGCGAGCGCGCGGCCCATCGGGCCGAGACCGAGGACGGTGACGGCGGGGGTCTGGTCGGTGTGCTCGGACATGCGACAACTCCGTTAAAGTAAAGGGCAATTGCTGATGAAAGGGGCGCAGTATGGTGCACCGGCGTCACGATCCGAATGTCTGCGGAGTGACCGCCGCGATCGCCGTGATCGAGGGCAAGTGGAAGACCACGCTGCTGTGGCTGCTGGAGTCCGGCCCGCACCGGCCGGCCGAACTGCGCCGACGGGTGCCCGGACTCAGCGAGAAGGTGCTGACCGAGGCGCTGCGCGAGATGGAGGCGGACGGTGTGGTGCACCGGGAGGTGTACGACGTACTGCCGCCGAAGACGGTCTACTCGCTGACCGGGTTCGGCCGTGAACTCGCCGAGGCGCTGGCGCCCTTGTCGGACTGGGGCCATCGCCGCCTGGAGAAGCTGGCCGAGGTCCTGCCCCCGGCCTCCTGACGCCTGCCGCACCACCTCCGTCGCTCCGTCGTTCCTGCGCCCCGGCTCGGCTCACCACCAGGTTCGCCCGTGTCGGGCGGGGTGCCAAGTACGCACAAAAAAGTGGGTGGGCCGGCGTCAGAGGGGGCGGTCGTCCGCCTCTTCCTCCACCGGCGGCATCAGCGCCCGCAGCCAGCGCTCCGTCTGGGCGACGTGCGCCTCGGCCGCGCCCGCAGCCGCGCCCGGGTCGCGGTCGGCGATCGCGGTGGCCAGGATCCGGTGGTCCGCGTCGCTCTTGCGGCGCAGGTCCGGGCCCTCGGGGAGGGTGAAGACCTGGTACTTGCGGGAGCGGGCGCGGAAGACGGCGAGGAGGGAGGCGAGGGTGGGGTTGCCGCCCGCGCGGGCGATCTCGGCGTGGAAGCGGTGGTCGAGTTCCGAGGCCTCGGTGGGGTCCTCGGTGGCCTCCATGGCCTCGATGAGGGAGAAGAGCGTCTCGACGGTTTCGGGTGTCGCCCGCGCGGCGGCCTTGGCCGCGACATGGGCCTCCAGGACGCGCCGGATCTCGTAGACCTCCAGCAGTCCGGGCAGCGGCAGGAGTTGCAGGGTCAGCGAGAGGCTGCCGATGAGGTCCTCCGGCCTGAGCTGGGAGACATAGGTGCCGGAGCCGTGGCGGGGCTCGATGACGCCCAGGGCCGCGAGCATGCGCACGGCCTCGCGCAACGATCCTCGGGAGACGCCCAGTTCCTCGCAGAGGTCCGCCTCGGGGGGAATGCGCTCCCCGGCGCCGAGCCGCCCCGTCGCGATCATGTGCCGTAGGCCGTGGAACGCCTTGTCGACTGCGGACATCCGATTCCTCCCCTGGCGGACCGGCGTCGGTCGCGCGCCTGCCCCGAGTGCACTGTAGCGAGGCGAGAGGTCAGATGTCTTTGATGTATCAGCCGTGAGTCATCTGACTTCTCTTGGCGCAGAGGTCTTGTCATGGCCGAAAAACGCGTGCCACCATCCCGAGTCATCATACGTCTCGGCCTGAGGGTCTGATGTCCCTCGCGGATGGGAGTCATGTGAGCGAGACCGAGGTCACCACCGCGCCCCGCCCCCTGCTGCTGGCCGACGGCCGGCCGGCGGCGCGGGCCTGGTCGCTGGACCCCGCCCTGCGCCACCTCAACCACGGCTCGTTCGGTGCCGTACCGCTGGCCGCCCAGCAGCGCCAGCAGGAGCTGCGTACGCGGATGGAGGGCGCCCCGGTGGTGTGGTTCCCCGAGCTGCCGCGGCGGCTCGCGGAGACCCGGGTCGAGCTCGCCGCCTTCCTCGGCGTGGACCCGGGTGACCTCGCCCTGGTGCCGAACGCGAGCGCCGGTGTGAGCGTCGTGTACGCCGGTCTCGAGCGGCGGAGCGGCGGGGAGATCGTCGTCACCGACCACGGCTACGGCGCCGTGACCATGGGCGCCGAGCGGCTGGCCCGGCGCTGGGGCGGCCGG
The DNA here is from genome assembly GCF_055570675.1 of Streptomyces sp. NPDC031111. NCBI lineage: Bacteria > Bacillati > Actinomycetota > Actinomycetes > Kitasatosporales > Streptomycetaceae > Streptomyces > Streptomyces sp. NPDC031111. Next base: position 73,715 of record NZ_JBVIGS010000009.1, read on the forward strand.
GTGCGGACCGCCCGGGTGCCGCTGGACGCCGGCGAGGAGCAGGCGTACGAGGCGGTGATGGCCGAGGTGGGGGAGGCCACCGACCTCCTGGTCGTCGACCAGATCACCTCGGCGACCGCCCGCCGGCTGCCGGTGGAGCGGATCGGCGCGGAGGCCCGGCGGCGCGGAATCCCGCTGCTCGTGGACGGCGCGCACGCGCCCGGTCTGATCGCCGCCCCGCTCTCCGGTCTTGACTGCGACTTCTGGGCGGGCAATCTGCACAAGTGGGGCTGTGCCCCGCGCGGAACCGCCGCGCTCGTCGCGCGCGGGCCGCTCCGGGACGGGCTGTACCCGCTGATCGACTCGTGGGGCGCCGCCGACCCCTATCCCGACCGCTTCGACCAGCAGGGCACGGTCGACGCCACCCACTACCTCGCCGCCCCGGCGGCCCTCGACTTCATCGACGGCACCTGGGGCTGGCCCGCCGCCCGCCGGTACATGGACGACCTGGCCGGTTACGCCGAACGGATCGTGGGCGCCGCGTTCGCCGCACTGACCGGCGCGGACGCCTCCGTCGACGTCGGCATGCCGGTGCCCGGCATGCGGCTGGTGCGGCTCCCCGACGGCCTGGCCGACAGCCGTCTCACCGCCGACGCGCTGCGCGACCGCGCCGCCGCGGAACTGGGCGTCGAGGCGGCGTTCACCAGCTTCGGCGGTGCCGGCTATCTGCGGCTGTCGGCGCACGTCTACAACACCGCCGAGGACTACGAGTACTTCGCCGAGCGCTGCGTTCCCGTCCTCGGCGAATGGGCCCGCGCGGCACGCGAGCAGCACCGCCTCCCCTAGGGCCGCCCGCGCCGCCGTCATCCCCGTCCCCCCAAGGAAGAGGTCAGCACGATGAGAAGAAGGACGGCAGCTCTCGCGCTCGGCACCGCCGCCGCGATGGTCCTGACCGGCTGTTCCACCATGAGCCCCGGCGAGAGCGGAACGGTCACCCTCAACATGGTCGAGAGCCTGACCAACCCCGCCCGCACCGATCTGCTGAAGGAGCTGATAGCCGACTTCGAGCAGCAGAACCCCAAGACCAAGGTCAACCTCGTCTCGCCGCCGACCGAGCAGGCGGACCAGAAGATCCAGCAGATGCTCCAGTCCGGCAGCGGCGTGGACGTCCTGGAGGTACGGGACATCACGGTCGGCCCGTGGTCGAACAACGGCTGGCTGTACGACATGAAGAAGGACCTGGCCGACTGGAAGGGCTGGGACGCCCTGACCGACAACGCCGTCCAGGCGTCCGAGGACGGCGAGGGCAGGACGTACTTCGTCCCCTACGGCTTCTACGGGCTGAGCCTCTTCCACCGCACCGACCTGATCGAGGAGGCCGGCTTCGACAAGCCGCCCGCCACCTGGGAGGAGCTGCTGGAGCAGGCCTCGAAGATCCACGACCCGTCGAAGCGCCGGTACGGGTACGCCTTCCGGGGCGGGGCCAACGCGCACAGCAACGCCACCGCCGCGATCGAGGCGTACGTCGCCGACGACATCGACCCGGCCAACGGCTACCGGCTGAAGGACGGCAGCACGATCTTCTCCGCGCGCGGGGCGCTCGACGCGATGGAGACCTATCTGAAGCTGTTCCGGCAGGCGTCGCCCAAGTCGTCCGTGGCCTGGGGCTATCCGGAGATGGTCGAGGGCTTCTCCAACGGCTCCACCGCCTTCCTGCTCCAGGACCCGGAGGTCATCGCCACCGTCTCGGAGTCCAAGTCGATCCAGCAGGACCAGTGGAGCACCGCCCCGCTGGTGGCCGGGCCCAGCGGCAGGACCGTACAGCCGCTGGCGACCGCCGGGTGGGGTGTGGCCGACGGCAGCAAGCACAAGGCGGAGGCGGTGAAGCTCGTCGAGTTCCTCTCCGAGGGCGAGGCGTCGACGGCGTTCACCAAGAAGAACAGCCTGGTGCCGATTCTGAAGTCGGCGGCCGAGGACGAGTTCTACCGGACGGGCCCCTGGGCCAGCTACGTCACCATGACGGAGAACCCGGACAAGTACCTGGTCGTCACCCAGCCGCGCGGCGTCGCGTGGTGGGCGGAGTGGCAGCAGCGGGCCGACACCGACGTGCAGAAGATGATCCTCGGCAAGCTGTCGCCGAAGGAGCTGCTGGCGGGCTGGGACGCGTACTGGACCGAGAAGTGGAAGAAGTAGAGATGTCCACCACGTCCACGCGCGACGTACGGAAGGCGCCCCCCGTACGGAAGGGGGGCGCCCCGCCCGCACGGACCGGGCGGCGGCGGGAGTTCACCACCCGGCGCGGTCTGGTCGTCGCGGCCTTCATGGCACCGGCGGCGGTCTTCGTGGCGATCTTCACGTACTACCCGATGATCGCCGGCAGCCAGATGGCGTTCCGGAACTGGAACCTGACGGACCTCACCGACACGTCGTGGGTGGGTCTGAAGAACTTCCGTGACGTGTTCACCGACCCCGCGTGGAGCACGGTGGTGGACAACACCCTGCTGTGGGTGGTCGGTTCGATTGTGCCGCAGCTGGTGATCGGGTTCGCGATCGCGCTGTGGCTGCGGCGGCGGTTCCGGTTCCGCGGGCTCTACCAGGCGCTGATCTTCTTTCCCTGGGCGATCTCCGGGTTCCTCATCGGCATCCTGTTCCGCTGGCTGTTCAACAGCGAGTTCGGCGTCGTCAACGACCTGTTGCAGAAGGCGGGGCTGATCGACGAGCCGATCGCCTGGCTGGCCGACCCGCAGACCGCGATGATCGCCGTACTGATCGCCAACGTCTGGTACGGCGTCACCTTCTTCGCGATCATGATCCTGGCCGCGCTCCAGTCGATCCCCGACGAGCTCTACGAGGCGGCGGCGCTGGACGGCGCGAGCCGGACGCGGACCCTGTTCCAGATCACGATCCCCTACATCCGTACGACGCTGGCCCTCACGGTGCTGCTGCGCGTCATCTGGATCTTCAACTTCCCCGACCTGATCTTCGGCATGACCGGGGGCGGGCCGAACAACGAGACGCACATCGTGACCACCTGGATGATCAAGATCACGCAGCAGGGCGACTACGGCAAGGCGTCCGCGCTCGGCCTCCTGGTCGTCGCGATCCTGCTGGTCTTCGCGGTGTTCTTCCTGCTGGCGACACGGGAGAGGCAGACCGGAAAGCGAGGGGTGCGGGCGTGATCGGCAAGGAATCCACGGCCGGCCGGGCCACCAAGTTCACGTTCCTGGGCCTGTGGCTGGTCTTCTCCCTCTTCCCCCTCTACTGGATCGTCGTCACCTCGCTCAAGGCGCCCGGCGACATCTTCACCTTCCCGATCTCCTACTGGCCCGAGCGGTTCTCGCTGGAGAACTACCAGGGGCTGTTCGGCACGGCGGACTTCGGGACGTACCTGGTCAACAGCCTGGTGGTGGCCACCGTCGCCGGCGCGGTCGCCACGGCGATCTCGACGCTGTCGGCGTACGTGCTGGCGCGGTTCGAGTTCCGCACCAAGTCGGCGCTGCTGATGGCCGCGCTGGTCACCCAGATGATCCCGTCCTTCATCGCGCTGGGACCGCTGTACCTGCTGATGACCGACCTCCGGCTGGTCGACAACCGGCTCGGTCTGATGCTCGTCTACATCGCGGTGTGCATCCCGTTCTGCACGGTGATGCTCCGCGGCTTCTTCGAGAACATCCCGGACGCGCTGGAGGAGGCCGCCATGATCGACGGCCTGTCCCGGCTCGGGGCGCTGGTGCGGGTCCTGCTGCCGGTGATGCGTCCCGGGATCGTGGCCGCGTTCATCTTCAACTTCGTCAACTGCTGGAACGAGCTGTTCCTGTCGGTGACGCTGATGAACAGCGACGGCAACAAGACGGTGCCGACGGCTCTGAACGGCTTCATCTCCAGTTTCAACATCGACTGGGGCTCGATGTCCGCGGCGGCCGTCCTCACTATCCTTCCCACCATGATCCTCTTCGCCTTCGCCAGCCGCCACATCGTGGAGGGACTCACCTCCGGGGCGGTGAAGGGGTGATCAGGGCCGCGCGGGCGGAGGAGGCGGGGCCGCTGAGCGCGCTGGCGCTCCGCTCGAAGGCGCACTGGGGGTACGACGAGGAGTTCCTCGCCCGGTGCCGGGCCGAGCTGACCCTCCGGCCCGAGGAGGTCGTACGGCGCCGGACGGCGGTGGCGGAACGGGACGGCCGGCTGCTCGGCTTCGTGACCGTCGAGGGCGAGCCGCCGGAGGGAGAGCTCGGCATGCTGTTCGTCGACCCTGCCGCCATCGGCACGGGTGTCGGCCGCCACCTCTTCGCACACGCCCTGACGGTCGCGCGTGACCTGGGCTTCGAACGACTGTTGCTCGAATCCGACCCGAACGCCGAACCCTTCTACCTCGCCATGGGGGCGACCCGGATCGGGGTGGTGCCGTCCGGGTCGGTGGCGGGGCGGGCGCTGCCGCTGATGGCCGTCGAGGTGCGGGCGTGAGGGCCGCGGCCGGTCATGTCCGCCGCCCGGCCTCCCGCGCCGCGCGCTCCAGCCGGCCGCGGTAGGTTTCCCACCAGGCCGGGTCGGTCGACGGCAGGCTGGTGTTGGTCTCGTTCATTCCCACGGTGCCGTCGATGAGTTCCCGGAGGATGTCCGCGTGCCCCGCGTGCCGGTGCGTGTCGGCGATCACGCGGACCACGGCATGGTGCAGCGTCAGCTCGTCCCGGCCCTCCGGCCACCACGGCACCCTGGCGGTGGTCTCCAGCGGCAGCGCCTCGATCGTCGCGTCCGCGTGCGCCCAGGCCCGGCGGTACAGGCCCACGACGTCCTCGCGTGACTCCTCGGCGGTGGCCCACATGTCGGCGTTGGTCTCCGCTCCCTCCCCGAGCCAGGGCAGCGGCTCGCCGTACGGCCGGCCGAAGACCTCACCGAGATAGCCCAGCTCCACACCGGCGGTGTGCTTCACCAGGCCCAGGAGGTTGGTCCCGGTCGGCGTGAGCGGCCGGCGGGCGTCGTACTCCGCCACCCCGTCGAGCTTCCACAGCAGGGCGTCGCGGGCCGACTGGAGGTAGAAACGCAGGTCGGTCTTGGTGTCGGATGCGGTCATGGCGGCCAGTCTGCCGCGCGGGTCCGACAACGCGGGTGGCCTTTTCGCGCAGGAGCGCCGGGTCCGGTCAGCGGCGTCGCAGCCGGGACCGTCGGCGGGGCGGCAGCGGGTCCAGGCCCGCCGCGTAGCCGATGACGCTGTCCTCGGGCCCGTGCCGGAAGCGTTTGATGATGCGCTGGACGGGCCAGACGAGTGATCCGTCGGGGAGGCGGAGGGCGAGGTTCATCTCGCCGCGCGGGTCCTCGTCGTCGGCCTCCCAGGTCCCGCCGACACTGCGGCGGACCGTCTCGCCGAGGTAGGCGCCGAGCGCGAACAGCCGCCGGCCCGGGTCCGTCGCGAGGAGGCCGCCGGCCACCGCGATCCCGTGGTCGCTGTGCTCGGCCATGAAACGCTCGACGTCCCGCAGGCTCGCGAGGGTGAAGTCCGCGCGGTAACCGGAGCTTTCGAGGGCACGGGCCATCCAGGTGGCGCTGGTGCGCACGTCGTCCAGCAGGCCGCGTGCGTCGGTGGCGGTCGCAGTCATGCCCGGGATACTCGCCGATGCCACTGACAACGCGGGCCGCGCGGGGTCAGTTCAGGCGGGCTCGCAGGAGGCAGAACTCGTTGCCCTCGGGGTCGGCCAGGACGTGCCACGACGCCTCGCCGCTCTGGCCGACGTCGGCCGGGCGCGCCCCGAGCTTCAGGAGGCGGTCGAGTTCGGCGGCCTGGTCGCGGTCGGTGGCGTTGACGTCGAAGTGCAGCCGCAGGTGGCCCGCCTTGGGTTCGGTGGTGGGCACGAAGACGAGAGTCGGCTGGAGTCCGCCGAAGCCTTCCCGCGGTCCGATCTCCACCGCGCCGCCGTCGTCGGGGTCGAGCACGACGAAGTCCAGCACCTCGCACCAGAACGCCGCCAGCTGCTGCGGATCCAGGCTGGGAATGATCAGTTCGGAAATGCGACAGGCCATGATCGGCACACTACGGGGCGGTCACCGCACGCGGCCAGCCCTTTGAGTGGTGCTCGCGGGCGATGACATTCCTCCGGAGCACCGGTCTTCCTCGCACACGCCCCTCATGACAGGAGACCCTCCCGCATGACTCATCCGGCAGCGACAGCCGGGGCATGGCCCCTGATCCACGCCGAGCGAGCCGCGTTGGCGGCCGATCTCGCGGACCTGACCGACGAGCAGTGGGACACGCCCTCGCTGTGCGCCGGGCTGACGGTACGCGAGGTGCTCGCGCACCTCACCGCGGGCGCGAGCCTCAACGCCGTGCGCTGGATGGCGGGGGTGATCCGCTGCCGGTTCGACTTCGACGAGCAGGTGGCCATGCGGCTGGCCGAACAACTGGGCACGACCCCGGCGGAGACCCTCGACCGCTTCCGGCGCGTCGTCCCGAGCACCACCAAGCCTCCCCTGCCCGCCATCGCCATGCTGGGCGAGACGATCGTGCACGGGGAGGACGTCCGGCGACCCCTGGGCATACGCCGCGCGTACCCGATCGACGTGGTCACCCGGGTCGCCGAGTACTACCGGGGCTCGGACCTCGTGGTCGTCGCCAAGGGACGTGTCGAAGGGCTGAGGCTCGTCGCGGACGACGGCCCTTTCACGACCGGTTCGGGGCCGGTCGTCTCCGGTCCCACCCTGGCCCTGGTGATGGCCATGACCGGGCGCGCGGCGTACTGCGACGAGCTCGAAGGCGACGGTTCGGAGCTCCTGCGCGGTCGCTGCGGGACGGGGTGACCCGGCCCCGCTGTGCCGTGGCGCACTATTGCAAGCAGGTGCTTGCAATAGTTAGCACGGTGGGGCAGTGTGGAGTCATGGCATCGCTCAACGTCGGCAATCTCGGCGAGTATCTGCGCGAGCAGCGGCGCAGTGCGCAGTTGTCGCTGCGGCAGCTCGCCGACGCCGCCGGGGTGTCCAATCCGTATCTCAGCCAGATCGAACGCGGGCTGCGCAAGCCGAGCGCGGAGGTGCTGCAACAGGTCGCCAAGGCGCTGCGGATCTCCGCCGAGACGCTGTACGTCCGGGCCGGCATCCTCGACGCCGAACGGGACCGCGACGAGGTGGAGACCCGGGCCGCCCTCCTCGCCGACCCCACGCTGACCGAACGTCAGAAGCAGGTGCTGCTCCAGATCTACGAGTCGTTCCGCAAGGAGAACGGGTTTGGCGGCGCGGAGGACGGTGAGGCGACGCCCGGGCATCCCGACGGTTCCGAGGCCGTCGACGCCCCGTCCGCCGAGCCCCGCCCCCGTGCGGCCGGCGGCAGCGACACCGATCCGCGGCGGACGGCCGGCTGAGCCGGACCAGGGCACCGGCCGCACACCGCGGATCTCCTACGAACCCTCAGCCGAAACGAATCCGGGAGGACCCTCACCATGGCCATCACCGACGACCTGCGCAAGACCCTCAGCGACCCGACCCCGCTCTACTTCGCCGCCGGCACCGCCGACCTGGCGTTGCAGCAGGCCAAGAAGGTGCCGGCCCTGGTCGAGCAGCTGCGGGCCGAGGCCCCGGCCCGTATCGAGGCCGTCCGCAACACCGACCCCAAGGCCGTCCAGGAGCGGGCGACCGTCCGGGTCCGGGAGACGCAGGAGACCCTCCAGACCAAGGTCGGCGAGTTCATCGGCTCGCTCGACACCGACCTGAAGAAGCTCGGTGAGAACGCCCAGGACCTCGCCCTGCGCGGGGTCGGCATCGCCGCCGAGTACGCGATCAAGGCCCGGGAGACCTACGAGAAGGTCGCCGAGCACGGTGAGCACGCCGTGAAGACCTGGCGCGGCGACGCGGCCGAGGGCATCGAGGACATCGCCGTCGCCGTCGAGCCGCCGGCCGAGCCGAAGGCCGCGCCCCGTCCCGAGCCGGTCGAGGCCCGGGACGACGAGCCCGCCGCCACCGAGTCCGCCGCGCCGAAGAAGCCCGCCGCCGCCAAGAAGGCCCCGGCCCGCAAGACCACGGCGAAGAAGACGACTCCGCCCGCCAAGTAAGGGGGGACGGAACCGGACGGGCCGGGCACTCTCGCGGTGCCCGGCCCGTTGTCCGGGTAGCCGGCCGGTGGATGCGGGTACGGTGACGGCGTAGAGGACGAGCCGAGTCTGGTGGTGGACGTTGTGCTGATGCAGGGCTTCGCGGGGTTCATGTGGCTGCTGAGCATGGCCCTGATCGTGTTCAGCGGCTTCGCGCTGATCGATGCGGCCACGCGCCGTGAGGACGCCTACCGCGCGGCCGACAAGCAGACCAAGCCCTTCTGGCTGATCATCCTCGGGATCGCCTTCGTGGTGAACCTGATCTTCAACATCCTGTCGTTCCTGCCGATCATCGGCCTGATCGCGACCATCGTGTACATGGTCGACGTCCGCCCGGCCCTGCGCGGGCTGCCCGGCGGCGGCCGCGCCCGCCGGGGCTCCAGCAGCGACGGCCCCTACGGCCCGTACAACGGCGGCCGCTGAGTCACCGCGGCGCCGGGGCGGCCGCCCCGGTCACACCGCCCGGTCCAGCAGCAGCACCGCCACGTCGTCCGTCAGCTCGCCCCCGTTGAGCTCCCGCACCTCGTTCACCGCGGCCTGGAGCAGCCGCTCACCGCTCAGGCCCTCGGCGAGCTGGCGGCGGATCATCTCCACCATGCCGTCCTGGCCCAGCCGCTCGCCGGTGTCGCCGACCCGTCCCTCGATCAGGCCGTCGGTGTAGAGCATCAGGCTCCACTCGGCACCCAGCTCCACCTGCATCCGCGGCCAGCGGGCGCCCGGCAGCAGGCCGAGCGCCGGGCCGTTGTTGTCGTACGGCAGCAGGCGCGCGGGCACGCCGGGGCGGACCAGCAGCGGCGACGGGTGGCCGGCCAGGCACAGGCCCGCACGGCGGCCGTCCGGGGCGATGTCCACCGTGCACAGCGTCGCGAAGATCTCGTCGTCCGACCGCTCGTGCTCCAGCACCTCCTGGAGCGTGCCCAGCAGCTGGTCCCCGCACAGTCCCGCCAGGGTCAGCGCGCGCCAGGCGATGCGCAGCTCCACGCCGAGGGCGGCCTCGTCCGGGCCGTGCCCGCAGACGTCGCCGATCATGGCGTGCACGGTGCCGTCCGGGGTGCGGACGACGTCGTAGAAGTCCCCGCCGAGCAGGGCGCGGGACCGGCCGGGGCGGTAGCGGGCGGCGAACCGCAGCGGGGAGCCGTCCAGCAGCGGCGTGGGCAGCAGACCGCGCTCCAGCCGGCGGTTCTCCTGGGCGCGCACGCGGCCCTCGGCGAGCCGCCGCTCCGCGGAGTCGGACCGCTTGCGCTCCACCGCGTACCGGATCGCCCGGCTCAGCAGCCGTCCGTCCAGCTCGTCGCGGACGAGGTAGTCCTGGGCACCGACCCGTACCGCCTCCGCGCCGCGCTCGGCGTCGTCGGCGCCGGTGAGCGCGAGGACGGCGTGCCGGGGCGCGAGCTCCAGTACGTGCTTGAGCACGGCGAGCTCGTCGTCACCGCCGCCCGCCCGGCCCGGCGCGGGAAGCGCGAGGTCCAGCAGGATGCAGTGGACGTCGTCGGTCAGCAGCCGCTCGGCCTCGGTGAGGTTGCGGGCGGTGCGGACACGGATCGGCTTGCCGGACTGGTCGAGCAGATCCGGCACGATCGGCGAGCCGCCGGGGTCGTCCTCGATCAGCAGCAGGGTGAGGTTGGTGGGGGCGGCGGCCGCTTCGGGCCTGTCCGGCGCGGTGCCGGCCCGGTCCGCGGACGGGTCCGCCGCGCGGGGGGCCGTGACCCTGGCCTCCGAGGAGTCCTGGGCGGAGCCGCCGTTCGGTGCGGCGGACGGCGCCTGACCACCTTCCGCGGCCGGGATCGCTCTCTGCCGCGGTACGGGTGCGGGCATTGTTCCGGGTTCCTTCCCTCCCCCCGAGGGCATGGTGGGGGCGACGGCCGTAGGCCCTGTGCCCAGCTCACACCTCTGTGTGCGAGCGGGGGATGCCCCTTCGAACGGGGACCATAGCGGGTGACGGCGCCGCAGCGGAATGGCGTGAACCACGCCGCTCGGCCATCGGCCGCTGTCATATGCCGCGTTTGCTACCGCAGTTGGACAGGCCGGAGACGCCGCGGGGATGACGAACGTCACGTCCGCAGGTGGTTTGGCCGCAAGATCGACGTGCGCTGGGTCACGTGGCGCATGTCACCGGGGAGTTGAGCGCTCGTACCGGAGGGTGCGAACCCGCTCAATTCGCGGGTGCGTCGGGGCGTACCACCCCGAGGATCGGCATCGATCCCGCGCCCGCGATCGTCACCGTCCGGCCCGGACGCGGGGCGTGCACCATGGAGCCGTCCCCGATGTACATCCCCACATGGCTGGCGTCGTCGAAGTAGATGATGAGGTCACCGGGCCGCATGTCCTCGATGTCGACGCGCTTCAGCTGCTTCCACTGGGCCTGCGAGGTGCGCGGGACGCCCTGTCCCGCCGAGATCCAGGCCTGCGAGGTCAGCCCCGAGCAGTCGTACGTCTTCGGCCCCTCGGCGCCCCACTGGTACGGCTTCCCGATTTGCGCGGTGGCGTACGCGACGGCCTTCTTGCCCTTCTCCGTCGCCTTTCCGCGGATTTCGTCGAGGATGCCGGAGCTCAGCCACGAGGCCTGCGCCTTGTCGGCGGCCTGCTGCTCCAGCAGGGCCAGGCGCTCCTTCTCCTCCTTCTCCAGCTCGGACTCGACCTTCTCCGCCGCCTTGATCTGCTGCTCGATCTTCTTCTGCGCCTTGGCCTTGGCCTTGCGGCCGGCCTCCAGCTTCTCCCACTGCGACTCGGCGTCCCGCGCGTACTGCTCCAAGTCCTGCTGGGTGCGGGTCAGTTCCGCGAGCAGGCCCTTGGTCGCGTGCTGGCCCTGGCGCACCCGGCCCGCGCCGTCGAGGAACTCCTGCGGATCGTCGCTCAGCATCAGATGGGCCTCGGGCGGCAGTCCGCCGCCGCGGTACTGGGCGGCGGCCGCGGCGCCCGCGCGGGCCTTCAACTCGTCCAGCTTCTCCTGGCCCTTGACGATCTTCTTCGCCAGCCGGACGATCTCGGCGGACTGCTGCCGTGCCTTCTCCTCGGCCGCGTTGTACTGGTCGGTGGCGACGGCGGCCGCGCGGTAGAGCTTGTCGAGCTTCTCGCGCACCACCTCGAGGTGCTCGTCGGCCGGCAGGGTGACGCTCGCGCTCGGGCCGGGGGGCGGCGGGGGAGTGGGGGCCGCGAACGCCGTGCCGGGCAACGCCAGCACGGTGACCGCGCAGACCACGGTCACGGCCGCCGTCAGCAATCCACGCTTGCCCGTCCCCATGACACACACCCCCGCTTGATTAACCGTCAGTAACATTCGGTCGCCCGGGGGATGCTGCCATGCCGACGCGCGAAACGACAGAGGGAGTACTTCCCGTCTCCCCCTCCCCGGCATTCTCCGGTACGGCGATCATCCCGCCAGTGTGACGAACGACTCACGGACATCGTTCCCGCCGGTCCGAGGAGCGGGGTGTGTTGTCACCCTCTCGGCGCCAACGCCTCCCACCGCAGCGTGACTTCCCCCTGCCGCCACCGCCCCGGCCCGTCCGTCACCGGCCAGTCCGCCGTGAGCTCCCGCACGGTCCGGATCCAGCGCTGCCGCGCGCCGTACGAGGCGTAGGGCGCGGCGGCCGCCCAGGCGCGGTCGAAGTCCCGCAGGAAGGCGTGCACCGGCTCGCCGGGGACATTGCGGTGGATGAGCGCCTTCGGCAGGCGTTCCGCCAGGTCGGAGGGGCGCTCCAGGGAGCCGAGCCGGGTCGCGAAGGTGACGGTGCGCGGGCCCTCCGGTCCGAGGGCGACCCACACGTGCCGGCGTCCGATCTCGTCGCAGGTCCCCTCGACCAGCAGGCCGCCGCGCGAGCCCGTCGCCGGGTCGGCGGGGGCGAGCCGCGCGCACAGCCGCCGCCACACGGCGGCCACCTCGGCCTCGTCGTACTGGCGCAGCACGTTCGCCGCGCGGACCAGCACCGGCCGCCCGGTGACCGGGAGCTCGAAGCCGCCGTGCCGGAAGGCCAGGCCCTCCCGCTCGTACGGCCGTGCCGCGGCGACCCGGGCGGGTTCGATCTCGACGCCGGTCACGTGTGCGCGGGGCGCCACGGTGCGCAGCCTGTGCAGCAGTTCGACCGCCGTCCAGGGGGCCGCGCCGTAGCCGAGGTCGACGGCGACGGGGTCGGCCGCGCGACGCAGTTCGGCGCCGTGCGTGGCGGCGATCCAGCGGTCCATGCGCCGCAGCCGATTGGGATTGGTGGTCCCCCGCGTCACCGTGCCCACGACGGGGCTCCTCCGAGCAGGAGAAAGCGATGCGGCGCGAACGGTCATAGGGACGAGTATGCGGGGGACCCGCCAGTCTGCGGGCAGTCGTGCCGCTGGGGCGGCACGGGTGGGCGATGGGGGTCCCCCCGCTCGAGCGAAGTCGAGAGTGGGGGAGGCACCCCGCAAACGCCGGGCTGCGCAACACCCCCCACTCAGCCCCCACACCCCCGGCCGCCGACGTAGGTGACGCACCCCCGCCTCGAACGGTTGAGCGAAGCTCAGTAATGATTCGGCAAAATGCCCGAACCGGAGACCCCGTCCGGAAATGGGAACGCAATCTTCCGGTGTTGCCACCACAGAGGGCCCGACACCCTCCGACAGCCATGCCCGCAGCGAGGAGGAACGCCACGTGAGCCAGTACATCGCGAGGCTCGGCCGGCGTTCCCCCGCCGCAACCGCGCGGCTGCGCCTGCACCGCAGGCCCCGCCGCGTGGCGATGCTCTCCGTGCACACCTCCCCGCTCCACCAGCCGGGCACTGGCGACGCCGGCGGCATGAACGTCTACATCGTGGAACTCGCGCAGCGCCTCGCCGCGATCAACATCGAGGTCGAGATCTTCACCCGCGCGACCACCGCCGCCCTCCCGCCCACCGTCGAACTCGCCCCCGGCGTCCTCGTCCGGCACGTCGACGCCGGCCCCTACGAGGGCCTCGCCAAGGAGGACCTGCCCGCCCAGCTGTGCGCCTTCACCCACGGTGTGATGCAGGCCTGGGCCGGCCACCGCCCCGGCCACTACGACCTGGTCCACTCCCACTACTGGCTCTCCGGCCACGTCGGCTGGCTCGCCGCCCAGCGCTGGGGCGTGCCCCTGGTGCACGCCATGCACACCATGGCCAAGGTCAAGAACGCCAACCTGGCCGACGGCGACACCCCCGAGCCCGCCGCGCGCGTCATCGGCGAGACCCAGATCGTCGCCGCCGCCGACCGGCTGATCGCCAACACCGCCGAGGAGGCCGACGAACTCGTACGGCACTACGCGGCCGACCCCGGCAAGGTCGCCGTCGTCCACCCCGGCGTGAACCTGGCCCGCTTCCGCCCCGCCGACGGCCGCGCCGCCGCCCGCGCCCGCCTCGGCCTGCCCCAGGACGCCCTGATCCCGCTCTTCGCGGGCCGCATCCAGCCCCTCAAGGCCCCCGACGTGCTCCTGCGCGCGGTGGCCGCCCTCCTCGGCGAGCGTCCCGAGCTGCGCTCACGGATCTGCGTCCCCGTGGTCGGCGGCCCCAGCGGCAGCGGCCTCGCCAAGCCGGAGGGGCTCCAGAAGCTCGCCGCGCGGCTCGGCATCGCCGACGTCGTACGGTTCCGGCCGCCCGTCGGGCAGGAGCAGCTCGCGGACTGGTTCCGCGCGGCGTCCGTGCTCGTCATGCCCTCCTACAGCGAGTCCTTCGGACTGGTCGCCATCGAGGCGCAGGCCGCCGGCACCCCGGTGCTCGCGGCGGCGGTCGGCGGCCTCCCGGTGGCGGTGCGGGACGGCGACACCGGCTTCCTCGTCCAGGGCCACGATCCCGCCGCCTACGCGCGCGTGCTGCGCGACTTCGCCGACCACCCGCACCTCGCCGACCGCATGGGCGAGGCCGCCGCCCGGCACGCCCAGTCCTTCGGCTGGGACACCGCGGCCGCCGCCACGGCCGACGTCTACACGGCCGCGACCCAGGCCCACCGCCGTCACGTACGCTCGCACCATGGCTGACAAGGCGGCGGAGGCGACGAAGGTCATCGAGGGCGTCCTGACGGACGCCGAGCTGGAATGGGAGAGCCCCGCGCCCGGCTCGTACGTGGTGAAGCTCCCCGGCACCCGCAAGCTCTCCACGACCGTGTCCCTGATCGCCGGCCGGCACACGCTCTCCCTGAACGCCTTCGTCATCCGGCACCCCGACGAGAACGAGGGCGCCGTCCACCGCTGGCTCCTGGAGCGCAACCTGAAGCTCTTCGGCGTGAGTTACGCCGTCGACCCGCTCGGCGACATCTACGTCACCGGCCGCCTCCCGCTCTCCGCCGTCACCGCCGAGGAGATCGACCGCCTCCTCGGGCAGGTCCTGGAGGCCGCCGACGGCAGCTTCAACACGCTGCTGGAACTCGGCTTCGCCTCCGCGATCCGCAAGGAGTACGAGTGGCGGGTGTCGCGCGGCGAGTCCACCCGCAACCTGGACGCGTTCACCCACCTGCTGGAACGCCCGTCGAAGGACCGGAACCCCGCCGACGCGCCGGGCCGGTGACGTTCGCGGTGCGTCCCGGCGTCACATCCGGCCGCTCCTCGCGTACCGGCCGGGCGTGACGCCCACCAGTTTCCGGAAGTGCCGGGTCAGATGCGCCTGGTCGTAGAACCCGGTGGCCACGGCGACCTCGCTCGGCGACCGCCCCTCCAGGAGCAGCCCCCGGGCACGGCCGACCCGGCGGGACATCAGGTACTGGTGCGGCGCGATGCCGTACGCCTCGCTGAACGCCCGTACCAGATGCGCCGGATGGGCCGACAGCGTCCCGCCGGCCTCCGCCAGGGTGACCCCCGCGACGACCCGCTCGTCGAGCAACTCCCGCAGCCGCCGCGCGAGTACGGGATTCCGTCGCGCGCGGTCCACGGCCTCCCGGGACCGCAGATGCTCGCGCAGCCGCTCCCCGACGAGCGTCAGCCTGCTCTCGGCCTCCAGCTCGTCACCGGGCCGTACGAGCGCGGAGTGCACCTGTCCCACGCGCCGCCGCAGCAGGGGATCGCGCAGGTCGGGCCGGTCGACGGCGGCCCCGATGAGATCGTCCCCGAGACGGCTGGCATCGAGGTAGAGCACGCGTTTGCGGAAGCCGTCGGGGGTGGCGGGGGCACCGTTGTGGGGGACGTGCGGCGGCAGCAATGACACGGTGTCGTGCGGGGTGCCGTGCTCGTGACGGTCGAGGTCGTACCGTACGGCCCCGTCGTCGACGATCAGCAGGGTCCAGGCGTCGTGGACGTGCATCGGGTAGGCGTACTCGGTGAAGCGGGCGTGGAACACCTCGACGACGCCCGGGACACGGGGCCGCCAGGCGGAAACGGCCCGCTCGGGGCGCTCTGCGGCCATGCAAACAACGTACAAGACGCGGGCCGACCCCGATCGGCAGTCTCGGTGCATGAGCACTCGCTTCGACACGAAGATCGCCGTCCTGCTGCGCGAGGACCTGGAGCCCTGGCAGCGTCTCAACGTCACCGCGTTCCTGGTCAGCGGACTGGGCACCCAGATCCCCGAAGTGATCGGGGAACCGTACGAGGACGCGGACCAGGTGCCCTACCTGCCGATGTTCCGGCAGCCGGTCCTGGTCTTCCAGGGCACGAAGGAGGTGCTGAAGGCGGCACACGCGCGAGCGCTGACCCGGGCCCTCCCGCGCGCGGTCTTCACGTCGGACCTGTTCGCGACGGGCCACGACGAGGCGAACCGCGCGGCGGTGCGGGCCGTCGGCACCACGGACCTGGACCTGGTAGGCCTCTCGGTCCACGGTCCGAAGAACGCGGTGGACAAGGTTCTGAAGGGGGCCGTCATGCACCCGTGAGACGCTGGCGGCATGACCGCGCCCGGCCGCCCCGTCCTGTTCCTGGACGTGGACGGCCCACTGATCCCCTTCGGCGGGGCCGCGCCGGGGCCCGTCATGGGCGACGGGAACCCCCTGCTGGGCCGCCTCGACCCGACGGTGGGCGCCCGTCTGCTCGCCCTGCCCTGCGAACCGGTCTGGGCGACGACCTGGCAGCAGGAGGCGAACGACACGATCGCCCCGCGCCTCGGCCTGCCGCGACTGCCGGTGGTGTCCTGGCCGGACGACGACCCTCCCGCGCCGCGCGGCCTTCACTGGAAGACCCGCCGCCTCACGGAGTGGGCCGGGCACCGCCCCTTCATCTGGCTGGACGACGAGATCGGCGCGCCGGACCGCGCCTGGGTCGAGGCGGCCCACCCGGCCCCCGCCCTGCTCCACCGGGTGGACCCGGCGAAGGGCCTGACGGAGGCGGACTTCACGGCGCTGCGGGAGTGGCTGCGTACGCCCTCGCGGCCGGGCTCCGGCTGGTAATGTCGCGCTCTTCGCCGGTCCCCCGTGCGGAGTCCCCGTGGCAGGTCGCCCGTGTCCCGTTCCCCTGACGTCGATCCGTACGAGATGTGGCGCCGCGCGCTCACCGAGGCCGACCGGGTCTTCGCCTCGCCGCCCCCGCTCGACCGGCCGGTGTTCGGCTGTACGTACTGCACTCCCGAGTCGGAGCTGGTCCTGCTCGGCGGCGACCCCGCCGCCGTACCGGACGACGTCCTCGGCCACTTCATGCGGGAGACCGCGAGCCACTGGGACAAGGACCAGTACCCCGTCCTGTGGCGCCGCCTCATGCCGCGCGCCCTGCGCCACTGGGGACCCGGAGGCCAGGACGCCGACCCGGACCTGGAACTCGGTCACCTGGGCGACCACGGCGCCCGGCTGACCGACTGGCCCGCGCCCGAACGCGCCGCGGTGGAGGAGGCGTTCCGCGCGCTCCTGGCCATCGCCCTGACCGACGGCCGGCCTCCGGGAGGCGTCACGGACCTGGTGGAGGGCGTCGCCCACGCGACGGGCGAGCTGGGGCCCTGGCTGGACCACCTCGCCGCCCTCCCCGGCCCCGCGGCGGACGCCGGCCTGGTCCGCCTGACCTTCACGTGGGCGACCGACCTGCTCTGGGAGGACTTCGACTTCACCTGGTGGTACGACGGCGACCCCCGGCTCATCGCGGCCTGGCTCCCCACCCAGCGCCCCCGCGTCGCCGCGTTCGCCACCCGCCACCCACGCTGCAAGACGGCGGCGGACGCCCTCATCGCGCTCGACCACCTGGCCGCCGGCGCCCACAGCCCGTGGATGTACCCCTACGGGCTGGGCCGGTATCTGCCCCTGACCGCCGCCGAGCCTCAGCGCGGCAGCGGGGCGGAGGTCTCGCGGCCCGGCCGGCGGCCCTCCGGCGGATAGTCGCAGTCGATGCTGGTCACCTCGCGGTCACCGTCGTCGGAGTCGACCACCGCCACGCCCGTGCAGGCCCGGCCGTGTGCATCGGTCCAGGTGACGATCTCCGTCCGGTCGGGCTTCGCACAGCCCGCGAGCAGCAACGCGCCCAGCAGCGCCGACGCCGTGAGTACGGCCTTGCGCGGTCCCTTCATGACATCCCCCCGTGACAAACGGACAGCTACGGGTACGGAGATGCCCGCCGGAGGTGAAGCGTCCGCCAACGGCGGGGTGCGAAGCCGTCACGAACGGGTCAGCCCGGCGAGCCACTCGACGAGGAGGCGGTTGACCTCGTCGGGGCGCTCCTGCTGGATCCAGTGGCCGCAGTCGTCGAGGACGTGGGAGGAGGTCAGGCCCGGCAGGGTGACCGGGTAGGCCTCGATCGCGTCGGCCAGCCAGGTCGTGGAGGCGTCGAGGGCGCCGCCGGCGAACAGGGACGGCTGGGTGATGGGGGCGCCGTCGAAGGGGGCGAGGTCCTCCCAGTCGCGGTCCATGTTCCGGTAGCGGTTGAGCGCTCCGGTCAGGCCGGTCCGCTCGAACTCCCCGGCGTAGGCGTCGAGGTCGCCGTCGCTGAGCCAGGCGGGCAGGGGGCCCGTCGGGAACCGGTCCCGCAGTGTCCCGCCCTTGCCGACGAAGTGGGGGTCGGGGGCGCCGGGCGCGGGCATGGTGTCGGCGGACAGGGCCGCGTAGAAGCCCGCGAGCCAGCCCCGTACATCCGGTTCGATCTCGGCCTCGGCGCGGCCCGGCTCCTGGAAGTACGAGACGTAGAACTCCTCGTCCCCGCCCATCCCGGCGAAGATCTCGCGGGGGCGGGGCCCGCCGCGCGGGGTGTAGGGCACGCTCAGCAGCCCCACCGCGCGGAAGACCTCCGGCCTGACCAGTGCGGAGTTCGCGGCGATGGTCGCGCCCCAGTCGTGCCCGACGACCACGGCCGTCTCCTCGCCGAGGGCGTGCACCACGGCGACGTTGTCCTCCACGAGGTCGAGCATCCGGTAGGCGTCCGTCGCGGCCGGCTTGGACGAGCGGCCGTAGCCGCGGACGTCGATGGCGACCGCGCGGTACCCCGCCGCGGCGAGTGCCGGCAGCTGACGGCGCCAGGAGTACCAGGACTCCGGGAAGCCGTGCACGAGCAGTACCAGCGGCCCGGTGCCCTGCTCCACGAGATGAATCCTGCCTCCCGGCGAGGGGACCGTGCGATGGGTGACCTCTGCGACGTACTGCGACATGCGCCCTCCTCCGGGCCGGTGGTCTGCCGTGCCTCGATCATGCGGAGGGCCGGACCGAAAGGCGGAGCACATTTGCCGACTCGGCAAATCCCCCCACCCTCGAACGTGGTCTCCTGTTCCCGTACCGAAGTGACGGGAGACCTGGATGACCGAGCCGACGCCGGCCCAGGTGATGGCCGAACTGGCCGCACTCGAGGACCCGAAGATCCGGGAGGTGAACGAGAAGCACGGCGACGACCACGGGGTGAACCTCGGCAAGCTGCGCGCGCTCGCGAAGCGGCTGAAGACGCAGCAGGAACTGGCGCGCGAGCTCTGGGCGACGGGCGACACGGCGGCGCGGCTGCTGTCCCTGCTGATCTGCCGCCCGAAGGCGTTCGAGCGCGACGAACTGGACACCATGCTGCGCGAGGCGCGCACCCCGAAGGTGCACGACTGGCTCGTGAACTACGTGGTGAAGAAGAACCCGCACGCCGAGGAGCTGCGCCTGGCCTGGTTCGCCGATCCGGATCCGGTCGTCGCGAGTGCCGGCTGGGCGCTGACCACCGAACGCGTGGCGAAGAAGCCCGGGGGCCTGGACCTCGCCGCCCTGCTCGACACCGTGGAGGCGGGGATGAAGGACGCCCCCGACCGCCTCCAGTGGGCGATGAACCACTGCCTGGCCCAGATCGGGGTCGAGCACGCCGAGTACCGCGCCCGTGCGATCGACATCGGTGAGCGCCTGGAGGTGCTCAAGGACTACCCGACCTCCCCGGGCTGCACGTCCCCGTACGCGCCCACCTGGATCACCGAGATGGTGCGCCGCCGGGACGACGGGTGAGCGTTCGGAGAGGGGCGTGCTACTGCCCCACCCGCCCGTCGACGCATTCGCGCAGCAGGTCGGCGTGGCCGCAGTGGCGGGCGTACTCCTCGATGGCGTGGACCATCAGCTCACGCACGGAGCTGCCGTCACTGGCCACCCGGGCGCCCAGATCCGGGTACCCGGCCAGCACCGCGTCGGTCGCCGCCTGTTCGCGTGCGAGGTCGGCGAACGCGCCGTCCACCACGGCCTGGTCCGCGACGGCTCCGTCGAAGTCGGCGTCATGCGGCCCGTACAGCCTCGGGGCCGGGTCGTCCGGCCGCAGCCAATTGCGCCAGTCCCGCTCCACCTCGGCGAGATGGCGGACCAGCCCGAGCAGCGACATGGTCGACGGCGGCACCGACCGCCGCGCCAACTGCTCCGGGTCCAGCCCCTCGCACTTCATCAGCAGGGTGAGCCGGTAGCCCTGGAGGAAGTCCAGCAGCGTCGCCAACTCACCCTCCGGACGGTCCCCGTCGCTTTCACGGGGATCACTGTCGGGGTCCACCCACATGTCCGGGTAGACGTTGGCCTGACTCCATCGCTCGGGCGCATCATTCACCGGCCACACGATGCTGAACGGCGAACGGGGGCGCAAGCGAATATCGCGTCCGCCGGGGGGGCATCCCTTGCGATCATCCTGGCATGCCTCCTTCACTCGATGGCCCGTACTTCGTGGCTCTCCAGGCGCACGCGCAACGCTGTCTGGGCCCGGGATACGCGTGCCTGACCCCCGTTGGAGACGAAGGTTTCAGCGTGGGCATGCACCGTGACGACCGCGCCGGCCTGGTCTCGGCCCTGACCCTGGGGGTCCCCTTCCAGCCCGGTGTCATGGAGGCGGTCGAGTTCGTCTGCATGCTGCAGACAGGCCAGGAACGGGAGGCGCACCACCTGGCGAGGGTCGCGGCGCGCTGGTTCATCGCGACGGGTGCGAACGTCGCGTTCGGTGAGTGGATCCAGTCGGCTCGCCCGATGGTGCCGGACACCGGCATCCACGGCCTGCTGTTCGACACCGATCCCGTGGCCGGTGAGGGGTTCTCGGTCCTCGACGGCGCGGTTCGGCCGGACGCGCCCACGGGTGCAGGGGCCGAGTACGGCCCGCTGCGCGTGGTGTCCCTGATCCCGCTCACCGCCCCGGAGATCGATGTTCTGGAGACCCCGGGCCGCGGCCGGGAGGAACTCTGGAAGCGGTGGCGGTCCGACGGGACCCGGCTGTGGGACGTACGGCGCGACGAGCGTCCGGGAACCGGGGCAGCCGCCGGTTGAGATGCCCCTGCTTGTCGTGGGGGTCACCTGTCCTTCCTGGGGAACCCGGGTCGGATGGACAGGCGATATCTCGGGTGGCGGGAGGCGGCGATGATGAGCCCGGACGGTCCACGGGGGGCGGTTGCCAGGGCTATCGACTCGCTCGGCACAGGTGCCTACCTGGTGGACGAGCACGGCTTGATCGTCGCCCTCAACGCGAGCGGCGAGCAACTCCTGGCCCGGTCCGCCGGTGATCTGGTCGGCCGGGACGCGCACGACCTGCTGCACCGCAGCAGCTGCGGGGAACCCGTGCCGAGGGCCCAGTGCCGCATGCTGGAGAGCGTCCTCGGCGGGCGTACGCAGCAGGGTGGGGAGGAGTGGTTCGAGCGCGGGGACGGCACGCTGTTGCCGGTGGGATGGCTGGCCACGCCCTGTGACATCGGTACCCTCCCGTCGGCCACGCTCATCCTCTTCCACTCCGCCGGGTTCCCCGGGCGCCCCGACCAGCCGTCACCGACCGCCGGCCGGCTCTCCGAACTGGAACGCCTCACCCTGCTCGCCCAGACGACCACCCTGCTCACCTCCACCCTGGACATCCACGAGGCGCTGCGCCGCCTGATCAGCCTCGTGGTGCCCCGTATCGCCGACTGGGCCGTCATCGACCTGATCGGTGACCGGGACGAGGTCACGCGCTTCGCCGTCGCCCACGCCGAGGCCGGCACCGTGAAGTTCCGGGAGGACCTCCAGGGGCCCATGCCGCCGGTGCCGCAGGAGTCCACGATGCCCCTGTCCCGCGCCCTGCGCGGCGTCGCGTCCGCCTACGTCGGCCCCGAGACGTATCAGGGACCGCCCGACTCCGGGATCGCGGTGGAGCAGCGGCGCCTGTTCAAGGAGACCGGCATGCACTCGGCCATCATGGTGCCCCTCCGCAGCATGCACGACGTGATGGGCGCCCTCACCCTGGGCCGCGCCGAGGAGCCCGAACGGTTCACCGCGACCGACACCGCCCTGCTGGAGGACATCGCCCGGCGCGCCAGCCTCGCCCTGGAGAACGCCCGCCTCTACCAGCGCCAGCGTCTGGTCGCCGAGACCATGCAGCGCCATCTGCTGCCGAAGCTCCCGCGCTCGCCCGGCCGCAGCATGACCGCCCGCTATCTGCCCGCCCCGGACGCCTCCCACGTCGGCGGCGACTGGTACGACGCCTTCACCCTGACGGACGGCGCCACCGCCCTCGCCGTGGGGGACGTCGTTGGGCACGACCTGGAGGCTGCGGCCGGCATGGCCCAGCTGCGCAACATGCTCCGGGCGTACGCCGTGTCCCAGCAGAAGCCGCCGAGCAAGATCGTGGAATGGCTCGACCAGGCGACGCTGCACATCGCCGAGGTCTCCATGGCCACGCTGGTCTTCGTCCGCATGAGCGAGACCGCCGACGGCCGGTGCGAACTGTCCTGGACCAACGCGGGCCATCCCCCTCCCCTGCTCGTCACCCGCGAGGGGGAGGCCCGCTATCTGACCGACGGTCACGGGATCCTCCTGGGCGTCACCCCCAATCAGGTCCGCCCCGACGCGACGGCGGAACTGCCGCCCGGCGCGACCCTGCTCCTCTACACCGACGGCCTGATCGAGTCCCCGGGCCACACCATCGACGAGGGCCTGGACCGCCTGAGCCACCACGCCGCGGCCCTGGCCCGCCGCCCCCTGGACTCCTTCACCGACGAACTCCTGACCCGAGCCCGCCCCCCGAACAACGACGACGACGTAGCCCTACTGGCAGTACGCCACGGCCTCGGCTGGTCCCCGTGACCCGGCTGCTCGCGCCCCCTTGTCAGTGCGCACGGCTAGGGTGCGCCCACGATTGGGCGTAATGCTCTGGGGAGGGGCTTTGGGAGCCAAGACGGGATTGCTGGTGTACGCGGACGGCGATGTGCCGGGTCTACTGCGGCACGTGGGGGCGGCGGACCTCGACAGGACAGTCACCATGATGCGGCGGCTCTACCCGGGCCGGGAGATCGAGCGGCACGAGGGCTCGAACCTCGGGCACGGCGTCTACCCGCCGAAGGGGACGGTGTACGCGGCGAGCTGGCCGGGCGTGGAGGTCGTCGGTGATCAGCAAGTGATGATCGACGCCCCTTCCCGGCTCCCGGAACACCTGGTGGCGGCGAGCGCCGGTCGGCGGCTCGTCCTGCACGCCATGCACAGCGTCGTCGACTGGCTGGCGTTCGCCGTGTGGGAGGACGGGCGCCTCGTCCGCTCCCTGAGCCTGTCGCCGGACAGCGGCATCATCGAGAACATCGGCGAGCCACTCTCCTTCGAACTGCCCTACTGGGCCGGCGACCGCCCCGCGGACATAATCCCCTGGCCCGGCGAGGAGGAAGAGCCGTACGCCCTGCCCTTCCACCCCCTGGAACTGGGCGAAGACGCATTGCGGGCACTCTGCGGCTTCATCCAGGAGGGCCGCCCCGAGCCCGACGACGTCGACGCGAACGCCATCGAGCTGTACGGATTCCAGGTGCGAGACCCACAGGGGCCCGACCCCGCCGAGCAGGAAGCGGAGCTGCGCCGAGCCGTGGAAGCCATGGACCCGCCGCGCTTCTACACACTGGGCCCTGACGGCTCCCTGGTCGAGCGCGACGGCCTTTAGCCGATGATTTCTTCGTCCCGAAGCAACTTGGGTGGGGGCGCTGCTTTGGGTTGATCTGGCTCTCACCTGGTGTAACGGTCCACAGACGTCCGCGGTCGTCCGCCGTTGTTCGTCTGCGTTGTCGCGCAGTTAGACACTCCCTCTGGCGACTTGGGCTGCGGCATGGCTGCACTCGTCAGCTCTGCAAGTGGCTAGCCCATGCAGCCTTGACCTGCTCGCCCTGCTCGGCAGTGATAATGCCAGCTTCCATCGCCACGGCCACGAGATCGATGCCGGCCGCGAGCTTGAGGGCGGTGAAGGCATCGTTCATGCGGTCGGAGTTTCTGGGTGTTCCAACGTGCCCGGGTTCCAAGTCACCGGGGAGGAAGTTCGCGATCTCTCCGTCGTGGCTCTCAAAGGCGGCCCTGTCCATCCTCACATGGACCCGTTTGGTGCCGATGGTGACGACGGTTCCGTGTGACCCATGGTGGTACAGGGGCCTGTCGCTGGGCGCTTTGACGGTGACCTTGTCTCCGACCTTGAAGCTCCTCAGGGTCCTTCCGCTGCCGAGCATGAGCGTCCCCCCTCTAGGACATGTGGATCAAGAAGCACTTCATACCGTCCCTCTGCCCTACTTGTACACCTCGTTCTGCCGCCGCGTGGACGAGGGACCGGTCCGCCAACTTCCCCGGCCATGAAGGAGGTACAGAAGCACCGCTTTAGGAGAGCGGAGGGGACGACTCGCCGGTGACAGCAGTTCTGTTGGTGGAGCTACCGAGCTTCAGCGCGCCCGCCAGGCACCCGTGTTGACCGTGGCTGACCCCTGTGTCTGGCACGGTTGTGGCACGCGGCGGCCCAACTCCGGCGCTGGAGGACGCCCTTCTGATCCGTCAGGATCAGCCGCAGGATGCCTGGAGTGGCGAAGGAGGTGCGGCCACGGATGGCCGAAGCTGCTGCTGTGCCGCGCGTCTCGGAGGCTGACCTGAAGGTCTTGCTTCAGCGGGTGAGGCGACTCCATCATGCTGGGGGCTGCTGGAGAGTGTTCCTCGTCTCCCGTGCTTGCCGGGACTGGTTGACAGTCTCGATCACACGCTCAGGCGGTTGAATTTGACGGAGGAGTTCCTCATGTTCCGTGTTGAGGATATCGAACAGGCGAAAAACGGATTCCCTGGTTGCCTCTAGGGCTTTTGACTTCTTATCTGGCGCATTCGCGAAGTGTAGCTGTAGCAGGTTCAGCTCCCATGCGCTGATCTCTCGCCGGATTGCTACTTTTTGGGTACGATAGGTCCACCACCCGTCGTGCCAGCCCCAGAACAGCTTGAGTCCTGTGGACAAAGAAATCGCCACACTGACAGTGGCCAGGAGCCAAGTCTTGTTCTGTGTCTCCTGGTAGATGAAAAGAAGTGGGAGCACGACGCTTAGGCAAATTTCGATGGTGCCGAAAATTCGGAACCAGATTCCAGACGCTCGAGACAGAATGCTGGATCGCCTGTGGTGTGACGTCAATAGCTCATGGACGATTTCGGAGCATTCTTTGAATTCGCTAGAAACCGTTTGGTGCCAAATATGACTAGGCTCACGCTGCCCGAAAATTCCCACTGATCCCCCTCCATGCAGCGGGTAGATAGTAGCTCTATCGCCTCTTGCGTGTAGTGCAGTCGGTGGCATTGCCTGATAGAGGATGCTCTGGCCGAGGGGTGCCTGGCCGTCGTCGCTGCTGCCTGATACTCCAGGCTTCGCCATCACGCTCGCCCACGTGCTGATGGTCTGATTGCCGTGTCTCGGACCGTAAGCCCACGCTCTGACAGTGCCGCTGCCGCGCACTCTTTCCAACTGTGGTGGTGGGTTCAAGGGCATCGGACGGGACCGTTCACCTGCGTTCATCGGCGGTCGGTCGTGGGTCGGCCTCCGGCCTTCGGTCTCGCCCGTACGGCCGTGAACGGCGATGAATGAGACGGAAACTGAGACGGACGGCGGGGCCGGGCTCGCTAGCATCCTTGACGTCGAGGAGGGGGCATGGCACTGGTCCGCAAGGGATCACGACGGATCGTTGTCGACGGCACGGTCTACCGCTGGCGGCTGCGAGGCAGGCCGACGTACAACCAGGGCCTGGCGTGGTCGCCGTGCCCGTTCGCGGTCGAGCATGCGGATACCCCAGGGACGACGCTCGTGGTCACCACCGACCAGCCGCATTCAAGTAACTGGGTCGGTCGTGGGGCTGTGCCTGTCCTGCCGTCCGATGTTGCCGCGGCTGTTCGGATTGCCCTGCGAGAGGGTTGGACTCCGACGCCTCCAGGCTCCGCGTTCCACCTCGACCAGTCCGCCGGCTTCACGTCTTCCTGCTGAAGAGTCGAGACTTGTTGATGCCTCAGCCGACGACAGTGCGCCACGATGGCAGGGACGCCGACCGACCATGCGCGCGTATGCCTCGCTGCACCCCCACTGGCCTCAGCCACGTTGCTGCTCGTCGACGCTCACGTCTGCCAGGTCCGCGGAAAGCGGCCCCGGGTCAATGCTCATCACTGGTCCTTCGTCGCACTATGGACCTCGAAGTTCGCGCTACAGCTGAAGCAGAGGCCGATTTCCTCGGTCTTACTTGCTACTGTGACGACACCCAACACCAGGCAGTCATTCTTGCAGACAGGGCATTCTTCCAGCTGGCCATTGTCCTCACCAGTGACACGCCAGATGTATTCAATGGCCGCTGCCTCGGGGTCGATGAATTCACGTAGGCAGAATCGGCAGACAATCGGTTCTAGGTCCGCTGCGTCATCGTGCACGACCAGCGCCGTTTGTCGGCAATCTGGACAATGGACCGTGAGGTCCTTCACAGGGCCTAGCTCACCAGCCAGGTCCTTCATGCGCTTGTCAACCAGTTTCTCGATGCGGCCCAGCTTCAACCGCAGCTCAGCCATCGTGTGGTCAACTGCCTGTAGTTCTCGCTGGGCGCTCAGCATCTGGGGAGATTCGAGCCAGTCATTGACCATCTGCGGCGTCACGGGCGCCTTGAAGCCACCCTCATGGAATGTCTGCTCGAACTTACGGTCCAGCGCGGGCCGCAGCTCACGGTTGATGAATTCCAGAAGGAAGTCGAGAACCTGCGCGGTTCTGGCCTCAACGACGTACGCGGATCCCGTGAGTCCGTAATGCATCAGAGCATTGCGGTCTTTCGCGAGCTTAGTGATGGCTTGGCGAGCCTTCGCCGGTATCTTGACTCGTGCGATCTTGGAGAGCCTATCAATGGCATCATCGATGCCGCAGCTCTCGAAATCGCCATCCTTGAACTTCTCAAAGTCCGCATCGGTGATCCTCTTGAATACCAGGCTCCAGTGTTCTCCGATGAGACGGGCCTTGAGTAGGACCTCGGTTGCCGCCTGAAGATGGAGTACGGCGTACTTCAGCTCTCGATCACTCGGAGGCGTGGTTCCCTCGGTGAGGCCGGCAACCGCGCGGTCCAGGTAGTCCATGCCGTTGCGGACCGGGCTGAAATCCAGGTCAGGACGAGGGTTAAGCCGAGTTGATGGAGCGGACCGGTCCTCAGTTACCTCAAGCGCCTGGTTGTCGCTTCTCAACGACCCTCGCCCCGTCCGATGGACCGCTGCAACTGCGCGTGGCCGTCCAGCAGCATCTTCAACTGGTGGACCGACGCGTTTGTGTTGTCGTCGACATCCTGAGTGGCCAGTTCGTGGACCAGGCGGAGGACGAAGCCGAGGTTCGGCTGGTCCCTGCTGTAGAGGAGCACTCGGCAGTTACTGTCCGTTGGAAGCCGGGCGGGAAGGTGACCGACGTTGTTCGCGGCCAACTGTCGTTCAATCCGCTCGATGATCCGCGATCCGGCCCGTTGCGCTCCATCGAAGCGCACCAGCATCTCGACGCTCCAAAGGTCGTAGCCGCCGATAGCGGCGAGGTAGCCCGGCAGCTTGGCCCACGCCTCTTCGATCGTGGACGCTCCTGGGATCGTCGGTACCGGCATGTCGATGTTCGTCACGGGGCCAGCCTTCCTATCGGTCCGGCGGGAACCGGAACTGATGTCGCGCCAACCTTACCGATGACAACTGGAGTTGTTGTCGGGTACTTGTTACAGATTACGACTTCACCGAGCTGGCCCGGTGGCTCCGCACGCCCATGAACAGCCGCGCCTGACCACCGCTTCAGGAGTTCGATCACCCGACGGGGCGACGCGCCGTAAAAGGGCTGGGCGGCAATTCGACCATCCGGCTGCGGCTGCCTCAGTATGGTGATGTCAGACCTATCCGATCGCTTCTGGGGTCAGCCGATCCGAGGCGGCACGCGTAGCGGAACCGGCTCATCCTGCCCGTCCCACTTCACCCGCAGTACCGATGGGATCGATGCTTGCATCGACCCCACCATCATGAAGTCGTGAACCTCTCCCGGTGGGAGCGATAGCCCTGTGGGCCAGTCCTCAATCATCGCCTCGACGTCATCGATGCAGACGATGTTCTCCGCCGGGCCCGTGCCGTAGTTGGTCAGGTGCCACATCGCTTTGTTGGCATGCTCAATGCGAAGTGCTGGCCGTGGACGGTTCGCCTCCGCCTCAGCGGCTCTTCGCTCTGCCGCTTCACGGCGCTGGTCCGCTAGCGTTTCCTCCGCGACAGCGGCTGACCGTTCAGCGGCGTCGCTGGAGCGGCGTGCTTCCACTACTGCCTGTTCTGAGGCGTCGGCCGAGCGCTTCGCTTCTGTGACCGACTTCTCTGCTGCGTCAGCGGCGCGACTTCCGTCACTGCGGGCCTTCAGGCTGACTACAACAGCCCCAACCGATACGACAAGTGCGGCCCATGCGGGCACGTCTCCCATGTCCATGGGCCGAAGCTACGGCATGGCACTGACACTACCCGTCGCCCGCTGTCGAGGCGATGAGCAGTGTCAGTGGGCCGTGTTGAGCGTGACCGGTCTCCGCGTAGAGTGCCAGTTTGGGGAGATCGCGTACGTGGGTATGCTTCGGCCTGCTAAGTCCTTGAGCTGGGCTCTTAGGCTGCTGTTCCCCCCTGCTCCGGGCTACTTGATTAGCGCGCCCAGTGCTGTCACTAGGCTGGCTACAGCGCCGAGCAGCGCTGCCCAGCTCAATGGGTGCCTCCACGGCGTGTGGGACTGGTGCGCTGCCCCATCGCCATCCACCGTCCCGTGGAAGCCATTGCATTGCAATGGTTTTGTGGGTACAGTCAGCGCATCTTCAGATGCATTAGGGTGGGGGTCGTCCCGGTCGGGCACGAGTACCTCCTCGGTTGAAGTGAGACCTTCGATCTGAAGTGCCATAGCCGTGCGACGTCCCTGCCAGGATTATCGCGCACGGTTTTCTGGCGTTGCCTTTGGCAAGTAGGCGGCAGCGTACCGCACTTGAGGTTGCTCGTGCTCCTCGTGTGGAGAATGCTCAACCCACCACTTACCCCAGCTCCCATCTCGTCCGCCGTCGACCCACACACAGTGGAGCGGGCGTGGGTCCTGGCGTCCAGGTGGAGCGCGCCACTGTACGAACGACCTGGACGCCAGGGGCCGCGTCTGCTCGGCTCTGCCTGGGTCGACGGGGGACGGGATGGGAGCACCCCGCGCACACCACTACGGGCCCGCAGTCGGGAACAGCGCCCGCACTCGCGCCGTGCGCGGGCTTGAACCAGTAGAGAGAGTTTGAATCAAGTTTGGGCTGTGGGTGGTGTCTTGTCGCGGTTGGGGATTGGAGCGTGGGGTTTCAGGAGTGTTGGCGGGCCAGGAGTGCTGGGATCGTGGCGATTTTTTCCGGGGTGAGGGTTGGCCAGTCGATTCCTGACGGGCGGTGAGGGTTCGGGCACGTGATGGTTTCGTCGGGGGTCACGATCAGGTCGACGCTGACGTCGTGTTCCGTCGTGGGGATCGGGGTCTCGGTCACCTGGAGTGGGTGGACGGTGGTGACGACGACGGTCTCGGGAGTCACTAGGCCGGCTTCGGTGAGCAGGGCGAACTCGATGTCCGAGTAGCCGGCGCCCTTGCCGATGCGGGCGCCGTCGCGGTTGACGGCGACGCTGCCGAGGATGATCAGGTCCAGGGGGCGGAGGGCGTCGACTTCGACAGTGGGGGCGATGGCGGCAGCGGTGCGGCTGGCTGCGGCCTCGGCGGGTGGGACCGTGAGGGCGGCCGGGTCGAGGAGGTAGAAGGGCTTGAGGGTGGCCAGCTTGGGGACCGCCATGTAGACGGTTTTGCCTTCCTCCAGAGCCCGTGCCCGCACCGGGAGTTGTGCCTTGTCCGGTACGGCTTTGACTACGCTTGCGTGCTGCCAGGCCGGGAGTGCCGCGAGCCGGGCCGCTGCTTGCTCGGCGCCCTTGAAGTGGGGGATGCGGCCATGGACGGAGACGTCGTGGACGGCGTCCGCGGCGGTCAGGGCGTCCCAGACCTGCGTGCGTACTGCCAGCTTGGCGCGGTCCAGGGAGTTGGCTGCCACCGGTGTCTCCTTCTCTCCTACGCTGCCGTCATCAAGCCGAGCAGTCTGTCGTGGACCTCTGCGACGAGGGGCTCCTGTCGCCAGGGTCGCAGTTCGCGGGCGGCTCCGAAGACGATGTTCATGCCTCCGCCTCCGCGTGTGGTCTCCAACTCGACGATGGCTTCGGTGAGGCTGGCCACCCCCGCCTCGACATCGCGTTGACGGATACGGGCGAGCGTAAGGTTCCCCAGCACGATCGCGCGTGACTTTCGCCTGTCCCGCAAATGCTCCGCCGTGTCGGCCAGCAGGATCTCGGCCCGTTGGTGGTCTCCGAGGGTGAGGTAGCAGGAGCCTGCCAGGCGGCCGAACTGGGTGGGCGACACCAGGTCGGCCGCGGCATCGCTGCCGTCCGCCTGGGTGAGTCGGCGTTCCGCGCAGGAGAGTGCGCGCTCGCAGTCCGAGGCCGACCGCAGCATGGCGTGCGCCTCGGCGACGTGAAGGAGTGCCAGTCCGGCCAGCGCGGGACTCGCGCGTTCGGCGGTTTCGGTGGCTTGCTTCGCGAGCGCGAGGCCGGCCTGCGCGTCGTGTGCGCCGTACAGCGCGACGTAGCACGTGCGCAGTAGAGCGTGGGCTTCGAGAGCTGCGTCCCGTAGATGGCGGGCGAGGTCGGCGCTCTGCTCGTAGTACGTCTTCGCCGCGGTGTGGTCGCGGCGTTGGGAGGCGTCCCAGACCAACTGCCCCATGGGGGTGCACGCGTCGGCGTGCAGAGCGTGGAGCTCTCTTCGCACGCGTCCGCGGGCGGAACCGGCGGCGAACTGGTCGATGCGGTTGAGTTGTGCTGCTGCTTCTGCGATGAGGCCGGCCGACGGTGCGCAGTCGTAGCGGGCCGCGCAGTCGTCGAAGCGTGTGCGAAGTGCGGCGACGGCGGGCAGGTCGATGCGGTCAGGGTGAAGCACCGCGTAGTCCAGGGCGTCCTGCCCGTGCGGGCTACTTGTCGTACGTACGGACAGCAAGTTATCGAGACCTTCGGCATCGACCCTCAGCAGGCGGGCCAGCCGTGGACGTAACCAGGGTTGCGGGGCGGTGCGGCCCGATTCCCAGCGGGTGACGGTGGAGCGGTCCACTCGCATGTGCTCGGCGAGAGCTTCTTGGGTGAGGCCTACGGTTCGGCGGCGTGCGGCGAGGCCGTTGCGGTGGTGTGCCATGACGCTGTCTCCCCGTTCCTTCTGCCTTGCCAGGGATGTGCGGCGGGCGACTTCCCAGGTGAGGCGTGGTGATGACGCACGGATGCCGCATTGGTGCGTCCATTGTGCTCTGGGCGTTGTCCGCTGTGGGCGGTTGTGTGGAACTCCGATGCACATCGCCAGGAAGGTCCGCCCTCCATGACGTTCCGAACGCCCGTCCTCAAGTCCTTGTCCTTCCGCGTCCCGTCCGACGTCGGTGCAGTGCCGTCCGCTCGTCGCAGGGTTATCGCGGTTGTCCGTGATTGGGACTTGCCACTCGTCGAGAACACGGTCGAGACGCTCGAGTTGCTGGCCGGTGAGGTGATCGCGAACGCCGTCGTGCACACGGGGGAGGGCTGCCGCGTCACGGTGAGCTGGGACGGGACCCGCGTGAGGTTGGAGGCCGAGGACACGGAAGGCGGCGCCCTTCCACAGTTGGCGCCTACCGACCTGGATGGGGAAAGCGGGCGCGGGCTTCATCTGGTCGCCCGCCTTGCCCAGGTGTGGGGGGCCCGGCCGACCGCCGACGGAAAGGCGGTCTGGTTCGAGATCGGAAGTCGCTCAGGTTCGTCCTTCCACGTGCCTCCACCGCCAGCAACGGCGTGCTCAGCAGCCCTATTGCACACGTCACTGCGGACCTGACCGCGTGACCCTTGACGACCTGATGCGGGACGCGCAAGGCCCGAGTCAGGTACCGGCGCCTTCGACTTGACTCCCACCGCTGGTGGGGCAGTTGAGGACGTCACTTCCAGGGAGCGGGCGGCCTGCTCGCTTCCGCCAACACCGAACGAAGGAGACACAGCCATGCTCGAACAGCACAGCACCACGAACAGTGATCAGGAGGAGTCCGGCCTGCTGGTCGCGCGTCGTCGGATCGCCGCCGCCCGTTCGCGGGCCGAGCAGCCCTCGGACGGTGGGTCCACCGGTCGCTCCGACGGCAACGACTGAGAAGGGCCGTATCCGATGACCACCGACGTAGCCGCGGTGGTCGCACGCCTGGGCGAGGGCTTCCTCGCCCAGGTGTACGGCCGCACCTACCACCACTTTCACGGCGAGCCGGGCCGCTTCGACGGCCTGCTGGGCTGGGACGACCTGAACTCCCTGCTCACCCACCACCGGCTCGAACCGCCCCGCCTGCGCCTCTCGGCCGGTGGCGAGGCACTGCCCCAGCACGCGTACTCGATGCCGGTCACCACCCGACGCAGCACCGTGTGGCACCGGCTCAAGCCCGCCGAACTGCACGGCCACCTCGCCGAGGGCGCCACCCTCGTACTGGACGCGATCGACGAGCTGCACCCGGCCGTCGGCCATCTCGCACAGGCGCTGGAACGACACCTGCGCACCGGCATCCAGGTCAACGCCTACGCCTCCTGGACCCCAGAGGAAGGCTTCGGAGTCCACTGGGACGACCATGACGTGCTCGTCCTCCAACTCGACGGCGCCAAACGTTGGCGCATCTACGGCCTCACGAGGCAAGCCCCCCTGCACCGCGACACGGACGTGCCGGAACCGCCGCCGAACGAGCCGCTTGCCGAACTGGTCCTCAGCGCGGGGGACATGCTGTACCTGCCGCGCGGCTGGTGGCACGCGGTGGCCGCGTCCGAAGGCGTCCACTCGCTCCACCTCACCTGCGGCATGCAGACGACGACCGGTGCCGACCTCCTCCAGTGGCTCTCCGAGGTCCTGCGCCGCGAAGCGACCGTGCGCAGTGATCTGCCACGCTTCGGGAGCGAGGAGGAGAAGGCGGATTTCCTGCGCTCGCTCGGCGACCTCGTCATGAAGGAGTTCGAGGACGCAGCGTTGCTCGACCGTTTCCTCGCCATGCGGGACGCCACTGAGCGGGCCCGCCTGGTGCCCTCACTGCCGTACGTGGAAGGCGTGCCGCCCGACCCCGCTCTCGCCGTACACCTGGTGACCGGACGCGCCCGGCTGCACAGCGACAGAGAGGGGCGCGCGGTGCTGACGGCAGGGGGAGAGGAATGGACCTTCTCCCCACAGGCCGCGCCCCTGCTGTCCCTTCTCGTGGACGGAGGCCGTCACCGCCTGGAAGCACTCGCCCGGGCGGCCGGACTTCGCGTCGGTCAGGCGGCGCTGCTCGTCAGCGAATTGGTGGATGGCGAGGTCGCGGCCGTCGGACGGGCCGGGTGAGCGCCCGGCTCGCGGCCGGGACGTACCGGTGCCGTGATGTGTCCCGGTCGGTGGCCGCTGCTGTCGATGTCGGTGTGACATGGATCGACACGGCGCCGAACTACGCGTCCGGCTCGGCCGAGGCCTGTCTGCGGCCGGTTCTCGACGAGTTTCCACAGGTGCGTGTCTCGACCAAGGTCGGCTTCGTGCCCGACTCCGACCGGCGGCCAGCGCGGGACGCCGGCATGCTGCCGGGCGACCGCAATCAGAGCCACTGCTTGGCACGTCCCTATATCGCCTGGCAGCTCGCCCGCAGCCGCACCCGCCTCGGCCGCGTCCCGGACCTGGTCTTCGTCCACAACCCGGAACACGGCCGGACAGACCGGAGTGATCTGTCGCGGACCCTGACCGAGGCCTTCGAAGAGCTGGAGGGCGCAGCGGACGCCGACGAGATCGGCGGCTATGGCGTGGCCACCTGGACAGGCCTGTCGAGTGGCATGTTCACGGTCGCTGAAGTCACGGAACTTGCTGAGCTCGTGGGCGGGCCACGCCACCACTTCCGAGCTCTTCAGTTTCCGGTCTCGCTCATTCGACTGGCCGTGGTCGCGGACGCACTCGACGGGTGCGGAGCCCTGGCGGAAGCCAGGGAAGCCGGGCTCGATGTCTTCGCATCGGCTCCGCTCGGAGGCGGTGAACTGCTTGGCGCGATGACGGAAGAGCTGGCCTGCCTCATCGATTCCACGGTCTCCCGGGCACAGGCCGCCCTCTTGGTCGCCCTGTCGGCTCCGGGGGTGTCGCGTGTCCTGCTGTCGGCGAGCACACCGGCACACTGGGCCGACGCTCGCGGCGCTGCGGCCCGGGAGCCTTTGTCGCCCGATCGTCTGAGAAAGGTCGTCGATGTCCTCGGTACCTGACGACACCCCGAGGTTGTCGCGCGCATGCGGAGTGCCCACACCGTGGCGTGCGGCTTCCTCAGGGTGGCTCCTAAGGGTCGGCCGACAGGCGGAAGGGCGGGGCGGGAGGCGTGGGGGTGGAGGGGCCGTACGCTCGGCCGTCCGGTCATCAGCCCTTACGGGCCAGGGTGGCTGCGTGTCGTCCACAGCCCGCTGGACAGGGCGACCGGCAAGTTGTGGATGGGGCCGGAGGACGCCGAACGGCTGGTGCCCCGGCAGGTGCCGCGTCCTTGCCTGCGTCTCGTACAGGAGTGGACGGAGGGAGCAAACGCGTACAAGGCAGAGCTGTACGACCACGCCATCGGCGAGACCGTCTCGCCCACCCCCGCGTTGGTCACTGCCGAACCTCATCTGTCCGCGGGCTGGTGGAGCGACCTACGCACGGCGCTCGCCACTCTCTCGGCGGTTCCCACCGACCGTACGGCCGTACGCCAGGCGTACCTGGACCGCGCCATGCCGAAGTATCTTGCCTTCCTCCCCGGGGCCGTCCCGACGGTGCCGCCTGCGTGGGCCACCGCACATGGCGACCTGCACTGGGCCAACCTCGCAGGCCCTGAGCTCGGCATCCTGGACTGGGAGGGCTGGGGTACTGCCCCGGCCGGTTACGACGCCGCCTTGCTGCACGCCTACAGCGTCGGGATACCGGAGGCCGCCAAGCGGGTCCGCCAGGAACTTGCCGCTGTTCTCGACAGTGAGGAGGGGCGCTTCGCGGAGCTAGCGGTCATCACCGAACTGCTGCAAAGCGCCGAACGCGGGGACAACGTGGAACTTGTCCCCGCTCTGCGACAGCGCGCGGAAGAGGTCTGGCACCGGATGACGGCAGGCGGGGTGATCAGGGCCCACTGATGGCCCAAGGGCAGCAGTAAGCCCCCTGCCTTCGGAGAACCCGCAGGTAGGGGGCCTAAAGCGTTCGGGCTACTTCTTCTTGCCCTGGTTCTTGACCGCCTCGATTGCCGCCGCGGCCGCCTCGGGGTCGAGGTACGTGCCGCCGGGGTTGACCGGCTTGAAGTCGGCGTCGAGTTCGTAGGAGAGGGGGATGCCCGTCGGGATGTTCAGGCCCGCGATGTCGGCGTCCGAGATGCCGTCCAGGTGCTTGACCAGGGCGCGCAGGCTGTTGCCGTGGGCGGCGACCAGGACCGTGCGGTTGGCCAGGAGGTCGGGGACGATCGCGTCGAACCAGTACGGGAGCATGCGGACGACGACGTCCTTCAGGCACTCCGTCTGCGGGCGCAGCTCCGGCGGGAGGGTCGCGTAGCGCGGGTCGGAGAACTGGGAGTACTCGGCGTCGTTGGCGAGCGCCGGCGGCGGGGTGTCGTAGGAGCGGCGCCACAGCATGAACTGCTCCTCGCCGAACTCCGCGAGGGTCTGCGCCTTGTCCTTGCCCTGGAGGGCGCCGTAGTGGCGCTCGTTCAGGCGCCAGCTGCGGTTCACCGGGATCCACAGGCGGTCGGCGGCCTCCAGCGCGAGCTGCGCGGTGCGGATCGCGCGCTTCTGGAGGGAGGTGTGGAGCACGTCGGGCAGCAGGCCGGCGTCCTTGAGCAGCTCGCCGCCGCGCGTCGCCTCCTTCTCGCCCTTCGGGGTGAGGTTGACGTCCACCCAGCCGGTGAACAGGTTCTTCTCGTTCCACTCGCTCTCGCCGTGGCGGAGGAGGATCAGCTTGTACGGTGCGTCGGCCATGGGCCCGAGCGTAATCGACGCCCTGTACGGGCCGCGCGCCCTGCCCGCCTGGCGGACGGTTGACGGGATCTGTTAATTGAGTGGTCCCCCGGAGCCGCTCCTTCGTAAGTTGTGCCTGCCGCATCAGCCGCTTACATCTGTTCTACGGGGGTCCCATGTCAGTCGCCGGAGTGAGACGTGCCGTGCGCGAGTCCGTCTCCGGGCTCCCCCGCGAGTTCTGGTGGCTGTGGACCAGCACCCTCGTCAACCGGCTCGGTGGGTTCGTCGCCACCTTCATGGCGCTGTACCTGACCCTCGACCGGGGTTACTCCGCCTCCTACGCCGGTCTCGTCGCCGCGCTGCACGGGCTCGGCGGGGTCATCTCGTCGCTGGGCGCCGGAGTGATGACCGACCGGCTGGGGCGGCGGCCCACGCTGCTGATCGCGCAGACGTCCACGGCCGTGTCCGTGGCGGCTCTCGGTTTCGTGCGTGATCCGATCGGCATCGCCGCCGTCGCGTTCCTCGTGGGCATGGCCTCCAACGCCTCCCGGCCCGCCGTGCAGGCGATGATGGCGGACATCGTGCGGCCCGAGGACCGTATCCGGGCCTTCTCGCTCAACTACTGGGCCATCAACCTCGGCTTCGCGATCTCCTCCGCGGGGGCCGGCTTCATCGCCGAGTACAGCTACCTCGCCGGATTCCTGATCGAGGCGGGCATGACGCTGGTCTGCGCCGTCCTCGTCTTCGTGAAGCTGCCCGAGTCCCGGCCCGTCCAGGAGGACAAGGCCGAGGTCGAGGACGCCGTCGGGCTCGGGACCGTCCTGCGCGACGGGCGGTTCATGAGCGTCGTCGGGCTTTCCTTCCTCATCGCCCTCATCTTCCAGCAGGGCTTCCTCGGACTGCCCGTCGCCATGGGCGAGGCCGGGTTCACGCCCGCCGACTACGGATTCGCCATCGCCGTCAACGGCGTACTGATCGTCGTGCTCCAGATCCCCGTCACCCGGTTCATCGAACACCGGGACCCGCGGCTGCTGCTCATCGCCTCGTCCCTGCTGGCCGGATACGGCTTCGGGCTCACCGCCTTCGCCGGGTCGGTCGGCGTCTTCGCCCTCACCGTGTGCGTGTGGACGCTGGCGGAGATCGTCAACGCGCCGACCCAGACCGGGCTCGTCGTCCGCCTCTCCCCGGTGCACGGGCGCGGGCGCTACCAGGGCATGTA
This sequence comes from Streptomyces sp. NPDC031111, assembly GCF_055570675.1. Classification (NCBI taxonomy): domain Bacteria; kingdom Bacillati; phylum Actinomycetota; class Actinomycetes; order Kitasatosporales; family Streptomycetaceae; genus Streptomyces; species Streptomyces sp. NPDC031111. The sequence goes on from NZ_JBVIGS010000009.1 coordinate 110,513, forward strand.
CACCATGTCTTGGGCGGTCGCCTCCCTCATAGCCCCGCTGATGTCCGGTCTCGTCATCGACCGCTGGGGCGCCGAGTGGCTGTGGGGGATGTGCGCCGTCGTCGGTACGGTGGCCGGCCTCGGGTACGGGCTGCTGATGCGGCGGCTTCCGCAGGAGGAGCTTCCACAGGAGGAGAAGGGGGCTGTCGTGGGGGAGCGGAGTGTGAAGGCCGGCGCCTCCTGAGAAGCGCCGGCCCCTGCGGGGACTCGAACGTCCCGCTCATACCGACAGCGGTACCGCGTGGATCTCGTCGGCCTTGTGGCCGGTGCGTTCGTGGATGCGCTGGACCGCCTCGGCGGAGGGGGCGTCGGAGAGGCAGTAGACCGTGCCGGACTCCGGGTCCGCCCACGCCTGCCGGAAGTGGACTCCCTCTTCCTGCTGTATCGCGAGGTCGGCCTCATGGGCCTGGCGCAGCTTGTCCTCCGTGAGGCCCTCCATGCCGTGGTGGACGTCCATGAACTGGGCCATGGCTCGCACCTCCTTCCGAGTTGCGTGGCTGCCACCTGTCTCCCATCCTGCGCCCCACCGCCTGCCCCGGCATGCCGAGGACCCCGGCGCCCGTCATGGGCGCCGGGGTCCTTCGGTCGATGGCGGGCCCGGTGCGTACGGCGTCAGCCGCACTGGCAGGGGTTGCCCGACTGGCAGCCGCAGCCGCAGCCCGAGCCGCAGCCGCAGGCGGCGACCAGGGTGAGGTTCCTGACCTCGGCGGGCTGCTCGGTCTCGCGCTCCTGCGTGGGGTCGGGGGTCGTGCTGGGGGATTCGGCCATGGGTCCCTCCTCGGGGCTGGCGCCTGTGCACACCTGCCCTCATTGGATGCCCGCCCCGCTGGGCGCATCAACGGCGCATTGAGGCTCGTACGAGGTCCGGCCGGCCCCCGTCGCGCGGGGGCACGCCCGTCGTCAGGCCCCCTCGACCCCCGGCACCGGCTGGAGGTCCGCCTGGATCTCGTCCGCGTGTTCACCGGTGACCAGGTACACCACCCGCTTGGCGACCGACACCGCGTGGTCGGCGAAGCGCTCGTAGTAGCGGCCCAGCAGGGTGACGTCGACGGCCGTCTCGATGCCGTGCTTCCAGCGGTCGTCCATCAGGTGCTGGAAGAGGGTGCGGTGGAGGAGGTCCATCGCGTCGTCGTCCTGCTCCAGCTGGAGCGCCAGGTCGACGTCCTTGGTGATGATGACTTCCGCCGCCTTCGCCATCAGGCGCTGCGCGAGCTGGCCCATCTCCAGGATCGTGGCGTGCAGATCGCGGGGGACCCCACGCTCCGGGTACCGCAGCCGGGCGAGCTTCGCCACGTGCTGGGCCAGGTCTCCCGAGCGCTCCAGGTCCGCCGACATCCGCAGCGAGGTGACGACTATGCGCAGGTCGGTCGCCACCGGCTGCTGGCGGGCCAGCAGGGCGATGGCCCGCGCCTCCAGGTCGTGCTGGAGTTCGTCGACCTTCTGGTCGGCCTCGATCACGCTTTCCGCCAGCTTCAGATCGGCGTCGAGGATGGCGGTCGTGGCGCGTCCGATCGCCGACCCGACCAGTCGGGCCATCTCCACCAGACCGTCGCCGATCGAATCCAGTTCCTCGTGGTACGCGTCCCGCATCAGGGTTCCTCTCGTGCGTCTCTGTCCGGGCTCAGGGCCTGGGCTTCATGCGTCTCTGTCCGGGCTTCAGGGGCCCGGGCTCCTCCCCACGCTCCCACGGTGCGTCCCGTACGCGTCGGGTTCCGTCACCCCAAATGAACCATCCCTGGCTCCAAGGTGAACTCTGGGCGACGAGTGTTCGAGCTCGCACTCCGACGGCTGTGGGCACCGCCCGCGCCATGCCTAACCTGGACGCATGGACGTGAACGCGGCGGTCGCCGCATTGGCAGCGATCGCCGGAGTGCTCACCGGCGTCATCGCCATGCTGGCGTTCCGCATCAGCGAGCGCGAACAGCGGCGGCCGACGCGTACCTCCCTGCACACCGACCCGGTGCTGCCGCCGGGAGTGGACACCGTCCTGTCCGTGCTGCGCTCGTCCGCCGTCGTCCTCGACGAGGCCGACGGTGTGGTCAAGGCCAGCTCCGCCGCGTACGCCCTCGGACTCGTCCGGGGCGGCAAGCTCGCCGTGGAGCCCATGCTCCAGATGGCCCGCGACACCCGGCGCGACGGTGAGATACGCCAGGTCGAGCTGGACCTGCCCCGCCGGGGGACCGGACGCGGCGAGGCCCTCGCGGTGTCCGCGCGGGTCGCCCCGCTCGGCTCCCGGCTCGTTCTGCTGCTCGTCGAGGACCTCACCGAGGCCCGCCGCATCGAGGCCGTACGACGCGACTTCGTCGCCAACGTCAGTCACGAGCTCAAGACGCCCGTCGGGGCGCTCTCCCTGCTGTCCGAGGCCGTGATGGACGCCGCCGACGACCCCGAGGCGGTGGAGCGGTTCGCCGGGCGGATGCAGATCGAGGCGACCCGGCTGACGAACCTGGTGCAGGAGCTCATCGACCTCTCCCGGGTCCAGAACGACGACCCGCTGGAGGACGCCGAACCCATCCGCGTCGACGAACTGGTCGCCGAGGCGATCGACCGCTGCCGGCACCAGGCCGGCACCAAGGAGATCACCATGGCCGCGGGCGGCACCGCCGACCTGCACGTGTGGGGGAACCGCGGTCAGCTCGCAGCCGCGCTCGGCAACCTCGTCGAGAACGCGGTCAACTACTCACCCGCCCGCACCCGCGTGGGCATCGCGGCCCGTACGGTCGCCCAGCCCGGCGGGGACCTGATCGAGATAGCCGTGACCGACCAGGGCATCGGCATCTCCGACAAGGACAAGGAGCGCATCTTCGAGCGCTTCTACCGGGTCGACCCGGCCCGCTCCCGTGCCACCGGTGGTACGGGGCTGGGCCTCGCGATCGTGAAACACGTGGCGGCCTCGCACGGCGGGGAGGTCACGGTGTGGAGCGCCGAGGGCCAGGGTTCCACCTTCACCCTGCGGCTGCCGGAGGCCGGTGCGGCCCGCGACCGCGCCCATCAGATGTCCCACCGGGACGAAACAGACGGCCTCGACGGCGAGGCCCGACGGTCGGCCCACCCATCCCCCCACTCTTCCGATTCATCCGCGTACGAAACGCTTCCCTCCCCGGAGGTCCTTCCGTGACCCGAGTGCTCGTTGTCGAGGACGAGGAGTCCTTCTCCGACGCCCTGTCGTACATGCTCCGCAAGGAGGGCTTCGAGGTCGCGGTCGCGACCACCGGGCCCGACGGACTCGACGAGTTCGAGCGCAACGGCGCCGACCTCGTTCTGCTCGACCTGATGCTGCCCGGGCTGCCGGGCACCGAGGTGTGCCGCCAGCTGCGCGGCCGTTCCAATGTCCCCGTCATCATGGTGACCGCCAAGGACAGCGAGATCGACAAGGTTGTCGGGCTGGAGATAGGGGCCGACGACTACGTCACCAAGCCGTTCTCCTCGCGGGAGCTGGTCGCCCGTATCCGCGCGGTGCTGCGCCGGCGCGGTGAGCCGGAGGAGGTCGCCCCCGCGGCGCTGGAGGCCGGGCCGGTGCGGATGGACGTCGACCGGCACGTGGTGACGGTGGGCGGCACGAAGGTCGATCTGCCGCTGAAGGAGTTCGACCTGCTGGAGATGCTGCTGCGCAATGCCGGGCGGGTGCTGACCCGGATGCAACTCATCGACCGGGTGTGGGGTGCGGACTATGTCGGTGACACCAAGACGCTCGATGTTCATGTGAAGCGGCTGCGGGCGAAGATCGAGCCGGACCCGGGGGCTCCGCGGTATCTGGTGACTGTGCGGGGGCTGGGGTACAAGTTCGAGCCGTAGAGCGGCTGGGCGGGGGTGGGTTGCGCGGCCCGGCGCTTGCGGGGTGCCTCCCCCACTCTCGGCTTCTCCCCCACTCTCGGCTTCGCTCGAGCGGGAGGGACCCCCATGAGCGGGAGGTACCCCCACCGCCCACCCGTGCCGCCCTGGGGGCACCTCCCAGGCCCTTCAGGCACTGGGGGAGGCACGACTGCCCGCGGAGAGCGGCAGACGGCTGCCTGCGGATAAGGCGAAGGGCGGGGCCCCGTAGAGGGGTCCCGCCCTTTTCCCATGGCCTCAGTGGCCGGTCGTCGCGCTTGCGGAGGCTGCGTCGGTCGGGGTGGTGTCCGACGGGGCGTCCGTCTCCGTGGAGGCGTCGGTCTCGGTGCCCTCCGGGGCGCCCGTGGCCTCGTCCGTGTTCTCGGTGGCCGGCTCGTCGGAGGATTCCGCCGACGGCTCCGTCTCGGCGCCCGGCGCGGCCGGGACGTCGCTCGGGCCCCACTCCTCGAAGAAGTGCTCGGCCGGGAAGACGAACGCGCGCAGGCTCACGTCACCGGTCTCGCTGAAGGTGAAGGTGACCTTCTGCGCGTTGCCGTCCCGGACGGCCTCACGGCTGCTGGGCAGCACGGCGGCCGCGTTGCCCTCGCCGCCGAGGATCAGCCGGCCGCCGGCCGGGATGGTGAGGCTGCCGCCCTCGGCGGGGGTCAGCTCGGCGGTCTTGCCGGTGCCGGGGACGGTGACCGACTCCAGCGTCTGGTCGGTCCTGCCCTCGTTGAACAGCGTGGCGGAGACGACCGCCGGTCCCGTCGACTCCAGGTCGGGCTGGGTGATGATCGTGGCGTTCTGGATCTTGATGTCGCCGACGGTCGTCGCCGCGTTGTCCGGCTGGATCTCCAGGGTCTGGGCGTTGTGGCCGGCCGCGCACGCGGAGAGCGAGGCGATCGAGAACGCGATGGCGGCGGCGGCGAGGGCGCCGCGTCGAAGGCTGCTGCTCACGGCGGCGGCAACTCCTTGACTCGAGCGTTGGGGCGACCCGGGTAAAGCCGCCTTAAGTGTCTGTCAGCGGCCTTAGGCTACCGAGCCGTTCCCGCGCCGCCGCACCCGACCCTCCCCCAGACGTCCGGGGTTCCCCCAGGAAGGCGTGCGGGACCTCCCGAGTCACACCTGACTCACCAGTCACTTCTGCCCCATAGGCGTCGTACTCCGGACCCATTCCCTTAGTGATCGCGCATTTCTCGTGAAGGAATGAGCGGAGGGGTCGGGAATTGATCACCGGCCGCTCATCCTCACATCGTGTGATCAATTCCGGATTCGACCGGAACCCGGCTCGGCTCACCGAACGGAGTAGCGGAACTCGAGCACTTGGAACCGGACATATGGGAATGTTCGACCGTTCGTGCGGGGCCCCGGATGCGTGTAACGTGCGCGTTTCACTCGCCCCGGAGAGCCGCTCCGACCTGCGAATACCTGCTTCCGCTAGGCGTCCGAAGCACGTTCCTGTTGCTGTTGTCAAGCCCCGAGAATGGCCCTGACCTGCGAAAACGCCATTCAGAAGACGCCGTATCCGTGTTACCCTGGATAGCCACGGAAGGGGTACCTGTCACATGACGTTCAAGGTTGGCGACACCGTGGTCTATCCCCATCACGGGGCCGCGCTGATCGAGGCAATCGAAACTCGCCAGATCAAAGGCGTGGACAAGACCTACTTGGTGCTGAAGGTCGCCCAGGGTGACCTGACGGTACGTGTGCCAGCGGACAATGCGGAGTTCGTCGGCGTGCGTGATGTGGTCGGTCAGGACGGGCTGGACCGGGTCTTCGAGGTGCTGCGCGCTCCGTATGCCGAGGAGCCCACGAACTGGTCCCGTCGTTACAAGGCAAACCTGGAGAAGCTCGCCTCGGGCGATGTCATCAAGGTCGCGGAAGTCGTGCGTGACCTGTGGCGTCGTGAGCGTGAGCGCGGACTCTCCGCCGGTGAGAAGCGCATGCTCGCCAAGGCGCGCCAGATTCTGGTCAGCGAGCTCGCCCTCGCGGAGAACACAAACGAGGACAAGGCCGAGGCCCTGCTCGACGAGGTTCTCGCCTCCTGAGGCCTCCCGGGGTCTCGAGGGCTGGAGAACTCGACGGTTCGAGAACTCCTACTCAGCACATCGAAATGCCGCGGTGCCCGATGACGTCATGGACGTCGCCGGGCGCTGCGGCATGTTCGTACCCGCACACCTTTCGTACGCTGCACTTGCGTCACACCGGGGAATGTGTCATCACTCACGTCCCCACCCCTGGCGTGCCGGGCCCGGGCGGTCGATCCCGACCAGCATCACGGAAGGGGCTGGTCAAGGCGGAACGCCCGGCACTCCCCCCGCTCCGGGAGCAGGGGGTACGCCCAGGCCATACCCACGTAGGCCGAGCACACAAACCTGACAGGAACCGATGTCTGACGATCCGCTTCCCCCGCCGACGCCGAACCCCGCATCCGGCCGCACCACCGCCCGTACGGCGGCCGTGATCCCGGCCGCCGGCCGGGGTGTACGCCTCGGACCGGGCGCTCCCAAGGCGCTCCGCGCGCTGGGCGGCACGCCCATGCTCATCCACGCCGTCCGCGCGATGGCCGATTCCCGTGCCGTCTCCCTGGTCGTCGTCGTGGCCCCGCCCGACGGCGCCGCCGAGGTCAAGTCCCTCCTCGACGCGCACGCGCTGCCCGACCGCACCGACTTCCTCGTGGTGCCCGGCGGTGAGACCCGCCAGGAGTCCGTGAAGCTCGGCCTGGACGCGCTGCCGCCCGGCTACGACATCGTCCTGGTGCACGACGCGGCCCGCCCGCTCGTCCCCGTCGACACGGTCGACGCGGTCATCGAGGCCGTACGCGACGGAGCGCCCGCCGTCGTGCCCGCGCTGCCGCTCGCCGACACCGTCAAGCAGGTCGAGCCGGCCGGCCCGGGGGAGCCGGAGCCCGTCGTCGCCACCCCCGACCGGTCGCTGCTGCGGGCGGTGCAGACCCCGCAGGGCTTCGACCGGGCCACCCTGGTCCACGCGCACGAGACGGTGCGGGACGACGTCACCGACGACGCGAGCATGGTCGAACAGCTCGGCCGGACCGTCGTCACCGTGCCCGGACACGAGGAGGCCTTCAAGGTCACCCGCCCGCTCGACCTGGTCCTCGCCGAGGCGGTACTGGCCCGCAGGAGGCTGAACGATGGCTTCTGACCCGTACCCCCTGCCCCGGGTCGGCATCGGTACCGACATCCACGCCTTCGAGGACGGCCGGGAGCTGTGGTGCGCCGGCCTGAAGTGGGAGGGGGAGGGCCCCGGCCTCGCGGGACACTCCGACGCGGACGTCGTCGCCCACGCCGCCTGCAACGCCCTCTTCTCCGCCGCCGGCCTCGGTGACCTCGGTCAGCACTTCGGCACCGGCCGCCCCGAGTGGTCCGGCGCGTCGGGCGTGACCCTCCTGACGGAGGCCGCGCGCATCGTCACGGAGGCCGGCTTCCGCATCGGCAACATCGCCGTCCAGGTGGTCGGCCCCCGCCCGAAGATCGGCAAGCGCAGGGAGGAAGCGCAGAAACTCCTCTCCGAGGCAGCGGGCGCCCCGGTCTCGGTGTCGGGCGCCACAACCGATGGATTGGGTTTCCCAGGCAGGGAAGAGGGCCTCATGGCAGTGGCAACAGCCCTGGTCATAAAAGAAGGATGACTGTCCCTCCCCAGGGGCGCGGGGCTGTACCGATATGCGGCTCCGCCGCGGGGCGCGATCAACCCCCACCGGCCCGCACGTGACAAACGACGTCGAAACAGCGAGGCGCACCGCGCACCTCCCCGCGCCCACTACCCTGGTCTCGTGACTATTCGCCTGTACGACACCAGCGCCCGGCAGATCCGTGACTTCACCCCGCTCCAGCCGGGTCACGTCTCGATCTACCTGTGTGGTGCCACCGTGCAGGCGGCACCCCACATCGGGCACATCCGCTCGGGCCTGAACTTCGACATCATGCGCCGCTGGTTCGAGTACCGCGGCCTGGAGGTGACGTTCATCCGCAACGTCACCGACATCGACGACAAGATCATCGCCAAGTCCGCCGAGCAGGGCCGCCCCTGGTGGTCCATCGGCTACGAGAACGAGCGCGCCTTCACCGACGGCTACCAGGCCCTCGGCTGCCTGCCGCCCACCTACGAGCCGCGCGCCACCGGCCACATCACCGAGATGGTCGAGATGATGCGCGGCCTCATCGAGCGCGGGCACGCCTACGAGGCCGACGGCAACGTGTACTTCGCCGTCACCTCGTTCCCGGAGTACCTGAAGCTGTCCAACCAGGAGCTGGACAACCTGCTCCAGCCGTCCGGCGAGGGCGAGACCGGCAAGCGGGACCCGCGCGACTTCGCGATGTGGAAGGCGGCCAAGCCGGGCGAGCCGAGCTGGGAGACGCCGTGGGGCCGCGGGCGCCCCGGCTGGCACCTCGAGTGCTCGGCGATGGCGCACAAGTACCTCGGCAGCGCCTTCGACATCCACGGCGGCGGCCTCGACCTGATCTTCCCGCACCACGAGAACGAGATCGCCCAGGCCAAGGCCTACGGCGACGAGTTCGCCCGGTACTGGGTGCACAACGCCTGGGTCACCATGAGCGGCGAGAAGATGTCGAAGTCGCTCGGCAACAGCGTCCTGGTCTCCGAGATGGTCAAGCGCTGGCGGCCCATCGTGCTGCGCTACTACCTCGGCACCCCGCACTACCGGTCGATGATCGAGTACAGCGAGGAGGCCCTGCGCGAGGCCGAGTCCGCGTTCGCCCGGATCGAGGGCTTCGTGCAGCGCGTGGTGGAGAAGGCGGGGGGCGTCGTCGAGCCCGCCGCCGAGGTGCCGCCGGCGTTCGCCGAGGCGATGGACGACGACCTGGGCGTCCCGCAGGCGCTCGCCGTCGTGCACACCACGGTCCGGCAGGGCAACAGCGCGCTGGCCGCCGACGACAAGGAAGAGGCCGTCGCCCGGCTCGCCGAGGTCCGCGCGATGCTCGGCGTGCTCGGCCTCGACCCGCTGGACCCGCACTGGGCCGGCGAGACCGACCGCGGCGAGGACCTCCACGGTGTGGTCGACACCCTCGTCCGCATGGTCCTCGACCAGCGCGAGGCCGCCCGCGCCCGCAAGGACTGGCCCACCGCCGACGCCATCCGCGACCAGCTCAACCAGTCCGGACTGGTCATCGAGGACAGCCCCCAGGGGCCGCGCTGGAGCCTCGGCCCGCGCTGAGGAGCCAGGTCCCCGAGGGGCCCCGACCTCGGCGCCTGAAGATCGACTGTGCCGTCCGGGCCTCCGGGCGGCACACTTCATAGGCACGGCGCACATAGGCACAGTGCCCATAGGCACAGTGCACATGGGCACAGTTCACAGACGTACGCACAGACGCACCACCAACGACTTCACGGAGACGGATACCTCATGGCCGCGAACAACCGCCGCATGTCCGGCAAGAAGGGCGCGCAGGTCGGCAGCGGCGGCCAGCGGCGCCGGGGCCTGGAAGGCAAGGGGCCGACGCCGCCCGCCGAGATGCGCAAGGGGCACGCCAAGCAGCGCGCCGCCCAGGCGAAGGCGCGCCGCGCCCAGGGCCGCACCCCGCAGCGGCGCGGCGGGGGCCGCTCGGCCTCCGAGCTCGTCGTCGGCCGCAACCCGGTCGTCGAGGCGCTGCGCGAGGGCGTGCCCGCGTCGACGCTGTACGTCCAGCAGTTCATCGACAACGACGAGCGGGTGCGCGAGGCGCTCCAGCTCGCGGCCGAGCGCGGCGGCATCAACCTCATGGAGGCACCGCGCCCCGAGCTCGACCGCATGACCAACGGCCTGAACCACCAGGGCCTGGTGCTCCAGGTCCCGCCGTACGAGTACGCGCACCCCGAGGACCTGGTCGCGGGTGCCCACGACGAGGGGCAGGACCCGCTGATCGTGGCCCTCGACGGGGTCACCGACCCGCGCAACCTCGGCGCCGTCGTCCGGTCCGTGTCCGCGTTCGGCGGCCACGGCGTCGTCGTGCCCGAGCGGCGCGCCGCCGGGATGACCGCCGGTGCCTGGAAGACGTCCGCCGGTACGGCCGCGCGTACGCCCGTCGCCCGCGCCACCAATCTGACGCGGGCGCTGGAGGCGTACAAGAAGGCCGGGATCACGGTCGTCGGTCTGGCCGCCGACGGCGAGGCCGAGCTCGGCGCGCTGGACGCGCTGGACGGGCCGGTCGTCATCGTCGTCGGCAGCGAGGGCAAGGGACTGTCCCGGCTGGTCGGCGAGACGTGCGACGTCCGGGTGCGGATCCCGATGCCGGGCGGCGCGGAGTCGCTGAACGCCGGTGTGGCGGCGGGGATCGTGCTGTACGAGGCGGCGCGCCGCCGGGTGTGATCCCGCGGGCGACCGGTCTGAACGGACGTTCGGACCTGTCGCCCACATGGGGGGTTCCGGGCGGTGGGGACAAGCTTGACGCGGTCCGGACACTCCCGGCGGGTCAAGGCAGTGTCCTAACGCCATGTCACTCGGTTAGATGAGTGTGGACACCAGAACACCCCGCACACCCACGGGGGACCGCTCGTCGGGACTCGACGACGCTCCCGCGCTGAGCATGGTGAAGGTGCCGAGCGATCCGGCGCAGGTCATCGTCAATCACGCCAGCTTCCGCGTGCAGCTGGGCGTCTCGGCGCGGCGCGCCTCATCGCCGCGGATCGCACGGCACATGAGTGCCGCCGAGGACACCGCCCGCATTCCCGTCGTCACCACCGTGGGCACGCCCGGCCAGGCCGGGCGGCGCCGGCCCGTCGTCTGGAGCGGCCGGTCGGCGCCCGACGACACCGGCGCCCACCGCCTGCTCCAGGCCGTGCGGCACGAAGGCGTCCGTCACGCCGACGAGCCGCTCACCGACGCCGGGGCCACCCAGGTCATCCCGCGCACCGGCGCCGGGTACGCCCACGACGACGGCCCGGCCACCCAGACCCTCGAGACCCCGTTCGTCGGCGCCCAGCGCGGCCCGGCCGACGGCCCCCTGCTGCCCCCGATGCGCCCGGTCGGCAGCGCCTACGACGAACCCGGCTACCCCGGTCACGACGGACCCGCGTACGACGACGAGTTCGAGGACGACTACCAGGACACCGGCCGGCGCGGCCGACGGCACGGCGACGACCCGGCCCGGCACGCCTACTACCCCGGCCGCCGGATGAACCTCGGTGTCGTCCTGCTCCCCCTGCGCGTCTTCCTCGGCGGCATCTCCGTCTACGCCGGAATGAGCAAGCTGTGCGACCCGCTCTACTTCGAGGGCGGCGAGCGCGGCTCCATGGTCAAGTGGCTGCACACCCTGCACCCCTGGGAAGTCGCCGAGCCGCTGCGCCAGTTCGCGCTGGAGCACCCCATCGGCTCCGGACTGGTCATCGCCTTCGCCCAGATCGTCGTCGGTGTCCTGACCGTCCTCGGCTGCTGGCAGCGCATGGCCGCCGTCGCCGGGGCGGCGCTCTCGGCGGCGCTGCTGGTCACCGTGAGCTGGAAGAGCGTCCCCGCCTACGAGACGCCCGACATCATCTACCTCGCCGCCTGGTCGCCGCTGATCATCGCGGGCGCGCCCGTCTACTCCGTCGACGGCGGCCTCGCGGGCCGGGCCTGGCGGCGGCTCGGTCCCCGCGCCGACATCTGGGAGCTGCGCCGTTACGTCCTGCGGCGCGGCGCGCTCGTCACGTTCGTGGTGTGCGGGCTGAGCATGCTCGTCGGCTCGCTGCTCGGCGGCGCGGTCCGGGACGCCGACCGTGTGGTCGTGCCGGGGCCCGGCGAGGCCCCGCGCAACGAGCTGCCCGGTTCGCCGCTGCCGGAGGAGTCCGGTGAGCGCCGTAAGGAGAAGCGGACCCCGTCCGCGTCCACCTCGCCCACCCAGGGCGCGACTTCGGGCACGGCGAGCCCGTCCGCCGACGCCACCACCCCCGGGGCGACCCAGGGCGCCGGCGCGGCCACCGGGGCGCCCAGCCAGACCCAGGGCAGCGCCGGTCAGGCCCCGCCCCAGCAGTCCTCCCCGGCCGGTCAGGCGCCGAGCACCAGCTCCGGACCGACCTCCGGCGGTAGCGGCGGCGGCACTCCGAGCGGGGGGAGCGATGGCTCCTCCGGGAGGCCCGGCCTGGTGGGCGGTCTCCTGGGGTAGCGGAACGGCCGAGTACGACAGTGGGGCCCCGCACGTGGTCCATGCGGGGCCCCACTCGCGCGTCCGGGGCGCGTCGGGTCAACGGCCTTGGGCCGCCAGCTCCTTCGCCGCCTCCGTCAGGTCCTTCGCGGTGTCGATCGCCCGCCAGTAGGAGCCCTGCGGGATGGGGAACCCGGCGAGCCGTCGCTCACGCGCGAGATGCGGGAACGTGGTGCGTTCGTGGTCGCCGCGCTCCGGGAGCAGGCCGGCGAACTCGGCGGAGAAGACGTACACACCCGCGTTGATCTCGACGGTCGACGGCGGGGCCTCGATGAAGTCGGTGATGTGGCCGAAGCCGTCCGTGCGCACGGCGCCCCACGGGATGCGGGGGCGGGCCAGGGCGAGGGTCGCGACGGCATCCCGTTCGGCGTGGAAGTCGGCCATGTCGCGCAGCGAGAAACGGGTCCAGATGTCGCCGTTGGTGGCGTACCAGGGCTGGTCCGGGTGCGGGAGGTGAGCGGCGGCGTACTTGAGGCCGCCGCCGCGGCCGAGGGGTTCCGTCTCGACGACGGTGGTGACGGAGACGGGCAGGTCTGCCGTGTCCAGCCAGTTCTGGAGTACGTCGGCGAGGTGGCCGCAGGAGACCACGACGTCCGTCACGCCCTCGTCGGCGAGCCAGGCGAGCTGGTGGCCGATGATCGGGGTTCCCGTGCCGGGGATCTCGACCATCGGCTTGGGCCGGTCGTCGGTGTACGGACGGAGCCGGGAGCCCTGGCCGCCGGCCAGGACGACGGCTTGCACGGGGCGGGATGCGGCGCGCGGATCGGTCATGTCCGCACTTTACGTGGCGCGGGGCGCCGGCTTTTTTCCTGTCGCGGATGCGAGGGCTGCCGGCGCGGGGCGGTTGCGCGGTGCCGTGCGCTGTTGTGGGCCGGGGGGTGGGTTGCGCAGCCCGGCGCTTGCGGGGTGCCGCTGCGCCCACCCGTGCCGCCCCAGCGGCACGACTGCCCGCAGTGATGCAGGGGCGCGGCGGGGGTGCCCGCAGTGATGCAGGGGCGCGGCACGACTGCCCGCAGTGACGCAGGGGCGCGGCGGGGGTGCCCGGCAGTGACGCAGGGGCGGCGGGGGTGCCCGCGGGGGCGGTGGTTAGCGGGGGGCCGTGATGATGCCGGAGGCGAAGGAGGTGTCGCAGACCGGGCGGGCGTAGGACTGGGCCTTGGTGGGGCCGTAGACGCGGACCGCGGCCTTGCCGAGGGCGCGGGCGATGGACGCGCAGTGCTTCGCCAGCGACGGGCGGTCGTTCACGGCCTGCTGGAGGTGGGTGAGGGCGACGCCCGGGTCCTCCTCCTGGAGTTCCACCAGCAGCGAGTCCCGCAGCACCTCGTGCGGCGCCCGCGCGCCGCCCCGCGAGGAGGCGCCGGAGGAGGCGGTGTCCGCGGCTGTGAGCACGGGGCTCGAGGGGGTCCCCGACCAGTTGACCCGTGCGACCGCGAGTGTCCCGGAGAGCACCAGGACGACAGGCAGGACGAAGGCGAGGGAGCGGCCGATCCGGCGGGCGGGGCCCCGGCCGCGACGCGTCTGACGGTTAGTGGAGTGCTTCACGCGTGTGAGGGTAGCGTCAGGTAGCGACAAGACAACATTCCGTCACCGTTACGGGGGACCCGGAACCCTCGACTCCGGGCCGCGTGTTGACGTACACGGCTCGAAATGACCGTTGTGCCGGGGTATTTGTCGACAACGCGAAGGGCCCCGCGGTTGCTCCGCGGGGCCCTTCTGAGAACGACGGTCAGTCGGACAGGCGCGCACCGGTCGACGTCGAGAACACGTGGGTCTCGCCCGAACGCGGCACGACGTGCAGCTGGCTGCCCTTCTCCGGGACGTCACGGCCGCCGACGCGGACGACGAGGTCCTTGGACTCGCCGCCGACCTGCGCGGTGCCGTAGACGTACGCGTCGGAGCCCAGCTCCTCGACGACGTTGACGGTGACGGCGACGCCCTGGTCGGATTCGGGGCCGGCCACGTCGAAGTGCTCGGGGCGGACGCCCACGGTGACGGTCTTGTCGCTGGTCGCGGAGAGCGCGTCACGCTGAACCGGCACCACCGAGTTGCCGAACTTCACGCCGCCGTCGGCGACGGCGACCTCGACCAGGTTCATGGCCGGGGAGCCGATGAAGCCGGCGACGAAGAGGTTGGCGGGCTTGTCGTACATGTTGCGCGGGGTGTCGACCTGCTGGAGCAGACCGTCCTTGAGGACCGCGACCCGGTCGCCCATGGTGAGGGCCTCGACCTGGTCGTGGGTGACGTAGACGGTGGTGATGCCCAGACGGCGCTGGAGCGACGCGATCTGCGTACGGGTGGACACACGGAGCTTGGCGTCCAGGTTGGACAGCGGCTCGTCCATGAGGAACACCTGCGGCTCACGCACGATGGCGCGGCCCATGGCGACACGCTGGCGCTGACCGCCGGAGAGCGCCTTCGGCTTGCGGTCCAGGTACTCGGTGAGGTCGAGGATCTTCGCGGCCTCCTCGACCTTCTGCCGGATCTCCGCCTTGTTGACGCCGGCGATCTTGAGCGCGAAGCCCATGTTGTCGGCGACCGTCATGTGCGGGTAGAGCGCGTAGTTCTGGAACACCATGGCGATGTCCCGGTCCTTCGGCGGCAGGTGGGTGACGTCGCGGTCGCCGATGCGGATGGCTCCGCCGTTGACGTCCTCGAGCCCCGCGAGCATGCGGAGCGAGGTGGACTTGCCGCAGCCGGACGGGCCGACGAGGACGAGGAATTCGCCGTCCGCGATCTCGATGTCGAGGCCGTCGACGGCGGGCTTGGTGGAGCCGGGGTAGACCCGGGTCGCCTTGTCGAACGTGACAGTGGCCATGGTGAATGGTCCCCTTCTACCGGCAGGAACGTGCCGGACGATCCGAGTAGGAAGGTGATGCCACGACGGGTGTTCCGTTGTGGTGTGGTCCACATGGGTGAACTGGCACAGGACGGTACCTGGCGTTCACCTGGTTGTCAGTAGTTCCAGGGCTGTGAATTTCGCGGAAACTTTCGACCGTCGCGATGACGGTTCTGTTGCGTACGACGTCAACGGCCCGCCGCGTACCGGTCGGCCAGCACCGCCACCGCCGTGGCGACCGCCTCCCGCAGCCCCGCGGGTCCGAGCACCTCCGCCTCGACGCCCAGCCGCAGCAGATCACCGGTCGCGACCGCCTCCGACTCGACGGCCAGCTCCACCTCCACCCAGCCCCGCCCGTCCGCCGGCCCCGCCTCCGCGAGCGCCCGCGCCCCCGCCGCCCCGAACTGCATCGGCAGCAGCTTCTGTCCGCGCGGTGACAGCCGCAGCCGGGCCGTGCCCTGCCGCACCGCCGCCTCCATCCGCCGGGAGGACTCCGTCCAGTACGCGGCCAGGTCGAAGCCCGCGGGCGGGGTGAACTCCTCGCCCGTCTCCGTGACCGCCTGGAAGCGGGACACCCGGTAGGTGCGCACCGAGTCCTCCGCCAGCGCGACCAGGTACCAGATGCCGCCCTTCAGCACGAGCCCCAGCGGACGCACCTCCCGGTGGACGTCTCCGCGCCAGCGCCGGTAGTGGGTGCGCAGCACGCGCCGTTCCCACACCGCCCGCGCGACGGTCTCCAGATGGGGCACGGGGTCGGCGTCCCGGAACCAGGCGGGCGCGTCCAGGTGGAACCGTTCGCGCACCCGCCGTGCCTGGCCGGCGAGTTCGCCCGGCAGGGCGGCCTCCATCTTCAGCTGGGCGCTCGCCAGTACGGCGCCCAGCCCCAGGTCCCTGGCCGGTCCCGGCAGCCCCGCCAGCACCAGCGAGCCGGCCTCCGCGTCCGTCAGTCCGGTCAGCCGGGTGCGGTAGCCCTCCATCAGGCGGTAGCCGCCCTCCGGCCCGCGCTCGGCCCGCACCGGCACCCCGGAGGCGCCGAGCGCCTCGATGTCCCGGTAGACGGTACGGACCGACACCTCCAGCTCGGCCGCCAGCTCGGGGGCGGTCATCCGGCCGCGGTTCTGGAGCAGCAGGAGCAGGGAGAGAAGCCGGTCGGCGCGCATGGGGTCCATTCTCGCCCCGTACCTGACAGAGGATGTCAGGTACGGGCGGAAGAGTCGGCGGCACGCCACCAGTTCGCCTCGGAAGGGAACTCCCATGCCCACCACCCGGACCACCGGCCACTTCACCTTCGCCGACTGGAAGGAGAGCGCCGTCACCGACGAGGGCGGCCTCCCCCGGCTGGCGCACGCCACGGTCACCAACGCCTTCTCGGGCGGCATCGAGGCCGAGTCCACGACCTGCGACTACGCGATCGCCTACCTGGCCGGGACGACCGGCACCTTCGCGGGCATGGAGCTCGTCACCGGCCGGGTCGACGGCCGCGCGGGCACCTTCGTCCTGGAGGAGCGCGGCCGCTTCGAGCCCGACGGCACCGTCCACTGCTCCTTCGAGGTCGTCGAGGGCTCGGGCACCGAGGAGCTGACGGGACTGCGCGGCACGGGCGGGTTCACCTACCGGCACGGGGAGACGAAGGTGGCGTACACCTTTGAGTACGGCCTGGAGTGACCGGGCGGGGACCCCGGTCCCCGTAAGTGCGTGGCTCGGCGAAACCGGCTCTGTGTACAGTGGACCAGCCTTCGCGCGCGCCGCGCGGCGCCTCCTTAGCTCAGCTGGCCAGAGCAACGCACTTGTAATGCGTAGGTCGTCGGTTCGAATCCGACAGGGGGCTCAGCGAAATCCCAGGTCAGGCCCAATCTGACCTGGGTTTTTCATGCCGTACGACCGCGCAGGCGGCGGGTGATCTCCAGGTCCGTCCCGTCCAGGGGGCGGCCGTCCTCGATCTCCCAGAGGCTGTTCTGGAGCAGCCGGCCGTACGTCCACGCGCGTGCCCGCGCGCGGTCCAGGCCGAGGACGTCGGTCATGGCGTCGAAGCGCCAGAGGATGTCGTCGGCGTCGAAGCGGTTGTTCAGGGCGGGCCAGAGGTCGAAGCCGGGGTCCCCGGCGAGGGGCTTGGGGTCGATGGCGAGCCAGGGGGCGCGGTCCGCGGCGAGGACGTTGTCGAAGTGCAGGTCCCAGTGGAGCAGGCGGTCGCCGGGCTCGCCGGCGACCTCCCGTACGGCGGCCGCGCAGTCGGCGAGGAGGCGGCGGGCGGCCGGGTCCGGGACGCGGTCCAGCGCGGCGGGGGTCCGCTCCAGCATGGCCCCGGCGATGTCGCCGAGGCGGCGCATGCCCTCGGGGGCCGGGGTGGTGTGGAGGTGGGCGAGCAGGCGGGCGATGACCAGGACGGCCTCGTGGGTGTCCCGCTGGTGCGAGAGCATCCGGCCGGCGTCGAGGCGTTCCAGGAGCATGGTGCCGGTGGGCTCGTCGTGGTCCAGCAGGCGGACCGCCCCGTCGCCGTTCCACAGGCGCAGGGCGACCGGCTCGCCCTCGCTCTCGTGGTCGCGGATCTGGAGCTTCAGCACCGCCGGTGTGCCGTCCGCGCGGTCGACCGGGAGGACCAGGGCGCTGACGCCGTGCATGGGCGCGCCGGTGATGCGCAGCTCCCAGCGGTCCAGGAAGGCGGCGGCCAGGCCCGGCAGGGCGGCGATGAACGCCCGGCCCGCCTCCTTGTTGTACATCTCCTGGGCAGCGGCGAGTTCTTCGGGGACGTCGATCACTTCTCGCACGGTAGCGGCGTACGGAAGCCCGGTCATGTGGTTTGTACGGCGCCCCCATGGCGCCCCACGGCCCTCCTACGGCTCCAGGACGACCTTTCCGGTCGTGCCCCTGTTCTCCAGGGCCCGGTGGGCGGCGGCGGCCTCGGCGAGCGGGAAGCGGTGCACGGCGGGGGTGAGCCTGCCCTCGCCGGCCTCGGTGAGGGCGCGCAGTTCGAGGGTGCGGACGGGGTTGGGGCCGCCGGCCCGGCGCATCATCTCGGGGCCGAGGACGTTGAGGGAGACGCCCTCGACGACGTAGGGGCTGTCGCTGTCGAGGCCCTGGGAGGACCAGCCGAAGACGACGTGGCGGCCGTCGGGGGCGAGCAGGGCGACCGCCGCGCGGGCGGTGTCCCCGCCCACGCCGTCGTAGACGACGGTGACCTTGCCCCGGTGGGCGTCGAGCCGTTCGGGCCAGTCCGGGTCCGTGTAGTCGACGGCGAGGTCGGCGCCGTTGGCCTCCACCAGGGCCGTCTTCGCGGGGCCGCCGGCCAGGCCGATGACGGTGGCGCCGGCGTTCTTGGCGTACTGGACGAGGAGGGTGCCGAGGCCGCCCGCCGCGGCCGGGACGAGGACCACGTCGCCGGGGCCCGGTTCGGCGAACTGCACGATGCCCATCGCCGTGCGGCCCGTGCCGATCATGGCGACGGCCCCGGCGAAGTCCAGGCGCTCCGGGATCTCGTGCAGCCGGTCGGCGTCGGTGACGGCCAGTTCGGCGTAGCCGCCGGGGACGAAGCCGAGGTGCGCGACGACGCGCCGGCCGAGCAGGTCCTCGGGGGCGCCCTCGCCCAGCGCGTCGACGACTCCGGCGACCTCGCGGCCCGGGATGGTGGGCAGTGCGGCCGGGGCCGGGCCGGGGCCGCGCCTGCCCTCCCGCAGGGCCGTGTCCAGGAGGTGGACACCGGCCGCGCGGACGGCGACCCGGACCTGGCCCGGGCCCGGCCGCGGATCCTCGACCTCCTCGTAGGTGAGGTTCTCGGCCGGGCCGAAGGCGTGCAGACGGATGGCATGCATAGGAGTTCCCCCCAGTGGGACGGGTCGCGGGGTGGTGCCGCTACGGCTCCCACGCTGCTACCTCAAGCATGCTTGAGGTCAAGTGCCTGCCGGCCGAGGGCGAGGGAGACGGCCGTCAGGGCGCTGTTGAACGAGACCTCCGAGAGCACGCCCGGCGCGGCGACCTGGTCACCGGCGAGGTAGACGCCGTCCCCGCGGTCGACGGCGGGCCGGTCGCGCCAGCTGGTGCCGGGCAGGTCGACGGCGCCGGTACGGCCGTTCGCCACCGCGTCCCGCCGCCAGGTGACCCGCTCCCGCCAGCCCTCGAAGCCCAGGTCCAGCAGCTCCTCCGCGCGGGCGGCGCCGTCCGCCTTGGACTCGCGCGGGGAGATGGGGATCTGACCCTGGATCAGCTGCTCGCCGGCCGGGGCGAGGGTGCGGTCCTGGGCGGTGAACCGTTCCAGCCAGCCCGGCGCGTCCAGGTCGGACACGGCGAACGCGTCACCGCGCCGGGAGCGCACGGCGAGGTCGACCAGGACGGTACGGCCGCTCGGCCAGGTCAGCGAGGGGTCGCCGAGGAGACGGCGGGCGGAGTCGAGCGAGGTGGCGACGACGACGGGGGTGTCGGTGGGCACGGTGTCGACGCGGGACAGCGTCTCCATCCGCACGCCCAGGTTCCACGCGCGGGCCGCCATCCGGTCGATCAGCCCGCCCCAGCCGCCGCGCGGGTAGTGCGCCTCCGGGGGCAGCTTGGTGGCGCGGCGCAGGCGTTCCTGCACGAACGCGGCGGACAGGGAGCCCGGGTCGTGGTGGAACAGCGCGACCGCCGCGTAGTGGGCGGCGGCCCGCGCGCCCTCCTCGCCGGCGACGCCGGTGGCCCAGGTGAGGAAGTCGGTGTCGACGGGGGCCTGTGCGACGCCGCGGCGCAGCAGCTTCAGCATCGCGAAGGGCGGGGTGCGGCGCAGCGCGCCCCGGTGGCGCAGGCGGAGCCGGGCCGCCTCCAGGGGCGGCAGCGGGGCGAGCGGTCCGATGAGGCCGCGCTGCCGGAGCCAGGTCCAGTGCGGGCCGCCGTTGTAGAGGGCGTGCGGTCCCTCGTTGGTCCGGTAGGGGCCCTCGGCGGTGCGGGCGCGGCCGCCCAGGGTGTGGTGCGCCTCGTGGACGGTGACCTTGGCGCCCGCCTCCGCGGCGGTGATGGCCGCGGTGAGTCCGGCGAAGCCGCCGCCGATGACGGTGATGCGATGCATGGCTGGGGGTCTCCCTTGGTTCGGGGTCGCCTTCCGGCTTTGCGTATACGACGGAGGGAGGCCGCCGGAATGTGACATGCGGGCCGTTGTCGCAGGTCGGCGCGATTGTCAGTGGTCGGGTGCAGCATGGGGTCATGGCGAGGAGAGCGGTCGGCGGTGCGGGAGTGAAGGGGGCGCGGCGCCCGGAGTTGCGGCTGCCGGTGCTGGAGCGGTTCGAGGGGGGTGAGCTGGAGCCGGACGGGGACTACGACGGGCTGGAGTTCCGGGAGACGGACCTCGCCGGGCAGGACGGCTCGGGGGCGCGCTTCATGGACTGCGCGCTGACGGGGTGCGCGCTGGACGAGGCGCGACTGTCCCGGGCGCGGCTGCTGGACTCGGCGCTCGCCGGTGTCCGGGGTGTGGGCACGGACCTCGCGGAGGCGACGCTGCGGGACGTCGAGCTGACCGACGCGCGACTCGGCGGGACGCAGCTGCACGGGGCGGGGCTGGAGCGGGTGCTGATCCGGGGCGGGAAGATCGACTTCCTGAACCTGCGCTCGGCCCGGCTCAAGGACGTGGTCTTCGAGGGCTGCGTGCTGGTCGAGCCGGACTTCGGCGGGGCCCGGCTGGAGCGCGTGGAGTTCGTGGACTGCGCCCTGAAGGCCGCGGACCTCTCGGGGGCCACGCTGAAGGACGTGGACCTGCGGGGCGCCGCGTCACTGGAGATCGCGAGGGGGGTGGACCGGCTGTCGGGGGCGGTGATCAGCACGGCCCAACTGCTGGACCTGGCACCGGCGCTGGCGGCGGAGCTGGGGATCAGGGTGGAGGGGTGAGGGCGGGTCACTTCACCCGGGGGTAGCGGGCCTGGAGGGTCCAGATGGCCGGGTTCTCGGCGAGGTCCTCGTGGAGGTCGGTGAGGTCGGCGAGGAGGTCGTGGAGGAAGTCGCGGGCCTCGCGGCGGAGTTCGGTGTGGGAGAAGGTCAGCGGGGGCTCGGACGCCGGCAGCCATTCCGCCTCGATGTCCACCCAGCCGAAGCGGCGCTCGAACAGCAGGCGGTCGGTGGACTCGGTGAAGTCCAGCTCCGCGTGCTGGGGCCGGGAGGCGCGGGAGCCGGCCGGGTCCCGGTCGACCCGCTCCACGATGTCGCACAGGGCCCACGCGAAGTCGAGCACCGGCACCCATCCCCAGGCTGTGGACAGCTCGCGGTCCGACTCGGTGTCGGCGAGGTAGACGTCCCCGCAGAACAGGTCGTGCCGCAGGGCGTGGACGTCCGCGCGGCGGTAGTCGGTCTGCGGGGGGTCGGGGAAGCGGTTGGAGAGGGCGTAGCCGATGTCGAGCACGTGGGTGATGGTGTCACGACGTGGTACGACGGCCCTCATAGGATCCGGGAGTGAGCTCCCACCGCCCTCACTCCCGCGGCTCCCGCCGCGTCGCCGCCGCTCTGCTCGCGGTGTCGGTGACCGGCTGCGGTGGCGCGCCCGGGGCCTCCCCCGGCACCGCCGGCGTGGGTGACCCGTACTTCCCGAAGTCCGGCAACGGCGGCTACGACGTGAGTCACTACGCCCTCGACCTCGCCTACGACCCCGGCGCCCACCACCTCACCGGCACCGCGACGATCACCGCCCGGGCGACCGGGGGCCGCCTCTCCGCGCTGAACCTCGACCTCTCGGGCCTCGACGTCGAGAAGGTCACCGTCGACGGGGTGGCCGCCCGCTGGAGCCGGGCCGGGCAGGAGCTGACCGTCCGCCCGCGCGAGGCACTGGACGGCACCTTCCGGGTGACCGTGCGCTACTCGGGCGCCCCGGTGACCCTCACCGACCCGGACGGGTCCGAGGAGGGCTGGCTGCGTACCGCCGACGGGGCGCTGGCGCTGGGGGAGCCGGTGGGGTCGATGGCGTGGTTCCCGGGCAACCACCACCCCTCGGACAAGGCCACGTACACCGTCGCGGTGACCGTGCCGAAGGGGCTGCGGGCGGTGTCCAACGGGGAGCCGGCCGGTGAGGAGCGCGAGGGGAGCCGTACGACGTACCGCTGGCGGACCGGCGAGCCGATGGCGAGCCACCTCGCGACGGTGGCCGTCGGCAGGTACGACGTCCGCCGCACCACGACCGCCGACGGGCTGCCCGTGCACACGGCCGTCGATCCGCGGCAGGAGGAGGCGAGCCGGGCGACGCTGGAGCGGATTCCCGAGGTCGTGGCGTGGGCGGAGCGGATCTTCGGCCCCTACCCCTTCTCCTCCGCCGGCGCGATCGTGGAGCGCCCCGAGGACGCCGGATACGCCCTGGAGACCCAGAACCGGCCCGTCTTCCCCGGTGCCCCCGGCATCGGGCTGCTGGTCCACGAGATCGCCCACCAGTGGTACGGCAACTCCGTCACACCGCGGACCTGGCGGGACATGTGGCTCAACGAGGGCTTCGCGACGTACGCGGAGTGGCTGTGGCAGGAGGACCACGGCGGCGACACCGCGCAGCGGACCTTCGACACGCTGTACGCCGGCGGGTACTTCCCGGACGCGGGGACCAACGAGGCGCTCTGGTCCTTCCCGCCCGCCGAGCCGCCGGACGCGGCGCACATCTCCGCCACCCCCGTCTACTGGCGCGGCGCGATGGTCCTGCACAAGATCCGGCAGACGGTCGGCGACGACGCCTTCCGGGCCCTGCTCCGGGGCTGGGCCGAGCGGCACCGCCACGGCCACGCGGACACCGCCGACTTCACGGCGTACGTCGAGAGGTCGGCCCCCGGGAAGGACTTCGACGAGGTCTGGGAGGACTGGCTGTACGGGGCGGGCCGCCCGGAGCGGCCCTGAACTCGCGCCGGAGCCCCCGGCCGGACGGCTTCCGCCGGGCCGGGGGCTCCGCCGTGTCGAGCGGGGCGTCCGTCAGACGTTCACGCCGAAGTCCTGGGCGATGCCCACGAGGCCCGAGGCGTAGCCCTGGCCGACCGCGCGGAACTTCCACTCCGCGCCGTTGCGGTACAGCTCGCCGAAGACCATGGCGGTCTCGGTGGCGGCGTCCTCCGACAGGTCGTAGCGGGCGATCTCGGCGCCGCCGGCCTGGTTGACGATGCGGATGTAGGCGTTGCGCACCTGGCCGAAGTTCTGGCTGCGGTTCTCGGCGTCGTAGATCGACACCGGGAAGACGATCTTGTCGATGTCGGCCGGGAGCGCGGCCAGGTTGACGTTGATCGCCTCGTCGTCGCCGGCGCCCTCACCCGTGCGGTTGTCACCCGTGTGGACGATGGTGTTGTCCGGGGTCTGCTTGTTGTTGAAGAACACGAAGTGCGCGTCCGAGTAGACCTTGCCCTGCGTGTTGACCGCGATCGCCGACGCGTCGAGGTCGAAGTCCGTGCCGGTGGTGGTGCGGACGTCCCAGCCGAGGCCCACGGTGACGGCGGTCAGGCCCGGAGCCTCCTTGGTGAGCGAGACGTTGCCACCCTTGGACAGGCTTACAGCCATTGTTGGGAGTCCCTTCCCTCGTTTACGTACGGCTAGAAGCTACAGCTACCCCATTGAACGCGGAGAGGGGTACGAGAGGTTCCAGGTCTCTTTACTTTCTTTACCCGTGTCCCGGGATCCGGGATATTCGGGTGACGTGGCCCGGTCGGACGCGGGAACCTGTAGGACATGTCCGGTCCCTATCCCATCCGCGGCTCCGTCTCCCTGCCCGAGGCCGAGCTCATGTGGCGTTTCTCGCGGTCGTCCGGGCCGGGCGGGCAGCATGTGAACACCAGCGACTCCCAGGTGGAACTGCGCTTCGACCTGGCCCGCACCGAGGCGCTGCCCGAGGTGTGGAAGGAGCGGGCGCTTCAGCGGCTGGCCTCTCGGCTGACCGGTGGGGTCGTCACCGTTCGCGCCTCCGAGCACCGCTCGCAGTGGCGCAACCGCGAGGCGGCGGCGGTGCGGCTGGCGGCGCTGCTCGCGGAGGCGACGGCGCCGCCGCCGAAGCCGCGGCGGGCGACGCGGATTCCGCGGGGGATCAATGAGCGGCGGTTGCGGGAGAAGAAGCAGCGGTCCGAGACGAAGCGGGGGCGCTCCGCGCGGGACTGGGGGTGACCCCCCGGTTCCCCTGGGCGTGGCCCCGGTCCCCGGCATGAGTGACCCTGCGGGTTCGGTTGTGGCTGGTCGCGCAGTTCCCCGCGCCCCTGAAGGGGCGCTCAGCGCGCCAGGGTTCAGGTCAGGGGGAGTACGCCTACCGTTTCGTCGTCGATGGTCTCGTCGGTCTTGTGGAAGCCCAGGGTCAGGTAGAAGTTCTCGGGGCCGTTGGCGCCGGGGTGCCAGGTGACGTAGAGCTCCTTGGTGCCGCGGCGGCGGAGTTCGGCGGCCACCGACTCCACGGCGAAGCGGCCGTACCCCTTGCCCTGTTCCTCCGCCACGATGTTCAGCCGCCACAGACCGGAGCGGATGACGCTGCCGCCGTCCTCGTGCCAGTCGATGTCGACGAAGGCCATCAGGAAGCCGACCGCGCGGTCGCCGTCCATGATCAGGCGGGGCCAGGCGGCGGCGGGATGGACGTACGCCTCGGCGAGTGAGTTCACCACCGGAGCGACCGCGAATTCCTGGTCGGGGCGTACCCGTATGCCGAGGGCGGCTTTGAGGTTCTTCGGGGTGATCTCTTCGAGGCGGAGAGCCGTAGTCGTCGTCACGCGGGCACCCTAGGCGGCGAAATCCGGTTCCGTAAAAGGACTTTCAGCCCAACTGCCGGTAACGGCCCCGGAAATACGTCAGCGGACCGCCTTCCGCGCTGGGCACCCGGGCCGTCAGGACGCGGCCGATCACCAGGGTGTGGTCGCCGGCCGGGACGCGCTGCTCGGTGCGGCACTCCAGGGTCGCCAGGGCGCCGCCCACCAGTGGCGCGCCGCTGTACTCGCCGCGCAGGTACGGGATGTCCGCGAAGAGCAGCCGGTCGCTGACCCGGCCCTTCATCGCGAAGCGGCCCGCGATGTGCCGCTGGCTCTCGGAGAGCACGGACACCGACCACAGCGGCTGTTCGTCGAGCAGATCGTCCATCCGGGAGCCGTTGCGCAGGCTGACCAGCACCAGCGGCGGGTCCAGGGACACCGACATGAACGCGGTGGCCGTCATTCCGACGTCCTCGCCGGCGGGCGCCGCGGGGTCGTCGGGGTCCAGCGGCGGCTCCTGCGCGGTCACCAGGACCACGCCGGCGGCCAGCCGGGACAGGGCGGCTCGGAACTCGTCGTTGCTCACCCCCTCAGCATGCCGGGCGGCGGGCGGAACGGTGATCGTGGACGGGGCTGGAGTGTTCGGCACGCCGGAAACGCTAATCTCCGCTTCACAGGCACCGCATCGGACCCCGGCCCGAGCCGGGACCTAGGACCAACGCCCGAGACGGGCACAGGCCCTGCGTAACCACTACAAAAACTACGTTCGGTAAACGCACGGCGAAACCGCGGAAAGACCACGCAATTGTTCACGTTTGGCTGTGACTTGAGTCACAAGGGGCAGGAATTGTTGACCCTGTGTACCGAGTGAGCAGCGCGCTGTGATTCAGTGGCGGGGAAGCTGCTGGGACGATACGCCGAAGAGAACCCTTGATTCGCTGCGAGGTCTCGGGGGGAGGGCGAGGATGGAGACCGAGTCGGAACCCTACGTCCGTCTTGCGTCGCTGCGACAACTCCACCGGGCCATGGCCGACATGAACACGGCACGCAGCCTGGCGGACACGTTGCAGACGGTCGCCGACGGCGTCGTGGGCGCCCTCGGGTACGAACTGGCGTGCGTCAATCTCGTACGCCACGACGGCGATCTCGTGGTCGCCGCCCTGGCCGGCAACTCCGCCGCCGAGGCCCTCATCACCGGCCGGGTCGGCTCCCGCCAGGCCTGGGACCGCCGCCTCGGCATGGGCGAACGCTGGGGCGACCTGATCTTCATACCGCACACCGAGGGCTGGGTCCTCGACGACGACGACGTCCCGCAGTGGTACACCGACGGGCCCGCGCCCCGCTTCGAGGACGAGTGGCACCCCTCCGACCGGCTCTTCGCCCCGATGTACGCCCCCGGCCCCCAGGGCGGCGGCACCTCCGGGGAACTCGTCGGCGTCCTCTCCGTGGACCGCCCGCGCAACGGCCGCCGGCCCGGCGCCTGGGGCCGCGAGGCGCTCCAGATGTACGCCTTCCAGGCCGCGATCGCGATCAGCAACGCCCGGCTGCGCGCCAACATGCAGCGCGCCCTGGTCCGCCTCGAACGCGACCAGCAGGCGCTGCGGGCCAGCGAGGAGAGCTTCCGGCAGGCCTTCGAGTACGCCCCCTCCGGCATGGCCATCGCCGAGATGGGCGGCGACCAGCACGGCAGGATCCTGCGCACCAACGACGCCCTGTGCCGCCTCCTCGGCCGCCCCGCCTCCGCGATGCGCCGCTACTCCTTCTCCGACCTGGTCCACCCCGAGGACATAGGCACCCTGCTCCGCACCTCCGCCGAGGGCGGCCGGGCCGAGCTGCGCCTGGGCCGCCGCGACGGGACGTACGTCTGGGTGTCCCTGCGCAACTCGGTCGTCGCCGACGCCGCCGACGGGCCCCGCTTCCTGCTCACCCACGTCGAGGACATCGAGGAGCGCAAGCGCCGCGAGCTCCAGCTCGCCCACCGCGCCTCCCACGACTCGCTCACCGGACTGCCCAACTCCGCCGAGCTGCGGGCGCGGCTGTCCGCCCGGCTGTGCCGGCAGCAGCCGCAGAGCGCGCTGCCCGCCGCCGTCGACTCCATGGAACCCTTCGAGTCCTTCGACTCCATGGACTCCGTCGACGCCGCCTACGGCCCGCCCGACTTCGACCGGGGGCACGACTTCGACTTCCCGCCGGGCACGGACGGACACGCGGGATTCGAGGGCTACGACCACCATGTGCACACCGTCGCGCCCGCCGCCGAGTTCGACGACGGCACGAAGGGGCTCGCGGTGCTCTTCTGCGACCTCGACGGCTTCAAGTCGATCAACGACCGGTTCGGGCACAACGCGGGTGACGCGGTGCTCATCGAGGTCGCCCGCCGGCTCAGCAACGGCGTACGCGACGGCGACACCGTGGCCCGGCTCGGCGGCGACGAGTTCGTGATCCTCGCCGACGGGCTCGGCCGGGCCGACGCCCAGGACCTCGCCGTACGGCTGCGCAACGAGATCATCCAGCCCATCCGGGCCGAGGGACGGGCCGTGCGGGTCGGCGCCAGCTTCGGCATCGGGTGGGCGCACTGCGGGATGACGGCGGACGAAGTGCTGAAGTCCGCCGACGAACGGATGTACGTCGAGAAACGATCTCGTCCCAAACAACACCGGCGTGCGGGATGAACCGCAGGTCAGTGAGCTGATGCGGTCCGAGTCACCCGTTCGGGTCATGAGAAGCAGGTAGGCTCGCCTTCTCCACCCCTCGTACCGCACCCGATCCGCAGCTAGGAGTACCAAGGGATGACGCCCGGCAACAACGGCGCGAGCACGCCCGAGGACGACGACCCGTTCGGCTACCTCTACGCCGACGGCCAGGCCAACGGGGCCCAGCCGCCGTCCGGGGGCTACGGCTACCCGAACTCGGTCAACCGGGTGCGGCCGGTCGGGACCCGGCAGTACGGCCAGCAGGCCCCCGCTCCGCAGGCACCGCCGCAGCAGGGCGTCTACGGCCAGCCGAACGCCCACTACGCCGCCCCGGAGACGCTGCCGGGCGGTGCCAACACCGTCCAGTCGCAGCAGCCGGCGTACGGCGGCGGCCACGGCGGTGGCCGGGGCCGCGGCCCCAACACCAAGGGCCTGCTCATCGGCGCGATCGCGGTCGTCGCGGCCGTCGTGATCGGCATCGGTGTCGCCATGATCGGCGGCGATGACGACGACAAGGGCGGCAACCAGGCGGACGCCACCCCGACCCAGCAGAGCCGGAACAGCGGCGAGCCGAGCCCGTCGGCGAGCGACGGGGAGGCGGAGGAAGAGGCCGAACTGCCGACGATCGACGCGAAGGCGCTCCGCTTGGACGGGGGCGCGGCCCTGGCGTCGGACGTCGAGGGTGCCAAGGCCGACGGCGGCGTCTACGTGGCCGGCTTCAACAAGGTGGGCGCGAAGGTCACTTGGACCGTCAACGGGATCAAGGAAGCCGGCACTTACCGGCTGTACGCGCGCTATGGGATCCCGGGCGTGGACGCCAACGCGACTCTGGTGGTCAACGGTAAGGCGGCGACCCGCCCGCTGAACATGAAGAACTTCGGTGGCACTCCCAAGGACGACTGGGAAAAGGGCTGGCAGACCACCTGGGCCAATGTGAACCTGACCGAGGGTACGAACACCATCGAGGTCGCCTGCAACGAAGGCAACCAGTGCAACGCCAACCTCGACCAGTTCTGGATCGAGGAAGAGACGGGAGCCTAGGCTGCGTTCGCTTCTCTCGTCAGCGTGATGCTGGTCAGCAGATTCTCGTAGGCCGGTCCGTCGAACTCGCCCGCCACCGGGGACACGACCGTCGCCGCCGAGAGGGCCGCCGCGCGGGTGAGCCGGTCGGGCCAGGGGCGGTGTTCCGCCAGGGCCGAGAGCAGGCCCGCGACGGCCGAGTCGCCCGCGCCCGTCGGGTTGCCGTGCAGGGCCGTCGGAGGGGCCGCGCGCCAGCGGCCCTCGGGTGTCACCGCGAGCAGGCCCTCCGGGCCCAGTGAGGCGACCACCGCGCCGGCACCGCGCCGCCGGGCGTCCTGGGTGGCGCGCAACGGCTCGTGGGAGCCGGTGAGTTCGGCCAGCTCCTCGGCGTTCGGCTTGAGGATGTCGGGCCGCGCGGCGACCCCGCGGCGCAGCGCCGCCCCGCTGGTGTCGAGGAGGACCGGCACCCCGGCCGCGCGTGCCGTGCGGATCAGGCCCGCGTACGCGCCCACCGGGACGCCCGGGGGCAGGCTGCCGCACAGGGCCACGGCCGAGACGGAGGCCAGCAGATCCTCGTAGACCTCCTGGAAGGCGGACCACTCGGCGTGGCTGATCGTCGGTCCGGGCTCGTTGAGCTGGGTGGTGCCGCCGGAGCGCCCGTCGACCACGGCGATGGTGCGCCGGGTGGTGCCGGAGACCGGGACCATCGCGTCCGTCAGGCCCGGGACCTCGGTGAGCCGGTCCCGCAGGATCCGTCCCGTCGCGCCGCCCGTGAATCCGGTGACGGTCACCCGGTGGCCGAGGGCCGCGAGGACCCGGGCCACGTTGACGCCCTTGCCGCCCGGACGCTCCGTCACCTCGGAGACGCGGTGGGAGGCGTACGGGCGCAGGGACGGTACGCGATAGGTGATGTCGAGAGCGGTGTTCAGTGTGACCGTGAGTATCACCGGGCCGACCTCCCCCTTTTCACCAGCACCTGCCGTGGTTCCGGTGCACGATCATGCCAAACGGACGGCGGACGGCCCACCCCTCGGACCGGTCGCCGCCCGTCGACTGAGGGACGGATCAGCCCAGTTGGGGATCGACCACCCATTCCCCCCGGCGCATCACGCCCTTGAGGTCGAACTGCGCGTCCAGAACCACCAGGTCGGCGTCCTTTCCGGGCTCCAGGGAGCCGATCCGGCCGTCCAGGCCGAGCAGCCGCGCCGGGTTGGCGGAGATCGCCGCGACGACGTCCTCGACGGGCAGCCCGTCCACCGTCACCGCGCGCTTGAAGGCGCGGTCCAGGGTGAGCGTGGAGCCGGCGATCGAGCCGCCCTCCACCAGCCGGGCCACACCGTCCGCGACCTCGACCTCCATCGAGCCCAGCATGTAGCGGCCGTCGCCGAAGCCGGCCGCGTCCATCGCGTCGGTGATGAAGGCGACCCGGGCGGCGCCCGCGTGGTGGAAGGCCAGCCGGAGCGCGGCCGGGTGGAGATGGACGCCGTCGTTGATCAGCTCGACGGTGACCCGTTCGTCCTCCAGCAGGGCGGCGATCGGCCCCGGGGCGCGGTGGCCGAGCGGCGGCATCGCGTTGAACAGGTGGGTGGCGACGGTCGCCCCCGCGTCGACGGCCCGCAGCGTCTGCTCGTACGTGGCATCGGTGTGCCCGACGGCCGCGATCACCCCGTGCTCGGCGAGCAGCCGTACGGAGTCCAGTCCGCCGGGGAGTTCGGTGGCCAGCGTCATCATCCGGGCCTGGCCGTGCGCCGCGTCGATCAGCTTGCGGACCTCGGCCGGGTCGGGGTCACGCAGCAGCTGCTCGTCGTGCGCGCCCTTGCGGCAGGGGGAGATGAACGGCCCCTCGAAGTGGATGCCGGCGATGTCGCCCTGCTGGGCCAGCTCGGCCAGCATCCCGGCCTGCCGGGCGAGGACGTCCAGGTCACCGGTGACGGCGGAGGCGACGACCGTGGTGGTGCCGTGCAGATGGTGCGTGCGCACGCCCTTGAGGACGTCCTCGGCGGTGCCGCCGGTGAAGGAGGCGCCGCCGCCGCCGTGGTTGTGGATGTCGACGAAGCCGGGGACCAGCCAGTGACCGCTGAGGTCGACCGTCTCGGCGTTCTCGGGTCCCGTGGCGGCGATCCGCGTGCCCTCGACGATCACGCGGCCGTCGTCCACGGTCCCGGTGGGCAGTACCACCCGGGCACCGGCGAGAACCTTGGTGGGGGCCATCAGGTGGTTACCTCCGAGGGGTCAGTGATGTCGATGAGATCCCAGGCGAGGAGCCCCGCGCCCAGGCATCCGGCGGTGTCCCCGAGGGCCGCGGGGACCAGGGACGGCAGCTTCTGGAAGGTGACCCGCCGCCGGACGGCGTCCCGCAGCGGTGTGAACAAGGTTTCCCCCGCCTCGGCGAGCCCGCCACCGATGATCAGCGTGCGGGGGTCCAGCAGGGTGAGCGCGGTGACCAGCCCGTCGGCGAGGGCGTCCACCGCCTCCTGCCACACCTGCCGGGCGCGTACGTCCCCGGACTCGACGGCCTTCGCGCAGTCGGCCGCGTCCGCCGTGGGATCACCGCAGGCCGCCGCCCACGCGTCGGTCACCGCGGCGGCGGACGCGTACCGCTCCAGACAGCCGAGCTGACCGCACGGACAGGGGGCGCCGCCGGGCCGTACGACGACATGGCCGATCTCGCCCGCGAAGCCGTGCGCGCCCGCCTCCACCCGGCCGTCGATGCCGATGGCGCCCGCGATGCCGGTGCCCAGCGGTACGAACAGGAAGCGGTCGGCGCCCCGGCCCGCTCCGATGCGGCCCTCGGCGAGCCCGCCGGTGCGCACGTCGTGGCCGAGGGCGACGGGGACCCCGCCGAGCCGCTCGGCGAGCAGCGCGCGCAACGGCACGTCGCGCCAGCCGAGGTTGGCCGCGTAGGCGGCGATGCCCTCCGCCTCGTCGACGATCCCGGGGACGGCGACGCCGGCGGCGGACGCGGGTTCGCCGTAGCGCTCGGTGCCGTGGGCGCGCAGTTCGGCCGCGAAGTCGAGGATGTCCGCGACGACCGCGTCCGGGCCGCGTTCGCGACCGGTGGCCCGGCGGGCCTGGTGCAGCAGCTCGCCCTCCGCCCCGACCAGGGCGGCCTTCATCCCGGTGCCGCCCACATCGAGGGCGATGACATGTTTCACGGGTGACAGTGTGGACCGCCTACCCTCAAGAGGTCTAGTCCACTCACGTGGTGTAGACCTTATTCCGACTATCGAAATCTTTTCGGATGGCGCGTGAGCGCCGGGGCAGGGGCGAAGCAAGTGCAGCGGCGGGTCAGGACAAGGACGATCGCGGTGGTGTCCGCACTGGGACTGACGGGAGTCCTCGGCGGATGCGGCCTCGGCGGAGGATCGTCCGACGTGACTCTGAGACTCGTCGCCGCCGACTACGGCAACAGCGCGGCCAACAGCTCCAAGAAGTACTGGGCCGAACTCGTCGAGCGGTACGAGTCCGAGCACCCCGACGTCACGATCGACGTGGACGTCTACTCCTGGAACGACGTCGACCGCAAGGTCAAGGAGATGGTCGACGCCGGTGACGCGCCGGACCTGGCCCAGATCGGCGCGTACGCCGACTACGCCGCCGAGGGGAAGCTGTACAAGGCCGGCGACCTGCTCTCCATCCCCGTCCAGGCGGACTTCCTCTCCCAGCTGACCACCGCGGGCGAGGTCAACAGCGTGCAGTACGGCATGCCGTTCGCGTCCTCCACGCGCGTGCTGTTCTACAACAAGGAGCTGTTCGACAAGGCCGGCATCACCCCGCCGCGGACCTGGGACGAGCTCGCCGCGGGCGCCGAGGCGCTCAAGGCCGAGGGCGTGAAGTACCCGTACGCGCTGCCGCTCGGCCCGGAGGAGGCGCAGGCCGAGACCATGCAGTGGCTGCTCAGCGGCGACGGCGGCTACACCGACATCACGGGCACGTACAGCATCGACTCCGCGTCGAACGTCGAGACCTTCGCCTGGCTGAAGGACGAGCTGGTGGGCAAGGGCCTGACCGGTCCCGTCGCGCCCGGCAAGCTGAACCGGGCCGACGCGTTCGAGGCGTTCGCCGCCGGTGAGGTCGGCATGCTCAACGGGCATCCCTCGCTGATGGAGATGGCGGAGAAGAAGGGCGTGGAGTTCGGCATGGTGCCGACGCCGGGGGCCGAGGGCGAGAGCCCGGCCACGCTCGGCGTCGCCGACTGGATGATGGCCTTCAAGGAGAACGGCCACCGCGACGAGGTCGGCGACTTCCTCGACTTCGTCTACAGCGAGGAGAACGTGCTCGGCTTCTCCCGCGAGTACGACCTGCTGCCGGTCACCACCTCCGCGTCCCGGGCGATGGCCGCGTCCGACCAGGACAAGGACCTCAAGCCGTTCCTCGACCAGCTGGCCACCTCGGAGCTCTACCCGGTCGGCAACACGTCCTGGGCGGCGGTCAACGCGGCGGTGAAGAAGCAGATCGGCAAGGCGGTCGCCCCGAGCGGCAGCCCTGCGGGCGTCCTCGGTGGGCTCCAGGCGACGGCGACGCGTGCCGAGGCCGCGGAGTAGCCTGCGGGGCATGGACATGGGGGACGAGGCGGGCGGGCTGGGGCGGCGGGAGCGGGACATTCTCGCTCTGGAGCGCCGGGGGTTCTCCGGGCCCGGTGCGAAGGAACGCGCGATCCGCGAGCAACTGGGGCTCGCACCCGTGCGCTACTACCAGCTCCTCAACGCCCTCCTCGACGACCCCCGCGCCCTGGCCCACGACCCGGCCACGGTCAACCGCCTCCGCCGTGTGCGGGAGACCCGCCGCTCGGAACGTTGATCGCCCCCGCCGCCCCTTCCCATTCCCGTCCCTGGGGGCTGCGCCCCCAGACCCCCCTTCGGCCCTTCGGGCCTCGTCCTCAAACGCCGGACGGGCTGAACTACTCAGCCCCTCCGGCCCGGGGTCGGGACGGGAAGGGGCGGCGGGGGCGAAAAAACCCCGTCAGGCCATCCGCCCCGCCAGCTCCCGCAGCAGCCGTACGACCCCCGACGGCCCGTCGACCACCACGTCCGCCCGCTCCCGCAGCTCCGCGACCTCGTCACTGCCGCTGCACACCAGCAACCCAGGAACGCCCGCGGAGCGGAGCTTGTCGACGGCCGTGTACGCGGCGAGATCGCCCAAGTCGTCACCGGCGTACAGAACCGACTCCGCCCCGATCTCCCGCGCGTACTCCGACAACGCGACCCCCTTGTCCATCCCCGGCGGCCGCAGCTCCAGCACCATGCGACCGGGCTCGACGATCAGCCCGTGCCGAGCGGCGAGCCCGGCCAGCGGCTCGCGCAGGGCCTCGAACGCGGCCTGCGGATCGGTGGCCCGGCGCGTGTGGACCGCCACCGCCCGCCCGCCCTTCTCCTCGATCCACGTGCCCTGCCACGCGCCGACCCGGTCCAGCAGCCCCGGCAGTTCCGCGCGGGCGGCGGCCACACCGGGGTGCGGGGCGGGCGCGGTGACCGTACCGGTGACGGCCTCCCAGCGCTCGGCGCCGTAATGGCCGAGAACGACGAGGTGATCCAGTCCGGGGACGCCCGCGAAACCGCCGTGCCGCACCGCGACACCCGCCGGCCGGCCGGTGACGACCGCCACCGAGGCCACCTTCGGCGCGAGCGAGGCGAGTGCCGGAACCGCGTCCGGGTGCGCGCGGGCCTGCTCGGGATCGGCCACGATCGGCGCGAGCGTTCCGTCGAAGTCGAGCCCGATCAGCGCCTTCCCCGGCCGTGCGAGAAGGGCGTCCAGCCCTTCCCGCCCGGCCCGCGAGGTGAGGGTGTCCAAGGCGTTCGGGTCCGTGGAATCCGTATGGCTGCCCATACGCCCAACCTATCCGCGCCGGCGCCCGCGCACGCCTGTCCGACCGGCCATACCGGTCACCCGGGCGTTCCGTCCCGCAGCGCCTCCAGCTGCTCCAGGAACCACCGCGCCGGCGGCAGCGCGGTCGCCGCCGCGGCCAGGCGCTTGCTCCGGTCGGCGCGTTCCTCCGGGCCCAGCGTCAGGGCCTCGTGCAGGGCGCGGGCGGTGTCCACGGTGTCGTACGGGTTGACCGTGAGCGCGTCCTCGCCCAGCTCCTCGTGGGCGCCCGCCTCCCGCGACAGCACCAGCGCGCAGCCCGCGTCGGAGACGACGGGGACCTCCTTGGCGACCAGGTTCATGCCGTCGCGGATCGGGTTGACGAGCGCCACGTCCGCCAGCCGGTACGCGGCGAGCGAGCGCGCGAAGTCGTCCTTCACGTGCAGGACGACCGGCCGCCAGCCCGGCGTCCCGTACCGCTCGTTGATCTCCTCCGCGACCCGCTGCACCTCGGCGGTGTAGTCGCGGTACACGGCGAGATCCTGCCGGGAGGGGTAGGCGAAGGCGACGTGCACGACGCGCTCGCGCCACTCGGGGTGGTCGTCCAGGAGCTGCCGGTACGCCAGCAGGCCCCGCACGATGTTCTTCGACAGCTCGGTCCGGTCGACCCGGACGATCGTCCTGCGGGCGCCGCCGTCGGGGGCCGCGCCGATCTCCTCGCGCAGCGCGGCCATCCGCTCCTCGACGTCCGCCTCGTGGGACCGGGCGCGCAGGAAGTCCGCGTCGGCGCCCAGCCCGTGCACCCCCACCCGGGTGTCGCCCAGTCCGCCGGCGAACCGCTCGCAGCACGCGGTGAACGCGTCCGCCCAGCGGTGGGTGAGGAAGCCGAGCCGGTCGGCGCCGAGCATCCCGCGCAGCACCTGCCCGGCGATGTCGTCGGGCAGCATCCGGAAGTACTCCGGCGGCGCCCACGGCGTGTGCGAGAAGTGGCCGATGCGCAGGTCGGGGCGGAGCTCCCGGAGCATCCCGGGGACCAGCGTCAGGTGGTAGTCCTGCACCAGCACCGCGGCACCCGGCGCCGCCTCCTCGGCCAGCGCCTCGGCGAACGCGCGGTTGTAGGTCTCGTAGGACGCCCACTGGCGGCGGAACTCCGCGTCGAAGACCGGCTCCAGCGGCGTCTGGTACAGCATGTGGTGCACGAACCACAGCACCGAGTTGGCGATCCCGTTGTACGCGTCCGCGTGCACGTCCGCCGGGATGTCCAGCATCCGCACGCCGTCCTCGCCGGCGCCGCGCCGTACGGCCTCGCGGTCACCGTCGGACAGCGCGGAGCACACCCAGAGCGCCCCCGCCTCCGGTCCGATCGCCGACAGCCCGGACACCAGCCCGCCGCCGCCCCGTTTGGCGCGCAGCGAACCGTCGTCCGCCGCCGTGTACGAAACGGGCCCGCGATTCGACGCGACCAGCACCTGAGCACCCTGAGCAGCCTGCGTGACAGCCATACGCCTCAACCTAGCCCGGCCCCGGAGGGCTCAAACGCACGGTTCGGCCGTATACGGGTGAGGTCACGCCACCCGCCGCGCCTGGTACTCCGCGATCTCCGTCATCGGCGGCCGTTCCTCCGTGTCGACGGAGTACGTACGCGGTTCGAAGTTGTCGCCCGCGCGTTCGAACTGGGTCAGGGAGGGCCTGATCAGATGGCCGCGGGCCAGACGGAGCTGGGCGGTGCGGTAGATGGCGGCGGCCATGCGGCCGAGGGCCTGGCCGTCCTGGTGGCGGTGCC
This sequence comes from Streptomyces sp. NPDC031111, assembly GCF_055570675.1. NCBI lineage: Bacteria > Bacillati > Actinomycetota > Actinomycetes > Kitasatosporales > Streptomycetaceae > Streptomyces > Streptomyces sp. NPDC031111. Next base: position 146,254 of record NZ_JBVIGS010000009.1, read on the forward strand.
TGCGCACGCCGACGTCGACCTGGGCGAGGGCGTCCAGGCCGACCAGGTGCAGGGCGTCGACGAGCATGCCGAGCTCGACGCCGTAACCGACCGGGAAGGGGAGCTGCTCGAGGAGGGAGCGGCGGGCCGCGTACTCGCCGCCGAGCGGCTGGACGAAGCCGGCCAGCTGGGGCCAGTGCATGTTCAGCAGAGGTCGGGCCATCAGCTCCGTGACCCGGCCGCCCTGACCGGCCGCCGAGCCCAGGGGCCGGTCGTACATGGCCTTGACCAGCTGGACGTCCGGTTCGGTGAGCAGCGGGCCGACGATGCCGGAGACGAAGTCGGACGAGAACTCCCGCAGGTCAGCATCGACGAAGCACACGATGTCCCCGGACGTGACCAGCAGCGAGCGCCACAGCACCTCGCCCTTGCCGGGCACCGCCGGGAGCCGCGGCAGGATCGTGTCCCGGTGCACCACGGTCGCGCCCGCCGCGGCGGCCGCCTCGGCCGTACGGTCGGTCGAGCCCGAGTCGACCACCACCACCTCGTCGACCAGCGGCACCTGGACCACCAGGTCGTGCCGGATGACCGACACGATGTCGCCGACCGTCGCCTCCTCGTTGAGCGCGGGCAGCACCACGCTCACCGTCTGTCCCGTGGCGCGCTTCGCCGCCAGGATCCGGTGGAGCGGTCGGTCGGCCGCGGACCAGGAGCGGTCGATCAGCCAGCGCTCGACTTCTTCCAGCACGGTGCCCGGCTCCTCACTGGCCTGTGATCCATCTCGCGGTACGGACGACTATCTCAACCATGCAGGCCGTCGGTTACAGTCTTGAACAACGCCGATGACCATCGCATGCCGGGGTCACCGCGCGGACAACTGAACACCGCTCATCCAGAGGGGCAGAGGGATACGGCCCGATGAAGCCCCGGCAACCCTCCAGTCGGTTCTTGTCACACGGACGTGGCGAGGCTCCCGGCTAGGGAAGGTGCCAAATCCGTCTCACGGCGAGATGCGTCGTGAGGAAGATGAGGAGAAAGGGCCTCGCCTCCATGGCTGTGCAGACTGTTGCAAGCACCACCGATTCCGCAGTGGACCTCGGCCCCGCCGCGGCACTCTCCTGCCGCGAATGCGGTCACCGCGTCCCCCTCGGCCCCGTCTTCGCCTGCGAGGAGTGTTTCGGCCCGCTGGAGATCGCCTACGACTTCTCGGCCTACGACACCGAGGAGCTCCGCAAGCGGATCGAGGCGGGACCCGCGAACATCTGGCGCTACGCCCCCCTGCTGCCCGTCCCGGCGGACGTGGCCGGCAAGCCGAACCTCAACCCCGGCTGGACCAAGCTCGTCCAGGCCGACAACCTCGCCCGTGAGCTCGGCGTCGACGCCGGCAAGCTGTTCGTCAAGGACGACTCCGGCAACCCGACGCACTCCTTCAAGGACCGCGTCGTCGCCCAGGCCATCGAGGCCGCCCGCGCGTTCGGCTTCACCACCCTGTCCTGCTCCTCCACCGGCAACCTCGCCGGCGCGGTCGGTGCCGCCGCCGCGCGGGCCGGCTTCCGCTCCTGCGTGTTCATCCCGCACGACCTGGAGCAGGGCAAGGTCGTCATGGCCGCCGTCTACGGCGGTGAACTCGTCGGCATCGAGGGCAACTACGACGACGTGAACCGCTTCTGCTCCGAGCTGATCGGCGACCCGGCCGGCGAGGGCTGGGGCTTCGTCAACGTCAACCTGCGGCCGTACTACGCCGAGGGGTCGAAGACCCTCGCGTACGAGATCTGCGAGCAGCTGGGATGGCGGCTGCCCGACCAGATCGTCGTCCCGATCGCGTCCGGCTCGCAGCTCACGAAGATCGACAAGGGGCTCCAGGAGCTGATCAAGCTCGGCCTGGTCGAGGACAAGCCGTACAAGATATTCGGCGCGCAGGCGGAGGGCTGCTCGCCGGTGTCCACGGCGTACAAGGCCGGTCACGACGTCGTACGCCCGCAGAAGCCGAACACGATCGCCAAGTCGCTGGCGATCGGCAACCCGGCGGACGGGCCGTACGTCCTGGACATCGCGCGTCGCACGGGCGGTGCGGTGGAGGACGTGAACGACGAGCAGGTCGTCGAGGCGATCGGGCTGCTGGCGCGCACGGAGGGGATCTTCGCGGAGACCGCGGGGGGTGTCACGGTGGGCGTGACGAAGAAGCTGCTGGAGAGCGGGGCGCTCGATCCGTCTTTGACCACCGTTGTGCTCAACACGGGGGATGGTCTGAAGACGCTGGACGCCGTGGCCGGCACGGGGTTGACCGCGACGATTCGTCCCAACCTTGAGTCGTTCCGTGAAGCTGGGCTTGTCTGAGTGTCGTTCGGCTGCGGGCCGGTGGGGGCTGGTCGCGCAGTTCCCCGCGCCCCTGAGGGTGTTGTCCTGACCGGAGGTTTTGTTGTGAGCGTTACTGTTCGGATTCCTACCATTCTGCGTACCTACACCGGTGGGCAGGCCGAGGTGAGTGCCGAGGGGGCGACCCTTGGGGAGGTCATCTCGGATCTGGAGAAGAACCACACCGGGATCGCCGCCCGGGTTCTGGACGATCAGGGCAAGTTGCGTCGGTTCGTGAACGTCTACGTCAATGACGACGACGTGCGGTTCGAGCAGGGGCTCGAGACGGCCACCCCGGACGGGGCCGGCGTCTCCATCATTCCGGCGGTTGCCGGCGGCTGATCATTACCTTCGGTAATGACGGTTACCGAGCGTTTGGGACATTGCCCCCTCCGTGAGAGAAGCGGAGGGGGCAATTCCATGGGATTGAGCGCGGTAGAGTTGGGGAACGCGCTCCCGATCCACTGATCGGAAACACTAATTCCTGCCGCACGCCCGACTGGATGTAGCCAAAGTGTGGGCGCCTTTCGCGGCTTTTGTGACCTTTGTGTGGCCCGACTTGCCCTGAATTCATAGGAATTCTCGCCACATTCCGGACCGGTGTCGTCCAGATTTCTCGTCCGATTGACCTGTTGCAGACGGCAGTTGGACAGATACATTCAGCCGCGGTCGACGCGTTCCGGCGCACGCCCCCAACCGTTGGGGGGTGAGGTCTGACCCGGATCCGCGAAGTGTGGATCTGTGCAAGGGCCAGTAATAGGGGAGTTAGGCATGGCTCAGGGCACCGTCAAGTGGTTCAACGCGGAGAAGGGGTACGGCTTCATCGCGGTCGACGGTGGTGCGGATGTTTTCGTCCACTACAGCGCGATCCAGATGGACGGCTACCGCACCCTTGAAGAGGGCCAGCGGGTCGAGTTCGAGATCTCGCAGGGCCAGAAGGGCCCGCAGGCCGACATGGTTCGCGTCACCGCCTGAACGCGCTACCAGCCGCAAGCATCTTCTGCTGACGAAGGGCCCGCACCTCCCGGGGTGCGGGCCCTTCGCCGTGCCCGCGCGGGCGCACGGCGGGTGTTCGCGTGCGGCGGAGCGCGCCCCCGGACTACCCGGAGGCGCTTGCACTCGCATGGGTCGAGTGCTAATCATTGGCGTTAGCACTCTGAAGGTGAGAGTGACAACGTAAGGACCGGGTCGGTGAGGCCCGCGGGTCGTGTGGGGCAAGGAACCACGGGGCCGGCGAGCCGTCCGTCGCGGGCGCGGGCGCGGTCCGAAGGAATCACCCCCAGTCCTGGAGGGACCACTTCACATGGCCAAGATCATCGCGTTCGACGAGGAGGCGCGGCGCGGCCTCGAGCGCGGCATGAACCAGCTCGCGGACGCCGTCAAGGTGACGCTCGGCCCCAAGGGCCGCAACGTCGTCCTCGAGAAGAAGTGGGGCGCCCCCACGATCACCAACGATGGTGTGTCCATCGCCAAGGAGATCGAGCTCGAGGACCCGTACGAGAAGATCGGCGCCGAGCTGGTCAAGGAAGTCGCCAAGAAGACGGACGACGTCGCCGGTGACGGTACGACCACCGCGACCGTCCTCGCCCAGGCCCTGGTCAAGGAAGGCCTGCGCAACGTCGCCGCCGGTGCCAACCCGATGGCTCTGAAGCGCGGTATCGAGAAGGCCGTCGAGGCCGTCTCCGGTGCCCTGCTGGAGCAGGCGAAGGATGTCGAGACCAAGGAGCAGATCGCCTCCACGGCCTCCATCTCCGCCGCCGACACCCAGATCGGTGAGCTCATCGCCGAGGCCATGGACAAGGTCGGCAAGGAAGGCGTCATCACCGTCGAGGAGTCCCAGACCTTCGGTCTGGAGCTGGAGCTCACCGAGGGTATGCGCTTCGACAAGGGCTACATCTCGGCGTACTTCGCGACCGACATGGAGCGTATGGAGGCCGTCCTCGACGACCCGTACATCCTGATCGCGAACTCCAAGATCTCCAACGTCAAGGACCTGCTCCCGCTCCTGGAGAAGGTCATGCAGTCGGGCAAGCCGCTGCTGATCATCGCCGAGGACGTCGAGGGCGAGGCCCTGTCGACCCTGGTCGTCAACAAGATCCGCGGCACCTTCAAGTCCGTCGCCGTCAAGGCCCCGGGCTTCGGCGACCGCCGCAAGGCCATGCTCGGCGACATCGCCATCCTCACGGGCGGCGAGGTCATCTCCGAGGAGGTCGGCCTCAAGCTGGAGAACGCGACGCTCGACCTGCTGGGCAAGGCCCGCAAGGTCGTCATCACCAAGGACGAGACCACCATCGTCGACGGTGCCGGCTCGGCCGACCAGGTCCAGGGCCGCGTGAACCAGATCCGCGCCGAGATCGAGAACAGCGACTCGGACTACGACCGCGAGAAGCTCCAGGAGCGCCTGGCGAAGCTCGCCGGCGGCGTCGCGGTCATCAAGGCCGGTGCCGCCACCGAGGTGGAGCTCAAGGAGCGCAAGCACCGCATCGAGGACGCCGTGCGCAACGCCAAGGCGGCCGTCGAGGAGGGCATCGTCGCCGGTGGTGGCGTGGCCCTGCTCCAGGCCTCCCAGGTGTTCGAGAAGCTGGAGCTCGAGGGTGACGAGGCGACCGGCGCCCAGGCCGTGAAGCTCGCGCTCGAGGCCCCGCTGAAGCAGATCGCCGTCAACGCCGGCCTCGAGGGCGGCGTCGTGGTGGAGAAGGTGCGCAACCTGACCCCGGGTCACGGTCTGAACGCCGCGACCGGCGAGTACGTCGACCTGGTCAAGGAAGGCATCATCGACCCGGCGAAGGTGACCCGTTCCGCCCTGCAGAACGCCGCCTCCATCGCCGCGCTGTTCCTCACCACCGAGGCCGTCATCGCCGACAAGCCGGAGAAGGCCGCCGCGCCCGCCGGTGGCGGCATGCCGGGCGGTGACATGGACTTCTGAGCCTGACTCCTCAGGTTCGGACCCGGTCCGTCGGTACCGAGGGCGGCACTCCCTGCACGACAGGGGGTGCCGCCCTCGGGCGTTTCCGGCGGCGGACCGGGAGATCGTGGCGTACCGGTGGAATGCCTCGCTCTGCTTGCCGGTTGGGTTTGATGGTGCATTTAATGCATGCACACATACTGACCGGTATTCCATGAGTTCCATGAAGAGGAGCCCCCGTGACCGTCACCACCACGGACGCCACCGCCCGCGCCGGCGGGCTGCTGTCCCGGCCGGCCGTCATCAACGGTCTGACCGTTCCCAACCGCATCGTCATGGCGCCGATGACCCGGATGTTCTCGCCGGGCGGTGTCCCCGGCGCGGACGTCGTGTCGTACTACTCGCGCCGGGCCGCCGCCGGGGTCGGACTGATCGTGACCGAGGGGACGTACGTCGGCCACGAGTCCGCCGGGATGAGCGACCGGGTGCCCCGGTTCCACGGTGAGGAGCAGCTGGCGGGCTGGGCGAAGGTCGCCGAGGCGGTGCACGCGGCGGGCGGCACGATCGTGCCGCAGCTCTGGCACATCGGCATGGTCCGCGAGCAGGGGCAGGCGCCGTACCCGGAGGCGCCGGCGGTCGGTCCGTCCGGTGTGCGCACGGACCTCACCGAGGGCACCGGCAAGGCGATGACCGCGGCCGACATCGACGCCGTCGTCGCCGCGTTCGCCCAGGCCGCCGCCGACGCCGAGCGCATCGGCTTCGACGGCGTGGAGCTGCACGGCGCCCACGGCTACCTCATCGACCAGTTCCTCTGGTCCGGCACCAACCGCCGTACCGACGCCTACGGCGGCGACCCGGTGGCGCGTGCCCGGTTCGCGGCGGAGATCGTCGCCGCGGTCCGCGAGCGGGTCTCACCGGAGTTCCCCGTGATCTTCCGCTACTCGCAGTGGAAGCAGGACGCGTACGACGCGCGGCTCGCCGAGACCCCTCAGGAGCTGGAGGCCATCCTCGCCCCGCTCGCCGCGGCCGGCGTCGACGCCTTCCACGCCTCCACGCGCCGCTACTGGCTCCCCGAGTTCGACGGCTCGGACCTCAACCTGGCCGGCTGGACGAAGAAGCTGACCGGCAGGCCCGCCATCACGGTCGGCTCGGTCGGCCTGGACGGCGAGTTCCTCAAGGCCTTCCAGGGGGAGGGTGCCGCGCTGGGCAGCCTGGACGAGCTGCTCGACCGGATGGAGCGGGACGAGTTCGACTTCGTCGCCGTGGGCCGTGCGCTGCTCCAGGACCCGGAGTGGGCGGCCAAGGTGCTCGCGGGGCGCTTCGACGAGCTGGGGCCCTACGACGCGGCGTCCCTCCAGACGCTGAGCTGACCGCGGGGCCCGCGCGATGACCGGCCGGGGCTACATGTTGCCCAAGGGCTCGATGTCGACCCGCACCGGAGTGCCCCACACCCGCAGCACCTCGTAGTCGGTGAACTCGTGCACGATCCGGTACGCCATGGCGGGCCGGGGCCCGCGCCGCTGCGCCGCGATGAACAGCTCGGCCTCGCGCCGGTCCCGGCGCGGGGTCCCGCACAGCTGCCACGACTGGCCGTTCCACAGTTCCGGCAGCCAGCGCTGCTGTGGCTCCGGCCGGTCACCGCGCACCCCGTAGCGGGACGGGGCGGGCTCGGCGGGCCGGTGCTGCGGGGCGGGGCCGTTGAACTCGGCGCGGCGGGCGGCGCGGCGCCGGGTCTCGCAGAGCAGGCACAGGTCCGGGGCGCTCTCGTCCACCGGACCTGTGGGGTGCTCGGCGCAGCGCGTGCTGGGCGCGGCCGTGGTGACGCTCTCCTCCAGCAGGTCCAGGGCGCGCCGCAGATCGTCCTTCACCTCGTGCAGCCGGGCGTCCGGGGTGTCGGGGGACAGCGCCTCGCCGTGCTCACCGAGCACACGCAGGGCGCGGCCCAGGGCGGTGAGCTGCGCGTGGTTCATGGGTTCGTCTCCGTGTCGGGTGCCCTCCAGTATCCGCCCCGTCCTCAGCCCCCGTCGCCCGCCTTCGCCAGCGCCGCGCGCAGATGGCCGCCGGACTCCGTGAGGAGACGGGCGGCCGTCGGGGCGTCCACATCGGCCAGGACGACCAGGATCGCGTGCTTGACCTCGCCGTCCGTCGCGGTCAGGGCGTGTTCGACGACGTCGTCCTCCGCCCCGGTCACCTGGGCGACGATACGGCGGGAGCGGGCGCGCAGCTTCTCGTTGGACGCGCGGACGTCGACCATCAGGTTCCCGTACGTCTTGCCCAGGCGGATCATCGTGATCGTCGACAGCATGTTGAGGACGAGCTTCTGCGCCGTACCGGCCTTTAGGCGGGTGGAGCCGGTGACGAACTCGGGTCCCACGACGACCTCGATGCCGTGCTCGGCCGCCGCCGCCAGCGCGCTGCCCCGGTTGCAGGCCAGGCCCACGGTGAGGGCACCGCGTGCGCGGGCGTACTCGACGGCACCGACGGCGTAGGGGGTGCGGCCGGAGGCGGAGACACCGACCACCGTGTCGTCGGCGGTCAGCGCCAGCGCGGCCAGGTCGGACTCGGCCAGCTCCCGGGAATCCTCGGCGCCCTCGACCGAGGTGACCATGGCGTCCGGCCCGCCCGCGATCAGGCCGACGACCCGCCCGGGGTCGGTGTTGAAGGTCGGCGGGCACTCGGAGGCGTCCAGCACGCCCAGCCGGCCGGCGGTGCCCGCGCCCGCGTAGAGCAGCCGGCCGCCCCGGGCCATCCGGGCGGCGATGGCGTCGATCGCGGCGGCGATCGCCGGCACCTGCTCGCCCACGGCCCTGGCCACGGTGGCGTCCTCACCGTTCATCAGCCGAGCGATGTCGAGCGTCGGCAACCGATCGACCTCCGCAAGCTCAGGACGGAACGCCTCAGTGGTGAGCGTCTCCAGTTGGGCGCGCAGATCACGGTCGTGGGAGGTGGGATTCATGGCGGATCTTTCCAGTCCGGAGTTGGGCAGCACACTCAGGGGCGCGGGGAACTGCGCGACAAGCCACGGATCACCCGCGGATCATCACGGCGGCGGCGCGGCCCTACGGCCCCTTGCGGAGCACCCTGTGTCGGTGTGCCAACGCCTCGTACGACGCGGCCAGCGCAGGCGCCGCCGACTCGTACGTCCGCTGCGCCACCCCCACGAACAGACAGTCCACCACCAACAACTGCCCCGTCCGGGACGACATCGCCGCCGGCCGCAGCTCGCTCTCCCGTGCCGTGGACGTGGTCAGGACATGATCGGCGTACTGGGTGACGGGACCGTCCGGGCGGCCGGTGACCGCCACCGTCGTCGCCCCGTGTTCGAAGGCCACCCGGAGCGGTTCGATCACGTCCCCCGTCGATCCGGAGTGGGTGATGGCGATCGCCACATCACCCGCGCGCAGCTGCACCGCGTTGGTGACGGCGAGGTGCGGGTCGCTGTGGGCGTGCGCCATCAGGCCTATGCGCAGCAGCTTCTGGGTGAGATCCTGGGCGACCAGCCCCGACGCGCCGACGCCGTACACATCGGTGCGGCGGGCGCCGGCCAGGGCGGTCACGGCGGCGGCGAGCTGGACGGTGTCCAGTCCGGCCGCGGTGTCGGCGAGGGTCTGCTGCTCGTCGTAGGCGAGTTTGGCCACGACGTCGGCTATCGGGTCGTCCACCGCGATGTCCGTGGTGATGGCGGGCGCGCGGCCGGACTGCTGCTGGGCGGCGAGGCCGGCCAGCGCCAGCCGCAGATCGCGGTAGCCGGGGTAGCCGAGCAGGCGGGCGGTGCGGACGACGGTGGCCTCGCTGGTGCCGGTGAGCTCGGCGAGTCCGGTGACCGTGAGGGCCGCGCAGCCGGCCGGGTCGTCGGCGACGGCCTCGGCGACCCGCTGCATGGAGCGGGTCATCGACGGAGCCAGCGTGCGGACCTTGGCCGCGAGGGCGGCGGGCGCGGGCGGGTTGGGCGTGGTGCCGCCGCCCGGGGCGCTCGCGAAAATTTCCTTCACTTCATTGGTCACGATATGAAAGATATTTTCGTCCCGGTGGTGCGGTCAAGAGTGCGCACAATGGGTGCATGGACCCCCACACCCCCCACGGCGGACCCGGCGACGCCGGCGGCCATCCGGTCAGCCCCCTGGAGCAGGCACTGCACGCGGCACGCGCCCTCGTGCTCGCCGATCTGGTCGCGCGCGAGGTCGCCGAGGCGGACGTGGTGTCCCTGGTCGAGGAGTCCGTCACCCACCGGCGCTGGTGGGTCGAACAGTGGCCGGACGGCGCCGGATTTCTCGCCGGCCTGGTCGCCCAGGACGTACAGGACGCCCTGCTGGAGAGGTACGGGCGCTGGCCGCTGTGCCCGGTGTGCGGCGCGGGCGACCCGCACGCGCTGGAGGTGGAGCCGGAGCTCGGCCCCGACCCGCACTGGGTGTGCCACAAGGCGGGCGTGAAGGTCGCGGCCGTGGGCGGACTGGGCGGGGCGGCGGGCGGAGCGGTCTCCTCGTGACGGTGTACATCGACCCGCCCACCTGGCCGGGCCACGGCCGGATGTGGTCCCACCTGGTCAGCGACCACTCCTACGACGAACTGCACACCTTCGCCGACCGCCTCGGCGTTCCCCGCCGCGCCTTCGAACGCGACCACTACGACATCCCGCAGCACCGCTACGCCGACGCGGTGCGCGCGGGGGCGGTGGAGGTCAGCAGCCGAGAGGTGGTGCGGCTGCTGCACGGGGCGGGGCTGCGGCGCCGCAAGGGCTCGGTTCAGCCGCGGAGTTCGTAGGAGATCTGCCCCTCCCGCCGGGACACCTCGGTGAAACCGGCCCGGGTGACGACCTTCTGCGAGGGCACGTTCTCCTCGTCGACGACGGCCATCACGGTCCGTACGCCGTCCTGCTCCAGCGCCCAGCCCGACAGGGCGCGCAGCGCCTCGGTGGCGTAGCCGTGGCCGCGGGCGTCCACGGAGAGGTCGTAGCCGAGCTCCACCCTGCCGTCCTCGTCCGGGACGGAGTGGAAGCCCATCGCGCCCACCGCGCGGTCGTCCTCGCGCCGGACCAGGACGTACATGGCCCACTCCGGGTGGAAGACGCCCTCCTCGTACTGCTTGAGCAGCATCCCGGCGCCCTCCCGCGTCCCCTCGAACGGTCCGGAGTCCACCCAGTCGAACCCGCCGTCACCGGCGAGGGACAGATCGGCCGCGGCCGCCGGGGTGACGCCCTCCAGGGTCAGCCGCTCGGACCGGAGCACGGGGTTGTTGCTCCAGGACCACTCGGTGACGGGTGCCCGGCCGGGCAGGTCACCGCGCCCGGTGGCCCACAGCAGCGTCTCCCAGGGGGTCGGGCCGGGCCGGACCTGCGGGAAGATCCGGGTGAGGACGAAGGAGGCCGGCTCGGCCGGGGGCTCGTGGGCGATCCCCAGCCCCTCGGCGACGTCGTGCGTGTGCAGCAGCACCTCGGCCACGCCCATCGCGGCGAAGCCCTCCCGGTTCGCGTGCCCGAAGGGGTACGGGTGGAAGGCGCGGACCGCGCGCGGGGTGGTGCGGATCGCGGCGGCCAGCAGGGCGCCGGTCGCCTCGATCGTCCTCAGGACGCCGGTGTTGTCGGTCCCCTCGTCGAGCGCGATGCCGAAGGGAAGACGGGCGTGGGCGGAGCGCCCCGCCAGGCGACCCGCGTACGCGATGAGATCGTCCGCGATGTGCGCCGCCGCCTGCCGGCAGCTCCACTCCAGCCGCCCGGCCGTCACCCCCTCCCAGTCCCGGTCGGTGACCGTCCCCAGCACCGCCACGCAGTCCGCGACGGCTTCCTCCACCTGTTCCGCTCCCGAGGCACGCATGACGGGCAGGCTAGGCGGGCGGCGCGGGCGCGGTCGACAGCATTTCCAGTTCGCCGCGCATGTTGTAGCGGGCGGTGGCCTCCCAGTGCTCCCGCCCGTAGGGGGTGTGGAACAGGCGCGGGAGGCCGAGGAGTTGCCGCAGCACCTCGGCCCGGCCCGTGCGGAAGGCGTCGTTCGGCACGAAGTGGTACTCCTCGCGGACGGCGGCGGCGTAGGCGGCGTACGACGACGGCGACGAGGCGAGGATCGCGAGATCCGCGTCGCACAGCACCTGCCCGTCGCGGTCGTCGTCGGCGGGGTCGTGCGTGACGGTCAGCCGGACCAGCCGGGCCACTTCGGCGGTCTTCTCCGCCGGCACCCCGGCCTCGGGGAGCGCGCGCTCGGCGAGGCGGGCGGAGCGCTCCTCGTTCTCCGACCGCTCCGGTAGGTACACGGCGTCGTGGAACCAGGCGGCGAGCCGTACGACGTCCGGGTCGTCCGCGTGCTCCACCAGCTCGTCGACGTGATCGAGGACCGCCGTGAGATGGGTGAGCGTGTGGTAGTGCCGCTGCGGCTCCCGCCACCGCCCGATCAGATCGTCGGCATACGGCAACGGATCGGGCCCGCCCCCGGACCCACGGGCCCCTTCCAGGGCGCGGACGAATCGTGCACGCAGGGCTTCGGTGTCGGCCATGGCCTCATTCTCCTCACCGCGCGCCCGTCCACCACTAGCGTGGGCGGCATGACGACTCCTGCGGATGTGCAGAACGTACGTGACCCCGAGCTGCCCGGGCGGCTGCTGGCCGTTGAGCGGGACGTGCTGATCCCGTCGCTGCGGGGGAGGGCCGAGGCGGACTTCGCGCTGCCGGTGGTGGCGTGTCCGGGGTGGACGGTTCGGGATGTGCTGGCGCACTGCTCGGCGGCGCTGTCGCGGGTGGTGGAGAGCCGGTTCGAGAAGGGGGTGTTCTCGCCCGAGTGCAACGACCGCGACATCGCGGAGCGGGCGGAGTGGACCAACGCCCGGGTCGTGGACGAGCTGGAGCGCGGGATGACCGAGGCGGGGCCCGTGATCGCCAAGGCCGGAGGTGTGCTGGACGCCGTCGCGCTGGGCGAGTGGGTGCACGCGGGGGATGTGCGGGTCGCCTTCGGGGAGCCGGGGGCGTACGCGGGCGCGGGGCTGCCGTACGCGCTCGCCCTGCTGAGCCAGGTGACGAGCCTGCGGAGCCATCTGCCGCTGCACGCCGACCTCGACGACGCCGACGAGCCGCTCCGGCTGGGCGACGCCACGGGGGAGCGGCCCCCGGCGCGGTTCATCGGCGACGGCCCGACGCTCGTACGGCTGTACGCGGGGCGGCCGGTGGACGGCGCCGCGTACGAGCTGGCCGGGGTGGAGGAGGCGGAGCTGAACATCTTCGGGGACTGACCGGAGGGGCGGGGGAGCCCTCGGCGGGTGGTCGGGCGTAGTCTTGGAATGGACTAGACCTCTAGCGGACAGAACTGTCCTGTAGCAGCCGACCGAGCCCGACGAATGGGGTCCCATGAGCAAGCGTGCAGTCCTGGAGGTGATCGCCCTCGACGTCGAGGACGCGGTCGCCGCCCAGGCCGGAGGTGCGGACCGCCTCGAGCTGGTCACCGACATGGCGGCGGACGGGCTGACACCGTCCGCCGCGACCGTCGCGGGGATCCGCGCGGCCGTGGACATCCCGGTGCGGGTGATGCTGCGGCTGGCGGACGGGTTCGCGGCGGGGTCCGTCGAACGGCTGGTGGCGGCCGCCCGCGCGATGCGTGAGACCGGGGCGGAGGAGTTCGTCCTCGGGTTCCTCGACGCGGACGGGGATGTGGACCTGGGGGCGGTGGAACGGGTCGCCCGCGAGCTGGAGGGGTGCCGGTGGACGTTCCACCGGGCCATCGACCGGGCCGCGGACCGGGACGCGTTGCGCAAGCAGCTCGCGGACTTTCCCGGGCTGGACACGTATCTGACGGCCGGGGCGGCCGGTGGGGTGGACGCGGGGCTGTCGACGCTGGTCGCGGAGGCGGGGCGGCGGGGGGAGCCGGGGTACGAGCAGCAGCTGCTGGTGGGGGGTGGGTTGCGGTTGGACCATGTGCCGGGGTTGTTGGGTGCGGGGATCGATGCGTTTCACATCGGCGGAGCCGCCCGTCCGGATGGGTGGGGCGGGCCCGTTTCGGCGGATGCGGTTGCCGAGTGGCGGCGGGTGTTGGGCGGCTGAGCGGGGTTTTTGCTGGGCGGGGGTGGGTCGCGCGGCCCGGCGCTTGCGGGGTGCCGCTGCGCCCACCCGTGCCGCCCCAGCGGCACGACTGCCCGCAGCTAGGTCAGCTGGGTGGGGAGGGCTGTCGTGTGCGTCACGATTAGGCCTGATACCGCTCGGGTCAGGGTTACGTAGAGGCGGCGGAGGCCGGTGCGTTCGTCGGGTTCGGCGTCGACCACCGCGCGGGGTTCGTCCAGGAGTACGTAGTCGTACTCCAGGCCCTTCGCCAGGGAGGCGGGGACCAGGGTCAGGCGGGTGTCGTGGGTCGTCTCCTCGCCGGGGGCGATGTACGTGAGCCCCGCCGCCGTCAGTTCCTCCGCCAGCTCCGGGACGCGGGCGTCCGCCGCGATCAGGCCCACCGAGCCCTCGTTGCACAGCAGTTCGCGGCACGCGGACACCACGTCGTCCGTCCCCTCGGACCGGCGGACCTCGAAGAAGCCCGGGTTCTCGCGGATCGACGCCACCGGGGTCAGACCGGGCGCGATGTGCGGGAGCAGCCGGGAGGCGTAGGTGATGACGTCCGTCGGGACGCGGAAACCGGCCGTCAGCTCCTCGATCACCGCGTCCTGCTTGCCCAGGTGGAGCAGTGCCTCCTCCCAACTGCGCGTCGCCCAGGGGGTGGTGCCCTGCGCCAGGTCGCCCAGGACGGTCGCCGAGCCGGTCGTGCAGCGGCGCCCCACCGCCCGGTACTGCATGGGCGACAGGTCCTGCGCCTCGTCGAGCACCACGTGTCCGAGCGAGGGCGTGCGCTGGATGAGGTCGCCCGCCTCGTCGATCAGCACCGCGTCGGCGGCCGACCACTTCGCCGACTTCACCGACCGCGCGGGCCTGGCCCACAGGATCGCCTTCTGCTCCTGCCCGTCGAGCAGCCCTTCCGCGTGCTCCGCCAGGAACTCCGGTTCGCCCAGCAGTCGCAGCACCAGCTTCGCCGGGTCGACGGCCGGCCAGACCGTCTTCACGGCCGCCTTCACCGCGCTGTTGCGGGCCACCGCGTCCTGCACCCTGTCGTCCGGCGCCTCACCGGCCCGCTCCATCTGCACCAGCACGGCGTGCGCGATGCGCTGCGGAAGTGCCTCGCGGGCGGCGCCGTAGCGGATGTCGCGCTCCAGCAACTGGCGGACGATCTCCTCCAGTTCGTACGCCGGTACCCGCCAGCGGCGCGATCCGCGTACGACCACGACCGGCTCCGTGGGCATCGTGACGTGGGAGTAGAGGGCCCTGCGCAGCACCTGTGCCATCCGGGCGTCGCCCTTGACCACCGCCGCCGACGCGTCGTCCGTCCCGCGCACCTCGACGTGTGCCACCAGGTCGTCCACCGTGGCCTGGGCGACCGCCAGTTCGCCGAGCGCGGGCAGCACCTGCTCGATGTAGTGCAGGAAGGAGCGGTTCGGGCCGACGACCAGTGTGCCGGTGCGGGCCAGCCGCTCCCGGTGGGCGTACAGCAGATAGGCCACCCGGTGCAGGCCGACGGCGGTCTTCCCGGTACCGGGACCTCCCTGCACGCACACGCTGCCGGACAGGCCGGACCGTACGATCTCGTCCTGTTCGGGCTGGATCGTGGCGACGATGTCCCGCATCGGGCCGACGCGCGGGCGCTCGATCTCCTGCTGGAGCAGCCTGCTGGTGGTGGCCGCCTCGGTCGGGTCGGAGAGGTGCTCGTCCTCGTACGCGGTGAGGTCGCCGCCGGTGTAGCCGAAGCGGCGGCGCAGCGCGATGTCCAGCGGGTCCTTCTTGGACGCCCGGTAGAACGGCTGCGACACCGGCGCACGCCAGTCGATCACCATCGGGTCGCCGTCCGCGTCGTGCACGTGCCGACGCCCGATGTAGAAGCGTTCGCCCTCGGCGCCCTCGGCCTGTTCCGCGCCGGGGGAGTGCAGATAGTCGAGGCGGCCGAAGAACAGCGGCGTGTCGCTGAGGTCGGCCAGGGCCTTGATGCGCTCCTCCATCTGGTGCTCCAGGACGGCCGCGTTGACCCAGTTCGCGGTGACGTCGCTGATGTCGAGGGCCTCGACGTCCTCGCGCATGGCACGCAGTGCGGAGCGGGACGCGGAGAGGTGGGCGCGCTCTCGGGCGAGCGGATCGTCTGCGGGGGTGGTCGCGGGACCGTCTACGGGTTCGCCTACGGGTTCGTCTACCGGCGTGGACGCGGACAAGGGAGTGCCTCCGGGGACCTGCTGCTGGGCTGCTGCGAAATGCCGCCCGGTTTCCGTCCGGGCGGCGGCGCTCCGTGAGGGGAGGCGGGCAAGAGCGGAGATTCTAGGGTGTGGGTCCGGAGCGGTCCAAACCATTTATGCGTCCCCTAGGGGACGGGCCGTCCTGCCCGGGGGGTAGGGGTCGCCCTGGAGGCGTACGCGGCGGCCCGGTGGATCGGTCCCTGCGGCCGATGCCCGGGCCGGGGCCGGAGAGCAACCATGGAGACATGAGCGCAGCGACCCTCCACCCCACCACACCGCCGGTCCGTCCGACCGGCGCGACGCCGGTCCAGGGCAGTCACCCGCACCGTCTCGGTGACGCCCTGCGCGCCGTGAAGGTGTTCTTCGGCGCCGCCTTCGACGTGATCGTCCTCGGCGAGTACGGCGAGGAGGCCGGCGTCCGCCGCAAGTAGCCCCCGGAACCCCTGGGTTCCTCTACCCGCGGTCAGAGGCATGCTCCTCGGTGGCCGTTTCGGCCGATTCGGCTTTCGTGTGGAGGATCTCGCGGGCCTGCTCGGCGGCGCGGGTGATCGCCTCCGAGATGAAGTCGAGGTAGCGGGCCACGTTCTCCAGGCGCGTGGCGGCCGGTGTGCCGGGTCCCATGATGCCGACCCCCTGCCGTGAGGTCTCGGCGACCTGGGCGGTGGACTGTGCGCTGGCGACCATCGACTGGTACCAGATGTCGTCGTCGACGCCGTAGCGCTCGCGTCGGCCTTCGTGGCGTTCCCGCCGGATGAGGCCCTGGCCCTCCAGGAACGTGACCGCCTTGGAGATGGACGCCGGACTGACCTCGAGGCGCTGCGCGAGTTCGGCGGCGGTGAGGCTGCCGGAGTCGGTGAGGGTGAGGCAGGCCATGACCCGGGCCATCATCTTGGGCGTGCCCGACGCTATGAAGACGGTGGTCAGCGTCTCCTCGTACTCCCGCACGGCCTCCGCGTCGCGGCCGTAGTCCTCCGAGAGCGCCTTCGGGCCCCGGGGCGCGGTCTGCTTGCGCCGGTGGGCTCGGCGTTCGGTGGCGTGGTGGGCCAGGTCCGCGCGGTAGCCGGTGGGCCCGCCGTTGCGCATGACCTCACGCGTGATCGTCGAGGTGGGGCGGTCCAGGCGCCTGGCGATCTCCGCGTAGGCGAGGCCGTCGGCCAGCCCGAGCGCGATCTGCTGGCGTTCCTGCTGGGTGAGCCTGCCTCCTGGCAACGCGATCTCCTTCAGTGGTCCGTGGTGCCGTCAGCATAGCGTTCACTTCCATTCCATTGCAACGCACGGGCTTCTGTTGTTGCGTTAAATTCAGAACCGTTGCAACGAAATTACTACACTGACCTGCATGTATCTCTCTTTCATGCAACGAAGCTGTTGCCGCAATCATGAACGCAACGTAGCGTTTCCGGTGTCAGAAACGACGCCACGAAGGAGTGCACGATGCAGTTCGACACGCCCACCCCCATCTCGGTCGTCCTCGACATCCCCGCGGGCCGCATCCGGTTCATCGCCGCCGACCGGGCCGACACCCTCGTCGAGGTCCTGCCGGCGGAGGCCGGCAAGAGCCGCGACACGAAGGCCGCGGAGCAGACCCGGGTCGCCTACGGCGACGGGGTCCTGCGGATCGAGGCCCCGCCGGCGAAGAACCAGCTCCTCGGTCCGTCCGGATCGGTGGAGATCACCGTTCAGCTGCCCGCCGGCTCCCGCGTCGAGGGGAAGGCGTCGGCCGCCGAACTCCGGGGCGTCGGCCGGCTCGGCGACGTCGTCTTCGAGGGCGCGCAAGGGCCGGTCAAGCTCGACGAGACCGCGGGCGCCCGCCTCTCCGTCCTCGCCGGCGACGTCTCGGTCGGCCGACTGGGCGGTCCCGCGGAGATCAGCACCCAGAAGGGTGACCTGCACGTCGCCGAGGCCGTGCGGGGCACGGTCACGCTGCGCACCGAGCAGGGCGACATCACGGTCGGCGCCGCCCGCGGAGTCTCCGCCTCCCTGGACGCCGGCACCGGTTACGGCCGGATCCACAACTCGCTCAGGAACGCCGACGGCGCCGCCGCCGGCCTGAACATCCACGCGACCACCGCCTACGGCGACATCACCGCCCGCAGCCTGTAAGCCTCCAAAGGAGAACCCCTCATGACCGGCTTGGCCATCGCGGCGAACGGGCTGCGCAAGTCCTACGGCGACAAGGTCGTGCTCGACGGCATCGACCTGAGCGTCCCGGAAGGCACGATCTTCTCCCTGCTCGGCCCGAACGGCGCCGGCAAGACCACCGTCGTCAAGATCCTCTCCACCCTGGTCACCGCGGACGCGGGCGGGCTGCGGGTCGGCGGGCACGACCTCGCCACCGACCCGCAGGCCGTGCGGGCCTCGATCGGGGTCACCGGCCAGTTCTCCGCCGTCGACGGTCTGATCACCGGCGAGGAGAACATGCTCCTGATGGCGGACCTGCACCATCTCTCCAAGCAGGAGGGACGGCGGGTGGCCGCCGAGCTGCTGGAGCGCTTCGACCTCACCGACGCGGCGAAGAAGCCCGCCTCCACCTACTCCGGCGGCATGAAGCGCCGCCTCGACATCGCCATGACCCTGGTCGGCGACCCGCGGATCATCTTCCTCGACGAACCGACCACCGGCCTGGACCCCCGCTCCCGCCACACCATGTGGCAGATCATCCGCGAACTGGTCACGGGCGGCGTCACCGTCTTCCTCACCACCCAGTACCTGGAGGAGGCCGACGAACTCGCCGACCGCATCGCCGTGCTCCACGACGGCAAGATCGCCGCCGAGGGCACCGCGGAGGAGCTCAAGCGGCTCGTCCCCGGCGGACACGTCCGCCTCCGCTTCACCGACCCGGCCGTCTACCGGTCCGCCGCCTCGGCACTGCGCGACGCCGCCCGGGACGACGACGCCCTCGCCCTCCAGATCCCGAACGACGGCAGCCAGCGCGACCTGCGCTCCGTCCTCGACCGGCTCGACTCCGCCGGCGTCGAGGCGGACGAGCTGACCGTGCACACCCCCGACCTCGACGACGTGTTCTTCGCCCTGACCGGCGGCGCCGCCGTCCCCGCCCAGTCCAAGGAGGCCGTCCGATGAGCACCTTCGCCCTGGCCGTGCGCGACTCGTCCACGATGCTGCGCCGCAACCTGCTGCACGCGCGGCGCTACCCGTCGCTCACCCTGAACCTGCTGCTCACGCCGATCATGCTGCTGCTGCTCTTCGTCTACATCTTCGGCGACGTGATGAGCGCCGGCCTCGGGGACGGAGGGGCGGACCGCTCCGCGTACATCGCCTACCTCGTCCCGGGCCTGCTGCTGATGACCATCGGCAGTACCACGATCGGCACCGCCGTCTCCGTCTCCATGGACATGTCCGAGGGCATCATCGCCCGGTTCCGCACGATGGCCATCCACCGCGGGTCGGTGCTCATCGGGCACGTCGTCGGCAGCGTGCTCCAGTCGGTCGCGAGCGTGGTCCTCGTCGGCGCCGTCGCCGTGCTCATCGGCTTCCGCTCGACGGACGCCACGGCCCTGGAGTGGCTGGCGGCGTTCGGGCTGCTCGCGCTGTTCTCCCTGGCGCTCACCTGGATCGCGGTCGGCATGGGCCTGATCAGCCCGAACGCCGAGGCCGCCAGCAACAACGCGCTGCCGCTGATCCTGCTGCCGCTGCTGTCCAGCGCCTTCGTCCCGGTCGACGGGATGCCGGGCTGGTTCCAGCCCATCGCCGAGTACCAGCCCTTCACACCCGCCATCGAGACCCTGCGCGGTCTGCTGCTCGGCACGGAGATCGGCCACAACGGCTGGCTGGCCGTGGTCTGGTGCCTGGGCCTGGCGGTGCTCGGCTACTTCTGGTCGGCCGCCAAGTACAACCAGGACCCGAAGTAACCCCCGTGACGGCGCGGGCCATGTCCCGCGATCCGTACCGCCCGAGGGCGGCGTACTCCGACACCGCGTCGGCGCACGCCGCCCCGTCGGCGTTCCGAGGACGCGCCCGCGCTCAGCTGTCCGCGAGCAGCTCGTCCGCGTCCATGATCCGGTAGGCGTAGCCCTGCTCCGCCAGGAACCGCTGGCGGTGCGCCGCGAAGTCCTGGTCGATGGTGTCCCGGGCGACCACGGAGTAGAAGTGGGCCTGGTGCCCGTCCGCCTTGGGCCGCAGCACCCGGCCGAGCCGCTGCGCCTCCTCCTGACGGGACCCGAAGGTGCCCGACACCTGGATGGCGACCGTCGCCTCCGGCAGGTCGATCGAGAAATTCGCGACCTTGGACACGACCAGGACGCTGATCTCGCCCTCCCGGAACGCGTCGAACAGCTTCTCCCGCTGCGCGTTGGACGTCTCGCCCTTGATCACCGGCGCGTTCAGATGCTCGCCCAGCTCGTCGAGCTGGTCGATGTACTGCCCGATGACGAGGATCTGCTGCCCCTCGAACCGCCGGACGATCGCCTCCGTCACCCTCTGCTTGGTGGCCGTGGTCGAGCAGAACCGGTACTTCTCCTCCTGCTCCGCCGTCGCGTACGCCAGCCGCTCGGAGTCGGTCAGATTGACCCGGACCTCCACGCAGTCGGCCGGGGCGATGTAGCCCTGTGCCTCGATCTCCTTCCACGGCGCGTCGAACCGCTTCGGGCCGATCAGCGAGAACACGTCCGACTCGCGGCCGTCCTCGCGGACCAGGGTCGCCGTCAGACCGAGCCGCCGCCGGGCCTGGAGGTCGGCGGTGAACTTGAAGACCGGGGCGGGCAGCAGGTGCACCTCGTCGTAGAGGATCAGGCCCCAGTCCCGGGAGTCGAACAGCTCCAGGTGGGGGTAGATCCCCTTCCGCTTCGTCGTCAGCACCTGGTAGGTGGCGATGGTGACGGGCCGGATCTCCTTCTTCGTCCCGCTGTACTCGCCGATCTCGTCCTCGGTCAGCGAGGTCCGCCGCACCAGCTCGTGCTTCCACTGCCGGGCCGAGACGGTGTTGGTGACCAGGATCAGCGTGGTCGACTTCGCCTGCGCCATCGAGCCCGCGCCGACCAGCGTCTTGCCCGCGCCGCAGGGGAGGACGACCACACCGGAGCCGCCGTGCCAGAAGTTCTCCACGGCCTGCTTCTGGTACGGGCGCAGTGCCCACCCGTCCTCGACCAGCTCGATGGGGTGCGCCTCGCCGTCCACGTACCCGGCGAGGTCCTCGGCGGGCCAGCCCAGCTTCAGCAGCGTCTGCTTGATCTGCCCGCGCTCCGAGGGGTGCACGACGACCGTGTCGGGGTCGATCCGGGCGCCGACGAGCGGGGCGATCCGCTTCGAGCGCAGCACCTCTTCGAGGACGGGCCGGTCGGTGCTGGTCAGGACGAGACCGTGCGCCGGGTGCTTGACCAGGGTGAGCCGGCCGTAGCGGTCCATGGTGTCGGCGATGTCGACGAGCAGCGCGTGCGGCACGGGGTAACGGCTGTACTGGACCAGCGCGTCCACGACCTGTTCGGCGTCGTGCCCGGCCGCCCGCGCGTTCCACAGGCCGAGCGGGGTCACCCGGTAGGTGTGGATGTGCTCGGGCGCCCGCTCCAGCTCGGCGAAGGGCGCGATGACCCGACGGCAGTCGTCGGCCTGCTCGTGGTCGACCTCGAGAAGCAGAGTTTTGTCGGACTGGACGATGAGCGGACCATTCACGCGCGGCTGCCTTTCTGCGACGGGCTCGGCACGGGCACTGCACGGCCAAACGTCCAGTTTGCCTGATCGCGCGCCTTCGCGGTCCTGAGCGGCCCGGCTACTTCAGCGCGGGCAGCGTGAGGTTGTTCACCAGCGGCCCCTCCACTCCGGCGAGCGGCCCCTCCACTCCGGAGAGGGGGATCGGCAGCGGCAGCGCGGCGGCGGCCGGGGCGAGGGCCACGACGAGCGCGACCGCGGTGAGACAGACGGCGACGAACGTACGGGGCCGGGGGCGGCGGAGCCTGGAACGCACGGGGCACCTCTCGGTCGGGTGTGACGAGCCGCGACGGGCCGGTCCCGGGGACGAGGGCCGGCCCGCCACGAACGAGAAACGGATCAGAACGCGAAACGGTCAGGACACGGGACGTGTCAGAAGGTCACGCCCCCGGTGAGATCGATCCCGACCGCGGCGGCCTCGGCGGCGAACGCTCCGAGCAGCGCGGCGGTGGACGTCAGAACAGCGGCGACACGACGAACGGCACGCATGGGACTTCCTTTCTGTTGCGTGCGAACGGACCGCGGTGGTCTCCGGGCCCGTTCAGGACATCCGGTGGCTGCCCACCCGCCCACGGCCCGATGCGCGGCGGCCCGCAACCTCGCTCATCAGGGGGAAAAGCCCGGCGTGGCGTGCATGAACCGCGCCGTACACCCGAACGAGTCAGCCCTCGTCCTCCGCCAGCTCCGCGACTCCCGTGATCCTGTGCAGCGGATACGTACGGACCTCGTCCGCTGTGTGGTCGTACGCCGTGACGAAGCCGCCCTCGACGCGGACCGGTGCGATGACGCGCTGGCTGGCGCCGCCCTCGGCGTTGACGTAGCCGATCCACAGCGCCTCGCCGGTGAGGACGGCCGCCTGCATGGTGGCGAGGGTCTCGGCGGCGGTCGTACGGGGCAGCTCCCCGGGCCCGGAACGGTCCCCGGCGGCGGGCTTGCGCGGGGCGGTGGAGGCCAGGTCGCCGGCGCGGATGGCGCGGAGTGCCGCCGTGAGCAGGGTGTCGTCGGGGACGGGCGGTCCCTCCGGGACCGGTGCGGGAGGTGTGCGCGGCGGGGTGCGGTGGGCGTCGGCGC
Source organism: Streptomyces sp. NPDC031111 (assembly GCF_055570675.1). Taxonomy (NCBI): domain Bacteria; kingdom Bacillati; phylum Actinomycetota; class Actinomycetes; order Kitasatosporales; family Streptomycetaceae; genus Streptomyces; species Streptomyces sp. NPDC031111. Next base: position 168,452 of record NZ_JBVIGS010000009.1, read on the forward strand.
GGGTGATCAGGACATCGCCCTCGGCGGACTCGGCGGCCGGGGCGAAGCCCATCGCGCGCAGCCCCTCCAGCAGGCCGGCCGGATCGGCCTGCGCGGCCAGCACGGTCGGGGCGAGTCGGCGCAGGCCCAGTCCGGCGGCCCGCTTGTCGGCGAGGATCTCGTTGAGCACGGCGTCGTCGTCGCTGCGGACGTACGCCGAGGCGGCGCCCACCCGGAGGTGCCCGTGCCGGCGGGCGACGTCGTCGATGAGGTACGCCAGCGGCTGCGGCACCGGCGTACGGGAGTGCGCGGCGAGGAAGGCGTGCAGGTCGGAGGCGGCCTGCCCGGCGTCGAGGGCGCGTCGCACCGAGCCGGGCGTGAACCGGTAGACGGTCGCGCCCCCCTTCGACTCCACGTCCGCGAGGACCCCGAGCATGTCGGCGAGCGGCCGTTGCAGCGGGCCGGGCGCGACCGCCGTCAGGTCGGCCTGGAGGAGGACGTGGTCCAGCGGTTCGGGCAGCAGCGGGGCGAGCAGGCGGGCCGCGGCAGCGGCGGCCGTCGCCTGCTCGGTGGGCGAGAGCGCGGGCGGCGGCGGGGTCGGCCGGTGGTGAACGGGCAGCTTGTCGCCCGGACCCTCGGGCTCCGCCTCCACGTGCCGGGGCGCGGGCGCGCCGATCAGCGCACGCCCGTGCGCGGAGAGCGCACCGCGCCCGGTGATCCCGAGCATCTCCGCCTCGGAGAGCGTCCAGCGCGCGATCCGCGACCGCGCATCCTCCGCGGGCCCCCCACCCTCCGCCGAGGGGCCCACCCCACCCCGAGCACCGACCAACCCCGATACACCGGTGCGCCGAGCACCCTCGGCCGCCGAGACCCGCACCTCCCTGGCGCCCTGTCCACCGCCGGCACCTGCCGCGCGAGCGCTCCCGGCAGCCGGACCGCCCGCGCCGTGAGTGCTTCCCGCAGCCGAATCGCTCGCCTCGCCGACGCCCTGTCCGCCGCCGGTTCCCGCAGAGCGAGAGCCTGCCGCCGCCGAGCCGCCTGCGCCGCGCGCGCTCCCTGCGGCAGTGGCGCCCGCGCCACGTGCGCTCCCCAGGGCCGAGTCGCCCGCTTCCCGGGCGTCCTGGTCGTCGCCGGCGCTTACGGAGCGCGGGCCTGCCGCGGCCGGGCCGCCCGTGCCGCGGCCAACCCCTACCGTGCCGGTGGCCTCCGCCAAGTAGGTGCCGGTGGCGGTCGTGCCCCGGCCTCCGCCGCGCAGGGGGCGTTCCCATTGCAGGCGGGCCAGTACCGACTCGGGGGACGGGGCGGTTCCCTCCGGGAGGCCGGCGAGGAGCGTCAGCACCCGGTGGCGTACCTCCGGGGCCGCCGAGCGGTCCAGGCCCGGGCCCAGTGCGGACAGCGTGCGGTCCTTCGCGTCCCGGCCGCCGACCAGCCCCGCCGTCCGGGTCGCCGCCAGCCAGGCCGTCGCCAGCCGCGCCCACCGCTCCGCGGCGGGCTGCTCGCGCCACTCGTCGTACGCCGGTGTCGCCGCGTACCGCTCGTCGGCCTCCCCGTCGGAGGCCAGCAGCCCGGCCGCGTAGGCGAGTTCCACCCAGAACGCGGCCACCGGCTCGGGCACGTCCAGCGCGACGGCGGTCCGCTTCAGGTCCCGCACGCTCAGCCCACCGGCCCGCAGCACCGCCGGACCGCCCTCGTCCCAGTCCTTCAGCAGCTCCTCGACCGTCGCCAGCGCCGTGTACGCCTGCCCGGCCGCCGTCGCGTCCACAACCTGGGGACGGTGCGCGGCGGCGGCCTCGACGGGCGGGGGCAGCGGCTCCGCCGCCCGGTGCGCCCGCCCGCCCCGCAGCCGCAGCGCCACCTCACGTGGCAGCACCACCGTCCCGGGCGCCGTCGGCAGCAGCAGTCCCCGGTCGAGGAGCCAGCGCAGCCGGGGCGCGGGATCGGCGGTGACCTGCCCGTACGGCGGTCCCCAGACCAGCCGCTCCAGCACCTCCACGGACTCGGCCGGCGCCTCGTCGAGCAGCGCGGCCAGCCGGTCCGGATCGTTGAACAGGGCGGTCAGGGAGGCCACGGCGGACACCGAGTCGTGCGTGGACGGCAGCCCGGCCGTCGCCACGATCTCCTGGATCCGCCCGGGCGACATCCCGGCGGTGGCCTCCCGCACCGTCGGCCCCAGCCCCGTCGGCGACGGATGCTGCGGCGACGGCGACAGCAGCTCACGCGCGGTGCGGACCAGCCGCAGCCGGTCGTCGCCGCCCCACACCAGCGCCTGCTCCCGCAGCACGGCGAGGGTGTGCGGCAGCGCGGCGGAGACCGCCGGGTCGCCGTCGTCGCCCGCCAGCAGCCCGAGCAGCTCCTCGTACGACGCCGGGTCCCCCGCCACCGCCAGCGCCTGGGCCGTCTGGAGCGCGAACCGGTCCAGTCGCTCCAGGGCCCGTACGACCGAGGCGCGGGTACCGGCGCGGGTGGCGAGCTGGGTGAGGTCGGTGGGCACGGGCGTGATGAGATCCGGCCGGCTGCGCAGCAGCGCGGCCAGGGCCGCGTCGTCCCGGCCCCGGAGTGCCTCAGCGAGGGATCGGGGGGCCGCCGCGGGCTTCTCCTCGGTGCTCATCCGCCTCACGTTAGCGGGTGGGTACGCCCGTGGCGTGCCGGGAGTTGGGTCGGCCGGCCCCACTCGCGGTACCGTCGTGCGACGGTGTCCCAACGCATCCGTCCCGGAGGGGACTTCGTGGGTATCGAGAGTGACCAGGTCGTCTACGAGTATCTGAGCCGCGTCGGCGACGTGGCGCAGCAGCGGCAGCTGCCGTCGGCGGCCCGTATGCGGCTGGTGGCCGAGCTGCGCGACGAGATCGACCGGCGCAGGGCGAAGGCCGTGGTCGATTCCCCCGCCGCGGTCCGCCGCATCATCTCCCGCATCGGCACGCCGACGGAGGTCGTCTCGGCGGCCGAGGACGCCTCCGGCACCGGCCCGAGCGCCCCCGCGGCGGCCCCGCCCCCGCCTGCCGCCGCCGTCCCGGTGCAGCGCGAGCCGGAAGGCGGCGGCGACGCCCGCCGGAAGGGGGTGCTGCGCAGGGTTGTCCCCCGTCCCCGCCCGGCCGGGACACCGGAGAGCCCCGCCCCCGCCGATGTACCGTCGCCGCCGCACCGGGCCGGCATGGACGAACTGGGGGACAGCGCCAGCCAGCCCGACTGGTGGCGGGTGGACAACAGCGCTTTCGGTATCGGCGACGAGGTGCCGGGGTTCGTCGGCGGCGTCGAGATCCCCGAGCTGCTGAAGCCGCCGCCGGCGAAGGAGAAGCCCGAGGCATCTGCCGAGCCGGCCGTCGTCGAGGCCGAGGCCGAGGCCGAGCCCGCGCCCGGTGCGCGCCGGCGCCGATTCCTCCCGCGTCTCCCCTCCGGGCGCTGGAGCAATCCGCTGCTGCTGCTCGCCGCCGCGCTGCTGGTCGCCGGGACGGTGATCGGTGACTGGCGGGCTCTGATCCTGGGCTGGCTCATCGCGTACGCGTCCCGTCGGCTGACGCAGGTGGAGATCAAATGGGCGGTGTTCGTCCTGCCCGGTCTCGCCCTCGCGGGCGGTGTCGTCTGGCTCTGGGGGCGGACGGAGGGGCGCTGGGGTGCACGTGTTGCCGAGGGCGGCATGAACGACGCGATCGCCGAGACGTGGCCGTGGGTCATCCGCGCGGCGGCCCTCACGACGGCCCTGTTCCTGATCTGGCGCTCCCAACGCCAACGCTAATTTCCAGCCCTCCCAATTCCAGCCCCCTCCGGCCCAACCAGCCCCTCCGGCACCCACCCAGCCCCTCCGGCGTTTGAGGAGCGAGGGTCCGGGGGCAGCGCCCCCGGGGACGGGACGGGACGGGAAGGGGCGGCGGGGGCGATCCAACAGGGGGTTGCGCCCACGGCGCTGGACCGGTGCCGCTGGGTGGTGCGACCGTCCGCAGGTTGCGCTCACGGCGCTGGGCCGGTGCCGCTGCGCCCACCCGTGCCGCCCCAGCGGCACGACTGCCCGCAGCTACGTCGGCTGCGACCGTCCGCAGGGTGCGCCCACGGCGCTGGGCCGGTGCCGCTGCGCCCCCCTCCCCCACTCTCGGCTTCGCTCGAGCGGGAGGTACCCCCATCGCCCCAGCGGCACGACTGCCCGCAGCGGCGCTGGGTGGGGCGACCGCCCAGGGTCGGGACTGGGCACAATGGCGCGTATGGTCTCCACCCCGCTCCCGCCCACCGTCGGATTCGATCTCGACATGACCCTCGTCGACTCCCGCCCCGGCATCCGCGCCTGCTACCAGGCGCTGGCCGAGCGGACGGGGACGTACATCGACGCCGATCTCGCGGTCACCCGGCTCGGGCCCCCGCTGACCGACGAGCTGATCAACTGGTTCCCGGCCGAGCGGGTCGCGGAGATGGCGGACCTGTACCGGGCGATGTACCCGACGTACGCCATCGCCGCCACGCCCGCCCTGCCCGGCGCCCGTGAGGCGATAGCGGCCGTACGGGACGCGGGCGGGCGCGCGATCGTCGTCACCGCCAAGTACGAGCCCAACGCCAAGCTGCACCTCGCCCACCTCGGGATCGAGCCGGACGCCGTGATCGGCGACCTGTGGGCCGAGCAGAAGGCGCTGGCGCTGCGCGAGCACGGCGCGGGCGTCTACGTCGGCGACCACCTGGGCGACGTACGCGGCGCGCGGACCGCCGGCGCGCTGTCCGTCGCGGTCGCCACCGGCCCCTACGGCCCGGAGGAGCTCCGCGAGGCCGGTGCGGACGTCGTCCTCACCGCGCTGACGGAATTCCCGCGATGGTTTTCGGACTACTGCTCGGACAACTGACCGGAAACGCGGCCCGCCCGCGCCTGCCGGCGTCCCGCCGCGACGGAACGCAGTACGCCCGCCCCGGCCATCAGGAATCCGACGGCCATGAGCATGCTCAGTCCGAACATGTACGTCGGAAAGGGCGTCGTCCCCAGGAACAACGGGGCCACAGTGACCAGTGTGGCCACGGCACCGACGAAGAAGACGATGGCACCGGTACGGACCAGACCGTCACCGGGCGCGGTGGAATTCGCTTGGGTTTTGTCACGCACCGGACCAGGGTAGTTCCCAGCGCGAAGGAACAACCGGGTGACGTCTTGTCACCGGCCTGAAGACCATTAGCCTTGGTACCGGCGGGTCATCGGGCCCGCCCGAGTGCTATCAAGAGCCGATTTCAGAAGCAGTTTTCCCGACGAGTACGAGGACGAGGACAGACGTGCCCACCGGCAAGGTGAAGTGGTTCAACAGCGAGAAGGGCTTCGGCTTTCTCTCCCGTGACGACGGCGGCGACGTCTTCGTGCATTCCTCGGTCCTCCCCGCCGGAGTCGAGGCCCTGAAGCCGGGCCAGCGCGTGGAGTTCGGCGTGGTCGCCGGACAGCGCGGCGACCAGGCCCTCTCCCTGACCATCCTGGACCCGACCCCGTCGGTCGCGGCGGCCCAGCGCAAGAAGCCCGACGAGCTGGCCTCCATCGTCCAGGACCTGACGACCCTGCTGGAGAGCATCACGCCGTCGCTGGAGCGGGGCCGCTACCCCGACCGCGCGGCCGGCAAGAAGATCGCCGGTCTGCTCCGCGCGGTCGCCGACCAGCTGGACGTGTGAACCGTCAGGGAAACCGCAGCGCGTCCGGGCCGAGGGGCGGCACCAGCCCCTCGGCCGCCGCGCGCGTGAGCAGGCCCCGTACGGCCGCGTAGCCGTCCTCGCCGAGGTCGGCCGTGAACTCGTTGACGTACAGCCCGATGTGCTGGTCGGCGACGGCCGGGTCCATCTCCTGCGCGTGCTCCAGGACGTACGGACGCGACGCCTCGGGGTCGTCCCACGCCATGCGCACGGACGTACGGATGGCGTCCGCGAGCCCCGTGAGGGTCTCCTCGCCCAGCGACCGCCGGGCGAGGATCGCGCCGAGCGGGATCGGCAGGCCCGTGGTCCGCTCCCAGTGCTCGCCCATGTCGGCGAGCTTGTGCAGCCCGTAGTTCCGGTACGTGAAGCGCGCCTCGTGGATGACGAGTCCCGCGTCGACCTTCCCGTCCCGTACGGCGGGCATGATCTCGTGGAACGGCATCACCACGATCTCCCCGACGCCCCCCGGCACGACGTCCGCCGCCCACAGCCGGAACAGCAGATAGGCCGTCGACCGCTCGCTGGGCACGGCGACCGTACGGCCGGTGAGGTCCACGCCCTCCTCCCGGGTCAGCACCAGCGGCCCGCAGCCCCGCCCCAGCGCACCCCCGCAGGGCAGCAGCGCGTACTCGTCGAGGACGTACGGCAGCACCGCGTACGACACCTTCAGCACGTCCAGCTCGCCGCGCTCGGCCATCCCGTTGGTGATGTCGATGTCGGCGAAGGTGACGTCGACGGCGGGGGCGCCGGGGACGCGGCCGTGGGCGAGGGCGTCGAAGACGAAGGTGTCGTTCGGGCAGGGGGAGTAGGCGATCCGCAGCCGCTGCTGCTCACTGGTGGTCATGCTGGTTCCAACTCTCCAGGACGGGCGCGAGCTTCCCGAAGCCCTCGGTGAGGGCCGTCAGGGCGTCGCCGATGCGCCAGGCGGCGCGGTCGCGCGGGCCGACGGGGTTCGACACCGCCCGCACCTCCAGCACCGGCACACCGTGCGCGGCGGCGGCCTCGGCGACCCCGAACCCCTCCATGGCCTCGGCGAGGGCGTGCGGGTGACGGTCGCGGAGCGCGGTGGCGCGGGCGGCGGTCCCGGTCACCGTGGACACGGTGAGCACGGTTCCGGTGAGCGCGCCCGCCGCGGCGGCGGCCCGGCGGACCAGGGCGGCGGGCGGACGGTGGGTGACGGTGCCGAAGCCGAGGTCGGTGACCGGCAGGAAACCGTCGGCCGTCTCGGCGCCCAGGTCGGCCGCGGTGATCTCGTCGGCGACGACGAGGGTGCCGAGGGGCGCGTGCGGCGGGAAACCGCCGGCGATCCCGGCGGAGACGACGAGGCCGTAGGGCCGGCCGTCCAGGGCGGCGGCGGTGAGCGCGGCGGCGGTGGACGCGGCGGCGAGCGCCGGGCCGACCCCGGCGGCGAGCAGATCGGGGCCGGCGTCGCCCCGGAGCACGGTCGCCCCGGGGAGCGACAGTTCCCGTACCGGACCCGGGAACGCCCCGGCCACCGCGTCCCGCTCGACGGGGACCGCGGTGGCCACGAGAACGCGTGACGACGACGTGATCAGTCGTCCTTCTTCTTCAGCCGGAAGGACCACAGGCCGGTGGCCTCGTTCTCGCCCTCCTTGATCGACACCAGGGTCGAGTTCCCCTGGGCGCCGTACTGGGCGTTGAAGAACACGCTGCCCGGGATGGCCTGGTAGGTCTTCTTGCTGGACTCGACCAGCGGCTGACCGTTCATCAGGATGGTCCAGCCGTTGTCGGCGATGTCCGGGTCGACGCCGAAGCGCACGGTCTCGGTGGGGTCGACGCTGATCTCGTCGATGCCCTTGTCCTTCAGGCACTCGTTCAGGGCCTCGGTGCTCAGGGCCTCGCCCTCGCCGCCACAGGTGGCCTCCGAGCTCACCGAGTCGCTGCCCACGGTGATCGTGGCCATCGGCGTCGGCTTGTCACAGGCGGACAGGACGAGCAGTCCGGCGGATACGGCGCCGACGGCGGCGACGGCACGGCGGCGTCGCACAGCGCGGTGTGTCAGAGCGGCTGCGCCGCGGGGCAACGTGGTCATGGTGCGAAGGCTATCTGGCACGTCCGTCCCGCTCCCCATGCGGGGGTACGGCGTGGCCGGAGCGTTACGCCACTCGCGCCCGCCCCGAATGCCCCTGACGGGCCGAACGGATCAGCCCCCGGACGGTGGTCAGCCAGCCCGTGGCGACGATCGCCGCGCCCACCGCGAGACCCAGCGACCCGATCAGCGGCATCGCGATGCCGATCGCCCCGCCCAGCACCCACGACATCTGGAGCAGCGTCTCCGACCGCGCGAACGCCGACGTGCGGACCAGCTCGGGCACGTCCCGCTGGATCAGCGCGTCCAGCGACAGCTTGGCCAGCGCCTGCGCGAACCCGGCGATCGCGGCGAGACACGCCACCAGCACCGCGCCGAAGAACGCCGCCGCCACGACCGCCGCGGTCATCACGCACGCCACCACCGTCACGATGATGAACTCCGGGGCGCGGGACCTCAGCCACGCCCCCACCGCCGTACCGAGCGCGTTGCCCGTGCCGGCCGCCACGCCCACTATGCCGAGCGACACCGCGGCGCTCTGACCCGTCATCGGGTGCTCGCGCAGGAGGAAGGCGAGGAAGAAGATGAGGAAGCCGGTGAGGCAGCGGATGGAGGCGTTGGCGCCGAGCGCGTGGGTGACGGCCGGGCCGACCGTACGCAGTCCGGGGCGCTTCTCCGTCTTGCGGTGCGGGCCGTGCAGATGCTGCTCGTCGGCGGCGAGCAGCGCCACGTCCTCGCCCTTGGCGGAGTCCACCTTCGGCGGCAGCCGGAAGGACAGGAACATCCCCGTCACGAAGATCACGAACGCGCCGTAGAGCGGCCAGCGCGGTCCGATCTGCTGGAGGCCCGCGCCGATCGGCGCCGCGATCCCGGTCGCCAGCAGCCCGCCGAGCGTCACCCGCGAGTTCGCCTTCACGAGGGAGAAGGCGGGTGGCAGCAGCCGCGGCACGACCGCGCTGCGGACCACCCCGTACGCCTTCGACGAGACCAGCACGCCCAGCGCGGCCGGGTACAGCTCGAGTCCGCCGGTCACGACCGCGCCGGACAGCACCAGCGCGAGCAGGGCGCGGGCGAGCATCGCCCCGGCCATGGCGGCGCGGCGGCCGTGCGGGAGGCGGTCGAGGAGCGGGCCGACCACCGGGGCGAGGAGGGTGAACGGCGCCATGGTGATGGCGAGGTAGAGGGCGACGCGGCCGCGCGCCTCGTCGGTCGGCACGGAGAAGAAGACGGTGGACGCGAGCGCGACCGTGATCATGACGTCGCCGGCACCGTTCACGCCGTGCAGCTCGATCAGCTTGCCCAGACCGGACTCCCCGGCTCCGTGCGCGTGGGTGGCCCGGCGGATCCCCCGCGCGGTTCCGGTCACCGGCAGGTGCAGGGCCCGCCCGAACGCGCGCAGCGGGCCGCCCGCCCGGCCCGTCCCCAGGCGTCGGCCGTTGCCCTTGGCCCCTTTCGGCCCACCGGTCCCGGTGGCGTCCTGGGGTGTCCTCGCGGTAGCCACGACGTCATAGTGCCCCGAGAAGGCGGCGAGTAGTGCCGTATCACCATGTACAGCCGCCCGCGTGCGGCTGTACGGCGGAACGCCGGAGGCCGCCGGGACCACGCCCGGGAGGCGGCCCGCCGCGCCCGGAAACCGGCGCGCGGGACTCCGTAACAACCGTCGGTGTAGGCCCAGCGCACGCGAGAAGGTAGCGTGCGTATCTCAGCCATCCCGCAGAATGGATGGAGGCGCGCCCGAGCACGTTGCGGCGCGGACGTCGACGCGGTCCCACTGTCCGCTCCGTCCGCCCCCCGCGCTGGGAGTGGCGCACTCGTGAGACGGCGTAGGAGAGAAGCGATACCTGTGAGCGCAGCGACAACGCGAAGCCGCACCCCCGACCGCCTGTGCGCCGAGGCCGTCGACCTCGCCCGCGCCGCAGCCGAGGAGGCCGCCGCGCCCGGGGTCGTGGGCGAGCACGAGGGTCTGGTCTCCGAGGGGGACCGTGTCGTCACGCACTTCTTCGGGTGCCGCGAGCCCGGCTACCGCGGCTGGCGTTGGGCCGTCACCGTCGCCCGCGCCTCCCGCGCCAAGATCGTCACGGTCGACGAGGCGGTGCTGCTGCCCGGCCCCGACGCGGTCCTCGCGCCGGAGTGGGTGCCGTGGAGCGAGCGGCTGCGCCCCGGCGACATGGGTCCCGGCGATCTCCTCCCGACCGACGCGGAGGACCTGCGCCTGGAGCCCGGTTTCTCCGGCGAGGAGGAGCCGCCGCCGAACTCAGCGGTCTCCGGCGAGATGGCCGACCTGGTGGAGGCGGAGGACGCCGAGGTCACCGAGGGCACCCCGGCCCATCTGTCCGTGACGCCGTCCCGCGGCACGATCGCGGCGGTCGCCGAGGAGCTCGGCATGCGCCGCGCCCGGGTCCTGTCCCGCTACGGCCTGCACACCGCCGCCGACCGCTGGGAGGAGTCGTTCGGCGCGAAGACCCCGATGGCGCAGGCGGCTCCCGCCTCCTGCGTGTCGTGCGGCTTCCTCACCCCGATCGGCGGCTCCCTGGGCCAGGCGTTCGGCGTGTGCGCCAACGAGTTCTCCCCGGCGGACGGCCACGTGGTCTCCCTGGCCTACGGCTGTGGGGGCCACTCGGAGGCCGCGGTCATGCCGAAGCCCCCGCAGCCGGCCCCGCCGGTGATCGACGAGACCCGCGTCGACCCCTTCCCGCTCCGCCCGGCCCCCGACTCCGGTTCGGTCCCGGCGACGGAGGACACGTCGGAGGCGGAGCTGGGTCACTCGTAGGGGGTCACTGGAGGTTGTCCCCCCAGCCACTCTGGATCATGGTTTGGAACGCCCAGGTCCCGTCCCGCCTCAGCAGGATGTCGGCGTACCGGAGCTGCTGGGAGTGACCGTCCGAAGTCATGGTCGAGTCCGTGAAGACCACGGCCATGGACGGGGACAGGAACACCGGGGTCCGGGTGGACTCGAAGGTGATGTCCTGGTCGCCCTCGCCCATCACCTGGGTCATCACCGCGACGAACCGCTCCCGGTCCCACTGCGCCGACCGCCCGTCCCCCGCGGAGTCGTCGCTCACGAGGTTGAGCGGGAACACGGCCATGTCCGCCATGCGCTCGATGTCCCGCCCCCCGCTCGCCGCGTCGTACTCGGCGAACCAGGCGTCGAGGCTCGCGCGGTCCTCGGGGGTGGGGGTGTAACCGGTGTCGGGGAGGTAGGTCATACGGGCTCCTTCGCTGCGAGTTAGTCAAATTTGTCTAGTGGTGGGGCGAGAAAGTATGTACCTCGCGAGGTTACTGGTCAAACTTGTCTAGCGCTTCTCCTGGTGTGATCTGCACCACACCAGGAGGGGGATGGGGCTTCTGCTCGGGACAGCTACTCGATGTCCTCGATCGAGGTCGGCCCCATCTGCTTGGCGCTGGCGTACTCGGGCATCGTCATGGGCTTGTCGAAGAGGAAGAACGACTGGTTCGTCCCCACGGTGAACTCCATGTAGGCGCCGGTCGTGGCGTCGAAGCCGTAGTAGGCGTGGCACATGGAGCCCGCCGAGTACGTGCCGTCCATGCCGGGCTGCGGCAGGACCGCCACGCCGTGGGACGAGGTCTCCATCTTCTCGGTCGGAGTGAGCATCTTGCAGCGGGGAACCGGCAGCCCCTTCATGATGAAGTAGCCGTACTCGCCCTTGGCGTTCTGGATGTAGACGTACGAGAGCTTGCCCCGCTTGCCCCATGTCTCGACCCACTGGTTGATCGCCTCACGGGTCGGCGAGTACTCCATGCGGCCCGCGGGCTGGCTCGCCACGAGGTGGTCGTAGCCGTCCTGCTTGGCCTTGTTCTCCTTGTCCTGGCTGGAGTCGTCGGTGCAGGAGGCGAGCCCGAGGCCCAGGGCGAGCGCCGTGACGGCTGTCAGGAGGGTGCGTGCGATCCTGCGCATGTCGGTTGTCCCCTTCCCGGGATCAGTCGGTGCAGGTCGTCTTCTCGGTGGTGACGTCGAGCCGGTACGGCAGGCCCTTGTCGCGGAATGGCGCGCGGTGCTCCTGGGCGGCCTTCGTGTTGTAGTCGTTGACGGACTCGATCCGTGTCGCCCGCAGCGCGGTGACCGACTGGTCGATCTGGGACTTGCGCGTGTCCGAGGCCGACTCCCGCTCCTGCTGGAGCACCCGGATCGTTCCTTCGGCGTTCTGTACGGCCTCGCACAGGTCGAAGAACTCCTCGTAGGTGGTCAGACGGAACGTGCCGGATCCGACGGTCCTCTCCCGTTCGTCGACCTCACCGCTGAACGGAGCGGTGATCCAGCCGGCGCCTCCGAAGGCGAACACGCCGACCGTGTACAGGACCGCCAGGCCGACGATCCCGCAGGTGATCCATGTGCCGATTCGTGCTCCTTCTCGCAGACCGCTCATGACACTTCCTCTCTCCAGTTGTCCTCCGTAGGTATGGAACCAGCGCTGGGCAACGTGCCGCATCTGTAGGATTGTTGAACGATCCTCCCAGGGGGGCAACCCATCGCGCGACCTGTTTTCCCGTCACGCCGCAGCGTCGTCCCGGACCCAAGGGCCGTTCCCAGGAGTGGAGTTGGCCCGGGTGAACGCAGCGACCCCGAGGCGGCGCAGGGCCGTCCTCGGGGTCGCGTGGGTGCTGTGGGGTGTCCGGGTCAGAGCTGGACGCCCTTGGCGCGCAGGAACTTCGCCGGGTCGACGGCGGAGCCGTAGTTGGCGGTGGTGCGGATCTCGAAGTGCAGGTGCGGGCCGCTGGAGTTGCCGGTGTTGCCGGACAGGGCGACCTTCTGGCCGGTCTTGACGACCTGGCCGATCTTCACGTTGACCTGCGAGAGGTGGGCGTACTGGGAGTACGTGCCGTTGCCGTGCTTGATGACGACGGCGTTGCCGTACGCCGGACCGTCACCGGCGCCGTTGCCGCCGGCCTTGACGACGGTGCCGCCGTGCACGGCCATCACCGGGGTGCCGGTCGGGACGGCGTAGTCCTGGCCGGAGTGCTTGGACGCCCACATGCCGCCGTTCTGGGCGAAGCTCGCGGACAGCTTGTAGCTCTTCACGGGGGAGACCCAGGACGCCTGCTTCTTGGCGGCGGCCTTCTTGGTCTGCGCGGCCTTGACGGCCTGCGTCTTCGCGGCCTCGGCCTGCGCGGCGGCCTGCGCCTGAACGGCGGTGGCGGTGCCGGACGCGGCCGTGGTGTCGGCGGCGGCGACCGCGACCCCGGCTCCCAGGACGACCGTGGTGCCCAGGCCGGCGGCCAGGACGCCCGCACGGGTGCGGGTCAGGGACGTACGGGGGAGACGGGACGTGACGCGCTGGAGCATGGAAACCTCATGGGGGAGGGGACGGGGGAGCCATCGTCGGAACGGGTCCGTGCCGTGATGGCTGTTCCTTGGTAACCGGGACCGCCCAAATGCCGCAAAGGTGTGACCTACGAAGAAAGGCCGTATATCGGGGGTGAGACGCAGGTCTCTTGACCGGTGGCCCCGGACGGGGTGAAACCCCCATTTCAAGCTGATCGATCAGCTCTTCGTACTAAATGTCCCTTTTGGGTTCGGTCGCATTTCCACTATTCCGAGTAGTACCGGGTGGAGCGCCTGTGCCGCTTGTCACCGGCAGCGCGATCCGGGCGCCCCTGGAATGTGGCGTGCGTCTCCGGATGCGGCCTCCGGGGCTCCCCGTCCACAGCCTTGCGCGGCCCCTCGCGGCGGGGCGGTACCTTCGTCCTCACGCCGATCAGGGCCGATGAGGAGAGTCAACGTGAGCAAGTTCGTGCGGCCCGCCGCCGAGGGTGCCGATCCGTTCGGTACGGCGCGTCTGCGGCGCGGTGTCCTGGACGCCTGGGCCACCAGCCCCGCCCGCTTCCGCGAGGACGCCAACGCGGAGGAGGACCTCGTCCTCGGCGGCTACCGGGACCGTCTCGTCGTCGAGCTCGCGCAGAACGCCGCCGACGCCGCCGCCCGGGCCGGCGTACCGGGACGGCTGCGGCTCACCCTGCGGGACGGGGTCCTCGTCGCCGCGAACACCGGGGCCCCGCTGGACGCGGCCGGGGTCGAGTCGCTGTCCACGCTGCGGGCCTCCGCCAAGCGGGACGCCCCCGACCGGGCGGTGGGGCGCTTCGGTGTCGGCTTCGCGGCCGTCCTCGCCGTGACCGACGAGCCCGCCGTCGTCGGCCGGCACGGCGGCGTCCGCTGGTCGCTGGCCGAGGCGCGGGAGCTCGCGGGCGACACCGCCCGGCACAGCCCCGGGCTCGGGGACGAGATCCGCCGCCGGGACGGGCACGTACCGCTGCTCCGGCTGCCGTTCGCCGCCGAGGGCACCGCGCCCGGCCCGTACGACACCGCCGTCATCCTCCCCTTGCGCGACACCGCCGCCGCCGACCTCGCCGAGCGGCTGCTGGGCGCCGTCGACGACGCCCTGCTGCTCGCCCTCCCCGGTCTTGAGGAGGTCGTCGTAGAGATCGGGGACGCGGAACCCCGTACGGTGAGCCGCCGCGACGAGGACGGACTCACCGTCGTCGAGGACACCCGCGAGGGCACCACCCGCTGGCGCACCTCGGCCGCGCACGGCCCGCTCACCCCCGACCTGCTCGCCGACCGGCCCGTGGAGGAGCGGCTGCGGCCGCACTGGTCGGTCACCTGGGCCGTCCCCGTGGACGCCGACGGCGGCCCCGCCCGGCCCCGCACCAGCCCCGTCGTGCACGCGCCCACCCCGAGCGACGAGCCGCTCGGCGTGCCCGCGCTGCTCATCGCCTCCTTCCCGCTGGACTCCACCCGTCGGCACGCAGCCCCCGGCCCGCTCACCGACTTCCTCGTGCAGCGCGCCGCCGACGCCTACGCCGGACTCCTCGCCGACTGGCGTCCGGTGACCGCCGGGATCATCGACCTGGTGCCGGGCCCGCTCGGCAAGGGTGAACTGGACGGCTCCCTGCGGCAGGCGATCCTCGAACGGCTGCCCCGCACGTCCTTCCTGCCGCCCGCCGTCGGGCGGCACGACGACTCCGAGCTGCCCGAGTCCCTGCGGCCCCGCGACGCCGAGGTCGTCGAGGGCGCGGGCGCCGACACCGTACGGGTGCTGGCGGAGGTCCTTCCCACCCTCCTCCCCGCCGGTCTCGAACGTCGCGTGGAGCTGCGCACACTGGGTGTCGCCCGGGTGCCGCTCACGGACGCGATCGACCGGCTGGCCGGCCTCGAGAAGTCCCCCGACTGGTGGCGGCGGCTGTACGACAGCCTCGCCGGGGTCGACCCCGACCGGCTGTCCGGGCTGCCCGTGCCGCTCGCTGACGGGCGTACCACCATCGGCCCCCGGCAGGTGCTGCTGCCCACCCCGGACGCCGCCGCCCTCGACGCCGAGCTCCTGGCCCGGCTCGGCCTCAAGGTCGCCCACCCCGACGCCGCCCACCCCCTCCTGGAGAAGCTCGGCGCCCTCCCCGCCACCCCGCGCGCCGTCCTCACCACCCCGCAGGTGCGGGCCGCCGTCGCCGCCTCGCTCGACGACGAGGGCGGCGTGAACTGGGACGAGGACGCCCCCGACGCGGAGGAACTCGCCGACACCGTGCTCGGTCTGGTGCGCGACGCCGGACTCGAACCCGGCGACGAGCCGTGGCTGGGCGCGCTCGCCCTGCCCGACGAGGACGGCGAACTCTCCCCGGCCTGCGAGCTGGTCTTCCCCGGCGGGCCGTTCGCGCAGGTCATGCGGGAGGGCGAACTCGCCGCCGTGGACGCCGAACTGGCCGACCGGTGGGGCGAACAGCCGCTGGGCGCCTGTGGGGTGCTGGTGGACTTCGCGCTGGTGCGGGCCACGGACGTCGTCCTGGACCCGGACGAACTGGAGCCCCGCGAAGGGGACTTCGCCGAGCCCGACGACGCCGGACTGCTGGACGCCGTGGACGTGTGGAGCGAGGACGTCCTCGACCGCTTCCCGGACAGCCCCGTCCCGCCCGTCGCCACCGAGATCGTCGCCGTGCGCGACCTCGACCTCGTGGACGACGACCAGTGGCCCCGGGCCCTCGCCCTCCTCGCCCGCCCGCCGCTGCGGGACGCGCTCACCCAGCCGGTGCGGATCCTGCTGCACGACGGCACCCACGAGGTCGTACGGCCGTACACCGCCTGGTGGCTGCGCGGCCACCCCGTGCTGGGCGGCCGCCGCCCCGCAGGACTGCGCGCGGCGGGCGGCGACCCGCTGCTGCGCGGCCTGTACGACGAGGCCGACGCGACCGGGTTCGACGACGAGCAGGTGCTGCGGGCCCTGGGCGTACGGACCTCGGTGGCCGCGCTGCTCGACGAGCCGGGCGGCGCGGCGGAGCTCCTGGACCGGCTCGCCGACCCCGACCGCCCGGTCACGGCCGCGCAACTGCACGCCCTGTACGGGGCGTTGGCCGAGCTGGACCCCGAGCAGGTGACCCTGCCGGACGAACTGCGGGCGGTGGTCGACGGCCGGGTGGAGGTGGTGGAGGCCGCCGACGCGGTGGTCGTCGACTCGCCCGACCTGCTGCCGTTCACGTCCGGTGTGGCGCTGCTGCCGGTGCGTCCGGCGCGCGCCGCCGAGCTGGCGGAGCTGTTCCAGGTGCGGCGGCTGAGCGAGTCCGTCACCGGGGAGGTGGACTCCGAGGGCACCGAGCACGACGTACCGGAGTCGGTGCGGGTGCTGCTGGGGGCGCGGACGCCCGCGTCGTACGTCGAGCACGAGGAACTCGTCGTCGACGGCGTGGAGATCGACTGGCGGCTGACGGACGACGGAGTGCTGCACGCCGCGACGCTGGAGGGGGTGGCCGCGGGACTGGCCTGGGCGGCGGGTCAGTGGCCCCGCCGCTTCGAGGTGGCGGCGCTCCTCGAGGACCCGTCACGGACGGAGGAACTGGCCCGCGACCGCTGGTTCGACTGAACTCGCTCAGCGCGCGACGGCGAGAGCGAGTGACGCGACTGCCAGTGCCAGGTAGCCACCCGGGAACGCGATGTTGTGGTACACGCCGGCCCGGACGTGTGCCACGACGGCGCCGATGAAGAACAGGACGAGCCCGGTCGCGGCGGCGACGCCGATGGCCGGGACGCCCACGAGTCCGAGGAGGAGACCGGCGGCTCCGGCGGCCTTGAGCGCGCCGAGCCACGGGAGCCAGGTCCGCGGGACATCCACCTCGGCCGAGTTGGCGAGGACGAACTCGGCTCGCGCGAAGTCCGCGACGGCGATTCCGGCGTTGGCCAGTACTGCGATGACGGTGATGGTCGCGTAGGCGATGAACATGTACTCCAGCCTCCCCGGGGCCCTGAGTGGCGTCCAATACCTGCACCTATAACCTGGAGGCATGGATGTGGACACCCGGCTGCTGCGCTACTTCGTCGCGGTGGCGGAGGAGGGGACCCTCACCCGCGCCGCGGAACGGCTGTTCGTGTCCCAGCCGGCGCTCACCAAACAGATCAAGCAACTGGAGACCCTGCTCGGGGTGCGACTGTTCACGCGGTCCCGCACCGGCATGACTCTCACGGAACCGGGCCGGGCCCTGGCGGCGCGGGTGCCCGCCTTCCTGGCCGACTGGGACCGGGTGCTGCGGGAGACCAAGAGCGCCGCCAGCCGGGCGGCCCGCCTGCTGCGGGTCGGCTTCATGGCCAGTGCCGCCAACGAGGCCACCCCGCGCATCATCGCGGAGTTCAGCCGGCGCCGGCCGGGCTGGCGGGTGGACATGCGCCAGGCCGCCTGGTCCAATCCGAGCGCCGGGCTCGCCGACGGGGACGTCGACGTCGCCCTGCTGCGGCTGCCCTTCCCCGGCCAGGACGCCCTGCGGACGGCGAAACTCTTCACCGAGCCCCGGTGGGTCGTCCTCCCCGAGGGACACCCGCTCGCCGCGCGGGCCGTGATCCCCTTCCGGGAGCTGTGGGACGAGCCGTTCGTGGCCGCGCCGCCCGAGACGGGCTGGTGGCGGGACCACTGGCTGGCCGCCGACGAACGCGAGGGGCATCCGGTTCGGGTCGGTGCCGTCACCGATCAGCCGGACGACTGGCTGAGCGCCGTCGCCAACGGCTACGGCATCGCGCTCGCGCCCGCGTCCGCCGCGCGCTTCTATGCCCGGCCGGGCGTCATCTATCGCCCCGTCAGCGGTGTCACCCCCACCCAGGTGGGGATCGCCTGGTCCCGCACCGACGACACGAACCCCGCGATTCAGGACTTCGTCCACTGCTGCCTGGACGTCTCATGGCCCGCATGACGCGCAGTTCCCCGCGCCCCTAGGGAGCTGATCTCGCGCCAGCCACCAGCGCCCCGTCAGGGGCGCGGGGAACTGCGCGAGAACCCCCCACCGGCCCGCAGGGACATCAGGGGCGCGGGGAACTGCGCAAAAACCGCCCACGCCGACGCCCGCGTCACGCCGGTACGCGTCGATCCACCCACCGCCACAACACTTCCAGCACCGCCGCAGCAAAGACCGCGACCCCCGTCGCGACCCACGGCATGGTCATGCCCACCAGCTTCAGCGCGAAGAACTCCTGGAGCCACGGCACCACCAGCACCACCAGGAACGCCCCGCCCATCGCCGCCACCAGCCCGATCCGCCACCACGTGTACGGGCGGGCGATGATCGCCAGGACCCAGATCGAGATCAGGAACAGCGTCAGCGTCGCCGCGCTCGTCTCCGCCTCCAGCGTGCCCTCGCCCGTGTAGTACTCCCGGGCGACCAGATACGTCGCGAACGTCGCCAGCGCGGCCAGCACCCCGCCCGGAATCGCGTACCGCATCACCCGCCGCACGAAGTGGGGCCGTGCGCGCTCCTTGTTGGGGGCGAGGGCCAGGAAGAACGCCGGGACGCCGATGGTGAGCGTCGACAGCAGGGTCAGATGGCGCGGCAGGAAGGGGTACTCCACCTGCGAGCACACCACCAGCACCGCCAGCAGGACCGAGTACACCGTCTTCACCAGGAACAGCGTCGCGACCCGGGTGATGTTGCCGATCACCCGCCGCCCCTCCGCCACCACCGACGGCAGCGTGGCGAAGCTGTTGTTCAGCAGCACGATCTGCGCGACCGCCCGGGTGGCCTCCGAGCCGGAGCCCATCGCCACGCCGATGTCCGCGTCCTTCAGCGCCAGCACGTCGTTCACGCCGTCCCCGGTCATCGCGACCGTGTGGCCGCCCGACTGGAGCGCGCCCACCATGTTCCGCTTCTGCTGCGGGGTGACCCGCCCGAACACCGTGCCCTCGTCCAGCGCCTCCGCCATGGCGTCCCGGTCGGCGGGCAGCCGGCGCGCGTCCACCGTCGTACCGGACAGGCCCAGCTTGGCGGCGACCGCCCCGACCGACACCGCGTTGTCCCCGGAGATGACCTTCGCGTCCACGTTCTGCTCGGCGAAGTAGCGCAGGGTGTCGGCCGCGTCGGGGCGCAGCCGCTGCTCCAGCACCACCAGCGCGGCCGGCCGTACGCCCTCGGCGGCCCCGGGGTCGTCGACGTCCACGCCGGTACGGGCGCGGGCGAGCAGCAGCACCCGCAGCCCCTGCTCGTTCATCCGCTCGGTCTCGGCCAGCGCGGGGTCGGCGGGGTCCAGCAGCACGTCGGGCGCCCCCAGCAGCCAGGTGACGCCTCCGTCCCCGGAGCCGTCGTCGAGCGTGGCGCCGCTGTACTTGCGGGCGGAGGAGAAGGGCAGGGTGTCGGTGGCGCGCCGGCTCCCGGTGTCCGGGTAGGCGTCGACGATCGCCTTCAGGGAGGCGTTCGGCCGGGGGTCCGACGCGCCCAGCGCGCCCAGCACCTCGCGGACGTACGTCCCGTCGCCGTCGCCGAGCACCCGCAGCTCGGTGACGTCCATGCCGCCCTCGGTGAGCGTGCCGGTCTTGTCCAGGCAGACCGTGTCGACGCGGGCCAGCCCCTCGATCGCGGGCAGCTCCTGCACCAGGCACTGCTTGCGGCCCAGCCGGATCACCCCGATCGCGAAGGCGACGGAGGTGAGCAGCACCAGGCCTTCGGGGACCATGGGCACGATCCCGCCCACCGTGCGGGCGATCGAGTCCTTCAGCTCGTTGTCCTTGACCACCAGCTGGCTGATGATCAGGCCGATCGCGGTCGGGACCATCATCCACGTCACGTACTTGAGGATCGTGGAGATGCCGGAGCGCAGTTCGGAGTGGACGAGGGTGAAGCGGGACGCCTCCTCGGCGAGCTGCGCCGCGTACGCCTCGCGCCCCACCCTGGTCGCCTGGAAGGAGCCGCCGCCCGCGACCACGAAGCTGCCGGACATGACCTGGTCGCCGGGTTGTTTCACCACCGGGTCGGCCTCGCCGGTGAGCAGGGACTCGTCGATCTCCAGGCCGTCCGCCTCGGCGCACACCCCGTCCACGACGACCTTGTCCCCCGGCCCGATCTCGATCAGGTCGTCCAGCACGATCTCTGAGGTGCCGACCTCGGCGGCCACCCCGTCCCGTCTCACCGTGGGCCGCACCTCGCCGATCAGCGCGAGGGAGTCCAGGGTCTTCTTGGCCCGCCACTCCTGCACGATGCCGATGCCGGTGTTGGCGAGGATCACGAAGCCGAAGAGGCTGTCCTGGATGGGCGCGACGATCAGCATGATCACCCAGAGCACGCCGATGATCGCGTTGAACCGGGTGAAGACGTTCGCCCGGACGATCTCGGTCAGCGACCGGCTGCTGCGCACCGGGACGTCGTTGACCTGTCCGCGGGCCACCCGTTCGGCCACTTCCGCCGAGGTCAGCCCGGTGACCGGGGACGTGACCGTGGCGGGGTGCGCGGAATCGACCTGGGCGCCCGCGTCGAGATGCGTCATGCATTCGACGGTACGTGCGGTTTTGCTGCTTCACCCACCCGATGAGCGGAAGATCCGACCTGGGGAGGACGGCCGTAGTGCGGTGGTCGTACGGCGGTACCGGGCGCGGGGGTTGGGCGGCCGGGTCAGTCGGCCGAGGCGGCGGGGGAGTGGTCCGGCGCCGGTGACCCGGCCGCCCGTGCCCGCTTGATCGCGGCGTCGCGCCTGCGGACGTACCAGATGCCGATGAAGCCGAGGCCGCCGCCGGCCAGGCAGGTCCACAGCCACCAGGTGTGGCCGTGGTCGTCGAACCAGCCGTAGAACGGCAGCTGCACCAGGAAGAGGGCGAACCAGACGATCGTGCCGCCGATGATGGTGGCGACCACGGGGCCCTCCAAGGGCTCCGGCGCCTCGTGCTTGGGGGTCCACTTCGCCATGCGAACAGCTTACGAGGCGTTCCGGGGGTGACGGGGACCGCCTGTATGGCCCGGGGACCACGCGGGGTCTACGCGCGGAGATGGAATCGGCGGCGTTATATGTTCATACTGAAACCGTTTGTCTCTGACCACTTTCATTCGTAGAAAACACCAAAGGGCTTTGGGGGAAGCCCGCCGGTGATGAGGTCCCCGCATGTCCACGTCGGCCCCCGCCAAGGCCCCCACCCCCGAGCAGCCGGGGTCCGGTGCCGCGTCCGGCGCCCTCGACCGTTACTTCCGGATCTCCGAACGGGGCAGCACCCTGTCCCGCGAGATCCGCGGCGGTTTCGCCACCTTCTTCGCGATGGCCTACATCATCGTGCTGAACCCGATCATCCTGGGCAGCGCGAAGGACATGTACGGCAACCAGCTCGACAACGGTCAGCTGGTCACCGCGACCGCCCTGACGGCGGCGTTCACCACGCTCCTCATGGGCGTCATCGGCAACGTCCCGATCGCCCTGGCCGCCGGCCTCGGCGTGAACTCCGTCGTCGCGCTCCAGCTCGCGCCGCGCATGTCGTGGCCGGACGCCATGGGCATGGTGGTGCTGGCCGGTTTCGTCGTGATGCTGCTGGTCGCCACGGGTCTGCGGGAGCGCGTGATGAACGCCGTCCCGTACGGTCTGCGCAAGGCCATCGCCATCGGCATCGGTCTGTTCATCATGCTGATCGGTCTGGTCGACTCCGGCTTCGTCTCCCGTATCCCGGACGTCGCCCAGACCACCGTCCCGCTCCAGCTCGGCGCCGACGGCCACCTCAACGGCTGGCCGGTCCTGGTCTTCATCCTCGGCGCGCTGCTGACGCTGGCGCTGATCGTGCGCAAGGTGCCAGGCGCGATCCTCATCTCGATCGTCGCGATGACGGTCGTCGCGATGATCATCAACGCCGTGGCGGACGTGCCCTCCTGGGGCCTGACGACCCCGACCTGGCCGGGCAACCCGGTCGCCACCCCCGACTTCGGCCTGATCGGCGAGGTCAGCCTGTTCGGCGGCTTCGGCAAGGTCGGTGTGCTGACCGGTGTCCTGTTCGTCTTCACCGTGCTGCTGTCGTGCTTCTTCGACGCGATGGGCACGATCATGGGCGTCTCGGACGAGGCCAAGCTGACCGACGCGCAGGGTCAGATGCCCGGCATCAACAAGGTCCTGTTCATCGACGGTGTCGCGGTCGCCGCGGGCGGCGCCAGCTCCTCCTCGGCCACGACCGCGTTCGTCGAGTCCACGGCCGGTGTCGGCGAGGGGGCCAGGACCGGCTTCGCCAACGTCGTCACCGGCGGTCTGTTCGCGGTGGCGCTGTTCCTCACGCCCGTCGCCACCATGGTCCCGTCGCAGGCGGCCACCCCGGCGCTGCTCGCGGTGGGCTTCCTGATCCTGGCGGGCTCGGTCAAGGAGATCGACTGGGCGGACTACACGATCGCCATCCCGGCCTTCGTGACCATGGTGATGATGCCGTTCACCTATTCGATCACCAACGGCATCGGGATGGGCTTCATCACCTTCGCGCTGCTGCGCCTGGCGGCCGGCCGTGGCCGTGAGGTGCCGCCGGCGATGTACGTGGTGGCGGCCGTCTTCGCCTTCTACTACCTGATGCCGGCGCTGGGTCTGACCTGATGAGGGTGTGGGCCCTCAGGTGACCCCGTAGAACTTCTCCGTCTCCTCGACGGCGGTCAGGAACCGCTGGTCGAAGTCATCGCGCATGAGCGTCCGGACGACATAGTCCTGGACGCTCATGCCGCGTTTGGCGGCATGCTCTCTGAGCCGTTCGAGCAGGTCGTGGTCGATGCGCAGGCTGAGTACGTCGGTCCCCATGCGCATGAGCGTTGCCGCACACCATGGTGCGGCGCGTGGCGTTTCATGGATGGATCACTCATTTGGGTGATCGAGCGTGACACCAGTGGCGGGGGTCACGAGGCTGGTGCGCCTTCCGGGTGGTCCTTAGCGAGAGTAATGAGTTACGCTAAAGAACATGCCGGACCTCAGCCATGGCGACGACGCAGCCGCCGTGAACGCCCTCCGATCCGCCGTGATGCGGCTGTCCCGTCGGCTCAAGCACCAGCGCGTCGACGAGTCGCTCAGCCCCACCGAGATGTCGGTGCTCGGCACCCTGGCCCGCTGCGGGCGGGCCACCCCGGGCGAGCTCGCCCGCAAGGAGCACGTCCAGCCGCCGTCAATGACCCGCATCGTGGCCCTTCTGGAGGCCAAGGGACTGGTCCGGCTGGAGCCGCACCCCGACGACCGGCGCCAGAAGGTCGTCACGCAGACCGAGCGGGCCGAGGCGATGCTCGAGGAGAGCCGCCGCAAGCGGAACGCGTTCCTGGCCGCACTGGTCGAGGACCTCGACGAGGACGAGTGGGCGACACTGCGCGCCGCCGCCCCCGTGCTGGAGAAACTCGCACACATCTGAGGAGGCGAACCCTTTTGAGTACGGGATCCGGAGCAGCTTCCGCCCCCGCACCTAATCCCCACGACACCCAGCCCGCCCTCGACACCCCCGCCCGCAAGAACTCGATGTTCTCCTCGCTGAGGATCAGGAACTACCGCCTGTTCTTCCTCGGCCAGGTCGTCTCCAACACCGGCACCTGGATGCAGCGCATCGCCCAGGACTGGCTGGTGCTCAGCCTCACCGGCTCCTCGGCCGCCGTCGGCATCACCACGGCCCTCCAGTTCCTGCCGATGCTGCTGTTCGGCCTGTACGGCGGTGTCCTCGTCGACCGGCTGCGCAAGCGCCCCACGCTGCTCGTCACGCAGATCGCGATGGCGCTCACCTCCATCGTGCTGGCCGTCCTCACCCTGACGGGACGGGTCGAGGTCTGGCACATCTACCTCGCCGCCTTCGCCCTCGGTCTCGCGACCGTCGTCGACAACCCGGCCCGCCAGTCCTTCGTCACCGAGCTGGTCGGCCCCGGCCAGTTGCAGAACGCGGTCAGTCTGAACTCCGCGAACTTCCAGTCCGCGCGCCTGGTCGGCCCCGCCGTCGCGGGCCTGCTGATCACCGGCGTCGGCACCGGCTGGGCGTTCCTCCTCAACGGCCTGTCCTTCATCGCGCCGCTCACCGGCCTGCTGATGATGCGCTCCCGCGAGCTGTACCCCGTCGAGCGCGCCCCGCGCGGCAAGGGACAGCTGCGGGAGGGGCTGCGCTATGTCGCCGGGCGCCCCGAGCTGATCTGGCCGATCGTCCTGGTCGGCTTCATCGGCACGTTCGCCTTCAACTTCCCCGTCTACCTCTCGGCCTTCGCCGACGACGTCTTCCACGGGGGCGCGGGCGTCTACAGCATGTTCAACACGCTGATGGCGGTCGGCTCCGTCTCCGGCGCCCTGCTCGCCGCCCGGCGCGGCACGGCCCGGCTGCGGCTGCTGATCCTGGCCGCAGCGGCCTTCGGTGGGCTGGAGATCCTGGCCGCCGCCTCGCCCGAGCTGTGGATGTTCGCCCTGATCATGGTGCCGCTGGGCCTGTTCTCGATGACGGTCAACGTCACCACCAACACCAGCCTCCAGATGTCCACCGACCCGGCGGTGCGCGGCCGGGTCATGGCCCTCTACATGATGGTCTTCCTCGGCGGCTCCCCGGTGGGCGCCCCGATCGTCGGCTGGGTCACCGACACCTACGGCGCCCGCGTCGGCTTCGCGGCCGGCGGCGCGGTCGCGGTCGCCGCGGCGACCGTCATCGGCCTGATCCTGGCCAGGGCGGGCGGCCTGCGCCTGTCGGTGGGCTGGCACCACGGTCATCCGCGGGTGCGGTTCGTACCACGCGAGCGTCAGGAGGCACTGGCTCCGGCGGCGTAGCGGGGGAACTCGTCGGTCCTGACGACGAGACCGACGACCGTCCCGCTCAGGTCGATCTCCTCACCGAAGCCGAATCGGACGTGGCCGTGGTACCTGCCGTCCCGGGGCAGGGCGTGCAGGTGCGGGACCGGGATGCGCCGCAGGCAGACTGGAGCCATGAGACTCTTCGCCGCCGTGCTGCCCCCGGAGGACGTGGTTCATGAGCTCGCCGTCGAGGTGGCGCGGTTGCGGAGGCTGCCCGGGGCGGACGGGATGCGGTGGACCGAGCGGGGCGGGTGGCACTTCACGCTCGCGTTCTACGGTGAGGTGGACGACGAGCTCGTGCCCGAGCTGACCGCGCGCCTGGAGCGGGCCGCGAGCCGCACCCGGCCGTTCGAGCTGGCCTTGAGCGGTGGCGGTCAGTTCGGGCGGGGCAGGGCGCTGTGGGCCGGCGCGGAGGGGGATCTGCGGACCATGCGGCTGCTGGCCGAGCGGTCCGAGGCCGCGGCGCGGAAGGCGGGCGTGCCGATGGACGAGCACCGCCGCTACAAGGCCCACCTGACGGTGGCCCGCAGCCGGGACGCCGTGGACGTACGGCCGTACCTGGAGCTCCTGCACGCGTTCCGCAGCCGTACGTGGACCGTGGAGGAGCTGGTCCTGGTGCGCAGCAATCTGCCGACGTCCGGGACACCCGGCGAGCAGCCCCGTTACGAGGCGGTCGCCCGCCGGGCTCTGGGCGCGGCCGGTTAGGCTCGGAGGCGTGGACCCGAAGACCCGTAACCGGATCATGGCCGGTGCGCTCGTGCTGATGTTCGTCGTGGTGGCGTTGGCGGCGGCACTGGGCAGGTAGCGCCGCCGCCCGCCAGCGTACCCGGTGTCACCAGGCGAAGGCCTCCGGTGACGGCCCCGGACCCGGGAAGATCTCGTCCAGCGAGGTCAGCAGCTCGTCGCTCAGCTCCAGCTCGACCGCCTTCAGCGCGGACGCCAGCTGCGCTGCGGTGCGCGGGCCGACGATCGGGCCGGTCACGCCGGGCCGGGTGAGCAGCCAGGCCAGCGCGGCCTCGCCGGGCTCGATGCCGTGCTTGTCGAGCAGATCCTCGTACGCCTGGATCTGCGCCCGGGACGACGGGTCGGCGAGGGTGTCGGCGGCCCGCCCGGAGGCGCGGCGACCGCCCTCGACCTCCTTCTTGATCACGCCGCCCAGCAGACCACCGTGCAGCGGCGACCAGGGGATGACCCCGAGCCCGTACTCCTGCGCGGCCGGGATGACCTCCATCTCGGCGCGGCGCTCGGCCAGGTTGTACAGGCACTGCTCGCTGACCAGGCCGATGGTGCCGCCGCGCCGGGCGGCGATCTCGTTGGCCTGGGCGATCTTGTAGCCGGGGAAGTTCGAGGAACCGGCGTAGAGGACCTTGCCCTGCTGGACCAGGACGTCGATCGCCTGCCAGATCTCCTCGAACGGGGTGCTGCGGTCGATGTGGTGGAACTGGTAGACGTCGATGTAGTCCGTGCCCAGGCGCTTCAGCGAGGCGTCGACGGCCCGGCGGATGTTCACCGCGGACAGCTTGTCGTGGTTGGGCCAGGCGTCGCCGTCGGCGGCCATGTTGCCGTACACCTTGGTCGCGAGGACCACCTTGTCGCGGCGGTCGCCGCCCTTGGCGAACCAGCTGCCGATGATGCTCTCGGTGCGGCCCTTGTTCTCGCCCCAGCCGTACACGTTGGCGGTGTCGAAGAAGTTGATGCCGGCGTCCAGCGCCGCGTCCATGATCGCGTGACTGTCGGCCTCGTCGGTCTGCGGACCGAAGTTCATCGTCCCGAGGACGAGCCGGCTGACCTTGAGTCCCGTGCGTCCGAGCTGCGTGTACTTCATGGTCGCCAAGCCAACGGCTTGGAGTGCGCTCTATGCAAGAGGGGACCGGTCCCGGGGGAACTTGCCGGTGCTCACGGTCAGGTCGGCCACCGTGCCGGTCAGATCGATGTCGTCGCCGAAGTCCACCCTCGTCCGAGTGACGTAGTCGCCGTTCGTCGGGTCGGTGTACACGTAGCAGCGGCCCCGGTAGGGGTCGACGATGACGTAGAGGGGGAGCTCGGCGGTCGCGTAGGCGGCCTTCTTCGGGCCGTAGTCGTTGGCGGCCGTGCCCTCGGAGATGACCTCGAAGACGAACTCGACGTCCTCGTAGCGCCAGTGGCCCCCGTCGTCCTTCTCGGCGGAGGCGCGGAGTACGGCGACGTCCGGGCAGAGACCGTTCTCGTGGCCGGGGAAGTCGATGCGGACGTCCGAGAACACCGGCACGTCCATCCCGAATCGTTCTTCAACGGCCATCACCAACCTGAGGATGATTCCCCAATGGGTGTCCCGTTGCGGCGTCATGTAGACGTTGCCGCCGACGATCTCGACCCTGAATCCCTCGGGGACGGGCATACGCTCCAGCCGCTCGAACCACTCGTCCAAGCGCCGAGTGTTGACGTCGGCCATCGCGATCCTGTCGTCACGGACGGTCATCGTGGAGTTCCTCCCCGACCGCCCCACGGACGAGTGCGGCCGCGCGGTACAACGACAGGCACGGAGAGCAGGACACCCCTCCCCGAGGTCACGCCCCCTTGTACGCCCCGCCCAGCCCCCACTCCCGCCACATCGCCTCCGCGAAGGCACCCGCGATCTTGTGTTCGCCGCTCTCGTTGGGGTGCGTCCCGTCGTACGTGTCCAGGTGGAAGTCGTACGACGGCGGCGGCGGGACCAGCACCAGCGAGGAGCCCGGTTCGTCCAGGTCGGCGACGGTCTTCGCCAGCAGTTCGTTGAAGTGGGCGACCTGCTCGGCGAAGGCCGGGTCCGCCTCCACCCGGATGTTCCGGATCACCGGCAGTACGGCCATGCGGATCCGCGGGTCGGCGGTCCTCGCCCCGGCGACGAAGGCGCGTACGTTCTCCGCCGTCTGCTCGGCGTTCGTGTAGAAGCCCAGGTCGATCAGGCCCAGCGACACGAGCAGCACGTCCGCGTGGCAGGAACGCACGGTCTCGCCGATCAGCGGGGCCATGTGCTGCCAGCCCTCGCCCCAGCCCGCCAGGTGGGCGCGCGGGAAGTCCGGTTCGGCGTACGCGTACGACGTGGGGGCGTCCGTCGCCGGGTCGTGCAGCGTCTCGCGCGGGCCCACCAGCGTGAAGGGGCCGCCGTACGCCGTGCACAGGTGCTGCCACAGCCGGTAGCGCCAGGTGTGTTCACCCGCGCTCCCGATCGTCATCGAGTCACCTACGGGCATGAACCTGAGCACCCGATCATCATGGACGATCGGTCCGGACACCGCGATGTGAGCCCCGACACCCGCCGTGAACTGCGCGGAGTAGTGGCACTCTTGGCACATGCGCCGACCCCTCGCCCTGATCGCCGCGGCCCTCCTCACGGGCGCGCTCGCCGTGCCCGCCTCCGCAGCCGACGGCGACGAGGGCTTCACCATCGAGGACCCGCGCATCACCGAGTCCAGCGGGCTCGCCGCCTCCCGCCGGCACCCGGGGATTTACTGGACCCACAACGACCAGGACGAGGGCGCGTACCTCTACGCCGTCGACAGCCGCACCGGCGAGACCGTCGCGACGATCACCCTGTCCGGCGTCGGCACCCCGCGCGACGTCGAGGCGATCTCCATGGGCCCGGACAACCAGCTCTACGTCGGCGACATCGGCGACAACGACGGGGTGGAGTGGCCCTACGTGTGGGTCTACCGGCTCCCCGAACCGAAGACGCTCAAGGATCAAACCGTCCGTGCCACGCAGTACGTCGTGAAGTACTCCGACGGGACCCGGGACGCCGAGTCGATGGTCGTGCACCCGAAGACCGGGCGCGTCTACATCATCGACAAGCACGAGGAGGGCGGGCATCTGTACGAGGGGCCCGCCGAGCTGTCGGCGTCCGGGACCAACGTGTTCAGGCCGGTCGCACCCGTCGAGCTGTGGGCCACCGACGCCGCGCTCTCCCCGGACGGGGAACACCTCGCCGTGCGCGGCTACTTCGGCGGCATCCACTACGCCTGGAACGGCGGCGAGCCGCGGCGCGAGGGCCGGCTGAGCGTGCCGCTCCAGGGGCAGGGGGAGTCCGTCACCTACTCCACCGACGGCTCCCGGCTCCTGTACGGCAGCGAGGGCGCGCAGAGCCCGGTCGAGTCCCGGGAGGCGCCGGGCGCGGACGGCGGGAAGGGGCCCTCGTCCGGTGCCGGGGGCGCCGGGGGCGAGGAGAGCGCCGCCGGTGACGGGACCGGCGGCAGCGTCAAGGTCGGCGCCGTCGCCGCGGCGGCCCTCCTCTGTGTGCTCCTCCTCAGGCTGCTGCGCCGCCGCAACCGCTGATCAGGACGCCCGGCCGGCCGGTTCCGGCCGCAGCTCGTAGTGGAGCGTCCGCGTCCGCCACAGGCGGTGGGTGAGCGGGACCACGACCCCTTGGAGCACCGGGTACTTGCGCCGCAGCAGCCGTGCCGCGCGCCGGTCCTCCTCGCTGCCGTGGTCCAGCAGCCGGACCCGGGCGTGCAGCTCGGGCCCGACGGGCTTCCCGGCCGGGTCGGCGGGGGCGACCTCCACCGTCGGGTCGCGGCGCAGCCGTTTGGCCTTGCCCGCCTTGGCGGGGGTGCGGAAGTAGGCGTGGTCGCCGTCGACGGCGATGCTCACGGGGGTGGCCACGCCGGTGCCGTCGCGCCGGTGGCTGGTGAGCACGACGGCCCACTGCTTGACGAAGGGGGTCAGTTCGGGACGGGTCGGTGAAGCGGCCATGTCTCCATACAGGCACCGAACCGCCGCCCTGTCACCCCGTGGACCGCCGGGCGGTGACGAACACCTCCAGGCCGTCCAGGATGCGCTGGAGACCGAACTCGAAGTGGTCGAAGCCGGGGCCGAAGGTGTCCTCGGAGAGCCCCGCCAGAACCGGGTAGCGCCCGCTGTTCATGGCCTTCTCCAGCGCAGGCCGCTGCGCCTCCCAGAACTGCGCGTCCGTCAGCCCGGAGCTGCGCTCGGCCTCCTCCTGGTACAGCTGGGTGCGGGCGGCGCCGACGACGTATCCGTCGATCATGATGATCGCCGACAGCAGTTCGGGGTCGGACAGGCCCATAGGCTTGATCCGGGAGAGCACCTTCTCCATGCCGTCCAGCGCGCTCGGGCCGAGGATCGGGCGGGACTGGTTGACCTCCATCAGCCACGGGTGCCGGCGGTACAGGGCGAGGGTGGCGTGGCCGAGGGCCTCCAGCGCCGCGCGCCAGCCGCCGTCGCCGAGGTCCGCGGGGTCCTCCGAGGGCCGCTGCACCCGGTCCAGCATCAGGTCGAGCAGCTCGGCCTTGCCGGGGACGTAGCGGTACAGGGACATCGTGCCGGTGCCGAGCTCCGTGGCGATCCGGCGCATCGACAGCGCGGCGAGCCCGTCCCGGTCCGCGACCTCGACGGCGGTCTCCACGATGCGGTCCAGCGTCAGTCCCGGCTTGGGTCCCCGGCTGGGCCGCGGGCCGGTGTCCCACAACAGGTCGAGGGTGCGGGCGATGTCGCCGCTGCCACTGCTCTCCGTACCGCCCGAACCGCTGCTCATGAGGGCAGTTTAGAACCGCCCGCAAAAACTGGGTACGGTGTACGCGCAATCGGGTACGGTGTACTCAGTTCTTGGAAGGGGGACTCATGAGCGACGGCTACGCGGTCCGGGCCGAGGGCCTGGAGAAGCGCTACGGCGAGAAACGCGCGCTCGACGGCTTCGACCTCACCGTCCGCGAGGGCACGGTGCACGGACTGCTCGGGCCGAACGGCGCCGGCAAGACCACCGCCGTGCGCATCCTGTCGACGCTGATCCGGCTCGACGGCGGCCGTGCCACGGTGGCCGGGCTGGACGTGGCCCGGCAGGCGCGCGAGGTGCGGGCGCGGATCGGGCTCACCGGGCAGTACGCGGCGGTGGACGAGGTGCTCACCGGGCGGCAGAACCTGGAGATGTTCGGCAGGCTGTTCCACCTCGGCGGCAAACGGGCCGCGGCGAGGGCGGTCGAACTGCTGGAGCAGTTCGACCTGACCGACGCCGCCGACAAGGGCGTGGGCGGCTACAGCGGCGGCATGCGCCGACGCCTCGACCTCGCCGCCTCGATGATCCTCGCCCCGGCCGTGCTGTTCCTGGACGAGCCGACCACCGGACTCGACCCCCGCAGCCGGGGCGAGGTCTGGGACTCGGTACGGGCGTTGGTGGCGGACGGCACGACCGTGCTGCTGACCACGCAGTACCTGGAGGAGGCGGACAAGCTGGCCTCCCGGATCACCGTCATCGACCAGGGGCGGGCCATCGCGGACGACACCCCGGACGGGCTGAAGAACCGGGTCGGCGGGGACCGTATCGAGGTCGTGGTCGCCGAGCGCTCCGACATCCCGCGCGCGGTGAAGGTGGTCGCGCGGGTCGCCGAGGGCGAACCCGAGTCCGACGACACCGAGTTGCGGGTGCACGCGTCCGTGACCGACCGGGTGGCCGCGCTCACCGAGGTGGCGCGCGCCCTCCAGGACGAGGGCGTACGGGTGGAGGACCTGGGGCTGCGCAGGCCCAGCCTCGACGACGTGTTCCTGCGCCTGACCGGACACCGCACGGAGAAGGAGGCGGCGGCATGAGCGCGGTCGAACTGACCGGACCGGCCGGGCACGGCCGCACGTACTGGATGCTCGCGGACTGCTGGAACATCGTCCGCCGCGGCCTCACCCACTACCGGCGCCAGCCCGTCAACATCGCCTGGCAGCTGGGCTTCCCGATCCTGTCCGTGCTGCTCTACGGCTATGTCTTCGGCAGTGCGATGAAGGTGCCCGGCGGCGGGGACTACAAGGACTTCCTGATGCCGGGCATGTTCGTGATGACCATGGCGTTCGGCTTCATCAACACGGCGACCGTGGTGGTGTACGACTCCACCAAGGGGGTCATCGACCGGTTCCGCTCCATGCCGATGGCCTCCTCGGCGGTGGTGGCCGGGCGCGGGGTGACCGATCTGGTGGTGGCCTGCGCGGAGTTGGCCATCATGATGCTGACCGCGCTGGCCATGGGCTGGCGGCCGGACGGCGGCTGGGGCTTCCTCGCGGCCTTCGGGCTGCTGCTGTGGCTGCGGTTCGCGCTGCTCTGGATCGGGGTCTGGCTGGGGCTGCTGGTGCCCAACCCGGAGGCGGCGGGCGGGCTGTTCGCGGTCGCGTTCCCGCTGACGATGATCTCCAGCATCTTCGTTGCGCCGCAGCTCATGCCGGACTGGCTGGGCTGGGTGGCGGCGTGGAACCCGATCTCCTCCACGGCCGCAGCGGCCCGCGACCTGTTCGGCACCCCGGTCGGCGGCGGCGACTCCTGGGTCGAACAGCATGCACTGCTGATGGCTGGGGTGTGGCCGCTCGTGCTGACGGCCGTCTTCCTGCCGCTCGCGGTACGCCGCTTCCAGAAGCTGAGCCGCTGAGTCCCGGCCCGGCAGTCGGGGGTCGGCTGCCCGCCGGCGCAGGGGAACGCGGACACTGGTGAGGTGATCGTGCACGGCCCGCCGCCGACCTGCCCCCAGGACGTGGCACGGCTCCGGCGGGCCGTCGCACACCCACGGTTCGAGCGACCCCGGTGCGAATGGCAGGTTCCGTTTTATGCGCACAACTGAGCTGACAGAAGCCCGCGTGGACGATGCGAGCAACGTCCTGGTCGCGCCTTCGACGTCGCAGGACCACGACGTGGTCCGGGACTTCTTCGGAACCACCGTCGCACCGGAGGATCTTGCCTCCGGTGCGCTCGACCTGGCGCGGAAGACCGTCTACTTGTGTGGCGACATATCCGGGATCAGCGAGCACCGACTGCGCGCGGCTGACCGGGTGTTCGTCGTCCGGGAGCTGTCGCACGGCTACGACGAGGAGGACGTCGACCGACCCTGGCCCCTTGTGGACCTCGGCCGAGTCCCCGTCCGCGTCCACGGGCTCGGCGTGTACTACCGCCGCTTCTTCGGACTCGACACCGATGGATTCGAGCAGATCCGTACGGAACACGCGTTCCAGTCCCTGACGGAGTCCACCAAGCCCGGAACAGCCCATCGCAGCGGAATCTATCTGACGCCCGTCACGCGCGACGACGACGAACTGCGTTTCCGCCTGCTCCGCTGCTCGACGAACCTCTCGGGGCCGACGGAGAACTTCCGCCCGACCGACACGCGCATCGTCGAGTCCCTGAACCGCGAGGCGGCCACCGTCTTCCGGAACCAGGCACCGCTGAATCACGTTCTCGCCCAGATCTACCACAACACCGTCGCCACCGCGGACCGCAAGCAGTCCAAGGCCAGGATCTCGGCCCATGCCGACAAGACCAAGGACATGCCGGTCAACGGCATCATGGCCTTCTGCACCTTCTACGACGGGCTCGACAGGTTGGAGCCCCTGACGGAAGACGCCTTCGACTACGGCGTGAAGGGCGTCAGCGGGCTGACCAGACTCCACTTCCGGCTGAAGGAGCAGCCCGGAGAACGGGATGGGAGCACCCTCCCCCCGCACTTCACCCTCACCCTCCATCCGGGCTCCGTTTTCTTCATGCCGCTGTCCACCAACCGCCTGTACGCGCACGAAATCCGGCCCTCGACGCTGGACGCCGGACTGCTCCCGACCCGCCTGGGATACGTGGTGCGCTGTTCGAGCACCGAGGCCGTACACAAGAACGGCCGCACGTTCCTCGAGGAGGCCGGGAAATGGGTGGAGCTGGAGCCACCCACGCAGGCCGGCATGGACGAGCTGAGAAGGCTGTACGCCGAGGAGAACAGGACCTCGTCCTTCATCGACTACGGCGACGGATTTCGCTTCAGCATGAACACGGGAGACTACCTTGCCCCCCGAGTCTAGGATCTCGCACGAGGTCCTCTCGTACGCTTTGCCGACCGAGGAGAACCTCTTCGCGGAACTGTCCGCGTCGACTCGTTGGGAAGACGTGGGAAAGGGCCGGCGAGGCGCCGTGCTCACCAGGGTCGACGAGGCGGGTGGTGTGCCCCTCGTGCGTACCACCACCGGATACGGCAGTCCGGCGCAGTGTTTCCGGCCGGTGCACGAACGGCTGGCGCGACGGATCCAGGAGCGTACGGCACTCCCGGTCGGCTTCAACAACGCACTCGTCGAGTGCTACACGAACGCCTACACCACCATGGGCAAGCACTCCGATCAGGCCCTCGATCTGGCCGACGAGTCGTTCATCGCCGTCTTCTCCTGCTACCAAAATCCTTCAGCGGGCCCGCCGAGAAAGCTGATCTTCGAATCGAAAGGGACCCGTGACGAGACGTTCGAGATCCCTCTTGCCCACAACAGCGTCGTCGTCTTCTCCGTCGACTCGAATCGGCGACTCAGGCACAGGATCGTGCTGGAGTCCCCCGTCCAGGCCGCGGACAACCAATGGTTGGGCGTCACGTTTCGAACGTCGAAGACGTTGGTCCGCTTTCACGACGGACACGCATACCTCCCACAGGGCGCGCGCCTCGTGCCGGCCGACGATGAGCAGAGGCGCGAGTTCTACCGGCTACGGCGCCGCGAGAACAATGAAACGGACTTCGTCTATCCGCCGCTGACGTACACGATCAGCGAGAGCGACCTGATGCCGCCCGTCTGACATGACGAAGGGCGCCCCGCGGAGGTGACTCCGCCGGGCGCCCTTCCCTGTCCCACGGGACGACTACAGCTGCTCGATCACGTAGTCGACGCACTTCGTCAGGGCCTCGACGTCCGCCGGCTCGATCGCCGGGAACATCGCGACGCGGAGCTGGTTGCGGCCGAGCTTGCGGTAGGGCTCCGTGTCGACGATCCCGTTCGCGCGCAGGACCTTGGCGACGGCGGCGGCGTCGATCTCGTCCGTGAAGTCGATCGTGCCGATGACCTGGGAACGCTTCGACGGGTCGGTGACGAACGGGATGGCGTACTTGGACTCGTCCGCCCAGGCGTACAGGCGGGTCGAGGAGTCCTTCGTGCGGGCCGTGGACCAGGCGAGACCGCCCTGGCCGTTGATCCACTCCAGCTGCTCGTTGAGCAGGAACAGGGTGGCCAGCGCGGGGGTGTTGTACGTCTGGTTCTTGCGGGAGTTGTCGATCGCCGTGGGGAGCGAGAAGAACTCCGGGACGTGACGGCCGGACGCGTGGATCCGCTCGGCGCGCTCGATCGCGGCGGGGGAGAACACGCCGATCCACAGGCCGCCGTCGGAGGCGAAGGACTTCTGCGGGGCGAAGTAGTAGACGTCCGTCTCGGCGATGTCGACCGGCAGGCCGCCCGCGCCGGAGGTGGCGTCCACCAGGACGAGGGCGCCCTCGTCGGCGCCGGCGACGCGCTTGATGGGCATGGCGACACCGGTGGAGGTCTCGTTGTGGGTGAACGCGTACACGTCCACGCCCGCTTCGGCGGCGGCCTCCGGGTGCGTGCCCGGGTCGGAGGAGACGACGGTGGGTTCGGCGAGCCACGGGGCGAGCTTGGCGGCCTTGGCGAACTTGGAGCTGAACTCGCCGAAGGTGAGGTGCTGCGACTTGTTCTCGATCAGACCGTGGGTCGCGACGTCCCAGAACGCGGTGGAGCCGCCGTTGCCGAGGATCACCTCGTAGCCGTCGGGGAGCAGGAACAGCTCGCGGATGCCCTCGCGCACCTTGCCGACCAGGTTCTTCACCGGGGCCTGGCGGTGGGAGGTGCCCATGAGGGATGTGCCGGTCGCGGCCAGCGCGTCCAGCGCTTCCGTCCGCACCTTGGAGGGACCCGCACCGAAACGACCGTCGGCGGGCTTGATGTCAGCAGGAATCCGGATCTCAGCCACGACCGGAGCCTAGCGGCTGAGCGAAACCCGGGCGAAACATCGTCCGTCCGCTGAGACGGGCGGGGGGGGGGGGGGGGGGGGGGGGGGGCCCCCCCCCCCCCCGCCCGGGTGAATCAGCCGCCGAGCTTGACCGGCAGCTCGAACAGGTCGTTCTGGGTGACCACCGGCTTGTTGCGCAGCTCGCCCGCCGGGACCGCCAGGTCGAGGCCGGGGAAGCGGGCGTACAGGGCCGGCAGGGCCACGCCCGCCTCCAGGCGGGACAGGGCCGCGCCCGGGCAGACGTGCGGGCCGTGGCCGAAGGAGATGTGCCGGTTGGCGCTCTCGCGGGTGATGTCGAAGACGCCGGCCGTCGGACCGTGCGCCTGCTCGTCCCGGCCGATCGCCGCGTACGACACGATCAGCGCGTCACCCGCGGGGAGGACCTTGTCACCGACCGGTATGTCCTCCGTCGCGAACCGGATCAGCACGTGCGAGGTGGGCGTGGCGTACCGCAGGGTCTCCTCGATCACCGCCGACCAGTCCGCCTTGCCGGACAGCACCAGTTCCCGCTGCTCGGGGTGGAGGGAGAGGTTGACCACCGCGTTGACGATGAGGGAGATCGTCGTCTCGTGGCCGGCCGCCACCATCAGCTGGAGCGTGGCGACGATCTCCTCGTCGGTGAGCCGGTCGCCGTTCTCCGACGCCTGGACCAGCGCGGAGGTCAGATCGTCGCCCGGGTTCTCGCGCTTGTGCGCGACCGTCTCGGCCATGATCCCGGCCAGCTCGGTCAGCGTCGCGATGACCTCCTCGGGCGGGGTCTGCGTGGAGAAGAACTTCTCGAAGAGCTCCTTGAGCCGCGGCAGCCGCTCCTCCGCGAGCCCCATCAGGTCGGCGATGACGTACATCGGCAGCGGGTAGGCGAACACCGCCTTCAGGTCGAGCGTGTCGCCGGGCTGCGCGGCCACCTGGTCCAGCAGGCCCTCGGTGAGCTCCGTGATCCGCTCCCGCATCCGCTCCACCCGGCGCGGCGTGAGCGCCTGCGCGACCAGCGTGCGCAGCCGGCGGTGGTCGGCGCCGTCCACGGTGAGCATGGAGCGGGGCGGGTTCGCCAGCCCGATCAGCGGCCAGTCGGGGGCGATCTCGCCGCGCTGCCAGGCACCCCAGACGTTGATGTCCTTCACCAGCCGCGGATCGGTGAGCAGCCGCTTCGCCTCGGCGTGGTGGGTGACCGCCCACACCGGCACGTCACCCGGCAGCGTCACGGCGGCCAGCGGCCCGGCGGCCCGCAGCGCGGCGCTCTCCCCGTCCAGGTCGGAGACGAACGGGTCGAGGGGGATACGGGTCTGTTCGGTGTCCGTCGTCGTGGTGTCCGTACCAGCCGTCATGCGAGCGAGCCTCCAAGGGCGGGAGTGGGTGTGAACGTGACCGGGAGTTCGGACAGTCCGCGCAGCCACGGCGACGGGCGGCGGGTCAGGCCGGCGGCGGGCACCGCGAGGTCGATGTCCGGCAGCCGGTCCAGTACGACCTCGATGCCGGTCCGGGCGATCACCTCGGCGATCTCCTGCGCCGGGAACGGGCAGCGGTGCTCCCCGTGACCGAAGGAGAAGTGGGCGCTGTTGCCGCCGGTCAGCGCCGAGCCGTCGGTCCGCACCTGCGGGTCGGAGTTGGCGCCCTGGAGGCCGAGCAGCAGCATGTCGCCGGCACGGACGCGGCGACCGCCGAGCTGGGTGTCGCGGGAGGCCCAGCGGGCGGCCACGTTCTGGGTCGGGGTGTCCTCCCACAACACCTCGTTCATCGCCTCGGCGATGCTGTTGCGGCCCCCGAACAGGGAGGCGGCGAACCGGCTGTCGGTGAGCATCAGGTGCAGCGAGTTGCCGATCCAGTCGGCGGTCGGCTGGTGTCCGGCCGCCATCATCACCATCAGGTCCTGGACGATCTCCTCCTCGGTGAAGCCCGAGGTGTCGGCGAGCATCCGGGACGCGACGTCCTCGGCGGGCCGCTCCTTTCGGTCGGCCACCAGCCGCGTCATCGACGTGAACAGATGGGTCTGGCCCGCCAGCGCCCGCTCCCGCCCGTCGATCATGTCGTTGAGGGCGGTGACCAGTCCCGGCCCCTCCTCGTCGGAGAAGCCGTAGAGCCGCGCCAGCACCCGCACCGGAAGCAGCATCGCGAACTCGCCGATCAGATCGGCGGTGCCCTTCGGGCAGATGCCGTCGATCAGCTCGTCCGCGAACTTCTCCGCGTAACCGCGCAGTTCGAACGCGTCGACCGCCTCCAGCGCGGTCACCAGCATCCCGGCCCGCTGACGGTGCCGCTCGCCGACGGTGTAGAGGATCGACGGCTGCTTCCGGCCGATCATCGGCAGCAGCGGCCAGTCGTCGGGGATGTTCTCCCACTGGTTCCACAGCTCGGAGTCGCGGCTGAACAGCACCGGGTCGCCGGTGATCTGGTGCAGCTCGCGGTAGCCGAGCACCAGCCACGCCGGTGCGTCGCCGTCCAGCAGCAGCGGGACGACACTGCCGTGCTCGCGCCGCAGCTCCCGGTACACCCGGGCCGGGTCCTCCTGGAGCAGGGAGCCGCTGAAACGGACGGCGTTGGGGACGGAGGCGGGACTCACACCAGCTCCTGACGGGGGGCTCGGGCAGGGTCGGTGTACAGGGCCTGGATGTGCTCCACCAGCGTGATCAGCGTGATCTTGCTGGACTCCCGGGACCGGGCGTCGCAGTTGACGAGCGGTACGTGCGGATCGAGGTCCAGGGCCTCGCGGATCTGCGCCGGGGTGAAGGTGGGGCCGCCGAAGTCGTTGCAGGCCACGATGAACGGCGTGCCGTGCTTCTCCAGCCGGTCGATGGCGTACCAGGAGTCGTCGATGCGCCGTGTGTCGACCAGGACGACCGCGCCGAGCGTGCCGGAGAACAGCCGGTCCCACAGGAACCAGAAGCGCTCCTGGCCGGGCGCGCCGAACAGATAGAGCACGTTGCGCGCGTCGAGGGTGATGCGGCCGAAGTCGAAGGCGACGGTCGTCGCGGTCTTGCCGCGCACCTCGCTGATGTCGTCGACGGCCTCGCCCGCCTGCGTCATCGTCTCCTCGGTGTTGAGGGGACGGATCTCGCTGACCGAGCGGACCATCGTCGTCTTGCCGGCGCCGAAGCCGCCCACGACCACGATCTTGAGGCCGTTGTCGGCCGACGCGCCGAGCGGTGTGCGCGTCTCAGAGGTTGCGGAGTCCAACGAGCACCTGCTCCAGGATGTCGGGGTCGGGTACGGCGGCCTTGCGGGGGTGGCGGGCGCTGACCCGGCCCGCCGCCTGTAGGTCGGAGAGCAGGATCCGGGTGATGCTCACGGGCAGCTTCAGCTCCGCCGCGATCTCCACGACCGCCGTGGGGCGTTCGGCCAGCCGCAGGATCGCCGCGTGCTCGGACTGCATGCCGGGCACCGGATCGCACTCGGCGACGACAAGGGTCACCAGGTCGAAGGGGTTGTCGGGGCCGGACCGACTGCGCCCCCCGGTGAGGGTGTAGAGCCGGTCGGGGGCGTCGTCCCTGCCGGGCCTGCTCATGAGGTGCGGGGCCGCGCGGTCAGGTGCTCGCCCAACTGCTCCACGAGCTCGCTCATGTTGTGCCCGACGAGTCCGGCGTCCGCGTCCTCGGCGGTGACGACGGCCAGGTGCGCGCCCTCGCCGGCCTCCACGATGAAGAGCACGCCGCCGTAGAACTCGGTCATCGCCGAGCGCACACCGCCGCTGCCGTCGCCGAACTCGACGGAGGCGCCGTGCGACAGCGACTGGATGCCGGCGGCGATCGCGGCGAGCTGGTCGGCCTGGTCGGCGGACAGCTCCGGGGTACGGCACAGTTTCAGGCCGTCACGGGACAGCACGAGCGCGTGCCGCGCGCCCGGCGTGCGCTCCAGCAGGCCCTCTATCAGCCAGGTGAGCTTGTCGTCGGCGGTCGTCGTGCCGGTCATGAGGTGGTGTCGCCTTCCGGGGTCGGGGGGGTGGGCTGTGCTTCGGGGGTCGGGTCGGGGGCGGTGCCGGTGTCCGGGTCGGCCGTGTCGTCCGGGGTCGGAGGGCGGACGGCCTGGCGGAAGCTGCTGAAGCGGGCGGTGCGCGCCTTGGTCTCCTCGGCCGTCGGTGCGGGCCGGGGAGCGGTGACACGGCTGCCGGAACGGGTGCGCTCCGCGTCGGCGAGGGTCCGGCCCCGGCGGCGGCGGGGCAGCACGAGCGGGGGCGCGTCGGTGCCCCGGTCGGGGGACTCGTGGGTGGGCACCGGGTCGGGGTCGAGGTCGGTTCCGGCGCGGGCGGCGGCGTAGGAGGGGGCGGGGCGGGCGCTCTCGCGGGACGTCTCCCGCTCGGCGGGGGTGCCGGGGCCGTCGCCGTCTTCGCCGTCGCGCGCGGTGACGTGGCTGGTCTCCGGTTCAGGGCGGCCGGGGGCCTCGGTGGAGGGCTCCGGGGCCTCGGAGGCGAGCGCCGCGGTGAGCGCGGCCGGGGACTCGGGGACGGACGGTGTGGCGGCCGAGGCGCCGGTGAGGGCCGTCGACGCGGTGGTGGCGGCGGCCGGCTGAGGTGTGGGCGCGTCCGGCGGTACGAGGATGTCCTGCGGTACGAGCATCAGGACGCCCGTGCCGCCGCGGGCCGAGGGACGGTACGAGACCCGGAGCCCGTACCGCCGGGACAGCCGGCCGACCACGGCGAGGCCGAGCCGGGTGCCGGTGAGGCCCCCGAGCCCGGCGGTCTCACCGGAGACCGCGCGCTCGGCGCGGCGCAGTTGCGCCTCGCCCATGACGAGCCCGCTGTCCTCCACGGACACGATGACCCCGGCCGGGACCTCCTCGACGTAGACGTGGACCTCGGCGGTCGGCGGCGAGAAGTTCGCGGCGTTGTCGAGGAGTTCGGCGAGCGCGTGCATCACGCCCTCGGCGGCGTGCCCGGCGACCGCGATGTCGCTGGCGGAGTGGACGCGGACGCGCTGGTAGCCGCTGATCCGGCCCATGGCGCCGCGCAGGATCGACTCCATGGAGATGGGCCGGGCCCAGCGGCGGCCGGAGCGGGCACCGGTGAGGACGGCGACGGAGTCGGCGAGGCGGCCGGCCTGCGCGGTGCGGTGGTCGAGGTGCAGCAGGTCGGCGAGGACCTCCTCGTCGTGGTGCTTCTCCTCCATCGCGCGCAGGTCCGCGAGCATGCCCGTGGACAGGGCCTGCATCCGGCCGGCCGCGTTGGCGGTCGCGGACAGCGCGGCGGCCCGCGCGCCGTCGGCCTCCCGCAGCCGGGTGGTCAGCCGCGCGTTCTCCGCGGTGAGCCGGTCCCGGTCCGCCTCGATCCGGTCCCGCTCCTCGACCAGCCGGTCGCGCTCCTCCGCGTGGTCGCGGGCCGACCGGGCGGTGTGGGCGCCGTGTTCCTCGGTGATGAGGCGCAGTTTCTCGGCGTGTTCCTCGGCGAGCCGCTTCAGCGCGGCGGCGTGGTCGTCGGTGAGCCGGTCCCGCTCCTCGGCGTGCTCCCGGGCGGCGCGGGCCGATTCGGCGGCGTGCTGCCCGGTGAGGCGGTCGCGTTCCGCGGCCAGGGTCTCGGCGAGACGGGTGCGCTCCTGGTCCAGCTCGTGGGACAACCGGGCACGCTCCCGGGTGAGTTCGCCGGTGAGCCGCTCGTGCTGGCGGCGGGACTCCTCGGTCAGCCGGGACTGTTCCTGGAGCAGTCTGCCGACGTCCTGGGTGACGGCGTCCAGCCGGGTGCGGGCCGCCCGCGCCGACAGGACGGCGTGGGTGGCGACCGCGGCGGCCGCGCACAGCAGTACGGCGGCGATCGTGCCCGTCACCGCGACGGCGCCGACCGCGGAGTCCGGTACGAGGAGGACGGCGGCGACGACGGCGGCCGCGGCGAGTGCCGCGGTGAGCAGCGGGACGGGCAACAGGCTGCGGGGGGTGGGGCGGTCGCCGGGGAGCAGGGGGGAGGTCATCAATCAGGGTCCTCGGTCGGGTCCTCGGTCGGTCCGCGGGCGTGCACCGTCGTGTCCGCGCGGCCCTCGGGTGGTTTCCACTGCGATGCCGGCCCCGATTCGAGGGGTCAATGTCGAACGTGGTCCGGCAACTGCGCGCAACTCGCGGTCACTATATGAGAGTTCGTGTTCGACTTGGGAAGATTCCGCTTCCGTTTTAGGTAATGGCGCTGACTCGGGGGCCGTGTGTGCCGTCGCCGCGTCCGGGCGCCGCGGAGGCATCCTGAGGACATGACGGATCACCGGGAACTGCTGGCCGGGCTGCGGGCGGTCGTGCGCGGCGAGGTCGACTTCGGCACGACCGCACGGGCGCTGACCACCATGGACGCCTCCAACTACCGCCGGGTGCCGCTCGGCGTGGTGGCGCCACGGGACGCCGACGACGTGGCGGCCACGCTGGAGGTGTGCCGGACGCACGGCGTGCCCGTGGTGCCGCGCGGCGGCGGCACGTCGATCGCGGGGCAGGCGACCGGCATCGGGGTGGTGCTCGACTTCACACGGCACATGAACCGTCTGCTGTCCCTGGATCCCCGGGAGCGTACGGCCGTGGTCCAGCCCGGTCTCGTCCTCGACCGCCTCCAGGAGGCCGCCGCCCCGTACGGTCTGCGCTTCGGCCCCGAC
The DNA here is from genome assembly GCF_055570675.1 of Streptomyces sp. NPDC031111. Classification (NCBI taxonomy): domain Bacteria; kingdom Bacillati; phylum Actinomycetota; class Actinomycetes; order Kitasatosporales; family Streptomycetaceae; genus Streptomyces; species Streptomyces sp. NPDC031111. The sequence goes on from NZ_JBVIGS010000009.1 coordinate 210,418, forward strand.
CCCTCCACCCACAGCCGCTGCACCCTCGGCGGCATGATCGGCAACAACTCCTGCGGCTCCCACTCGGTCGCCTGGGGCACGACGGCCGACAGCGTGCGGGAGCTGTCCGTCGTCACCCCGCGCGGGGAGCGGCTGCGGCCGGGACGGGCGTGGGCGGGCGCCCCGGCGGGACTGCGGGAGCTGGTCGACGGCGAACTGGCCCGCCTGCGCACCGGCTTCCCGGAGCTGCCCCGCCGTATCTCCGGCTACGCCGTGGACGCCCTGCTGCCCGAGAAGGGCGCCGACGTCGCCCGTTCCCTCTGCGGCTCGGAGGGCACCCTCGGCGTGCTCACGGAGGCGGTCGTGGACCTCGTACGGGCACCACGCGCGCGTGCGCTCGCCGTGCTGGCGTACGTGGACGAGAGCGGGGCCGCGGAGGCGGCGGCGGGGCTGCTGCCGTACGGGCCGCTGACGGTGGAGGGGATGGCGGCGGACCTGGTGCCGGTGTCCGCCGCGGCCGGCCTCCCGCGCGGTGGGGCCTGGCTGTTCGTGGAGACCGGCGGGGACACGGAGGCCGAGGCACGCGCGCGTGCGGAGACGGTCGTCCGCGCGGCGGACGTCGTGGACTCCCTGGTGGTCACCGACCCGGCAGGGCAGCGCGCGCTGTGGCGGATCCGGGAGGACGCGAGCGGCACGGCGACGAGGATGCCGGACAGTACGGAGGCCTGGCCCGGCTGGGAGGACTGCGCGGTGCCGCCCGCCCGGCTCGGCGCGTACCTGCGCGACTTCCGGCGGCTCATGGCCGACCACGGGCTGCGCGGCACCCCGTACGGGCACTTCGGGGACGGCTGCATCCACGTACGCATCGACTTCGACCTGCTGACCGGGCCGGGCATCGCCCGCTTCCGGCGCTTCTCCGAGGATCTCGCCGACCTGGTGGTGGCGCACGGCGGCTCCCTCTCCGGCGAGCACGGCGACGGGCAGGCGCGGGCCGAACTGCTGCCCCGCATGTACGACGCGGACACGATCGCCCTCTTCGAGCGCGTGAAGGGCGTCTGGGACCCGGACGACCTGCTCAACCCGGGCATGCTGGTCCGCCCGGCCCCCCTGGACTCGGACCTCCGCTTCTCCGTCCTCCCGCGCGAACCGGTGGACGTCGCCTTCGGCTACCCCGCCGACGGCGGCGACTTCTCGGCGGCGGTGCGCCGTTGCGTGGGCGTCGCCAAGTGCCGTACGACGTCCGTGTCGGGGCCCGCGGTGATGTGCCCGTCGTTCCGGGCGACGGGGGAGGAGCAGCACTCCACGCGCGGGCGCGCGCGCCTGCTGCACGAGATGCTCGCCGGCGAGCTGGTGACCGACGGCTGGCGGTCGACGGAGGTACGGGACGCGCTGGACCTGTGCCTGTCCTGCAAGGGCTGCCGCTCGGACTGCCCGGTCGAGGTCGACATGGCCACGTACAAGGCGGAGTTCCTCCACCACCACTACGCGGGCCGCCGTCGCCCGGCCGCCCACTACGCGATGGGGTGGCTGCCGGTGTGGCTGGGCTGGGTGGGGCGCACGAGGTCGGCGGGCCTGGTCAACGGGCTCGCCTCCGTGGGCCCGCTCGCACGGGCGGCGAAACGGCTGGGCGGGATCGCGGGAGAGCGGGAGATCCCCCGGGTGGTGGGGGAGACGTTCACGCGCTGGTGGCGGGGACGGCCCGCCGCCTCCGGCGACGGCACGCTGGTGGTCCTCTGGCCGGACACGTTCACGGAGCACCTGTCGCCGTCGGTGGGCCGGGCGGCCGTACGCGTACTGGAGGCTGCGGGCCTGCGGGTGGCCCTGCCGCCCACACTGCGGCCGGGGAGCCGCCCGGTGGGCGACGCGCGCAGCCGCTCGGCCCTGTCCTTGCTGACGGCCCGCAGGGGCAGGGTCTGCTGCGGTCTCACCTACATCTCCACGGGCCAGCTCGACCGCGCCCGCGCGGTGCTCCGTCGCACCCTGGACCTCCTGGAACCCGTCCTGGCCACGGACGCCCCCCTGGTGGTCCTGGAACCGAGCTGCGCGGCGACCCTGCGCACGGACGCCCCGGAACTCCTCCACGACGACCCGCGCGCGGCACGGCTCGCCGCCCGTGTCCTGACCTTCGCGGAAACCCTGGAGCGCCACGCCCCGGACTGGACCCCACCGTCCCTGAACCGCCCGGTCACCGGCCAGACCCACTGCCACCAGCACGCGGTCCTGGGCGACGCCCCCGACCGCCGCCTGCGCGAGGCGGCCGGCCTCACCGGCGAACTGACGGGCGGCTGCTGCGGCCTGGCGGGCAACTTCGGCTTCGAGAAGGGCCACTACGCGGTCTCGGTCGCCTGCGCGGAGGACCAACTGCTCCCAGCCGTACGGGAAGCACCGGAGGAGTCGGTCATCCTGGCCGACGGCTTCTCCTGCCGGACGCAGCTGGAGCAGCTGGCGGGCGTACGGGGGCAACACCTGGCGGAGGTATTGGCGGCCGCTCTGGACGACTGAACGAGCAGCCGCCTTGTGTCCCCTGACGTCTTCAGTCGAGGCAGAACTCGTTGCCCTCGATGTCCTGCATCACGATGCACGCGTCGTTGCCGTCGTACAGCAGGCGCACGCGTACCGCGCCGAGCGGGAGCAGTCGGGCGCACTCGGCCTCGAGCGCGGCGAGGCGCTCCTCGCCGACGAGCCCGGTGCCGACCCGCACGTCCAGATGCACCCGGTTCTTGACGACCTTGCCTTCGGGAACGCGCTGGAAGAACAGCCGCGGGCCCACAGCCGAGGGATCGACGCAGGCGAACCACGAGCCCCGCTCCTCAGGAGGCCGGGAGCGATCGAAGTCCTCCCACGTGGCGAACCCGCGCGGCGGCGGCGACACGACGTACCCCAACACCTCGCACCAGAAGCGCGCGAGCCGCTCGGGTTCCGCGCAGTCGAAGGTGACTTGGACCTGCCTGATCGCTGACACCGGCGCACCTTAACAGGGGGCTCTCAGGGCACCGTCTCGCCGCGTACCAGTGGTCCGCACGCCGGTTGGATGTCCTTCGGGAGGTCGTCCGGGTGGCACCAGCGGGCCTCCAGGATCTCGAAGGGGTCGAGGCGGAGTTCGCCGCCGAGCAGACGGGCCTCGTAGGCCACCTCCAGGCGGGTGCGGAAGCCGCTGTTCAGCATGACCAGGCGGCCCACCTCGACGTCGAGGTTCGTCTCTTCCTTGACCTCGCGCACCACCGTCGCCCGGAAGTCCTCGCCCTTGCGCGCGAAGCCGCTCGGCAGGCCCCACTGGCGGCCCGGCGGCCACATCCGGTGCCGGAGCAGGAGGACCCGTCCCTCGTCGTCGCGTACGACGCCGGTGACGCCGACCACGAACTTGGCGTGCAGCAACCACATGATGCGGCTCTGGACGGGACGCAGGAGCCGCCACAGGCGGACAAGGAGTCGTCGCACGGGACCTCGGGCGATGGGAACGGACGCGGGTGTCACCAGGGGAAACGGTACCTGGTGGGGTCCACGGGGCGGACGGGGTTGACCGAGGCGGGGCGGGGGACGCATGGTCAGGCATATAAGCGCTTTACGGTGCTGACAAAGTTCAATACTCTGGACTGGACAGTTCACCAAGGAGCACACTCGGTTCGAGTACGTGTCCGCCCCGACGTCCCTGGAAGGCCCCGTGACCACCCCCAGCGCCGCCACCCCGTCCATCGCGCCCGGGACAGGGCCCGCTCCCGCGTCCACGTCGGCGGGTGCCCCGCGCGGGCGGCGCGGGTCCCTGGGGCCGGTCGGGCTCGTGCTCGCCGGCGGGGTCTCCGTGCAGTTCGGCGGGGCGCTGGCGGTGACGCTGATGCCGCGGGCCGGAGCGCTCGGGGTCGTGTCGCTGCGGCTGCTCGTGGCCGCTCTCGTGCTGATGGTGATCTGCCGGCCCCGGCTGCGCGGGCACTCCCGCACCGACTGGGGGACGGTGATCGTCTTCGGTGTCGCCATGGCCGCGATGAACGGCCTCTTCTACCAGTCGGTCGCGCGCATCCCGCTGGGCCCGGCGGTCACGCTGGAGGTTCTCGGCCCGCTCGCGCTGTCCGTCCTGGCCTCACGGCGTGCGGTCAATCTCGTGTGGGCCGGGCTGGCTCTCGCCGGTGTGTTCCTCCTCAGTGGGGGAGGCTTCAGCAGTCTCGACCCGCTGGGTGTGGCCTTCGCACTGGGTGCCGGCGCCATGTGGGCGGCGTACATAGTCTTCAGCGCGCGTACGGGCCGCCGCTTCCCGCAGGCCGACGGACTCGCCCTCGCCATGGCGGTGGCGGCGGTGCTGTTCCTGCCGCTGGGGATCGTGGAGTCCGGCACGAAGCTCCTGGACCCGACGGTTCTCGGTCTGGGCGCGGCGGTCGCGGTGCTGTCCTCGGTGCTCCCGTACACCCTCGAACTCCTCGCCCTGCGCCGCCTGCCCGCCTCCACCTTCGCGATCCTCATGAGCCTGGAACCGGCCCTCGCGGCCGCCGCGGGCTTCCTGATCCTCGACCAGGGCCTCGCCGCGACGGAGGCCGCCGCCATCGCCCTGGTCATCGCGGCGAGCATGGGGGCGGTGCGGACGCAGGTGGGGCGGGGGCGCGCGAAGAGGCCACGGGCCGGCTCCTGACGATCGCCGGGCGCGACGCGGTGTGTCAGGACTAGAGTCGCTCTCGTCTCTCGAATCAACCGGGCTCCGTCGCGTGGCCGGCCCGTCCCCGGAGGGCACGAAGGGAACAGCGCCATGAGTGTGCAGCACAGTGAAACCGTCGGTGACCGCCCGCTGATCCCTCGCCCGGAACGAACGCCGGGCGCCCTGCGGGCTGCCTGCACGGTCGTGGCTCCCGACCTTCTGGCGGCATACGACCGGGCGAAGGACCAGGCGCTCGCGGAGGCAGTGGAGCACGGTTCCCTGAAGCCGGTCCACGCCTACCTCAGCCACTGGGCCGCCCTGATCGAGATCGAGCGACACCCGGCCACGGCGAAGGTCTACCACCGCGCCGAATATCTCGCCCGGATCGCCACTACGGCGGACGAGGCGCGGAGACATCTGGCAACGGCGAGCTCCCTGTATCGCGATGCCGCCAAGGCGGTGCACGCCGAGTGACCTGGCGGTGGGAGTACGTCCCCGACGAGGAAACCGTCGCGGAGGGCGCCCCGGCGGCCTTTCTCGCCGAGGTGGAGAAGACGGCCGACGAACTGGTCAGGGCGGCGGAAGCGCTCTACGTTCACGGGGCCGCCTACCAGGGAGCGGACGAAGGCGCGAAACACGCGTTCGTCTCCGGGGGATTCTTCGTCTACATGGTCACGCCACGATCGGAGCTCGTCACCATCTGGCAGGTCACGCCCGATCCTCTCGCCTGACGGCTCGGCAGAGGCGGCCAAGGGCCGGTGGCCGCAAAAATTCATGCAAGCATGCTTGCTTGTTTATGGCGCCGCTGCCATGCTCCCCCCAACCGGCCGCACTGCCGTTCCGTGTCCGAGGGGAGCGCCTCGTGTCCGATCCGACGCCTGTGATCGACGATCTGCGTGAGGAGAGTGAGGAGCTCGACCGGCTCGTGGCTGGGTTGAGTCCCGGGCAGTGGAGACTGGAGACGCCCGCCGCCGGGTGGACCGTCGCCCATCAGATCGCCCACCTCGCCTGGACCGACCGCTCCGCGCTGCTCGCAGTCACCGACGCCGACGGGTTCCGGGCGTTGGTGGAGAAGGCACTCGCCGCCCCGAGCACCTTCGTCGACGAGGGGGCCGAGGAGTACGCCCGGTCCGAGCCCGCCGAGCTGCTCGCGCGCTGGCGTGAGGGGCGCGCGGCGCTGGAGAAGGCGCTGCGGGAGGCGCCGGCCGGGGCCCGGTTCCCCTGGTACGGGCCGCCCATGTCCGCCGCCTCCATGGCCACCGCCCGTCTCATGGAGACCTGGGCCCACGGCCTGGACGTGGCGGAGACGATCGGTGTGACGCGGCCACCGAGTGACAGGCTCAGGCATGTGGCGTGGCTCGGGGTGCGCACCCGGGACTTCGCCTACGTCACGCACGGGCTCACCCCGCCGGCCGATCCCTTCCGGGTCGAGCTCGTCGCACCGGGCGGCGGGGTGTGGGCCTACGGTCCCGAGGACGCCCCCCAGCGTGTCACCGGGCCCGCCCTCGACTTCTGTCTCCTCGTCACCCAGCGCGCCCACCGCGCGGACCTCGCCCTCGTCGCCGAGGGCCCCGACGCCGACCGCTGGCTGGACATCGCGCAGGCCTTCGCCGGGCCGCCCGGCGGTGGACGGGAGCCGAAGGAGGGCGCCCGGTGACCCTGCGCATCGGGAACTTCTCCGGCTTCTACGGCGACCGCTTCGACGCCCTGCGCGAGATGCTCACCGGCGGCGAGGTCGACGTCCTCACCGGCGACTACCTCGCCGAGCTGACCATGCTCATCCTCGCCCGCGACCGGCTGAAGGACCCTTCCGCCGGATACGCCCGCACCTTCCTGCGGCAACTGGAGGACACCCTCGGGCTCGCCCACGAGCGCGGCGTCAGGATCGTCACCAACGCGGGCGGGCTCAATCCGGCCGGGCTCGCCGACGCCGTACGCGCCCTCGCCGACCGGCTCGGCATCCCCGTCCGGGTGGCCCATGTCGAGGGCGACGACCTCACCGCGCGGTACCCCGGCAGCCTCGCCGCCCACGCCTACCTCGGCGGCTCCGGCATCGCGGAGTGTCTCCGCGAGGGCGCCGACATCGTGGTCACCGGGCGGGTCACCGACGCCGCCCTGGTCACCGGGCCGGCCGTCGCGCACTTCGGCTGGGCGGCGACGGACCACGACCGGCTCGCGGGGGCCGTCGTCGCCGGGCACGTGCTGGAGTGCGGGGCGCAGGCGACCGGCGGGAACTACGCGTTCTTCGGCGAGCGCCGCCCCGGCGACCTGCGGCGGCCCGGCTTCCCGCTCGCCGAGATCCACGCCGACGGCAGCAGCGTCATCACCAAGCACCCCGGCACCGGCGGCTTCGTCGACGTCGGCACGGTCACCGCGCAGCTCCTCTACGAGACGGGCGGCGCCCGGTACGCGGGACCGGACGTGACCGCGCGGCTGGACACCGTACGGCTCACCCAGGACGGGCCCGACCGGGTGCGCGTCGAAGGGGTCCGCGGGGAGGCACCGCCACCCACGCTCAAGGTCGGGCTCAACCGGCTCGGCGGGTTCCGCAACGAGGTGGTGTTCGTGCTCACCGGGCTCGACATCGAGTCCAAGGCCCGCCTGGTGAGGGAGCAGATGGGCGACGCGCTCGCCAAGTCGCCGCCCGCCGAGACGTGCTGGGAGCTCGTGCGCACCGACCGGCCCGACGCCGGCACCGAGGAGACCGCGAGCGCGCTGCTGCGGCTCGTCGTGCGGGACCCCGCGCAGGAGGCGGTGGGGCGGGTGCTGAGCGGGGCCGCCATCGAGCTGGCGTTGGCGAGCTATCCCGGGTTCCATGTCATGGCACCACCGGGGAAGGGCTCCCCGTATGGGGTCTTCGACGATGTGTACGTCCCCCATGGTGACGTCGACCATGTGGCCGTCCTCCACGACGGGCGCCGTATCCCCGTGCCCCCGGCCCACGACACCGCCGTACTCGACGACGTACCGGAACCCGTACTCCCCGAACCGCTGCCGACCGGGGCCACACGAAGGGCACCCCTCGGGCTTCTCGTCGGCGCCCGCAGCGGCGACAAGGGCGGGGACGCCAACGTCGGCGTCTGGGCCCGCTCCGACGACGCCTGGCGGTGGCTCGCGCACGAGCTCACGGTCGACAGATTCCGGCAGCTGATCCCCGAAGCCCGCGAGCTGAAGGTCACCCGGCACGCCCTGCCCAACCTCCGCGCCCTGAACTTCGTCGTCGAGGGAATCCTCGGCGAGGGCGTCGCCGCGCAGGCCCGTTTCGATCCGCAGGCCAAGGCGCTCGGCGAATGGCTGCGCTCCCGGCACCTCGACATCCCGGAGGCCCTCCTGTGACGGTCCTCGAATCCGCCCTGAACACGGCCGACCCGGAGTACCGGGCGCACCGCGAGGCCATGCTCGCCAAGCTCGCCGAACTCGACGCCGAGCACGCCAAGGCCCTCGCGGGCGGCGGCGACAAGTACGTCGAGCGGCACCGGAAGCGCGGCAAGCTGCTCGCCCGCGGGCGCATCGAACTGCTCCTCGACCCCGACACGCCGTTCCTGGAGCTGTCCCCGCTGGCGGCCTGGGGGAGCGAGTACGCGGTCGGTGCCTCCCTCGTCACCGGTATCGGTGTCGTCGAGGGCGTGGAGTGCCTGATCACCGCCAACGACCCGACCGTGCGCGGCGGCGCCAGCAACCCCTGGAGCCTGAAGAAGGCCCTGCGCGCCAACGACATCGCGCTCACCAACCGGCTGCCCTGCATCAGCCTCGTCGAGTCCGGGGGCGCCGACCTGCCCTCCCAGAAGGAGATCTTCATCCCCGGCGGGGCGATCTTCCGGGACCTGACCCGGCTGTCGGCGGCCGGTATCCCCACCGTCGCCGTCGTCTTCGGCAACTCCACCGCCGGAGGCGCGTACATCCCCGGCATGTCCGACCACGTGATCATGGTCAAGGAGCGGGCGAAGGTGTTCCTCGGCGGTCCGCCGCTGGTGAAGATGGCCACCGGCGAGGAGAGCGACGACGAGTCCCTGGGCGGCGCCGAGATGCACGCGCGCGTGTCGGGCCTCGCCGACTACTTCGCCGTCGACGAGCCGGACGCCCTCCGCCAGGCCCGCCGGGTCGTCGCCCGCCTCAACCACCGCAAGGCGTACGACGATCCAAGGCAGGCCGCCCCGCCCAAGTACGACGAGGACGAGCTGCTGGGCATCGTCCCGAGCGATCTGAAGATCCCCTTCGACCCGCGCGAGGTCATCGCGCGGATCGTCGACTCCTCCGACTTCGACGAGTTCAAACCGCTCTACGGGCCCAGCCTGACCACCGGCTGGGCCACCCTCCACGGCTATCCCGTCGGCATCCTCGCCAACGCCCAGGGGGTCCTCTTCAGCGAGGAGTCCCAGAAGGCCGCCCAGTTCATCCAGCTCGCCAACCAGCGCGACATCCCGCTGCTCTTCCTGCACAACACCACCGGCTACATGGTCGGCAAGGAGTACGAGCAGGGCGGCATCATCAAGCACGGCGCGATGATGATCAACGCGGTCAGCAACTCGAAGGTCCCCCACCTGTCCGTCCTCATGGGCGCCTCCTACGGCGCCGGGCACTACGGCATGTGCGGTCGCGCCTACGACCCGCGCTTCCTCTTCGCCTGGCCCAGCGCCAAGTCCGCCGTCATGGGCCCGCAGCAGCTCGCCGGTGTGCTGTCCATCGTCGCCCGGCAGTCGGCGGCGGCGAAGGGACGGCCGTACGACGACGAGGCGGACGCGGCGCTGCGCGCCATGGTGGAGCAGCAGATCGAGTCCGAGTCGCTGCCGATGTTCCTGTCCGGGCGGCTGTACGACGACGGCGTCATCGACCCGCGCGACACCCGCACCGTCCTCGGCCTGTGCCTGTCCGCCATCCACACCGCCCCCTACGAGGGTGCGCGCGGTGGCTTCGGCGTCTTCCGGATGTGAGGCCCGTGATTACTTCCGTTCTTGTGGCGAACCGGGGCGAGATCGCCTGCCGTGTCATGCGCACCTGCCGCCAGTTGGGAATCCGGACGGTCGCGGTGCACTCGGACGCCGACGAAAACGCCCTCCACGCGCGCGTGGCCGACACCGCCGTACGACTGCCGGGGTCGGCGCCCGCCGACACCTACCTGCGCGGCGAACTCATCGTGAAGGCCGCCCTCGCGGCCGGTGCGGACGCCGTGCACCCCGGTTACGGCTTCCTCTCCGAGAACGCCGACTTCGCGCGGGCCGTGCGGGACGCCGGCCTGGTGTGGATCGGGCCGCCCCCGGAGGCGATCGAGGCGATGGCGTCCAAGACGCGCGCCAAGGAACTCATGGGGATCGAGCCCCTGCGCGAGGTCACCGAGGCCGACCTGCCCGTGCTGGTGAAGGCGGCGGCGGGCGGCGGCGGACGCGGGATGCGCGTCGTACGGCGCCTCGCCGACCTGGACGGCGAACTGGCCGCCGCCCGCGCGGAGGCCGCGAGCGCCTTCGGTGACGGCGAGGTGTTCGTCGAGCCCTATGTGGAGGGCGGACGGCACGTCGAGGTGCAGATCCTCGCAGACACGCACGGCACGGTGTGGGCGCTCGGCACCCGCGACTGCTCCCTCCAGCGTCGCCACCAGAAGGTGATCGAGGAGGCCCCGGCGCCCGGACTGACCCCGGGGCTCAAGGACGAACTCCACGCCCTCGCCGTACGCGCCGCCCGCGCCGTCGCCTACGTCGGCGCCGGGACCGTCGAGTTCCTGGTCGCCGGGGACCGGGCGCACTTCCTGGAGATGAACACCCGCCTCCAGGTGGAACACCCGGTGACGGAGTCCGTCTTCGGGCTCGATCTCGTCGCCGAGCAGATCCGCGTCGCCGAGGGCCACGCCCTCGCGGACAACCCTCCACCCGCGCGGGGACACGCCGTCGAGACCCGCCTCTACGCCGAGGACCCCGCCCACGAGTGGGCCCCGCAGACCGGCCGCCTGCACCGCCTGGCCGTCCCCGACGCGGTGCGCCTGGACACCGGTTACGAGGACGGCGACGACATCGGGGTCCACTACGACCCCATGCTCGCCAAGGTCGTCGCCCACGCCCCCACCCGCGCGGAGGCGCTCCGCACACTCGCGTCCGCGCTGGAACGCGCGGAGATCCACGGCCCCGTCACCAACCGGGACCTCCTCGTCCGCTCCCTGCGGCACGAGGAGTTCACGGAAGGCCGTATGGACACCGGCTTCTACGACCGCCACCTGCCCGAACTGACCGCCCCCGCCCCCGACCCCCACGCCCCGCTGGCCGCCGCCCTCGCCGACGCCCACGGCCGCTCCCGCTTCGGCGGCTGGCGCAACCTGCCCTCGCGGCCCCAGGTCAAGCGGTACGCGATGGCGGGGGAGGAGCACGAGGTCCGCTACCGGCACACGCGCGACGGCCTCACGGCCGACGGGGTGCGGGTGGTGCACGCCGACGCGGGGCTGGTGGTCCTGGAGGTGGACGGCGTACGCCGCAGGTTCGAGGTCCACCGCTACGGCGACCAGGTGCACGTGGGCGCCACCGCCCTCACCGCCCTCCCCCGCTTCCCCGACCCCACCGCCCAACACGCCCCCGGCTCCCTCCTCGCCCCCATGCCGGGCACGGTCGTCCGCATCGCCGAGGGCCTGACCGAGGGCTCCCCGGTGGAGGCCGGCCAGCCCCTCCTCTGGCTGGAGGCAATGAAGATGCAACACAAGATCACGTCCCCGGCCACGGGAATCCTCATCGCCCTCGATGCAACACCGGGACAGCAAGTGGAAGTCGGCGCCCTTCTGGCGGTCGTGGAGGCAACTCCCTAGGGGCGCGGGGAACTGCGCGACCAGCCACAAACAACCCGCAGCCGAAGGAGCCACATGACCACCCTCATCGAATCGGAAGAGCACAAGGCCCTCCGCGAGGCCGTCGCCGCGTTCGCGACGAAACACCCCCACGCCCCCGGCACGGACAACCGCTCCTTCTGGCAGGACGCCGCCAAGCTCGGCTACATCGGCGTCAACCTGCCGGAGGCATACGGCGGTGGTGGCGGCGGCATCACCGAACTCTGCCTCGTCCTCGAAGAGATGGGCGCCGCCGGCAACCCCCTGCTGATGATGATCGTCTCCCCGGCGATCTGCGGCACGGTCATCGCCCGCTTCGGCACCGAGGCCCAGAAACGCGAATGGCTCCCCGCCCTGGCCGACGGCAGCCGCCTGATGGCCTTCGGCATCACCGAACCCGACGCCGGCTCCAACAGCCACCGCATCACCACCACCGCCCGCCGCGACCCCGGCACCGGGGACTGGCTCCTCACCGGCCGCAAGGTCTTCGTCAGCGGCGTCGACATCGCCGACGCCACCCTCATCGTCGGCCGCACCGAGGACGCCCGCACCGGCAGGCTCAAGCCCTGCCTGTTCATCGTCCCCCGGGACACCCCCGGTTTCGAGCGCCGGAAGATCGACATGGAACTCAACGCCGCCGAGAAGCAGTTCGAGCTGACCCTCGACGACGTACGCCTGCCCGCCGACGCGCTCGTCGGCGACGAGGACGCGGGCCTGCTCCAGCTCTTCGCCGGTCTCAACCCCGAACGCATCATGACCGCCGCCTTCGCGATCGGCATGGGCCGCTACGCGCTCGCCCGCGCCGTCGAGTACGCGCGAGAGCGCACCGTCTGGAAGGCGCCCATCGGCTCCCACCAGGCCATCGCCCATCCCCTCGCCCAGGCGCACATCGACCTCGAACTCGCCCGCCTGATGATGCAGAAGGCCGCCCACCTCTACGACGCCGGTGACGACATGGGCGCGGGCGAGGCCGCCAACATGGCCAAGTACGCGGCGGCCGAGGCGTGTGTGAAGGCCGTCGACCAGGCGGTGCACACCCTCGGCGGGAACGGCCTCACGCGTGAGTTCGGGCTCGCCTCGCTGATCACCGCCGCGCGTGTGTCCCGTATCGCTCCGGTGAGCCGGGAGATGATCCTCAACTACGTCTCCCACCAGACCCTGGGCCTGCCCAAGTCGTACTGAGCCGTACCTGGCCCCTTCGGCCGTCTTGGAGGAACCATGTTCCGCAGCGAGTACGCAGACGTAGCACCCGTCGAACTCCCCATCCACGAGGCCGTGCTGGCCCGCGCCGCCGAGTTCGGGAGCACCCCGGCGCTGATCGACGGCACCGACGGCACCACCCTCACCTACGAGCAGGTGGACCGCTTCCACCGGCGTGTCGCCGCCGCTCTCGCCGAGGCGGGCGTGCGCAAGGGGGACGTGCTCGCCCTGCACAGCCCCAACACGATCGCCTTCCCCACCGCCTTCTACGCGGCCACCCGCGCGGGTGCCTCCGTCACCACCGTGCACCCGCTCGCCACCGCCGAGGAGTTCGGCAAGCAACTGAAGGACTGCGCGGCCCGCTGGATCGTCACCGTCTCGCCGTTGCTGGACACCGCGCGGAGGGCCGCCGAGCTGGCCGGCGGGATCGAGGAGATCTTCGTCTGCGACAGCGCGCCGGGACACCGTTCCCTGATCGACATGCTGGCCTCCACCGCCCCCGAGCCGGTCGTCGCCATCGACCCGGTCGAGGACGTCGCCGCGCTGCCGTACTCCTCCGGCACGACCGGCGTCCCCAAGGGCGTGATGCTCACCCACCGCCAGATCGCCACCAACCTCGCGCAGCTCCATCCGCTGATCACTGCGGGCCCGGGCGACCGCGTCCTCGCCGTCCTGCCGTTCTTCCACATCTACGGGCTGACGGCCCTGATGAACGCCCCGCTGCGGGTGGGCGCCACCGTCGTCGTCCTGCCGCGCTTCGACCTGGAGACGTTCCTCGCGGCCATCCAGAACCACCGCATCACGGGCCTGTACGTGGCCCCGCCGATCGTCCTGGCCCTCGCCAAGCACCCGCTGGTCGCCCAGTACGACCTCAGCTCACTGAAGTACGTCATCAGCGCCGCCGCGCCCCTGGACGCGGGCCTCGCCGCGGCCTGCGCGCGGCGGCTGGGGCTGCCGCCCGTCGGCCAGGCGTACGGCATGACGGAACTTTCGCCCGGCACCCACGTCGTGCCCCTGGACGCGATGCGGGAGGCGCCTCCCGGCACCGTCGGCAAGCTGATCGCCGGCACCGAGATGCGGATCGTCTCCCTCGACGACCCCGGCAAGGACCTCGGACCCGGAGAGTCCGGCGAGATCCTCATCCGTGGCCCGCAGGTCATGAAGGGCTACCTCGGCCGGCCCGACGCCACCGCCGCGATGATCGACGCGGACAGCTGGCTGCACACCGGAGACGTCGGCCACGCGGACGAGAACGGCTGGCTGTTCGTCGTCGACCGCGTGAAGGAGCTGATCAAGTACAAGGGCTTCCAGGTCGCCCCCGCCGAGCTCGAGGCGCTGCTCCTCACCCACCCCGGTGTCGCCGACGCCGCCGTCATCGGGGTCTACAACGAGGACGGCAACGAGGTCCCGCACGCCTACGTCGTCCGTCAGCCGTCCGTCCCGGAGCTGTCCGAGGGCGAGATCATGATGTACGTCGCCGAACGCGTCGCCCCCTACAAGAGGGTCCGGCACGTCACCTTCATCGACGGCGTCCCGCGCGCCGCCTCCGGAAAGATCCTGCGCCGCGAACTCCGCGCGGCGCGCAAGGAGCCCTCGTGACCCTGATCGGCCGCACCCGCGCGCGGGGCGTCGAAACGCTCAGCCTCGACGCCCCGCGGCACCGCAACGCCCTGTCCGCCGCGCTCGTCGGTGAGCTGGCCGACGCGCTCACCGACGCCGGTGAGGACACCGGCGTCCGCGCGGTGGTGCTCACCCACACCGGCAACACGTTCAGCGCGGGCGCGGACCTGCGCGACCCGCCCGCGCCGGACGCGCTCGTCGGTCTGCTGCGGCGGATCGTCGAGCTGCCGAAACCGGTCGTCGCGCGGGTCACCGGTCATGTCCGCGCGGGCGGGCTCGGCCTGCTCGCCGCCTGCGACATCGCCGTCGCGTCCCGCGCGGCGACGTTCGCGTTCACCGAGGTCCGCATCGGTGTCGCGCCCGCCGTCATCTCGCTGCCGCTGCTACCCCGCACCGACCCGCGCGCACTGGCCCGCTACTACCTCACCGGCGAACGCCTGGACACCGCCGAGGCCGCCCGCATCGGCCTGCTCACCGCCGCCGGTGACGACGTCGACGAGGTCCTCGCGCCGATCCTCGACGGGCTGCGCCGATCCGCCCCCGAGGCCCTGGCCGAGACGAAACGGCTGCTCACGGCTAGGGTGCTGGAGACCTTCGACCGGGACGCGGCCGACCTGACCGCGCTCTCGGCGCGCCTCTTCGCCTCCGCCCACGCGCGCGAGGGAATGACGGCCTTCCTCGAACGACGGGATCCGGAATGGGTGGTGTGAGCACGGCCGACCGTGCGGAACGAGTCCCCAAGCAGGACCGCAGCCGGGCCACCCGGCAGCGGCTCCTGGAGGCCGCCGTGGCCTGCCTCGCCGAACACGGCTGGGCGGGCTCCACGGTCTCCGTCGTCGCCGAACGCGCGGGCGTCTCCCGGGGAGCCGCCCAGCACCACTTCCCCACCCGTGAGGACCTCTTCACGGCCGCCGTCGAGTACGTGGCCGAGGAACGCTCCACCGCCCTGCGCGCCCTGTTCCCCGACGGCGCCGCGGCCGGCGACCGCCGCGCGGTGATCGCGGCCCTCGTCGACCTCTACACCGGCCCCGTCTTCCGCGCGGCGCTCCATCTGTGGGTCGCCGCCTCCAACGAGGAACAGCTGCGTCCGCGCGTCACCGAGCTGGAGCTGCGCGTCGGCCGCGAGACCCACCGCATCGCCGTCGAACTCCTGGGCGCGGACGAATCCCGCCCCGGCGTCCGCGAAACCGTGCAGGGCCTGTTGGACATGGCCCGTGGCCTGGGCCTCGCCAACCTCCTCACCGACGACACGGCCCGCCGCGAGCGTGTGGTGGCGCAGTGGGCGGTGCTGCTGGACGAGGCGCTGGGCTGAGGCCGTTGTCAGAGGCGGGGTCTACGGTCTCCGCATGGGTGATCACTTCCAGACGATCGTCGACCTCGACGCGGGCCCCGACGAGGCCGCGCGGCTCGCGGACCGCGCGGTCGCGTGGCTCGTGGCCGAGGGCATCGTCCTCGCCGAGCGCACCGGCTGTGTCCTCGGCGAGCCGCTCGGGCATCCGCCCGGTCCGCACTGGCACCGTGCCGTGGCGGAGGAGGACGCCGACTGGGAGCCGTCGGACGGACTGGCCGTGAAGGTCGGGCGCACGGTCTTCGACGGCGGCCAGGGCGAACCGGAGGCGGTGACCTGCCCGCGGTGTGCCGCCACCACACGGTTCGTCACGGAAGAGTGGGACCCGATCGACGGCGTCTGGGAGCCCTTCCGCGACGCCATGGACGCCTGGTACGAAACCGGGCAGGCGCAGGTCGCGTGCCCGGCCTGCGCCGAGCCCGTCCCGCTCCCCGAGTGGCGCTGGGCCGACGACTACCTCACCTTCGCCCACCTCGGCTTCGAGTTCTGGAACTGGCCCGAGTTCACACCGGAGTTCCTGACCCGGTTCTCCCACGCCCTCGGCGGTCACCGCCCCCGGCTGGTGTGGGGCAAGCTGTGATGCCCCGCCTCACGGGCTCAGCCTCTCCACCCGCCAGGTCCCGCCCGCCTCGCTGACGTACCGCAGGCGGTCGTGCAGGCGGTTCTCGCGCCCCTGCCAGAACTCCACCGACTCCGGGACCACGCGGAAGCCGCCCCAGTGGGGCGGTACAGGTACCTGCTCGTGCTCCGGGTAGCGCGCCGCCAGGTCGGCGTACGACGCGTCCAGCTCCGCCCGGCCGGAGACGACCGACGACTGGCCGCTGGCCCACGCGCCCAGCTGGGAGCCGTGCGGGCGGGTGCGGAAGTACGCGGCCGTCTCGTCGCGGCCGGTGCGGCGCGCGGTGCCGGTGACGATGACCTGCCGGGCCATCGGGTGCCAGGGGAACAGCAGCGAGACATGGGGGTTCTCGGCCAGGTCGCGGCCCTTGCGGGAGTCGTAGTTCGTGTAGAAGACGAACCCGTCGTCGTCGAAGTGCTTCAGCAGCACCGTGCGTGAGCTGGGCCTTCCCGCCGCGTCCGCCGTCGAGACGATCATGGCGTTCGGCTCGAACAGCCCGCCGTCCGTCGCGGCCTGCTTGAACCAGCGCGCGAACTGCTCGACGGGAGTGGCGGCCAGGTCGGTCTCGGAGAGCCCCTCGGTCCGGTACTGCTTGCGCATCGAGGCGAGATCGAAGGGGACGGCGTCTCGGTCGGTCACGCCGTCATCCTGCCGTATGCGCGGCGCCCCGGGGGCCGTGGTGTCCTTCGTCACGTGGTGGCACTGAGTGCCGCGAACTCTCCCCAAAGATGGCACTCGGGGATATCGTGCTGGCACTGATCCGGTTGGGTGACCGCCAGCCGGGCATCACAGGGATGACGTCCCGGACCGCGAGTCCCTTCGAACGGACCGTGGATCCCCCGGACGTGCGCCCGAGGTTCTGCCGACTGCCGACACATGGTCGTCCCACCCCACAACACCATCTGTCACCCACCTCACAAGGAGCCGCCAGATGTCCGACTTCGTACCCGGTCTCGAAGGAGTCGTCGCGTTCGAGACGGAGATCGCCGAACCGGACAAGGAGGGCGGCGCCCTGCGGTACCGGGGCGTCGACATCGAGGATCTGGTCGGTCACGTCTCCTTCGGCAACGTCTGGGGACTGCTCGTCGACGGGGCGTTCAACCCCGGACTGCCGCCCGCCGAGCCGTTCCCGATCCCCGTGCACTCCGGTGACATCCGCGTCGACGTGCAGTCCGCGCTGGCCATGCTGGCCCCCGTGTGGGGTCTGAAACCGCTGCTGGACATCGATGCCGAGCAGGCGCGCGACGACCTCGCCCGCGCCGCCGTCATGGCCCTGTCCTACGTCGCCCAGTCCGCGCGCGGCCAGGGCCTGCCCATGGTGCCGCAGCGGGAGATCGACAAGGCCGAGTCCATCGTCGAACGCTTCATGATCCGCTGGCGCGGCGAGCCCGACCCCCGGCACGTCGCGGCCGTCGACGCGTACTGGACGTCGGCCGCCGAGCACGGCATGAACGCCTCCACGTTCACCGCGCGGGTCATCGCGTCGACCGGCGCGGACGTCGCGGCGGCCCTCTCGGGCGCCGTCGGCGCCATGTCCGGCCCGCTGCACGGCGGCGCGCCCTCGCGCGTGCTGGGCATGATCGAGGAGATCGAGCGCACCGGGGACGCCGAGGCGTACGTCAAGCAGGCCCTCGACAAGGGCGAACGCCTCATGGGCTTCGGCCACCGCGTCTACCGCGCGGAGGACCCCCGCGCCCGCGTGCTGCGCCGCACCGCCCGCGATCTCGGCGCCCCGCGCTTCGAGGTCGCCGAGGCGCTGGAGAAGGCCGCCCTGGCCGAGCTCCACGCCCGCCGGCCCGACCGGGTCCTCGCCACCAACGTCGAGTTCTGGGCGGCCATCGTGCTGGACTTCGCCGAGGTCCCGGCGCACATGTTCACCTCGATGTTCACCTGCGCCCGTACGGCGGGCTGGTCGGCGCACATCCTGGAGCAGAAGCGCACGGGCCGTCTGGTCCGGCCGTCGGCCCGCTATGTCGGCCCCGGCACGCGCGACCCGCGCGAGATCGAGGGCTACGCGGACATCGCCCGCTGAACCGGGCCCGTGAACGCAGGCGACCCGCGAGTCTGGTTCCTCCCTCGGGAGGAGCCGGCCGGACGTTACCGGCGACTCGCGGGTCGGGTGACTGCGTTGGATTAGGCCGGCTGCGTGTATCGCGCACACGCTGGTCCGGCGCCGAACCGAGTACGACGGCGGGCCACTAGCCCGCAGCCACCTCTTCCGTCCGGTTCTCATACATCTGCCGAACCACCTCCTTTCCGAAGTACCGCCACCCTAAGAAGCGATGCGCGCCGGATCAACCACTTTTTTCGTTGACCTCCGCGCGCGACCGCGCTTGGCTTGCACGATGAGTGATCTTCGTATCGCAGCCGTCGACGGCGACGCCATGCTGGAGCAGTGGCGGCACGTCCACAACGTGATCGTGCCGCCCGCCGCGATGACGCTCGACGAGGCGCGGGAGCGCGTCGCGCGCGGGTACCGGCTGGACAACGCGTACGCCGGTGACGTGCTCGTCGGCTGCTCCACGGTGCGGCCCCCGGCGGGGAAGGAGGCCGTGGCGACGGTCATCGCGCGGGTGCTGCCCGAGCACCGGGGCCTGGGGTACGGGGCGGCGCTGTACGAGGCGGGGCTGGCGCACGCGCGGGGGCTCGGCGCCGAGGAGGTCGAGACCGTGGTGCTGGCGGCCAACACCGAGGGGCTGCGGTTCGCCGGGGCACGCGGGTTCGTCGAGCGGGAGCGGTACGTGCTGGACGGCGAGAGCGACGAGTGGGTCGACCTGCGGCTGGTGTCCTCGCCGTCCTAGGGAACTGTGGCGTACAACGATTCTCTCAATCTTGTGGGAACTCGATGTGCGCTGCATCACGTTCAAGTTGAATGATTGCAAGTGAGCGAACCGTCGTGCCGTACGTGCGGACGCAGCCTGCAGGGGGTCCAGGTGAGTGCTTCCAGGCGTAGTGGGACCACCGACGAGCTGGGGCCGGACGAGCCCGGGCCCGAGCGGGAGGGCTCGGACGGCTCCGATCTGCTCGCCGCGCTGCTCGACGGCATGGACGCCGCCCTGTGCGCGTTCGACGCGGCCGGGGTGGTGACGCACTGGAACCGTGAGGCGGAGCGGATCCTCGGCTGGACCGCCGCGGAGGCGGTCGGGCGGCCCGGATTCGCCGGGTGGGCCGTGCGCAGCGCGGACGCCGAGGAGGTCGAGGCGCGGCTGATGTCGGCCATGGACGCCCCGGGCCGGCAGGTGAACGAGTTCGCGCTGCTGACGAAGGACGGCGGCCGGGTGCTGGTGCGGACGCAGTCCGCGGCCGTGCGCGGTCCCGACGGGAAGCCGGCCGGTGTGTACTGCGCGTTCAGCGAGGTGCACGCGCAGATCGACCTGGAGCGGTCCATCGCGCTGAGCGAGGCGCTGCTGGAGGAGGCGAGCTGGGGCGTCGTCCTGGTCGACGCCGATCTGCGGCCCGCGGTGGTGAACGCGCACGCCGCGCGTGCGCTGGGCGCGGGGCGTACGTCCGTCCTGGGGCGGCCTCTCGGGGAGCTGCTGTCCCAGGGCGTGGAGGAGCTGGAGAGCGCGCTCACCCATGTCCTCGCCGAGGGCGCGCCGCCCGCGCCGGCCGAGCTGTGGGTGAGCGTACGCACGGCGGAGGGCGAACGGCGGCGGTGCTGGCGGAGCGGGTTCGTGCGGCTGGCGTCACCGCTCGCGGAGGAGCCGGTGCCGCTCGGGGTCGGCTGGCTGTTCCAGGACGTGACCGAGTCACGGCAGGGGGAGCAGGAGGCGTCGCTGCTGCGGTTCCGGGCGCAGCAGCTGCACCGCGCGGCGCGCGCGGCGGCGGAGTGCGAGGATCCGGCGGAGGCGGCGACGATCCATCTGGACTTCGCCCTCGCCGGGTTCGCCGACCACGCGCTGATCGACCGCGTGGCCGATGGCGCGGAGGACGCCGACCGGGTGCGGCTGGTACGGATCGCCGCCACTCCGTCCGGCGCGCCGGGACCGAGCAGGCTGGCCGGCCGGGCGGGGCTGCCGGTGCGGTACGGCGAGGGGCATCCGGCCGTGCAGTGCGTCGAGCGGGCCGGGACGGTCCGGGCGGACGTCGGCTCCATGGCGGCGGAGGAGGCGCGGGCGTGGGCGCTGTCGCGGCAGTGGCCGGCGGATACGGTGCACGCGCTGTGCACGGTGCTGCGGAGTCGTGGCCGGACGCTTGGTGCCGTGACGTTTCTGCGCACGGCGGCGCGCAATGCGTTCGAGCGGTCCGACGCGATGTACGCGGAGGACGTGGCGATCCACATCGCCACGGCCCTGGACCTGGCGGTCCTCGTCGATCCCGACCATTGATGTCGCCCCCGCCGCCCCTTCCCGTTCCCGTCCCTGGGGGCTGCGCCCCCAGACCCCCCTTCGGCCCTTCGGGCCTCGTCCTCAAACGCCGGACGGGCTGAAACTTAGCCCCTCCGGCGTTTGAGGAGCGGGGGTCCGGGGGCAGCGCCCCCGGGTCGGGACGGGAAGGGGCGGCGGGGGCGAAGAAGAGCCTGGGCCCCCGCGGGTCAGTGGTGGTAGAAGATGCGGTCGGCGTAGTCGGCGAGGATCCGCGCGTTCCAGTCGTGGCCGCCGTCCACGTTCCCGGACCGCAGCAGCGGCGGCTCGATCCCCCGATCGGCAAGCGTCGCCGCCGCCGTGGCCATGACCGCCTGGAGCAGGGCCGTCGTGACGACCGTCGACGCGGGCGCGAACGGCGCCGGCACGTTGTCATGGGTGAGCTCCGCGTCACCGACCGCGATACCGGAGTCCAGCACGAGATCGCAGTGGTCCTTCAGGAACGTCCCGGAGGAGTGCCGGGACGACGTCTGCGTCGCGTAGGCCACGGAGGTCACGCCGATCACCCGCACGCCCAGCCGGCGGGCCTTCATCGCCATCTCCACGGGCAGCGCGTTGCGCCCGGACAGGGAGATGATGATCAGCACGTCGCCCGCGCGGAGCGGCGAGGCGTCGAGTACGACACCCGCGAGCCCGTCGACGCGTTCCAGGGCGGAGCCCAGCGTGGCCGGCATGACGTCGACGCCGACGACCCCCGGCACGGTGAGCAGGTTCATCAGCGCGAGGCCGCCCGCCCGGTAGACGAGATCCTGCGCGGCGAGCGACGAGTGCCCCGCGCCGAAGGCGAAGAGACGCCCGCCGTCCGCGACCGTGTCGGCCAGCAGGGTGCCCGCCGCCGCGACGGACTCGGCCTCCTCGTCGCGGATCCGCTGGAGCAGGTCGATCGCGGCGTCGAGGAACCGATCGGCCGGCGTGCGGTCGCTCATGCGGCATCCCTTCGGGGAGGAGTGTTGCGGATCACCGTGCGGTCTGGACCAGTGCGCTGTCAATACGGCGCCCGAGGGCCCGGTTTCCCGCCCGGAAGGCCCTCGTTCTCATGGCGCGGCCCGGTTGTCCGTCGTATGCGTCAGAATTGAGTCCTGGGCCAGCGCACGCGCCGGTGAGCCCCGGCCTCCGGCAGAGCCAATCCGCAGATCTCATCGAGGGGCGAGTATGTCCGGACTGATCGACACCACGGAGATGTATCTCCGCACCATCCTCGAGCTTGAGGAGGAAGGTGTGGTCCCCATGCGCGCCCGGATCGCCGAGCGGCTCGACCAGAGCGGGCCGACGGTCAGCCAGACGGTGGCGCGCATGGAGCGCGACGGCCTGGTGTCCGTCGCCCCCGACCGGCACCTGGAGCTCACCGACGAGGGCCGCCGGCTGGCCACGCGTGTGATGCGCAAGCACCGCCTCGCCGAGTGTCTCCTCGTCGACGTGATCGGCCTGGAGTGGGAGCAGGTCCACGCGGAGGCGTGTCGCTGGGAGCACGTGATGAGCGAGGCCGTCGAGCGCCGCGTGCTGGAGCTGCTGAGGCACCCGACCGAGTCGCCGTACGGAAACCCGATCCCGGGCCTGGAGGAGCTGGGCGAGAAGGACGGCGCCGACCCGTTCCTGGACGAGGGCATGGTGTCGCTGGCCGACCTCGACCCGGGCGCCGGGGGCAAGACGGTCGTGGTGCGCCGGATCGGCGAGCCGATCCAGACGGACGCGCAGCTGATGTACACGCTGCGCCGGGCGGGCGTACAGCCCGGTTCGGTGGTCAGCGTGACCGAGTCGGCGGGCGGCGTGCTGGTGGGCAGCAGCGGCGAGGCGGCCGAGCTGGACTCGGAGGTGGCCTCGCACGTGTTCGTGGCCAAGCCCTGACCGGCGGCGGCCGGGACCGGCCGGGCGAGCGATTCACGCCCGCCGGTGCGAACGCGCCGATTTCTCGATCCACTGCGGGGAACGGCAGCGCTCGCCGGGTTCGCGTGCAAGGCTGTCGCGTGAGGCATATGACCTGAGGGGCTCTGGCCGGGCCCGACAGAGATGTCACCCCGGCAGGGGAGGGGCGGGACGATGTGCCGTGACCACGTGAGGAGCCCCGGCGCCGCACGGCGCCGGGGCCTGTCCTCCCCTGTGCTGACCCGGAGCCCCGAGCTCTCAGGGTCATTCCCCTCGGACCGGTTTCCCCGAGCGGTCCGCCTCCCGCTGAAGATCTCCCCTGGGCCGCGGCGATCAATCCCCGAAGGGGGTCACTCGAACGAGGGGTGTTGCCGGGCAAGAAGCCATTCTCGAATGCGCATTCGATAATCTGCGGTCGGAACAACAGGGCCGGAGCAACAGGCAGGGCCAGCACAACAGGCAGCGGGCAGGCAGCGAGCTTGGGGGGTGCCAGGGCATGGCGCGACGCATCGACGTGACCGGGGCGGACGGCGTACGGCTCGCCGCCTGGGAGTTCGGCGACCCGCCCAAGAACGGGTCCGACCCGGCGGAGAGCACCGCGCAGAACGCCCCCGGCGTGCTCTTACTGCACGGCCTGATGGGCCGCGCCTCGCACTGGGCGTCCACCGCCCGCCGGCTCTCCGCGCGGTACCGCGCGGTCGCCCTCGACCAGCGCGGCCACGGCCGCAGCGACAAGCCCCCGCAGGCCTCCTTCACCCGCGACGCCTACGTCGACGACGCCGAGGCCGCCCTCGAACAGCTCGGCCTCGGCCCCACCGTCCTCATCGGCCACGCGATGGGCGCGCTGACCGCCTGGCAACTGGCCGCGAAACGCCCCGACCTGGTCCACGGCCTGATCATCTGCGACATGCGGGCCTCCGCCCTCGGCGCCGCCTCGCAGCGCGAGTGGGCGGAGTGGTTCAAGGCCTGGCCGGTCCCCTTCGCCACGCTCGCCGACGTACGGAAGTGGTTCGGCGAGGACGACCCCTGGGTGGAGCGGCCCAACCCGGCGCGCGGCGAGTTCTACGCCGAGGTGATGGCCGAGTCCCCGGACGGCTGGCGCCCGGTCTTCGACCCGGACCAGATGCTCCGCTCCCGCGAGACCTGGGTGTTCGACGCGCACTGGGAGGAACTGGCCCAGGTGCGCTGCCCCGCCCTGGTGGTCCGCGGCCTCGACGGCGAGCTGGGCCGCGCGGAGGCCCAGGAAATGGTCCGCGTCCTCCCGCACGGCCAGTACGCGGAGGTCGCCGACGCCGGCCATCTGGTCCACTACGACCAGCCGGAGACCTGGCTGGCGGCGATCGAACCCTTCCTGGACTCGCTCAGCACCGGCTGACCCCCGGGCCCCGGGCTCACCCCTTGCTGACCGCCGTCACGATCTCCGGCAGCCGGCGCGCCGTCTGCGGGGCCGCCAGCCGCAGGCCGAGCAGGGTCAGGGCGGCGCCGTACGCCGTACCCACCGGCAGCAGGAGCCACAGCCAGTCGTCGCCGCCCGCGCCGATGTTCAGCCAGATCGTGAGGACGATCACCGGGGCGCACAGCACCGCCGCCGCGACCATGCCGCCGAAGATGGAGATCCAGGCCAGCCCCGTCTGCCCGGGCGCGACGTTCTTGTGGCCCTCCTGCGGGATGGAGTACGGGAACCGCGCCGACGTCCACGCGCCCGTCGCGAGCATCGCGCCGAGCAGCGCGAAGGTCAGCCCCAGCGCCTCCGGCAGCCGCGCCCAGTCGCCGAGCATCGCCGTGGTCAGCACGGTGACGAGCGTGGCGTACGGCAGGGTGATCAGCAGCAGCGCCAGCGCGCGGGCGCGCAGCTCCACATACGCGTCCCGGGTGGACGAGATCGTCATCGCGACCATCCAGAACGCGGACATGTCCTGACCGAACTGGTTGTACATCATGATGCCGAGCATCCCGGCGGCGAAACAGGCGAAGTACACCGAGCCGGTGCCCTGCCAGGCGTTGAACACCGGCACGATCAGCCCGAGCGCCAGCGAGGTCACCCACGCGGCCTTCGTCTTCGGATCGCGCCAGATGTAGCGCAGGCTGCGCTCCATGACCGTACCCGTGCGGCCCGGCGGCAGCAGCCGGGCGAGGCCGGTCGACGTGCGGTCGCGGACCACCGTGTCCCCGGCCGCCTGGAGGGTGGAGCCGTCCGGCGAGGTCATCAGCCGGGTCAGGGACCGCGACCACAGCGTGAGCAGCACCGCCAACGCCACGGCGCTCAGCAGCAGTTGCGCCAGCGCGACCCCGTACGAGCCCTCGCCCGCCGAGTGCACCGCGCCGAGCGCCGACGCCGGCGGCAGCCACCGCACCACGTCCGCCACCGGGTCCAGCTGCTCCAGACCGGACGAACCGAGCCGCTGCGCACCGAAGTTGACCACCTGCGCCCCGATGGCGATCACCAGCCCGCTGAGCACCGCGAGGTCCCGGCCCTTGCGGCTGGTGAGAAGCCGTACGTTGGCGGCGGCGACCGCACGCGCGAGCGCCACGCACACCAGCAGTGCCAGCGGGACGGCGAGGACGCCCACCGCGAACGCCGCCCCGCCGTGCGCCACGGCGATCACCGACCCGGTGAGCAGACACAGCGTGAACAGCGGCCCGAGACCGACCAGCGACGCCGTGAGCAGGGCCCGTACGAGCGGACGCGGCCGCAGCGGCAGCATCACCAGCCGGGTCGGGTCGAGGGTCTCGTCGCCGCTGGGGAAGAACAGCGGCATCACCGCCCAGCCGAGCGCCAGCACCCCCACCAGCAGGATCACCAGCGACTCGACGTGATCGAAGCCGCGCAGCGCGATCAGCCCGAGCAGCTGGAGCGCGGCGAACAGCAGGGCGACGACGGCGGAGGCGATGTACGCGGCCTTGCGCCCCCCGGACTGCCGCAGACCGTTGCGCAGCAGGGACAGTTTCAGCCGGACGAAGACGGGAGTGATCGCGGGCGCGCTCACCGGGACCCGCCGCCCAGCCAGTCGAGGGAGGAACCGGTGTCGCGGCCGTCCGCGCCGACGAGTTCCAGGAACGCCCGCTGGAGCGAGGGCGCGTCACCGCGCACCTCGGCAATCGGCCCGTGGGCCCGGATCCGGCCCGCGGCCATCACCGCCACCCAGTCGCACAGCGACTCGACCAGCTCCATGACGTGGGAAGAGAACACGACCGTGGCGCCGGACGCCGTGTACCGCTCCAGAACGCCCCGGATGGTCTGCGCGGAGACCGGGTCGACGCCCTCGAACGGCTCGTCCAGGAACAGCACTTCGGGATTGTGCAGCAGGGCGGCGGCGAGGCCGATCTTCTTGCGCATGCCGGTCGAGTAGTCGACGACGAGCTTGTGCTGGGCACCGGTCAGATCGAGGACGTCGAGCAGCTGCGTGGCCCGCTTGTCGACCTCGGCGCCGGGCAGCCCCCGCAACCTGCCGGAGTAGGCGAGCAGTTCACGTCCCGAGAGCCGCTCGAAGAGGCGCAGCCCCTCCGGCAGCACGCCGATGCGCGACTTGACCTCCACCGGGTCCCGCCAGACGTCGTGCCCGACGATCTCGACGGAGCCCTGATCGGGCCGCAGCAGCCCGGTCACCATGGACAACGTGGTGGTCTTCCCGGCCCCGTTCGGTCCGACCAGCCCGATGAACCGCCCGGCGGGCAACTCCAGATCGATCCCCCCGACAGCCACCTGCTCCCCGAACCGCTTCCAGAGCCCCCGCACACTCACGGCAACAGTCCCCACCACGTCTCCCTCCGTCAGCGAAACAGCCTACGGCGAGCACAGCGCCCTGAAGGGGCGCGGGGAACTGCGCGACCAGCCCCGACGGACCCGCGGTCGCAAAACAACACAAGCCCCGCTGAACACATGGCGCGACCTAGCGATCCCGACCGCACGCATACGCCAACGGCGACACCAACTCCTCCACATCCGGCAACCACCGATTCGCGGGCGTGGGCCGGCAGGCCCACTGCACAGCCCCCCGGCACCCGAACCGCGTCGGCGGCGCGGCGACGAACCCGCCCTCCCCCAGGACCGCCAGGTCCAGAACCCCCGGCGTCCACCCCAGCTTGCGCAGCAGATCCGGAACCTTCACCGTCGCCCCCGGCAGCACGAAGAACTCCATCCGCCGGTCCGGCGTCAGCGTGACCGGCCCCAGCGTCAGCTCCATCCGCTCCATGCGCGCCAGCGCCAGGAACCCCGCCGTCTCGGGCACGGAGACCGCGTCGAAGGTACGGCCGGTGGGCAGCAGGATCGACGCGTCCGGCTGCTTCTGCCACATGCGGCGGGCGACGGTGGCGCTGCCGGTCGCCTGCGCCGCCCAGTCCGTACGGGCCGGGTGCGCGCCGGGTGCGGGGCACGCGGAGTCACCGCACGAGCAGCGCTGCACCCCGTCGACGGCCTCCAGCCAGGTGCCCGGGAACACGTCCCAGTGCCGCTCCTCGGCATAGCGAACTGCGGTGTCCAGCAGCGATTCCCCGCGCTGCTTCGGGATCTGTACGGCGTCGGTGCCCGCGATCGTCTCTTCCACGATGAACACAACTACGGCCGTCACCAGGGGTTACGCCCGCCCGCATGCGCGGGGGAGGAGCATCGGTTCCCTGTTCGGGGCGCATGGGTGCATCCATGGGGGCGCGCGGGAGGATCCGTGTCCGGGGGTGGGTAGCCAGGAGTGGGGCCGGCGACTGCCGTAACCCCGGCAATCCTCACATGCCTCGCATTGTCGGCACGTCGACGGGGCATTGATCTTCCCGGCCGGAACTTTTCGCCGGGACGCGAGACGTACGGCCGCGGAAGACACTCAACCCGGTGCGTGGGCAGGGCACCGCAGCCTCAGGGGGTACGCCATGGCCGCAAGGCCTCTCGTCGCGCGGCAGCCGAACGAACGGCTGCAGGCGCTCATTCAGGAAGCCGGATGCTCCAACGCCGGACTGGCCCGCAGGGTCAACATGTGCGGCGCCGAGCACGGCCTCGACCTGCGCTACGACAAGACGTCGGTGGCCCGCTGGCTGCGCGGACAGCAGCCGCGGGGCCGGGCACCGGCGATCATCGCGGAGGCACTGGGCCGCAAACTGGGTCGTACGGTCACGATCGACGAGATCGGCATGGCCAACGGCAAGAATCTCGCGTCGGGTGTCGGTCTCCAGTTCTCGCCGACGGTACTGGGGGCCATCGAGCAGGTCTGCGAGCTGTGGCGCAGCGACGTGGGCCGGCGGGACTTCCTGTCCGGCTCCTCCGTCGCCGCGTCCGCGCTGGTGGAACCGAGCCGTGACTGGCTGATCTCCGCGCCCGACGGGCAGGTGGCACGCTCCGCCGGGCCGCGCGTGGGCCAGTCCGACGTGGCGGCCGTACGGTCCATGACACAGGCGCTGGTGGACCTGGACCACCAGTACGGCAGCGGGCATGTGCGCCCGGTCGTGGTGCACTACCTCAACAGCGTCGTCTCGGGGCTGCTGGCGGGGTCGTACCGCGAGGCCGTGGGCCGCGACCTGTTCGCGGCGGTCGCGCGGCTGACCGAGCTCGCCGGGTACATGGCCGTCGACACCGGGCAGCCCGGTCTCGCCCAGCGCTACTACATCCAGGCGCTGCGGCTGGCGCAGGCGGCCGGGGACCGCGGATACGGCGGATACGTGCTCGCCGCGTCCATGAGCCACCTGGCCGCGCAGCTCGGAAACCCGCGCGAGATCGCCCAGTTGGCGCGTGCGGCGCAGGAAGGGGCGCGGGGGCGCGTGACACCCCGCGCGGAGGCGATGTTCCACGCCGCGGAGGCGCGCGGGCACGCGCTGATGGGTGACGCGAGCGCCGCGCACACGGCGGCCGGGCGCGCGATGAGTGCCATGGACGCGGCCGATCCGGCGTCCGGGGACGACCCGGTGTGGATCGCGCACTTCGACGAGGCCTATCTGGCCGACGAGTTGGCCCACTGTCACCGCGACCTCGGCCAGGCCCAGGCCGCCGCGCGGTGCGCCCGCGAGTCGTTGGAGGGGCATCCCGAGTCGCGGGCGCGGCGGCGGGCCATCGGCTATGTGCTGCTGGCCACGGCCCAGGTGCAGCAGCGCGAGATCGAACAGGCCTGTAGCACCGGCCTGAAGGCGGTGGAGCTGCTCGACGGGCTCCGGTCCAACCGGGGTTCCGAGTACCTGGAGGACCTCCAGCAGCGACTCGAGCCGTACCGGGAGGAGTCCGTGGTGAGGGAGTTCGGGGCGCGGATGGAACTTCAGACGGCGGCATGACGGCGGCATGACGCCGGCCGCAAGGAGACAGGGCGGGAGGTAGGTGACGTAAGCAGCGTGCGGTGACCCGGTTTTGTTACCGCGCTCACAGGGCATGAGGTCAGGTTCTGTGCTGCGTGGCACCGGGCTCCGGGGACCCGGTAGCGTGAGCCGACGATTCACAAGGTCCCCCATTAGTAGGAGTCCCGGTGACGCAGAGTGGACAGGGCGAGGAGCCCTCGGCGCGCCCCGCGCGCGAAGGCATCGTGCTGCCCTCCGACGGTGGTGAACCCCTGCTGCCGGGCATGACGGCCGGTCCGGTCGCGCCCGGCGGCGGCGCGGACGGCCGGAACGCCGGCGGTGGGTTCCCCGCCTCGGCCCCGCCCGGCGGCCAGACCTGGGGCACGCCCTGGGGCCCCGAGCAGCAGGCCCCCGCGCCGGCGCCGGGCCAGGACTGGCAGCCGCAGGCCGACGGCCAGTGGGGCGGCCCGGAGCCGTCCCCCTGGGGCGCGCAGAACCCGCCCGCCCCGACGCACGGCGGCGGTCCCGGGCCGCTGCCGCCCGAGGGCGCGCCGGCCCACGGTGGCCACACCCCGTACGACGGGAACGGCGCCGGTTACGGCGGTCACCACGGCGGGCATGCCCCGTCGTACGGATCGGCCTCCGGAGCCCCGCTGCCGCCCGCGAACACCGGGTCCTACGGCGCGCATCTTCCGCCCGCCGTTCCCGAGGGCGCCGCCCAGTACCCGCCGGCCGCCGCGCCCGACGGTTCGGAGGGGGCCACCCAGTACATGCCGCCGGTGCCCGCCGCCGGGGTCGACGAGGGGGCGACGCAGTACATACCCCCGGTGAACCCGGGCGCGCTGCCGCCCGAGATGCCCGCCGCGCACGGCTCCGAGGAGACCCGGTACCTGGGGTTGCCCGCGCCGAACGGCGCCGGCAACCCCGACGCGGAGGCCACCCAGTACATCGCCCCCGTCACCGACCAGCCCTACGGTGCCCCGCCGGCCGACGACGGCAACCGGCAGCCGCCCGCCGAGTTCGACAGCCTCTTCCGCAGCGACGACGGCGGCGGCCCGGCCGGGTCCACCCAGCAGCTCCCACGCATGGACTACGGGCCGCCGGTCCGCGCCGTCCACACCCCGTCGCCCGCCCAGGGCGGCGGCCGACGTGCCGCCCACGACGACGACGGCGGCCGGGGCGGACGCGGCGGTGGCCGCACCGGCTCCCGGGTGCCGCTCATCGCGGCGGTCGGCATCGGCATCGCCGTGCTCGGCGTCGGCGCGGGCGCGC
The DNA here is from genome assembly GCF_055570675.1 of Streptomyces sp. NPDC031111. NCBI lineage: Bacteria > Bacillati > Actinomycetota > Actinomycetes > Kitasatosporales > Streptomycetaceae > Streptomyces > Streptomyces sp. NPDC031111. Next base: position 240,349 of record NZ_JBVIGS010000009.1, read on the forward strand.
TGATGGGCAACGGGGGCGGTGACGACGACGGCGGCGACAACCAGACCGTGTCCGCCACCGCGCCCGCGAGCGAGGAGGCGTCCGCCTCGCCGTCCGTCGACCCGGCCCGTCAGCAGGCCGTGGCGCTGGACAAGCTGCTGGCCGACAGCGGCGACAGCCGGAGCACCGTGATCAACGCGGTCGCCGATGTGAAGGCGTGCCGCGAACTGGGGCAGGCGGCCAAGGACCTGCGGGGCGCGGCCGGACAGCGCAGTCAGCTGGTGACCGATCTCTCCGGGCTCTCGGTGGACGAGCTGCCGAACCACCAGGCGCTGACCACCGCGCTCACCAAGGCGTGGCAGGCGTCCGCCTCGGCCGACAACCACTACGCGGCCTGGGCCGACCAGGTCGCCGGGGCCAAGGGCAAGCTCTGCAAGAAGGGTCAGGCCCGGTCGACCGGGCAGACCCAGGCCGGCAACCGGGCCAGCGGCACCGCGACCGCGGAGAAGAAGAAGGCCGCCGCGCTGTGGAACGCGATCGCCAAGAAGTACGGGCTGACCGAGCGGCAGCCGACCCAGCTGTGACGGGGCGCTGAGCCGGCTCCGCCCGGGGTGGGGCGGGGCCGGGCCGTACGCGTCCGCGGTTCGTTGTGCCGGCTGTCAGGCCAGATCCGCTTCCCGCAGTGTCTTCGTCACGTCGGTGAAGCCCTTGCGGGCCGCTACCAGTCGGCCGTCCTTGACCACCTGGAGGGTCACGTTCGCGTTGACCAGGCGGGGGAAGCCCACGGCGGCGAGCTCGTCCTGGAAGTTCCACCGCAGGGTGGGGGTGAGCCCTCCCGTGGTGACCTTCAGGCCGCTGTTCAGCGCACCGGTCACGGTGTCGGAGCTCACCTCGCCGTCGCCCAGCGACTCCACGACCTGCTTGAACACGGTGTAGGCGATCCAGGTGGTCTGCACCCCGGCGTCGGCGGCGTCGATCCGGTTGTCGCCGAACGCCTCCTCCTTGATCACCTTCTTCATGGGGTCCCAGCTCGGATCGCTCGCCGCCGGGTACCAGCCGGTGACGTACGACCCCTCGTACGGCCCCGACGCCCCGCCCGACGCGTCGATCGTCGTCTGGTCGACGCTGCCCAGCACGGTCGCGGTGCGCACCTCGGGGAAGTCCTCGCGGGCCCGCCGGAAGGAGTCCATGAAGGTGCCGGTGCGGTCGCCGAGGGCGGGCACCACACAGCCCTGCTCGGCCGCGTCCGAGGTGGCGCGCCCGAGGGCCTGCCGCGCCTGACTCTCGTACGAGGTGGCGTCCTCGGCCGCCCGCTGGTCGCCGGCGGACGCGTGGCCGCCCGCCGTCAGGCCCGAGTTCAGCAGCGGGGGCAGCTGGTCGCCCGCGATCGTGTCGGGCCGGATCAGGGTGACCGGCCCGCAGGCGTCGGCGAGGGTGCGGCCGAGCCCGGCCAGCAGCGCCGGCTGTCCGCCGTTGACGGGATACGAGAGAGGGCTGGTGAACTCGTTGTTGGTGATGCCGTAACCGCCGATGTACGGGATGCCCGCGCCCTCCAGGGTGGGCATGAAGGAGTCGGCGTACTGGCTGTACGAGCCGACGACCGCGACGGCCTTCTCCTGGACCGCGCGCCGGGCGCACCGCGCGGCGGTCACGGTGTCGTTCTCGTCGTTGCAGGTCAGCACGTTGAGGTGGCGGCCGTTGAGGCCGCCCTGGGAGTTGACCCAGCGCGCGTACGCCTCGGCGAACGCGGGCATGCCGGGTTTGTTGGTGGCGTTGGTGTCCTGGGGCGCCCACGTCATCACGGTGATCGGGCCGTCGTCCCCGGAGCCCCCCGTGGCACCGGGGACGATCCCGCATCCGGTGGCGAGCGTCGCGCACGTCACCAGCGCGCCCGTGGTCAGCGCGCCGGCTCTGACGCGCCGGGCGAGGAGGCGGGGGAAGAATGTGCTGCGGATGCGTCGCCTGCCGGTCATGTCCCCGCACGATTCCGCCACACGGCCAACCCCGGAGTGACCGTTGGTCAACGTGCGGTGACGCGGAGGTGAATTACGGGGGCCGGTGGGGTCCGTGGGAGGCGGAAACGTACGATCGACGATCGTGCAAGGTTCGGAGAACTCTTCCCGTCGCGGCCGTCGCTCCTTCACCATGGGCGGCATGCCACTCAACGACATGCCGTGGTGGCGCTGGCGCAGCAATGTGCGCTCCGCGCTGCACATGCTCTCCGATCCCGCCTTCCAGCGGGACGTCTGGCTGGCCGGTGTGGACGGCTACGGTGACGTCACCGACGCCGTGTACCGGCTGGTCGAGGACACCTGGCTGGACAACTGGTCCGCCGAGAAGTACGTCGGCACGATCTTCCGTGACTCCCAGGAGGCGGCGCTCGTCGACAGCGCGGTGCTGCGCGTGCTGCGGATCATGCACCAGGTCGGCCCGGACGCTCCGGTGACCGCCTATCTCGAGCACGAGGGATGGCCGGAGGCGATGCGGGCCGCGCGGGACGCCCATGTGCGGATGGCGGCGAGCGACGGCGACGACCCCGACGCCGCGCCGAGCACGCTCGAGGTGCTGCGGATCCTGACACGGTCCGCGTAGCGGAACGGCCGGCCGTCCGGGCCCCCGCTTGTGCGACCCTTTACCGCATGAGCGAGCAGTCCACCCGCGCAGCGGCCCCGGCCGACCAGTACGTCCTCACCCTGTCCTGCCCCGACAAGCAGGGCATCGTGCACGCCGTGTCGAGCTATCTGTTCATGACCGGCTGCAACATCGAGGACAGCCAGCAGTTCGGCGACCACGACACGGGACTGTTCTTCATGCGCGTCCACTTCTCGGCGGACGCCCCCGTGACCGTGGAGAAACTGCGGGCCAGCTTCGCGGCGATCGGTGACTCCTTCCACATGGACTGGCAGATCAACCGGGCCGACGAGAAGATGCGCATCGTGCTCATGGTCAGCAGGTTCGGGCACTGCCTGAACGACCTGCTGTTCCGCGCGCGGATCGGCGCGCTGCCGGTGGAGATCGCCGCGGTGGTCTCCAACCACACCGACTTCGCCGAGCTGGTCGCCTCGTACGGCATCCCCTTCCACCACATCCCGGTGACGAAGGACAACAAGCCGGAGGCCGAGGCCAAGCTGCTGGAGATCGTGCGCGGCGAGAACGTCGAGCTCGTCGTCCTCGCCCGCTACATGCAGGTCCTCTCCGACGACCTGTGCAAGCAGCTCTCCGGGCGGATCATCAACATCCACCACTCCTTCCTGCCGAGCTTCAAGGGCGCGAAGCCGTACCACCAGGCGCACGCGCGGGGCGTGAAGCTCATCGGCGCCACGGCGCACTATGTCACCGCCGATCTCGACGAGGGGCCGATCATCGAGCAGGAGGTCGAGCGGGTGGGCCACGACGTCACGCCGGACCAGCTCGTCGCGATCGGGCGGGACGTGGAGTGCCAGGCGCTGGCGCGGGCGGTGAAGTGGCATGCCGAGCGGAGGATTCTCCTCAACGGCCGCCGGACGGTTGTTTTCGCCTAAGGGGGCGGGATTTCCGGCGCGGGGGCGGCTGCGGGTGGTCTGTGGTTGCTCGCGCAGTTCCCCGCGCCCCTCCAGGGGCGCGGGGAACTGCGCGATCAGCCCCCACTGGCCCGCAGCCGCCGGCGCACCGCAACCCGCCCCTACATCCGGCTCATGCTCGCCGCTGCAAGCAGCACGTCCCTGATCGCCTCGCGGTCACCGACCTGCCCCACCGCCGCCTCCCGCGGAGCGACATGTCCCGCCGCCAGGCGACAGAACTCCGCTCCGTCCAGCGCGACATGCGCGACCTCGTGCTCCGCCGACCCCTTCGCCGCGGGGGAGTCCAGCGGGATCAGCCACTCGCCCCCTCCCGAACCCTCGATCTCCAGCCGGAGGCTGCGCCCCGGCTCCCCGGCGGCGACCAGGTGGCGCTCGACGGGCGAGGCCAGTCCGTGCAGCCGGCGGTGTTCCAGTACGGCCGGGAGCATCCGTGCGGCCAGGTCGACGATGTGGTTCAGATGGCGTCCCGAGGGCGGCTCGTAGGGGTAGTCCACCGCCTCGGCGATGTCCTCCGCGTGCACCCAGCACTCGAAGGCCCGGTCCAGCATCGCGTCGCGCAGGGGCAGTTCGTAGTCGCCGTACGACACGGGCAGCCGTCCGGTGCCGCCGTCCGCGAAGGACACCGTCCGTACGAGGGTGTGGCTCTGCTCCCGCCAGGGCGTCCGCACGGAGCGGGTGGGCGGGAAGTGGGCGGCCCGCCAGTACGCCTCGGTGCGGTCCGTCGGGGTGGGGCGGGCGGGTGTGACGTCGCCGAGCGGGTCGTCGAGGCCGAGGGCGACCGCGACCAGCCCGTCGACCGTCAGCAGGTGCGCGATGACCCCGGCGACGGTGGTGCGGCGGCTGCTCGCCTCGTCGGACTCGTACCAGCGCAGCCGGACCGGCGCGTGCCACTCGGAGTCCCCGAAGTCCTGGAGCAGCGCGTCCAGCCGCGCGGTCTCCGCGTCGTAGGCGGCGGCCCACTCCGGTACGGGGACGCGCGGTGGGCGGCGCTCCAGGCAGGACTCCAGGACGCGGGTGCGCAGGCCGGGGTCCAGGTCGAGGCTCTCGGGACGCTGGAGGAGGCCGACCGCCTCGCGCAGCCGCAGCGCCTCGTCCGCGCAGGGACCGCAGGTGCCGAGGTGCTCCTCGACCGCCTCCGCCTCGGCCGGCGCGCAGGCGGCCAGCGCCCAGGCGCCCAGCAGGGATTTCAGCACGTGGTGCTCCAGCGCGAGCGGACGGTCCGGCCCGTTCTCCGGGCTCTCGCTCACGCGGCACCCCCGATTCCGGGCGGGGCGCCCGGGGTCTCGGTGTCGTGGGCGGTGGCCAGCAGTTGCAGGCCCAGGCGGAGCCGGCGGCGGGCCTCGTCGTCGGTGACGCCGAGGTCGACGGCGGTCTGGCGGTAGTCCCGGCGCTGGAAGTACGCCAGTTCCAGGGCGGCCCGCAGCGGGGCCGGCATGGACTGGACGATGTAGTCGGCGCGGGCGGCCACCGAGGCGTGCCGGACCTTGCGCTCCAGGTCCTCGGGGGTGCCGGGGCCGCCCCGGGCGAGTGCCGCGGTCCCGGTGGTGCGCAGTCGCTGCACGGCCAGCCGGTTGGTCAGGGCGGCGAGCCAGGTGCGCAGGGGTTCCTGTCCGGGGTCGTAGGTCTCCGGGTGTTCCCAGACATGGGCGAAGACGTCCCGGGTGACGGCGTCGGCGGCGCGTTCGTCGCCGACGACGAGGTGGGCGAGGCCGTGGACGAGGGAGGCGAAGCGGTCGTAGAGCTCGCCGAGCGCGGCGGCCTCCCCGTGTGCCAGCCGTTGCTGCATCTTGCGGTCCCAGCGGGCCGGTACGTCGGATTTCGGCATGCGGCCCCTCACCCCCTGTTCCTCCCCCGCGTCCCGGGCCGGTCGTGCCCGGGTCCGGCGTGTGGCCGGCGACCCCACGAATGTAGTCGGCACGTACAACAGCGCACGCCCCTTTGTGGCAATGTGCGCCCCCGGGCGAGGCGCAGATGGTAAGGGGCCACGCGCGCACGTCGGACGCCGTTGGGGGCGCGCCTACCCACACGCATGACGATCGGAACAGATCGAATCGGATCGAAGACGACTGAAACAAGCCTTTTCCGTTTGGTATCCGTTTCTCGGCCCGTGTTTCAGGGAACGGCCGGTGGGCAGCCGCGCTGCAAGGAAGCGTAGGGACTGCTTCCGTTTCGGCGAGCGAGGGGCGTGGTGGTGAGCTTCAAAGTGACCGACAAAGAGCACGGCGAATGGGCCGTGCTCCGGGTGTCGGGCGAGCTGGACCTGGTGACGTCCCCGGTGCTGCGCCAGCGGGTGCACGACGTGGTGGCCGAGGGCAGGCACAGCCTCGTCCTCGATCTCTCCGAGGTGTGGTTCTGCGACTCCAGCGGGGTCGGCGTGCTCATCGCCTCCCGCCGTCTGCTCCGCTCCTGTCAGGGCAGCCTGCGGCTGATCCTGCCCGCGCGGGGAGCCGCCGACGGCAGCCACGTCAACAAGGTGCTCGGCGCCCTCGGGGTCCGCCGCCTGTTCGAGATACACCCGGACGTCCCGTCCGCGGTCGACGAGGACTCCCGCCCGCTCTCGGCGTGAAATACGCGCGACCGTTCGCACGTGTCACACGGTTGTCCCGTTATTCCCTCGGTCTTGGGCCAAGCGTCGTTTTCGGGCGCCCCGGCGGCCCCGCACCACGTACGCTCCCAGCGAGACGACCCCACTGACCTAAGGCGGCCTGAAAGAGACATGGTCACCAGCGAGTACGAGCGCAGGATCGCGGCCCGCTTCGCCGGCTTCGACCAGGACGGCAACGGCTACATCGACCGCGAGGACTTCAGCGGAGCGGCCAAGGCGCTGCTCGCCGAGTTCGGCACCGCGGCCCGCTCCGACCGGGGCCAGGCCCTGTACATCGGTGCCGAGGCGTTCTGGCAGGGCATGGCGGGGATCGCGGACCGCGACGGCGATCAGCGCATCACGCGCGAGGAGTTCGTGAACGGCGCGGTCAAGCGGCTGCGCGACAACCCGGACCGGTTCGCCGAGATCGCCCGGCCCTTCCTGCACGCGGCGCTCGCCGTAGCCGACACCGAAGGGGCCGGCACGGCCGGCGTCGAGGGCATCGAGCGCGTCCTGAAGGCGCTCGGCGTCCCCGAGGACCTCGCCCGCACGGCCGCCGCCGCGCTCGACGCGGACGGCGACGGCAGGATCGGCGAGGAAGAGGTCGTACGGGCCTTCGCCCGCTACTTCACCGTCCCCGAGTAATCGGCCCCACGCCCCACGGGAATGTCACGGATCGTGGCATTGCCATGATCACGGAGCGTTGATATCTGCTTGTGTCCTGTGCGGCACTCGTCACGGCCCGGAGTCGGGTGGTTGCTCCGGTACCTTGTGTGGGATGCGAGTGGTTCCTGGCACGCACCGCGCCGGAGTCGCCCCCGAGGCGGCTCCGTACCGGCCGGTGCCTGCCGCTTCTCGCCGGGTGGCCAGGCGGAACGCCGGCGCCTGTTCGACTTCCCGTGACGAGCGTCGCACAGTATGCCGCACGTGTACTCCTTCGCGCTGGAATATGCCCGAAGCGCTTGTTGGCGTGACTGTACGTCAACCATGCTGTCCCACAAGGGATTCACGTTCCGTGACCCCTGTCCCGGGCGTTGTTCTGGTCATGCAGAAAATGGCTACGATCGTGGCCCTCGTGAGGCGCGAGTCCAAGTGTCCGCCGGTTCGGATGGTGTGAGCGGTGCAGGTGCTTCAAGTGCAGCTGGAGATCCGGCCCGACCCCGCTGAGGTGGGACGGGCCCGGCGGTGGGCCCGTTCGCGGCTGGCCGGGTCGGGCATAGAGGCCGACGAACCGCTCGCCGAGACCCTGATCCTGCTCGTCTCCGAACTCGTCACCAACGCCGTGGTGCACACCGGCTGTCCGGCCGTGCTGCGGCTGTCCCTGCCGGGGGCGGAGGCGGGGGAGGCCACCGTCCGCCTGGAGGTGGCCGACCGCAGCGGCCGGGCGCCGGTGCCGCGCTGTGTGGACGGGGAGGCGACCGGCGGGCGCGGGCTCGCCCTCGTGGACGGGCTGGCCGACCGGTGGGGCTGGAGCGCGGAGGGCGCCGGCAAACGGATCTGGTGCGAGCTGGACCGCTGCGCCCAGCTGGCCGAGAGGGCGTCGACGCGGGGCGGGCTGGCGTACGAGGCGGTGTGAGCGCCCAGGTGCATGGATGCACGGGGGGCCTGGTCCGCGGGTGGGGGTGCGAGGCGGTGCGCCGGGCGTGCTTCCGTGCGCGGTGCCGACGAACAGGTCATATGCCTCAACCGACTTATTTTCCCCCGAAGTGGTGTTGACGCGCCGTGACCGTTTGATCACGCTGTTCGTCAGCGATTCGCCGCGAGGGGACGGCGAGGGCCCGACGACGGGGGGCCCTCGACGAGTGTGGGTCGTGATTCGGCATCGGTTCCCTCAGGGCCGAGGGGAACCCGGGCGGGTGCGCCGAAGCCGAAGAGCGGTGCGGTGCTGCCGTGCTCGGGGCGGACGGCGCCGCACCGCCGTCGACCGGGGCGCCCCGGTTTCTCCACAGCCTGTGGACAACTTCTCGCTCATCCGCCGACGGCCGCGACCGCCCCCGGCAGCCGCTCACCGGCCCGGAAGGTCCGCCGGTACGCGGTCGGCGTCACCCCCAGCGCCGACTGGAGGTGCTGACGCATCGACTGGGCCGTGCCGAAGCCGGCGTCGCGCGCCACCTGGTCCACGGACAGATCCGTCGACTCCAGCAGATGCCGGGCCCGCTCCACCCGCTGCTGCGTCAGCCACTGCCCCGGGCTGATCCCGGCCTCCTCCCGGAAGCGGCGCGTGAAGGTGCGTACCGACATCGCCTCCCGCGCGGCCATGTCGCGCAGCTGGATCGGCTCGTGCAGCCGGCCCAGCGCCCACGCGCGGGCCCGGCTCGTGGAGGACTGCTGCGGATCGGGCACCGGTCGCTCGATGTACTGCGCCTGCCCGCCGTCCCGGTGCGGCGGTACGACCGTGCGCCGGGCCACGTCGTTGGCCACCACGGCGCCGTGGTCGAGCCGCACCATGTGCAGGCACAGGTCGATGCCGGCCGCGACGCCCGCCGAGGTCAGGATGTCGCCGTCGTCGACGAACAGCACGTCCGGATCGACCTCGACCCGCGGGAACAGCCGCTGGAAGCGCTCGGAATCGGCCCAGTGGGTGGTGGCGGGCCGGCCGTCGAGATATCCGGCGGCGGCGAGGACGTACACGCCCGTGCAGATGGAGGCGAGCCGGGTGCCGGGGCGGATCCGGGCGAGGGCGGCGGCGAGTTCGCCGGTCAGCTCGCCCCGCTCGTAGACCGGGCCGAGCTCGTAGGAGGCCGGGACGACGACCGTGTCGGCGGTGTCGAGGGCCTCGGGGCCGTGGGCGACGTGAATGGAGAAGTCGGCGTCGGTCTCCACCGGGCCGGGCGGCCGGACCGAGCAGGTGACGACCTCGTACAGCGGCCGCCCCCGCCCGTCCCTCGGGCGGCCGAAGATGCGGTGCGGGATGCCCAGCTCGAAGGGGAGCAGTCCGTCGAGGGCGAGGACGACGACGCGGTGGGGCCGGGGGCCGCCGGAGGAGGCGGAAGGGGGCGTGAGGGCGACCGGATCCATGGCCCGATCCTAGCGAATGCTGTCTTTCGGGCCACTCGTTGCGGCCGATCCGATCCCGGAAGCTCTATGGCGTGACCCAGACAAGCCAGACAGCCGCTCCCGTGGAGCCGCCCGCGGGCGGCCCGAAGCCGACCCGTGTCCGTGTCCACCGCGCGTGGTTCGTCGCCGGTGTCACGTTCGTGACGATCATCGGTGCCGCCGCGTTCCGTTCGGTGCCGGGCCTGTTCATCGACCCGCTGCACGACGAGTTCGGCTGGTCGCGCGGGACGATCGGCGCGGCGGTCTCCGTGAACCTCGCGCTCTACGGTCTCACCGCGCCGTTCGCCGCGGCGCTGATGGACCGCTACGGCATCCGGCGGGTGGTCGCCGTGGCCCTCACGGTGATCGCGCTCGGCTCCGGTCTGACGGTGTGGATGACGGCGGCCTGGCAACTGCTGCTCTGCTGGGGCCTGCTGGTCGGCCTCGGCTCCGGCTCCATGGCGCTGGCCTTCGCCGCGACCGTCACCAACCGCTGGTTCACCGAGCGGCGCGGACTGGTCAGCGGCATCCTCACCGCCGCCTCCGCCTCCGGGCAGCTGATCTTCCTGCCCGTGCTGTCCTGGATCGTCTCGCGGCACGACTGGCGCCCGGCGGCCGTCACCGTGGCGCTCGCCGCGCTCGCGGTGGTGCCGTTCGTCTGGCTGCTGCTGCACGACCACCCGGCCGACGTGGGCCAGAAGCCTTACGGGGCCGAGGAGTTCGTGCCGAAGCCGCCGCCTGTTCCGGGGGCCGCCCGGCGTGCGCTGACCGTGCTGTCCTCGGCGGTGCGCACGGGACCGTTCTGGCTGCTCGCCGGGAGCTTCGCGATCTGCGGCGCCTCGACCAACGGGCTGATCCAGACCCACTTCGTACCGGCGTCGCACGACCACGGGATGCCGGTCACGACCGCCGCGTCGCTGCTGGCCGTCATCGGTGTCTTCGACGTCGTCGGGACGGTGGCGTCCGGTTGGTTCACGGATCGCTTCGACGCGCGGCGGCTGCTCGCGGTGTACTACGCGCTGCGGGGGATCTCGCTGCTGTTCCTGCCGATCCTGCTGGCGCCGAGCGTGCATCCGCCGATGCTGTTCTTCATCGTCTTCTACGGGCTCGACTGGGTTGCCACCGTGCCGCCGACGCTGGCGCTGTGCCGGGAGCACTACGGCGACGACAGTCCGATCGTCTTCGGGTGGGTGCTCGCCTCGCACCAGGTGGGGGCGGCGGTGGTCGCGTTCCTCGGTGGCGTCGCGCGGGATGCGTTCGGGTCGTACGACGTGGTCTGGTACGCGTCGGGGGCGTTGTGCGCGGCGGCGGCGCTGATGGCGCTGGTGATCCGGCGACGACCGGGCGCGGCGGTTGCCTAGGGCTGGGCGGGGGGTGTCGCGCGGCCCGGCGTTCGCGGGGTGCCGCTGCGCCCACCCGTGCCGCCCCAGCGGCACGACTGCCCGCAGCTACCTGCGGGACAGCGCCCTGGCGATTCGCTGGGCATCCAGCGCCATCTCGCGGAGGTTGCCGCTGATCGGATTCGTGAACCCCGTGAAGTAGAGACCGGACGCACCGTCCGGGGTACGGCCGCCACGGACGACCGGCCTCCCGCGACCGTCCAGCACCCCGAGCCCGCCGACCAGCCCCTCCAGCCCCCGGAGATAGCCGGTCGCCGCGACGACCGCGTCCGGAGCGATCCGGTCCCCGTCGGCCAGTACGACCTTGCCCTCCTCGAAGCCCTCCACGGCGGCCACGACCTCCACCGCCCCCGTGCGCACGGCGTCGATCAGACCGACGTCCTGCACGGGCACGGCCCCCTCCAGCACCCGGCTGTAGAGCCCGGAGTCGGGGAGGGGAAGGCCGTGGGCCGACAGGTCGGGGATCGCGACCTTCGCCATGACCCGGCACATCCGGTCGACGAGGCCGACCGGCATCCGGCGCGCCAGGACGGCCGAGTACTGCGAGGGCCAGCCCGCCGTCGTGCGGCGCACGATGTGCGGCGGGGTGCGCACCGCCAGCCGCACCCGGGAGGCGCCCCCCTCCACCAGGTCCACGGCTATCTCGGCGCCGGTGTTGCCGACCCCCACGACGAGCACGTCCCGGCCGGCGAAGGGCTTCGCCGCGCGGTACTCGGAGGCGTGCAGGAACTCGCCGGTGTACGTGTCCCGGCCGGGCCAGTCGGGGACGCGGGGCGTGTGGTTGAACCCCGTGGCGACGACGACCGCGGCACCGGTCAGTTCACGTCCCCCGGTGGCGTGCAGCAGCCAGCCCGTGCCGTCGGGGGAGCGCTCGACGCGGGACACCTCGACGCCGGTGACGATCTCCAGGCGGTGGTGCTCGGCGTACTTCTCCAGGTACCGGACCATGTCGTCGCGGGCCACCCACCGTCCGAACCGGCGCGGCATCGGCAGGCCGGGCAGCGCGGACAGGCGGCGGGTGGTGTGCAGACGCAGCCGGTCGTAATGGCGCCGCCAGGAGTCCCCGACGCGATCGGACCGCTCCAGGACGACGGCCCGTATCCCCCGGGCGCGCAGGGCGTACGCGACGGAGAGTCCGCCCGGACCGCCGCCGATGACGTAGACGGGGCGGTCCGCCCGGTTCGGCGCGGTGGGCTGCGCGGATCTGGGGGCGTCGGAAGAGTCGGCCATGAGCGCGAGCGTAATCACGCCCCCGGTTGATGGGTATCGGTCAAGACCGGAATTGGTTGCGGATTGATCACATCGTTTCGGTCGGTGGACGGGCTTGAATGACCCCATGGCGCCCACACCCAAGGACACCCGATCCCGGCCCCTCCCCGAGCTCCACGGCCACGGTCTGCACCTTCGCCCCTGGGACCCGGCCTCCCGCGCCGACGTCGAGATCTGGCTGCGTGGCACCACCGACCCGGAGTTCCAGCGCTGGAACACCCCGCTCCACCCGGTCACGGATCTCGCGGGCGCCCGCCGGACCCTGCGCGCACGGGCCGACCGGGCCGCCGAGGGCGCGGCCGCCTCCTTCCTCGTCTCGGACGCGGAGAGCCGTACGCCGCTCGGGCACATCGGCGTCAGCGAGATCCGCCCGGCGCTGCGCGTCGGCCGCGTCGGCTACTGGGTGCTCCCCGAGGCCCGCGGCCGGGGCGTCGCCACCCGGGCGCTGCTGCTCACCGCGGACTGGGCGCTCACCGAACTCGGCCTGCACCGGTTGGAGCTGGACCACGCCGTCGGGCACGAGGCGTCCTGCCGGATCGCCGAGCGGTGCGGGTTCCGCTACGAGGGGACCATGCGCGGGGCGATCTTCGAGGCCGGCCGCCACGACGTCTTCCGCGACGCCCATCTGCACGCGCGCCTCGCGACCGACCCGGAGCCCGGGTTCACGGCCACAGCGACTCCCTGACCCAGCCCGCCGCCCCGCGCCGGTAGCGCAGCCGTACGTGCCGCCGCCGGGCCTCCCCCTGGAAGAACTCCACCTCGTCGGCGCGCAGCCGGTACAGGGTCCAGGACGGGACCGCGGTGTCGGGCTCCCGCCGCGCCCGCTCCCAGGCCGCCTCCGAGGCCCGCGCCAGCTCCTCCGCCGACCCGAGGACCTCGCTCTGCCTGCCGGTCAGCGCGGCCGCCAGCGCCCCGGTGGAACGGGCCCGCAGATCCGCCCGCGCCTCCTCGGCCGGGGCCGCCCCGACGGGGCCGCGCACCCGCACCTGGCGGCCCAGCACCGGCCAGTAGAAGGCCAGCGCGGCATACGGGCGGGCGGCGAGGTGACCGCCCTTGCGGCTGTGCGCGTGCGTGGCGAAGGACCAGCCGTCGGCGTCCGCGCCGTGCAGCATCACGATCCGCACGTCCGGCAGCCCGTCCGCGTCCGCCGTGGCCAGGGACATGGTGTGCGGCTCGGGCTGCCCGGCCGCCACCGCCTCGGCGAGCCACCGCGTGAACAGCGGCAGCGGCTCGGCGGGCGCGGCGGCCGGGTCGAACTCCGGCAGGTCCGTGTGCTCCGGGTCCCACACCCGCAGGGACCTCAGCAGCTCGTGAAGATCGGGTTCCATGTCCCGATTCTCGTGCGCCGGGAGACGGCGCTCACACCGCCGCGCTCACACCGACCCGAGGTCCGACGACACCCAGCGCTCCGGCCGCATGCGGAGGACGACCTGCTCGCCGTGGTTCTTCGACGCGAAGTCGACGTACCCCTCGACCTTGTCGGCCGGCAGGTAGCGGGCCGAGAGCTCCCTCAGCTGCTCGACCGTGGCGGGAGTGCTGCCGAGGACCGGCCCCTCGACCGAGACGTAACGGATGGTGGGCTCGACGCGGTCGACCATGAGCGAGAACCGCCCCGCCGCACCGATCAGCCGGTTCTTGCGCGAGTCCAGACCCGTCATGATCCATACGTCGCCGCCGGGTGCGTACTGGTACCAGATGGGCACGGTGAGCGGGGCGCGGCCGTCCCCGGCGTCGACCGCGAGCGCGGCGATGTGGGGTTCGGCCAGGAACTGTTCGCGCTCTTCGCGGGTCAGGGCCATTCCGGGTTCCTCCTGCGGCGTCTGCGTCGGATGTTCACTCGGGCCGGCGATCGGCTCGCCGGGGTACAACACCGGCCGTGCGCGGCCGTGTTCCCCGCACCGCGCGGAAAGTGACGGGCGGCGGCCCACCGGAGTGAACCGCCGCCCGTCTGACAGGACATGGGGGAGACCGCGCATCGCTGCGGGTGACCGGGCGTCCGCCTCGGCTACTTCGTCGGCTTCTTGCCGGTGACCCCGAGATGCACCAACAGCGCGAGGCTGGGCTTGAGTTCCGCCTGCTTCACGCCCCAGGAGGAGAAACCTTTCTGGTGGGAGGCGACGGCCGCCAGCATGGCGACCAGCGAACCGGCGATCGCCGCCGGGTTCACGTCCTTGTCGATCCGTCCCTTGGCCTGGAGTTCCGCGACGGAGTCCGCCAGCGAGCTGTTCACGGAGTTGAGGATCTTCATACGGAGCTTGTAGAAGCGCTTGTCGCCCTCGGCCGCGCCGAGGTCAACGACCCGCAGGATCGCGTCGTTCTTCCGCCAGAACTCCAGGAAACCGTCGACGAGTTCCTGCGCCGTCTGCCAGCCGGCCCGCCCCGCCCAGGAGCGGCCCTCCAGCAGCTCGCTCAACCCGGCGCTCTCGGCGGCCATGTGCTCGGCGATCTCCAGGACGGCGCCCTCGACATCGGGGAAGTACTGGTAGAAGGTCGCGGGCGAGGTACCCGCTTTCCGTGCGACATCGATGACTTTGACGTCCCGGTACGGGGAGGAGCTGAGCATCTCGCTGAGGCAGTCGAGCAGCTTCTGCCGGGTCGCCTGCCCACGCCGGCCGGCCACGCGGCCGTCGACGGTACGCACTTGTCCTGTCATGCCGTCAGCTTACCGACGGGTGATCCGAGCGCGATTCGGCCGACTGCAAATGGGGTGTGCGGGTCCGTGGAGGCTGGTGTGCCTGGTCTGCGGCCTGCGGGCGACACGGTTACTTTGGCGGCATGGCCGAAAACAGGGCACAGCGGTACCCCGAGTACACAGAGGGCACCCCCTGCTGGGTGGACGCGCAGCTGCCGGACGTGGAGGCGGGGAAGCGGTTCTACGGTGAGCTCTTCGGGTGGACCTTCGAGGACCAGCCGCAGGGAACGGTGCGGGCCCTGAAGGAGGGGGAACCCGTCGCCTCCCTCGTCCGCAAGACGGACGGCCGGCTGCCCACCGTGTGGACGGTGTCCTTCGCCACCCCGGACGCCGAGGCCCTGTGCCGGCGGATCCGCGAGGCCGGCGGACAGATCGTCTCCACGCCGCGCCCCTTCGGCGACCTGGGCGTCACCGCGCTCGTCACCGACCCCGAGGGCGCCGTGTTCTCCCTCTGGCAGGGCGCGGCCGCTCCCGGCTTCGGCCGCCGTCACGAGCCGGGCACCTTCGCCTGGGTCCAGCTGTACACACGGGACACCGGGACGGCCAACGCCTTCTACGGCGGCCTCTTCCACGACGCCCTGTTCGGCCCGGGCGCCGAGCCCGACTTCGGCCGCGCCCCGGTCTCCGACGTCTTCGCCGCCGAGATGCCGCCCCACTTCCTCGTGCACTTCGCCGTCGAGGACCTCGGGGCCGGCGTGGCGGAGGTGGCCCGGCTCGGCGGCCGGGTCCAGGTTCCGCCCTTCGAGACGTCCTACGGCTCGGTGGCCGTGGTCACCGACAATCAGGGGGCGTCGTTCGCGCTGCTGCGCCGCTGAGCCGTTTCCGCCCTCTGTGTCGTATGAAAACCTGGACACCCTATTTGTCGGCCGGTTCGCAACCGGGGGCGCGGACAGGAAGAATCGGGGTGCGTGCCGCCACGGCGGTGCGGTGGTGAGACGCTGCACTTCGGTCGCGCACAGGTGGTGGCGCGACTCGTACGGGGAGGTGGCAGGCAAGTGGTGGATCAGCTGACGCAGCACGATCCGCGGCGTATCGGGCCGTTCGAGGTGCTGGGACGGCTGGGAGCCGGCGGCATGGGGCTGGTCTATCTCGCGCGCTCGGCGTCCGGCCGGCGCGTGGCGATCAAGACGGTCCGGACCGAACTGGCCGAGGACCAGCTGTTCCGGGTCCGCTTCACGCGCGAGGTGGAGGCGGCCCGCGCGGTCTCCGGCTTCTACACCGCGGCCGTCGTGGACGCCGATCCGCGCGCCGCCGTGCCGTGGCTGGCCACAGCGTACGTGCCCGCGCCCTCCCTCGAGGAGATAGTGAACGAGTGCGGGCCGCTCCCGGCCCAGGCGGTGCGCTGGCTCGCGGCGGGCGTTGCGGAGGCGCTCCAGTCGATCCACGGGGCCGGGCTGGTCCACCGCGACCTGAAGCCCTCCAACGTCCTCGTCGTCGAGGACGGCCCCCGGGTGATCGACTTCGGCATTGCGTCCGGCGTCTCGAACACCCGTCTGACGATGACGAACGTCGCCGTCGGCACCCCCGCGTACATGTCCCCGGAGCAGGCCAAGGACTCGCGCAGCGTCACCGGCGCGAGCGACGTGTTCTCGCTGGGCTCCATGCTCGTCTTCGCCGCCACGGGACATCCGCCCTTCCACGGTGCCAACCCCGTCGAGACCGTCTTCATGCTGCTGCGCGAGGGCCCGGACCTCGACGGCCTCCCGGACGAACTGCGCCCGCTCATCGAGGCGTGCATGCAGATGGACGCCACGGCCCGGCCCAACCCGGCCGACCTCCAGGCCCAGCTCGCCCCGCACCTGTTCGGCTCCGGCTCGGACGACAGCGGTACGGCGTCGGCCTGGCTGCCCGAACGGGCGGTGGGCCTGATCGAGGCGCGCCGGGGCGGCCGCCCGGCGGCCAAGCCCTCGCCCGGGGCCGGCCGCAGCGGCGGTGGCGCCCGCCCGCACGTGCCTCCTCCGCCCCCGCACGACCCCGTCGTCCCGCCGCCTCCCCCGTCCGTGCCCGCGCCGGTCGGGGCGGGTGTGGGCGCGCCCGACACCGGCCCGGTGCGGCTGGCGGGCGCGAGGGTGCCCATCGGACCCGGCCCGCGCGTCGCCGACACGCGCGCGGCCGCCGTCAAGGCGCCCCCGCCGGAGGCCGCCCTGGCCGCCACCTGGTCCAGGCCCCGCCCCGGCGTCAACGGCGCCGACCCCGCCGTGCCCGCGCCCGCGGCACCCGCTGCGCCGCCGGAGCAGCCCGGCGGCTGGCGGCCGTGGCGCTTCCGCATGTCCAACGACGTGTGGGGCACCCCCGCCGTCGACGGCGACCTCGTCTACGTCACCTCCTTCGAGGTGCACGCGCTCGACGTCGCCACCGGACGGCGCCGCTTCAAGACCCGTGACGTCGCCTGGTCGATGGCGGTCGCCGACGGCCGTATCCACGCCTCCGACGGCCCCACCCTCTTCGCCCTCGACGCCCGCGAGGGCGGCGATCTGTGGCGGCTGTCCACGGACGCCTGGGTGTACTCCCTCAAGGCCGACCGCGGCACCGTCGTCACCGGCACGCGCGGCGGCGGCGTCCAGGCGTGGGAGGCGTCCACCGGACAGAAGCTGTGGGAGGTCACCGGCTGCCAGACCGACTTCGAGTCCCCGGAGGCCGGCCCCGCCGTCCACGAGGGCACCGTCCTCGTCTGGCAGGACGCCCGGCTGCGCGCCCTGGACGCCCGCACCGGCGACGAGCGCTGGTCGTACCCCATCGGCGACGCGGCCTCCTGCGGCGGCGTCCCGGTCCGGGTCACCCACGCCCCCGACGGCTACGTCTACGTCTGCGCCGGGACCCGCGTCCTCGCCCTGGAGGTCGCCACCGGCCACGTCCGCTGGCACTTCGAGGCCCCGGCGGTCTTCCTCGCCCCGCCCGCCTTCGTCCCCGGGCCGGCGGTCACCGGCGGCGGCGTCTACCTCGCCGACTACCTCGGCACGGTCTACGCCCTCGACGCCACCGACGGCCGCGACCGCTGGCGCATCGCCACCGAGTCCCGTTCCTCCGTCGAACCGGTCCTGGTCGCCGCCGGTCACGTCCACGTGGGCAGCGGCAAGGGGCTGTACACCCTGGACGCGGTCACGGGCACACCCAAGTGGCGCTTCCAGTCGGGCGGCGAGATCGTGGGCGCCCCCGCGGTGGCCGAGGGGCGCATCCACTTCGGCTCCAGCGACCACCTGCTCTACACGCTCAAGGCCGACGACGGCCGGCTGAGATGGAAGCTGGCGACCGGTGGCGAGATCACCGGCTCGCCGGTGGTCCGGGACGGCGTGGTGTACGCGTGCAGCAAGGACCGCTGCGTGTACGCGCTGGACGCGGAGAAGGGGACGGGCACCGCCCGGACGACGTAGGCGGCGGTTGCGGGACGGCCGTCGTGCCGGTTGCACGGAAGGGGCGTCGGACGGCGGCCGCCGCTGCGGGGAGCGGCACGGTCACCGCTCTCACGGCAGACGCTACGCCGGGTACGCGACGGTCGCCAGGCGGTGACATGTTCGTGACACGGAGATCGCTAGCCTGTCGGTCATGAATTCCCGGGGGAACACTCTCAAGCTCACAGCGGTCTCGGCACTCGTCGTCCTCACCCTCACCGGTTTCTCGACCGGTCGCAGCAGCGGCGGCAGCGGCGACGGGGGCGGCGGTTGCAGCAGTTCCAGCCAGAACCACGACTCGTCGAGCTCGCACCGCGACGACGATGACGACTACGACGCCGGCTCCGGCGGCACGGGCGGCAGCGGTGGCAACGCGTCCACGTCCCTGCGGGACGCCACGGTCGAACTGGTCACCTGCGCCTCGCAGAAGACCCCGTACGCGACGGTCGAGGTCACCAACCCGAACGCCAGGGACGGAGTCTTCACGGTCACCCTGACCTTCGAGGACGCCACCGGCACGGAGGTCGTCACCCGGACCCAGGACGTCGCCGTACCCGCCAACGAAACAGCTACGGCAGAGGTGACCGTCGGAGACAGCGCGGACGTCCCCCGCGTCGCGGACTGCGCCCCTGAGCTGTACGCCACACCGGCCCGCTGACCGATCAGGTTCGCGGCCACGAACGATGGGGGCCGAGGTTTCCCTCGACCCCCATCGATGGTTGGTGCTACGTCAGGGAGCGTGATTGTCGAGCGGCACCGCGACGCTGTCCTGCGGGCTCACCGGCATGCTGTTGTCGGCCAGCGCCGGGCTCGCGACGGCGCCGGTGATGCCGAGGACCAGGGCGATGGTCGCGAGGACCTTCTTGGTTCGGGTCATTGGGGCTCCTGTTGTGGGAGAGTAAATCCGTACGAGACGGGACACTATGACGGCCTGTGCCGTTTGTTCGAGTGATTCGAACGGTTCGCGTCAAAGGTTGACCAGAAACCCGTGCGGACACACGTCGGCCGCGACGGCTCCCCCTCCGCGCCGCCGCGGCCGATCCCCGTGCGGGAAGGACGGCTACTTGCCGCCGTCGAGGTCCAGGGCGGGCGGGGCGGGCATGTGGCTGTCGAGAGTGGTGATCGAGTCGTCACTCGGCGGGGCCGGCATGTGGCTGTCCTGAGTGGTGGCCGTGCCGTCCTTCGGCGGGGCCGGCATGTGGCTGTCGAGCGTCGTAATGGCGTCGTTCTTCGCTTCTTCGTTGCTGCTAGCGGTGTTGCTCATAGCTATTAGCCCCCATGAGATTGACGGAGCGACGGGCGGAGACGCCTGTTCGGCGACTCCCCCGCGGGTCGCCGAACAGGCGTTGTGGGGTGGCTCACCCTACAGGCGAAGCCCCTACGACCCATCTGCCCCCCGACGCGATGGATCGATGCATTGAGAGTGGCAGTCACCCATAAACGTTCGATGAACGCCGCCGATTCAGGCCGCTCCAACCGGCCGAAGGAGCATCCTCAACTCGGTTGCCTCGGCTGCCTCGGACTTCTCGTAGATGGTCAGTGCGTCCCGCCAGCACGCACGCGCGCGATCGATCTGGTCGAGGGCGCTCAGCGAGCGTCCAAGCAGCGTCAGGATGTTGGCGCGCATCCAATCTCCGCCGATGCTCCCTGTCGTCAGCGCCTGCTCGGCGTGCTGTGCCGCCTGAGCCGGACGACGAGCGGAGAGATGCACCTGGGCAATGCGGAAGTGCGTCGCTCCTTCCCACAGGCGTTGACGGTTCTCCACGAAGGTCTGGAGCGCAGTGGAGAGCTCATTCAACGCCTCGGCCTGACGCGCTGCGTGGCTGAGCGCGATGCCAAGTGCGTACCGCGCGTTGGCCAATCGGAAGGTCAGCCCCAGCTCGTCATAGATGGTGATTCCCTGGCGGACCAGATCGATTCCCGAGGTTGTGCGCCCCACGGATACGAGGACGCGTGAGAGATTGCAGAGCGCGCTCGCTTCGCCGGGCCGGTTGCCGTCGGACCGAAACGCCTTGATGGCTTCGAGGAGGTGGGCTTCACTGACGGCGCGCTGGTTCTTGCAATTGGCGATGATGCCCTGTTCGTTGTGGGCGTTGCCTCTTGTCCAGGGATCTCCGGTCCG
This sequence comes from Streptomyces sp. NPDC031111, assembly GCF_055570675.1. Classification (NCBI taxonomy): domain Bacteria; kingdom Bacillati; phylum Actinomycetota; class Actinomycetes; order Kitasatosporales; family Streptomycetaceae; genus Streptomyces; species Streptomyces sp. NPDC031111. The sequence goes on from NZ_JBVIGS010000009.1 coordinate 260,380, forward strand.
GTTCCCGAGTTCAATGGCACACGCGGCCTCTGCACCTGCTTCGTCGAAGCGTCCGGCTCGGCTGAGGACTTGGGCCAGCGTCGTGCGCGCACGCCCCTCCGCGTGGGCGTCTCCCGCCGCCTCCGTGGCATGCCTGGCGGCAAATGCTGCCGCCTCGTAGCTGAGCGAACTCGCCCCTGATTCCGCCAAGTCCTTCGAAGCCAGCAAGAGGTCGACACCACGCCGCAACGTGCCCGGCCTCAGAGACTGCCGGACGCACGCGAGGATGCAAGCGGACTCGGAGTGGAGCCAGTCCAGTGCGTTGACGTCGTTGCTGAACTCCTTGCCTGGGAACTCGGTGGGCTCAAGGTGTTCCACGGTTCGGTCTCCCGGCCGCTCAATGGCGTAAACCCTCGCCGCCGTCGCCAGGTAGAAGTCCAGCACCCGCGACAGCGCCGCCTCCCGCTCGCCAGGTGGCTGTTCGTCGCGTTCCGCGCATGCACGCGCGTAGAGGCGGACCAGGTCGTGGAAGCGGTAGCGGCCGGGGGCCGCTGATTCCAGCAACGACGTGTCTACCAGGGACTCCAGGAGGTCCTCCGTGTCCTCCACCGGGAGGTCCAGGACCGCCGCTGCCGCCGCCAGGGAGATGTCCGGGCCGTCCGCCAGGCCCAGCAGGCGGAACGCGCGGGCCTGGGCCGGCTCCAGCTGGCCGTAGCCCAGTTCGAACGTCGCCTTGACCGCCAGGTCGCCCGCCTGGAGTTCGTCCAGGCGGCGGCGTTCGTCCGCGAGCTTCGCCGCAAGGACCGAGACCGTCCAGGTGCGGCGAGCCGCCAGGCGGGACGCCGCGATGCGGATCGCCAGCGGCAGGAAGCCGCACGCCGCCACCACGTCCAGGGCCGCCTCGCGCTCCGACCCCACCCGCTCCTCGCCCACGATCTTCGTGAAGAGCGCCAGCGCCTCGTCCGGGGACATCACGTCCAGGTCGACCAGGTGGGCGCCGGCCAGATCCACCATCCGCACGCGGGAGGTGACCAGCGCCGCGCAGCCCGCCGTACCAGGGAGCAGCGGGCGGATCTGCGCCGCGTCACGCGCGTTGTCCAGCAGGACCAGGACCTTGCGGCCGTCCAGGACCGAGCGGTACAGCGCCGCCCGCTCCTCCAGGGAGTCGGGGATCGCCGAGTCCGCCGTGCCGAGGGCGCGCAGGAAGGAGCCCAGGACCGTCTCCGGCTCCGCCGACCTCGCGCCGGCGCCCTGGAGGTCGACGTACAACTGCCCGTCGGGGAAGGCGGAACGGGCCCCGTGGGCCACGTGCACCGCCAGCGTCGTCTTGCCGACGCCGCCGATGCCGGCCAGCGCGGAGACCGCCATCACCTGGCCCTCGGCGCCGGACGCCGACGTCAGTACGTCGCTCAGCTCCCGTACGAAGGACGCGCGGCCCGTGAAGTCCGGGACCGTCGCCGGGAGCTGGGCCGGGCGGACGGGGACCGCCACCGGTTCCGCCATGGGGGCGGACGGTTCCGCGAGGCCGGGGTCGGCCTGGAGGATGCGCTGCTGGAGTTCCTGGAGGGCGGGGCGCGGGTCGACGCCGAGCTCGTCGGCGAGCAGGCGGCGGGTGTCCGCGTACACCGCGAGCGCCTCCGCCTGGCGTCCGCTGCGGTAGAGCGCGAGCATCAGCAGCTCGCGCAGGCGCTCGCGCAGGGGGTGCGCCGCCGTGAGCGCCGTCAGCTCCGAGACGGCCTCCGCGTGGCAGCCCTGCTCCAGGTCCATGTCGAGGCGGGCTTCGAGGAGTTGGAGCCGCCACTCCTCCAGGCGGACGCGCTGAGCCTCGGCGTACGGGCCCGGCACCCCGGCCAGCGTCTCGCCGTCCCACAGGGCCAGGGCCCGGCTCAGCACGTCCCGCGCGTGGCACAGGTCCCCGGTGTTGCGGGCCTTCTCCGCCTCCGCCGCCAGCTCCTGCGCCGCGGCGAGATCCAGCGCGCCCTCGCCGAGCCCGCGCACCGCGTACCCGCCGGACTCGCTGACCAGGACCCCGGCGTCCAGCACCTTCCGCAGCCGGGAGGCGTACGTACGCACCGCCGCCAGCGCCTGGGACGGCGGTTCCTCGCCCCACAGGGCGTCGATCAGTTCGCCCGCCGTCGCCGTCCGGCCCTCGCGCAGCAACAGCGCGGCCAGCAGCGCCCGCTGCTGGGGGCTGCCGGTGGCGACCGGCCGGTCGTCGCGCCAGGCGCGCACCGGGCCGAGCACGCTGAAGCGCAGCTCCCCGGGCTCCGTCGAGGAGCCGGGACGCCGCTGCTCCGGCCCTCGCGGCACACCGTCCATGCAGTCCCCCTTGCGTCCTGAGCAACTAGGCCAGTTTGCCTTGTTCATGGCAGATGCGTCAGCCGTGCGAGACGGCGATCACACGGGGAGGAGCGGGCCCTCACGGAGCCCACACAAGTCCGACCTCAGTCGTCCAGGTCCACCCGTACGGTCAGCAGCCCCGCCCCGACAGCCCGTACGGCGGCGCTGTTGAGGCGGGGCAGGGTGCGCAGCCGGGCCACGGGATCGTCGTCGGGCAGGAGGTGCGCGGTGCCGGTGTGCCAGCGGCCCCGGACGCGCACCCGCACCCGGGGGTCCGCCTTGATGTTGCGGACGTACTGCGACCGCTCGCCGAACTCCGACACCAGCCAGAACGAGCCCCCGGCCCGCCGGCCGCCCACCGGGGTGCGGCGGGGCAGGCCGGAGACACGGCCCGTGGTCTCCAGCAGGGTCTGGAACGGCATCCAGCGCAGGACGGGATTCCAGACCCGGCGCTGGAAGGCGGTGGCGGTCCGATACTTGCGTTCGGCGTGCGGGCTCGCGGCAGTCATCGTGCGGGGGAGCCTACCGGCGGCCGAGGAAGATCGGGTTGGTGAATCCGGCCAGGGCGCCGGGGAACGGCCCCGCGGCCGTCTCGTGCCGCAGTTCGGCGCGTACGTAGGCGGCGTACGACGGTGTGGTGCGCCACTCCACCACCCCCGACCCGGACACCGGCAGCGGGCCGCTGGTGTGCAGTACTCCCTGGTCGGTGACGAATCGGACCGTGCAGCGCGGGGCGCCGGTGACCTCGAGGCGGACGGTGACCGGGGTGTCGTTGTCCACCCGCAGCCGCTCGCCGATGCCGGCGTGTTCGCCGCGCCCGCCGGACGCGGTGAAGGCGAGGGAGACCCTGCCGGATTCCGCGACGTAGGAGCGTCCCGCGCGGATGCCCTCCTGGACGGCCTCGCGGGTCAGGTCGTCGGCGAGGACGACGGTCTGGGGGTGGCCGACGGCATCGGGGTCGCGGTGGGCGTCGCTGCTGCCCATGGCCGGTATCCAGTCCCGCCCGTCCCGCACGGACGCGACCAGCATGCCGTCCCAGTCGGCCAGCGCCACCTCGTCGTCGGGCGTGTACGGGCCGTTCCACACCTCCACGGCGTCCGCCTCGCCGAAGCCGAACTTCCAGTTGCAGCCGATGCAGGTGGCGTGCGGATGCGCGGGGACGACCAGGCCGCCGGCGCGGCGGATCTGCCGGGCGAACCGGCCGAAGCGGTTGTCGCGGGCGCGGTAGCGCCAGTCGACGAAGGTGCCGGGGTCCGTGCCGATCGCCACCACGTGGCCGTTGCGCGTGGTGACCTCCTCGCCCAGCAGGACCAGCAGGTCGTCGCCTGCGGCGTCGGCCCAGTGGGCGTGCGCGGAGTGCGTGTTGTGCTCGCTGCTGTTGATGAAGTCCAGTCCGGCCGCGCGGGCGAGGGCGGCGATCTCGGCGGGGGTGCGGCGGCCGTCGGAGTACCAGGAGTGCAGATGGCAGTCGCCCCGGTACCAGGCCCGCCCCCGCCCCTTGGCCCGCTCCGGCGGGTACACCGGCCGTACGGTCCCGGCGGGCTCCCCGTAGGTCAGCGTGACGGTGATCTCGTACGACAGTCCCTGCGGGGCCACGGTGTACGGGCCCAGCGCGATGTGCCAGGTGCCCTCGCGCACGGGGCCCGGGAGGTAGCCGGGGGTGGCGTCGTCGGCGCGGAGGAAGAACTCCGTGCGCGCACCGCCCGACCAGCCCCGGAAGCCCCGGCCGCCGAGTTCGGTGCCGCGCTCGTCGAAGATGCCGATGTCCAGCGCGTTGCCGGTGGTGCCGGCGGGCACGGTGGGCCTGTCGTAGGTGTAGGCGACCTTGATCTCGCGGACGCCGTCCGGCACCTCGACGGGTACGTACACGAAGTCGGGGGCGCCCGGGGGGAGGGTGCCGCGCACCGTCCTGGTCTCCCGGCCGTCGCCGTCCGCCGCGGAAGCGAAGCTCACGCTTCCCAACGTAAGCGCTGCGGCGGCGCCCGTCAGGAAGACGGCCCGCCGCCCGATCCCGGTGGCGTGCCCGGTCCCGCTCTGCTGCTCCTCGCACATGCTGCTGCTCCCAGGGTGTCGAGTGGTGATGACAGGGCTTGGGTGGTGCAGGGGTGGTGCGGTGCAACCTTTGTACCGAGCGGTGAACTGCCGTGTAAGTGAGGGGAACTTGACATTGTCGGTTGCCTGTTGTGATTCAACTCACCGCTGGTGGCGCGGTGTTTGTTAATGCTCGTAAACTGCGCGCAAAGAATCGAGTCGGGGGACTCCGTTTCGCTGCCTGACCAGCATCGTTCGCGGAGAAGTCCCCGATCGTCCTGTTGCGCCGATGCGTCCGGGCCGACAGGAAGTGCGTGCAGGGGGAGTCCCGCTTTGACGACGGTCGTTGAAAGTCGACCTTTCTCGGTTTCCGTGGACACGGCGGTGCTGGAACGGCTGACCGCCCGCGAGCGAGAGGTGCTGCGCAACCTGGCCAAGGGCGAGTCGAATCGCGTGCTCGCGCGCCGGCTGGGAATTGCCGAACGCACCGTACGGGCTCATGTCACGAGTGTGGTGCGGAAGTTGGGTGTCGGTTCCAGGTTCGAGGCGAGTCTGGTGGCGTTCCACCAGTACGAAGCCCTCGCCGAGGAGGACGTTGCCTCCTGAGGCAATGCCGCGGCAGGCAATGCCGTGACGGGCAATGCCTCAAGAGGCAATGGAGGAAAGGGTCGTGGGCTGACAGGCTCGATCCGTCCGAAAACTGGAACACCATCACGGGGAGAAACACCCAATGAACATCAAGAAGATCGCCACCGCCGCCGGTGTCGCCACCGCCGGTGTCGCTCTCTTCGTCGCGACGCAGGGCAGCGCCCAGGCGGCCCCGGCCCAGCCGGCCGCGCCCGTCGCCGCCGCGGCTCCGTCGCAGGACAAGGCGCCGCAGGCGATCGGCTCGCTCGTCGGCAAGGCCGCCAAGTCCGTCGGCAAGGCGGCAACCAAGGCGGCGAACAAGGCGACCGCCGTCGGCAAGGGCATGGCCGTGGTGGCGAAGAGCAACGCCGACAACATGCTGTCGCACGGCAGCGTGTTCGCCGCCCCCGCCGATCTGCCGCAGGGGGTCACCGCCGACGCCGTCTTCGACCGGTAATCACCACGTGCCGAAGACGTACCGCACCACCAGGAGGGCGGCGCTGCTCGTCGGCGGCGCCCTCCTGGGCGCCCATATGACGATGGCCGCGCTGTCCCAGGCGCCGCTCAGCCCGGCGAAACTCGTGTACGGGGACCGGGTGGCCGAGTATCTCGACCCGTATTTCTCGCAGAACTGGCAGCTGTTCGCGCCCACCCCCGTCTCCGACAACCGCGGGATTCTGGCACGGGCCGGCTGCGCGGACGGATCGGTGTCCGCGTTCTACGACGTGACGTCCCACGGCCTGGAAAAGGCACGGAATTCCCGCTTCTTTCCGTCCCGGGAATCGCGCGTGGTGTCCGCCCACATCCAGAACATCACCAGCAGCGAGGAGATCCTGCGGCGGCTGCGGGTGAAACAGACCAACGACAAGAAGCCCGTCCTGCCGCCATTGCCGTACGAGAAGGCGACCGAGGCCGAGGCGGTGAAGGCCCTCTCCCGCTACGCCCACGACCGGATGCCGGCCGCGTGCGCCGGCGAGGCGGAGAAGGTGCAGATCCGTATGTACGTGGAGACGCTGCCGCCGTGGTCCCGGCGGAACGATCCGTCCGCCGAGGGGGAGGTCATGGTGAAGGACTTCGCGTGGACCGACACGAGGGACCTGCGGTGAAGGGAATCGCCGCCCGGCTGGACCACTGGTCCCTGAACGCGGTGGCCGTCACGGGCGTGTCGGGAACCCGCGTCCTGCTCGGCTTCGTCGGCCTCATGTACTACGTGAGCCAGTACCGGGAGCGGGCGTATCTGTTCGGCCCCGAGGGACTGCTGCCGCACGACGAGTTCCGCGCGCAGCTGTCCGGGTTCAGCCTCTACGCGCTGTCCCCGTCCCCGCTCTGGTTCCAGTTCGTCTACCACGCCGGCATCGCCGTCGCGCTGGCCGTGATGCTGGGGGTCGGCGGCCGGCCGGGGCTCGCCCTGCACTGGGCCCTGCTGTGGTCCGTCTACCAGCGGCAGCCCGGACTCCTGGACGGCGGGGACAACCTCGCCCACGTCGTCATCCCGTATCTGCTCCTGACGCGGTGCTACGACCGTTTCGTCCTGCCCACAGGACTCGCGGCCCGGTTCGCCGGGCGGGTACCGGACCGGCTGCGGGCGCTGTCCGTGCCCCTCCACAACCTGGGCGTCCTCATGGTCGCCGCGCAGATCTGCCTGGTCTACGTCGTCTCCGGCCTCTACAAGGTCATGGGGGAGGAGTGGCAGGACGGCACGGCCCTCTTCTACATCATGCGGGTGGACGAGTTCGAACTCCCGGGCTGGTCGCACCTGGTGTACGAGAACGACGCCCTGGTGGTCCTCGGGACCTACGGGACCGTGGCGTTCCTGGTGTACTTCCCGCTCGGTGTCCTCGTCCCGGCCCTGCGGCCGTGGGCCGCGGCGGCCTCCATCTGCTTCCACCTGTCGATCGCGTTCTTCATGGGGCTGACGGGCTTCGCGCTGACCATGATCGCCTGCGATCTCGTCTTCCTCTCCGGTGCCGTGGACCGCGCCGTCGCCTGGTGCCGGCTCCGCGCCGCACGGTTCAGGGCCGCCGTGGAACGGGACGGCCCGGCACCGGCCGGCGGAACGAAACCGGCGGGTGACGTCGTCGAACCGTCCCGACCCGAACTCGTCTGACAGGAGAGGAACGACGTGCGGACACCCCTGTGTGTGCTGGGCGGACCGGGCGTGCGTGACCGGGCCGCGCACGGCCACGACGCGCACCGGTTCGTCGAGCTCGGCTCGCTCACCAAGGTCTTCACCGGGACCGTCCTGACCCGGCTGGACCGAGCCGGCACGGTCGCGCTCGACGCGCCGCTCGAGGAGTACCTGGACGAGGTGGACCGGGGGACCGGCATCACCCTCCGGCACCTCGCCGAGCACACCTCGGGCCTGCCCCGCCTGCCCGCCGTGCCGCCCGGCCCGCCCGGGGACCCGTACGGCACCTTCGACGAGCCGGCCCTGCGGCAGTCGCTGAGCGACCTCGGCCGGCTGCGCACGGGCCGGCTCGGCGAGGAGCTGTACTCCAACTTCGGTTACGCGGTCCTCGGGCACGCCCTCACCGCCGCGACCGGGCTGCCGTACCAGCGTCTGGTGGACGAGCACGTCCTGCGGCCCCTCGGGCTGGCGCCGGGCGCGGTCACGGCCGTCCCCCCGGACGGTCTGCGGCTCGTGCCGACGGACCTGTTCGGCCGGCCGCGCCTGTGGACGCTGACCGGGCCGATCCTGCCGGCCGGCGGTCTGTGGTCGACGTGCGGGACCATGGCGGACGTCCTGGTCGGCCTGCTCGTCGACCGCGTGCTCGGCCCTCCCGCCCCCACCTGGCGGCGCGGTCCGTCCGTCCTGTGGCACAACGGCGCCACCCGCGGTTCGTCCGTGGTGGCCGCCGCCCACGACGACGGCCGCTGGCTGCTGCTCCACCGCCTGGGCCGCCCGTCCCGCACCGACCGCCTCGCCCGGCGGATGCTCGCCGCCGCCCCACCGCTCGGCGGCGGCTGAGGGTGAGTGACCGCCCCCTCCGGTGTCCAACCCCCCACCTCAGGAAGAGAGCGTCATGAGACTCGCCTGGTTCTCCTGGCTCGCCCAGCACGTCGACGAGTTCGGCTACAGCCAGGGGCCGCTGCGGGCTTCGATCGGCACGGCCGCCGTGGCCCTGACCGCCGTGCTGTGCGGCTGCCTGCTGCGCCGCCACCGGCAGGCCGCGATCGCCGCCGTGGTCCTCACCGGGGCGGCCGGCATCGGCTATCTGGCGCTCCACTGATCATGACCGACGCCGTCGTGGTCGGCTCCGGGCCGAACGGACTCGCCGCCGCGCTCACCCTCGCCCGCGCGGGTCTGTCCGTGGAGGTGTTCGAGGCCCACGAGCGCCTCGGCGGGGGACTGCGCACCGAGCCGCTCTTCGACTCGGAGGTGGTGCACGACATCTGCGCGGCGGTGCACCCGATGGCTCCGGCCTCCCCGTTCATGAGGACACTCGACCTGGAGGCGCACGGGGTCCGGTTGCTGCACTCGCCCGCCGCCTACGCCCATCCCCTCAAGGGCGGCAGGGCCGCCGTCGCCTGGCGCGACCTGGAGGCGACCTGCGCGGAACTGGGCGCCGACGGACCCCGCTGGCGGCGCCTGATGCGCCCGCTGATGGAGCGTTCCGGGGCCGTGGTGGACCTGATGCTGTCCACCCAGCGCACCCTGCCGCCCGCCCGCGCCCTGGCCGTGCTGGCCCCCCGGCTGCCGGAGCACGCCCTGCGCGCGGGGGGCGGGCTGCGCACCGGGGCGGCCCGCGCCCTCCTCACCGGTGTGGCCGCCCACGGCATCGGCCCGATCCCCTCGCCCGCCACCGCGGCGGTCGCCCTCCTGCTGGGGCACCTGGCGCACACCACCGGCTGGCCCGTGCCCGAGGGCGGTTCCGGGGCCGTCGCCGCCGTCATGGCCGCGGAGCTGGCGCGACTCGGCGTCCGGACGCACACCGGCGTCCGGGTGGACGACCTGCGGGACCTGCCCGCGCGGAGCATCACCATGCTGGACGTCTCGCCCCGCGAGCTGGCCCGGATCGCCCCCCTGCCCCCCGCCTACCGGCGCCGGTTGGGGCGCTACCGGTACGGACCGGGGGCCGCCAAGGCGGACTTCCTCGTCGAGGGGGCCATCCCCTGGACCGACCGGCGACTGGCCGCCGCCGCGACGGTGCACCTCGGGGGCGAGCACGGCACCGCCCCCGAACTCGCCCGCGCCGAACGGGAGACCGCCCGGGGACGCGCGGTCGAGCACCCCTACGTCATCCTGGTCGACCCGGCGGTGGCGGACCCGTCGAGGGCCGTCCGGGGACGGCGGCCGGTCTGGGCCTACGCGCACGTGCCACACGGCGACACCCGCGACCCCCTGCCGATGATCCGTGCCGCCGTCGAGACCCACGCCCCGGGGTTCACCGACACGGTGATCGCCGAACGCGGGGTGTCGGCCGCGCGGTTGGGCGCGTACAACGCCAACTACGTGGGTGGGGACATCGGCTGCGGCGCGATGACCCTGTGGCAGACGCTCGCCCGCCCACTGCCCCGGTGGAACCCGTACCGGACGCCGCTGCCCGGCACCTGGCTGTGCTCGTCGGCGACTCCGCCCGGCCCCTCGGTGCACGGGATGTGCGGACACCATGCCGCGACGGCGGCCCTGGCCGAGTTCACACGGCGAGACCGCCCACAAGGCGAGTTCCGACCGGTCGGTATGGACAGGAAGGGCGTCCACGGGTATTGATGGGTCCGTCGTCCGCGTACGAAAGGCCCGCTCATGCGCATCGCCGTCACGATCTTCCTCACCGACGAGACGATCACCCCGGTCCGGCTCGCCCGTGAGCTGGAGCAGCGCGGCTTCGCCGGGCTGTATCTGCCGGAGCACACGCACATCCCCGTCGAGCGGACCAGCCCGTATCCGGCGGGCGGGGAGCTGCCGCGCGAGTACGGCCGCACGCTGGACCCCTTCATCGCGCTCGGGCAGGCCGCCGCCGTCACCGAGCGGCTGGGGCTCGGCACCGGCATCACGCTGGCCGCGCAGCACGACCCGATCGACCTGGCCAAGCAGGTCGCGACCCTGGACCACCTCTCCGGGGGCCGGTTCACGCTCGGGCTCGGCTTCGGCTGGAACGTGGAGGAGGCCGCCGACCACGGGGTGGAGTGGCGCACCCGGCGGGAGCTGGTCCGGGACCGGATGGGGCTGATGCGGGCGCTGTGGACGGAGGAACCCACGGCGTACGAAGGGCGGTTCGGGAGCGTGGGGGCCAGTTTCGCGCACCCCAAGCCGGTGCAGAAGCCGCGCGGTCCGGTGGTCGGGCCGCGGACGCTGGTGGGCGGGGCCGCGGGGCCGAAGCTGTTCGCGCACATCTGTGAGTACGCCGACGGCTGGCTGCCGATCGGCGGGCGCGGCCTGACGGAGGCGCTGCCCGCGCTGCGCACCGCCTGGGCCGACGCGGGGCGCGACCCCGGCGCCCTCCAGGTCGTTCCGTACGCCGTGCGTCCCAGCGCGGGCAAGCTGGCCCACTTCGCGGAGCTGGGGATCGAGGAGGTCGTGGTGCAGCTGCCGCCGGAGGGGGAGGCGGGGGTGCTGCGGGCGCTGGACGCCTACCAGCCCTTCCTGGCGGGGGAAGTGGACGGGGACGCGGACGGGCGAAGGTCCTGATCACTGCGAACGTATGCTCAAAGGATGACGACTTCCGCGACCACCGGAACCGGCGGCCCCACCGAGAACTCCCTGCGTCGTGCCCTCAGACGCGCCCGGGACGGCGTCTCCCTGGACGTCTCCGAGGCGGCGGTCCTGCTCCAGGCGCGCGGTGAGCACCTGGAGGACCTGTCCGCGTCGGCCGCCCGGGTGCGGGACGCGGGGCTCGAGGCGGCGGGGCGGCCGGGTGTCATCACGTACTCGAAGAGCGTCTTCATCCCGCTGACCCGGCTGTGCCGGGACAAGTGCCACTACTGCACGTTCGTCACCGTGCCCGGCAAGCTGCGCCGGGCCGGGCACGGGATGTTCATGTCGCCGGACGAGGTGCTGGACATCGCCCGCAAGGGCGCCGCGCTCGGCTGCAAGGAAGCCCTCATCACCCTCGGCGACAAGCCCGAGGACCGCTGGCCCGAGGCGCGCGAGTGGCTCGACGCGCACGGCTACGACGACACGATCGCCTACGTGCGCGCGATCTCCATCCGCATCCTGGAGGAGACGGGACTCCTCCCGCACCTCAACCCCGGGGTCATGACCTGGACCGACTTCCAGCGCCTCAAGCCGGTCGCGCCGTCCATGGGCATGATGCTGGAGACGACCGCGACCCGTCTGTGGTCCGAGCCGGGCGGCCCCCACTACGGCTCCCCGGACAAGGAACCCGCCGTACGGCTGCGGGTGCTGGAGGACGCGGGCCGCTCGTCGGTCCCCTTCACCTCCGGGATCCTCATCGGCATCGGGGAGACGTACGAGGAGCGCGCGGAGTCCCTCTTCGCGCTGCGGAAGATCTCCCGCGCCCACCACGGCATCCAGGAACTGATCATCCAGAACTTCCGCGCCAAGCCGGACACGGCGATGCGCGGGATGCCGGACGCGGAACTGGACGAGCTGGTCGCCACGGTCGCCGTCGCCCGGCTCGTCCTCGGCCCGTCCGCCTGCCTCCAGGCGCCGCCGAACCTGGTCGACGCCGAGCACGGGCGGCTGATCGCGGCCGGCATCGACGACTGGGGCGGCGTCTCCCCGCTCACCATCGACCACGTCAACCCCGAACGCCCCTGGCCGCAGATCGAGGAACTTGCCGAGAAGTCCCGGGCGGCCGGCTTCGAGCTGCGCGAACGCCTCTGTGTCTACCCGGAGTTCGTACGGCGCGGCGAGCCGTGGCTGGACCCGCGGCTGCGCCCGCACGTCGCCGCGCTCGCCGACCCGGCCACGGGCCTGGCGCGCCCCGACGCCCTCCCGGAGGGGCTGCCCTGGCAGGAGCCGGACGAGGCGTTCACCGCGACGGGCCGCACCGATCTGCACCGCACCATCGACACCGAGGGGCGTACGGGCGACCGCCGCGACGACTTCGACGAGGTGTACGGCGACTGGGACGCCCTGCGCGAGGCCGCCGCCCCCGGGATGGTCCCGGAGCGCATCGACACCGACGTCCGCGAGGCCCTGCGCACGGCGGCCGACGACCCGACGAAGCTCACCGACGCGGAGGCGCTGGCCCTGCTGCACGCGGACGGTCCGGCGCTGGACGCCCTGTGCGGGGTCGCGGACGACGTCCGCAAGTCGGCCGTCGGGGACGAGGTGACGTACATCGTCACCCGCAACATCAACTTCACCAACGTCTGCTACACCGGCTGCCGCTTCTGCGCCTTCGCCCAGCGCCGCACGGACGCCGACGCCTACACCCTCTCCCTGGACCAGGTGGCCGACCGCGCCCAGCAGGCGTGGGACGTGGGCGCGGTGGAGGTGTGCATGCAGGGCGGCATCCACCCCGACCTGCCCGGGACGGCGTACTTCGACATCGCGAAGGCGGTGAAGGAGCGCGTCCCCGGCATGCATGTGCACGCCTTCTCCCCGATGGAGGTCGTCAACGGCGCGACGCGCACCGGCATGTCGATCCGGGAGTGGCTGACGGCGGCGAAGGAGGCCGGCCTTGACACCATCCCCGGAACCGCCGCCGAGATCCTCGACGACGAGGTCCGCTGGATCCTCACCAAGGGCAAACTCCCGGCGGCGACGTGGATCGAGGTCGTCGAGACGGCCCACGAACTGGGCATCCGCTCCTCGTCGACGATGATGTACGGCCACGTCGACCAGCCCCGCCACTGGCTCGGGCACCTGCGGACCCTCGCCGGCATCCAGCAGCGCACCGGCGGCTTCACGGAGTTCGTGACCCTGCCCTTCGTGCACACCAACGCCCCCGTCTACCTGGCCGGCATCGCCCGCCCGGGTCCGACGATCCGCGACAACCGCGCGGTCACCGCGATGGCCCGCCTCCTCCTCCACCCCCACATCCCCAACATCCAGACGAGCTGGGTCAAACTGGGCGCGGAGGGTGCGGCGGAAATGCTCCGCTCCGGCGCCAACGACCTCGGCGGCACGCTCATGGAGGAGACCATCTCCCGCATGGCGGGCTCCTCCTACGGCTCCTACAAGTCCGTCAAGGACCTGATCGCCGTCGCCGAGGCCGCCGGCCGCCCGGCCAAACCCCGCACCACCCTCTACGGCGAGGTCCCGGAGGAACGGCAGCGCGCGGCGGCGGCCTCCGACGGCCACCTCCCGGAGCTGCTGCCGGTGCTGGACTGAGACGGCCCGGGGGAGCGCGGGCGCTGGCAGTAGGATGTTCCGACCCGCGTTCGATCGGGCCCCGTGGCTTTCGATCGGGACCCGTAGCTGAGGAGATGCGTACCGGTGTCTGCCCGTCTTCCTTCGTGGGCCTGGGTGACCGGGCTGACCACGGGGGCGATAGCCGTGGTGGCGGTCCTGGCCGTCCAGGCGGACCAGGGGACGAAGCCCGTCGCCGCCACGGCCCGGCCGAGCGCGTCGGCGACGGCGGACGCCAAGCCGTCCGCCGAGCCGGAGGAGAAGAAGCCGGTGGCGGTCCCGGCCGACTCGGGTACGGGCCGCCGGATCGTCTACTCCCTCGGCGAGAAGCGGGTCTGGCTGGTCGACGCCAGCGACGCCCCGCGCCGCTCCTTCGTGGTCTGGCCGGGCACGGTCTCCCCGGACCCGGGCTCCTACACGATCGGCACCCGCACCGAGGCCACCACCGGAAGCGACGGCGTGGCGGTGGAGCACATCATGTACTTCGCCCAGAAGTCCGGCGTCTTCGTCGCCTTCTCCAACGCGGTCGACGGCTCCTCGCCCCCGCCCGCCGACCCGGGCGCGAAGACGGGCGGCATCCGCGTCGCCAAGCCCGACGGCAAGGCCCTGTGGACCTTCGGCACGGCGGGCACGACGGTCCGGGTCGTCGAGTAGCGGCCGGTTACTCGGTGTCCTTGGGATGCCGGGTGGACGCGTACACGAGATGAACCGTGCGGCGCGCTTCGTCGACGAGGTAGCGCACGCGGCCGCCTGCTGTCACCTCGTACTCCCACTGTGGGTAGCTCTTGCTGCCGAGACACCCTGTGGACAGTCGACCGCGGAGCCTGTGCTGTCGGTCGGGGTCCGTCCGGGACAGTGGGTCGGAGCGCAGGGCCTCGAAGCAGCGCCGTGTGCTTCCAGGAGCCTCCGCCCCCAGCTCGCCCCAGCCCTTCGCCGCCTCGTTCGTCGCGAACCGGAGACGCCATTCGCCGTCCACGGGCGGGGGTGCGACGTCGTCACCGCGTTTTGGGCTCACGGTGCTGTCACCTCGCCGTGGTCCTCGTCCGGGAGCCGACGGGTGAGCTGAGCCGTGAGGTCGGGATCGGCGAGGATGCGGGCCGTCGCGCGCCACTCGACGATGACGCGATGAAGGTTGCCGTGCACATCCAATTGGGCCGCGTCCTGCGTGGCGTCGATGAGTTCCGCCACGAACTCCTTCGACTCCTCCGCGGACAGGTGGCGCACCCATGGGAAGACCGAGGGAAGTGCCCGCAGTATGGCCCGCTCGCCGGCATCGCTGCGAACGAGGGCGGCGAGGAGGCGGGCGGTGATGTCCGCGGTTTCCTCGCGCTGCCGGTCGTGGCGGGCGGTGGTCAGGTAGAGATCCTCGCCGTCCCGGCGTGTGACGTGCACGCGCTGAAGGCGCTCGAGGGTCGCGGCTACCCGCTTCGAATTCTTCGAGAGTTCGCTGAAGGCGACCGTAGGAGTGGACACAGTCCGACGGTACTTCGGAACGTATTCCGAAGTCAATCGGAGCGATGGCCGGTGCCTCCTGTCGGTGCCGTCGGCAGGTGGTTGACCAGGAGGACCACTCCGCTGAGGACGAAGACCCGGAGGGCCGCGTCCAGGCCGTTCCAGTTCTCCGACTGCCACATCGCGAACCACTCGCCGCCGATCGCCATGAAGCCCGCGCCGAAGAGGAGCATCACCATCAGCAGGCCGTAGGTGGAGATCCGGCGGGCGCGGGGGTGGTCGTGGCGGGCCCAGAGCCAGGTGCCGTAGATCAGGACCAGCGCGGCGGCCGTCTCCCAGACGATGATCGCGACGTACGCGGCGTCCTGCACGCCCTCGTTCGTGATCGCGCGCCACATCAGGTCGTCGTCCTTGAACGTGGTGTCCATGGCGAGGACATGCCGTACGAACTCCTGGTTCGTGCCGAAGTCCGTGATGTTGCCGAGGGCGACCAGCGCCATGTAGAGGGCGACGGAGGCGGTGAGGAGCGTGGCCGCGAGGGGCAGGGCGCCGCGTGGGATGGTGGGCATGCCATCGTCCTTCCCCGTAACCGCCGTTGTCTCCCCTGCCAGTTGGGCGAGAATGGGGGACGTCGGGTTCCGGGGCGAGGGGACGTTCGCGTGGCGCAGGCACGGTCGTCGATGCAGCAGCTCATCCAGCGGCGCAGACGCGCGGGACTCGTGGCCCGCAGCGCCGAACGCGAGCTGTTCCGGGCGAACTTCGACACCCCGCCCGAGGACGAACGGCACCGCTTCCTGTTCCATGTGCACGGCAACGCGGGGGTCGGGAAGACGTTCCTGGTCCGGGAGTTCGAGCAGATCGCCCGGGAGCGGGGCGCGCTCACCGCGTACGTCGACGAGAGCGCGGGCAGCGTGCCCGAGGTGCTGGCCACGGTGTGCCGCCAGGTCGCCGACCAGGGCCACCGCTTCAAGGAGTTGGACAAGCTCCTGCTCGCCCACCGCGAACGGCGCCACGAGGCGGAGGTCGCCGCCCTCGCCGCCCTGGAACCGGCCCCGGAGGGCGGCCCGTCGGCGGGCAGCATGGCCGTCGCCCGGGCGGGACTGGCCGGGCTCGGACTGATCCCGGGCGTCGGCGCCTTCACCGGTGCCGTCGATCCGGGTCAACTCGCCCAAGGTGCCGACCGGTTGCGTTCCGCCCTCAGCGCGCGGTTCCGCAGTCACGAGGACGTGCAGCTCGTCCTCTCCCCGGAGAGCGTCCTCACGCCCGTGCTGACGAAGGAACTCGCCGACGCCGCCTCCGCGGTGCCGTGGATCGTCCTGTTCTTCGACACCTACGAGCGGACCGGCCCGTTCCTCGACGGCTGGCTGCACGACGTCATGACGACCGACCGGCACGGCGCCCTGCCCGCCACCGTGATCGTCGTGACCGCCGGCCAGCGCCCCTTCGACACCGCCCGCTGGGGCGGCTTCGCGGACTTCATGACCGTCGTGCCGCTCGAACCGTTCACCGAGGCGGAGGCGCGGGACCTGCTCGCCGGCCGGGGCGTCACGGCGGAGCCGGTCGTCGCCGAGGTCCTGCGGCTCACCGGCGGCCTTCCGGTGCTGGTGTCCACCCTCGCCGGGACCCGGCCCGCCGGACCCGACGACGTCCACGACCCGAGCGCCACGGCGCTGGACCGGTTCCTGAAGTGGGAGCGGGAACCCCTGCGCAGGGCCGCAGCGGTCTGGGGCGCGCTGCCCCGCTGGCTGGACGCGGACGTGTTCCGGGCGGCGGCCGACTGCCCGGAGGAGCGGCGCGACGAGCTGTACGACTGGTTGAGCGGGCTGGCGTTCACCGACGAGCGCGCGGCCCGGCTCCACTACCACGACGTCGTACGCGCCCCCATGCTGCGCTGGCAGCGCAGCCGCTCCCCGCGCCTGTGGGCGGAACGGCACCGGCACCTGGCGGGGACGTTCCGCCGGTGGCGCGAGGAGAGCGAGGCCGGGCGGGACACCGGCGAGCTGTGGGCGGACGAGGAGTGGCGGGAACTGCGGCTGGCCGAGTCGTACCACCTGCTGTGCGCCCGGGAGCGCGGGGCGCCGCAGGCGGTGATCGGGGATCTCATCGAGGCCTGCGAGCAGGGTGAGGCCGCGGCCGAGCGGTGGGTGCGGCTGCTGGAGGACGCGGGCCGGGACGCGGACCTGGAAACGGTGACCTACTGGTGGCGGGAGCTGTCCGCGGCACTTGGGACGGGCGGCCCGGCAGCCGTCCTGAACCGGCTGCTGCGCCTGCTGCCCGATCCGCACGCCGTTCACTTCAGCAGGCGCGATCGGCTGGACGCGGGGTGGCGCCGTGAGACGCCGCCGGTGGCCGGCGACGACGCCGACCTGCTGGGCGTTCCCTGGGCGGGCCCCCTGTCCCCCGGTGCGGGGAGGCACGACGCCGACGACGAGCCGGATGTGCCCGGGACCGATGACGTGGACCCCGACCTCGCGCTCCCGTCCTCCCTGGCGGCCCGGCTCCACCGCGGCAACGCCGTCCTGGCCGCCACCCGGGGCGACTACCGGGCCGCCGTCGCCCACCTGCGGTACGCGGTCCGCCTGGCGCCCCAGGACGCCGGCCTCCTCGCCCTGCAAGGCGAGTACTACCGCGCCCTGGGGTTTCACTCGTCGGCGGTACGGGACCTGCGCAAGGCGCTGACCCTGGACCCCGGTCACGCCTACGCCTGGGCCTCCCTCGGCGCCACCCGTCTCGCCCTCGGCGCCCCGGCCGCCGCGCTCATCGCCCTGGACCGCGCCCTGGACCTCGACCCGGACTACGCCTGGGCGCTGATCCGCCGGGCCCGCGTGTGGCGGGAGCTCGGCGAACCCGGCCGCCGGCTGGCCGACCTGGAGCGGGCCGTCGCCCTTCAGCCCGACTCCCCGTGGGCCCACTGCGAACGCGGTGACGCGCTGCGCGCCGCCGGCCGGGACGAGGAGGCCCTCGCCGACTACGACCGCGCCCTCGCCCTCGACCCCGAGTACGCGTCGGCGTACGCGAGCCGGGGGGTCTCCCGCTTCCACCTCGGACGCGTCACGGACGCCCTGGCCGACCTGGACCGCGCCCTGGAACTCAACCCCTCCTACGCGTGGGCACGGGACCGGCGCGAGGAGGTCGTGCGGCACCGCGACGGCTGAAAACCCCCTCCCCGACCACTTCCGGTCACTCACTTCACACCCCCCACACTCCGCATACCGATCCGCCCCCTGAACCGACCGTCCCCGTTCGATTACAGTGCTGGGCGTCGTACGTACGGACGGTGCCCCGGGAGGTCTTGGTGGGAGGTACTGCCGGGCCCGTGTGGGGGCGTCGCGAGCAGCAGGACTTCCGCAGCCGGGTGCGCGGGACGCTGCTCGGGGTCGCCCTCGGGGACGCGCTGGGCGCACCCGTGGACGGGCTGGACACCGACGGGATCCGCCGGGCGCACGGCGCGGAGGGCCTCACCGACCTCGCCCCCGCCTACGGCCGGCGCGGTGCCGTCACCCACCACACCCAGCTCACCCTCTTCTCCGTGGACGGCCTGATCCGCGCCCAGGTACGGCGCGACACCGGCGCCTGGCACCCTCCGACCGATCTGCACCGGGCGTATCTGCGCTGGGCCACCACCCAGCGGGACTGGGGGCCGGACGAGCGGCGCAAGGACGACGGCTGGCTGGCCCGGGAGGAGTGGCTCTACGCCCGCCGGGAGCCCGTCCGCACGCTGCTGCTCGGGCTCGGCGACGAGACCATGGGAACGCTCGATGCGCCCAAGAACCCCGGCGAGGCGGGGCCGGAGGCGGCAGCCCGGTCCGCGCCCTTCGGGCTGCTCGTGGGCTGGGAGCCGCAACTCGTCGCGCAGCTCGCCGTGGAGTGCGCGGCGCAGACCCACGGCCATCCGGTCGCCTGCCTCACGGCGGGCGCGTACGCCGTGATCGTGCACGCGCTGGCCCGGGGCGAGAGCCTGGACACGGCGGTGCAGCGGACGCTCGCGCTGCTGGCGGCGCGGCCCGGACACCAGCCGG
This sequence comes from Streptomyces sp. NPDC031111, assembly GCF_055570675.1. NCBI lineage: Bacteria > Bacillati > Actinomycetota > Actinomycetes > Kitasatosporales > Streptomycetaceae > Streptomyces > Streptomyces sp. NPDC031111. The sequence continues at coordinate 279,088 of NZ_JBVIGS010000009.1, forward strand.
TGTCGGACGCGCTCCAGCACGCGCTGGGTGCCGTACGGCAGGGGATGCCCAGCCCGGAGCGGGTCTCGGAACTCGCCGGCAACGCCACCGCCGACGGGCTGCTGGCCGCCGCCGTGTACTGCGCGCTGGTGGGGGAGGACGTACGGCACGGGCTGTGCCTCGCCGTCAACCACGACGGCCCCAGCGCGGCCACCGGCGCGCTGACCGGCGGCCTGCTGGGCGCCCTGCACGGCGAAACGGCCCTCCCCCCGGCCTGGCTGGCCGAACTGGAGGGCCGCCCCACGATCCTGGAACTGGCCGACGACTTCGCCATGGAAATGACCCAGGGCCCCGCTCTCCACGGCCCGGCAGGCTCGTCCCCGGCGTGGCTGACCCGCTACCCCCGAGGGGCCTAACACCCATAGGGGCGCGGGGAACTGCGCGAAGGGGGTCTGGGGGCGAAGCCCCCAGGAACGGGACGGGAAGGGGCGGCGGGGGCGACAAACCCAAGGCAAGCCCCCCCCGTCCCGCACCGCCACCTAGTCCTTCACGGGCGCGGGCGCCACCCCCTGCGCCGGCACCGAAGCCGCCGCCGAATCGTCGTCATCGGTGTTCACGCGATCGATGATCGCCATACGCTCCGGCGTGTCCTCCGGCTTCACAAACCCGATCAGCACATACAGGATCAGCGAAACCGCCAGCGGAATGGAAACCTGGTACTCCAGCGGCACCCCACCATCGACGGCCCAGTTGATCGGATAGTTCACCAGCCAGAACGCGACCAGCCCCAGCCCCCAACTGGTCAGCGCCGCCGTCGGCCCGGACCGCCGGAACGGCCGCAGCAGACCGAGCATCATCGGAATGGCGATCGGGCCCATCAGCCCGGCCACCCACTTGATGACGACCGTGATGATGTCCTTGAAGGTCGGCGAGTTGACCTGCGTCGCGACCGCCATGGACAGGCCGAGGAAGACCACGGTCGTGACCCGGGCCGCGACCAGACCCGACCGGTCGCCCCACGAGCGGGCCTTCGCCGACAGCACCGGCGCCACATCGCGCGTGAACACGGCCGCGATGGCGTTGGCGTCCGAGGAGCACATGGCCATGGTGTGGGAGAAGAAGCCGACGATGACCAGGCCCAGCAGACCGTGTGGCAGCAGCTGCTCGGTCATCAGGGCGTAGGAGTCGGAACCGTCCGCCTTCTGGGACTCCACCAGCAGCGGGGACATCCACATCGGGAAGAACAGGACCAGCGGCCAGACCAGCCACAGGATCGCCGACAGCCGCGCCGAGCGCTCCGCCTCACGGGCGTTGGGGGTGGCCATGTAGCGCTGGGCCTGGTTGAGCATGCCGCCGTTGTACTCGAACAGCTTGATGAACAGGAACGCCAGCAGGAAGATCGTGCCGTACGGTCCGACCAGCGGCTTCTCGTGTCCCTGGAGCTCCGGCTGGTCCCACACGCCGAAGAAGCCGCCGTGGTCGCCGAGTTCGACCAGCACCGCGAAGAACATCGCGAGACCGGCGAACAGCTGGATGACGAACTGGCCGAGCTCGGTCAGCGCGTCCGCCCACAGACCGCCGATGGTGCAGTAGATCGCCGTGACCACGCCGGTGATGAGGATGCCCTGGTTGAGCGAGACACCGGTGAACACCGACAGCAGGGTGGCGATCGCCGCCCACTTGGCGCCCACGTCCACGATCTTCAGCAGCATCCCGGACCAGGCCAGCGCCTGCTGGGTCTTCAGGTCGTAGCGGTTCTTCAGGTACTCCAGCGGTGACGCCACATGGAGCCGGGAGCGCAGCCGGTTGATCCGCGGCGCGAACAGCTTCGACCCGATGGCGATACCGAGGGCGATGGGGAAGGACCAGGTGACGAAGGACGTCACACCGTAGGTGTAGGCGATGCCGGCGTAGCCGGTGAACATCACCGCGCTGTAACCCGACATGTGGTGGGAGATGCCGGAGAGCCACCAGGGCATCTTGCCGCCGGCCGTGAAGAAGTCGCTGACGTTGTCCACCCGCTTGTGCGACCAGATGCCGATGGCGACCATCACGGCGAAGTAGCCGATGAGCACCGCCCAGTCGAGACTGTTCATGTCCCCCCTTCCAGGGTCCGCCTTGTGAACTCCACTCAGCTGGTTGGCACTTCGCCTGAGCGGGGTAGGGGCAGGGAAGGGTGCGAAGTGCCCGCTCATCGTGGGCGGGCCGGTGTGGGCACGACAAGGAAGCGTAAGGTCAAGAGGAAGTAAAAATGTTCGACTAGCTGACCTCCGTTCACAGTTATGAACGGAGCGAGGGGTGCCGGATCCGCCCCGTCAGCGCAGCTCGTCGGGGCAGGGAGTGCCCCGCTGCCACTGGTACGGAGCCGCCAGCCGGTACGTCCCCGGCTCGGGCGCGAGCAGCATCGTCCACCTGTCGCCGTTCGCGTCCTCCTCCGTCTCCATCAGACAGCCGTGGACGTTCTCGTACGTGCTCGGCTCGCCCTCCGGACGGTTCCGGGACTCCTCCGTCTCCTGCGGCGGATCCAGCTTGTTGCCCTCGGGGTCGACGAGGCTCAGCCACGGCGAGTACGGGATGCGCACCAGGATCCGGCCCGCCCGCTCCACCCGCAGCGTCATCTCGCCCTGCTCGGCCCGCTCCACCACCGTGTTCGGCTCCGCCAGCGGGGTCGGCTCGTCCACCTCGAACAGCTGCCAGTTCGCGTCGCCCCAGATCTGCTTCAGATACGGCAGCCCGCGCTGCACCAGCTCCCGCTCCCGCTGACCGCCGTCCCCGTCCGGCTCGTCCTTCGGCAGCACCACGAAGTGCACGCCCCAGCGCTTCAGCCACTCGTGGTAGTTCGCCGAGTTGAGCGTGTTGTCGTAGAAGAGTGGGTTGCGCTTCATGTCGGCCTGCCGGTTCCAGCCGCGGGCCAGATTGACGTACGGGGCGAGGGCGGACGCCTCGCGGTGCGAGCGGGCCGGGACGACCTCCACCCGGCCCCGCTCGGCGCCGACCTCCTGGAGCTCGTTCACCAGCGGCGCCAGCTCACGCGCCCAGGACGCGGCCGGCGTGGTGTGCATGACGTCGTCGACGGACTTGAAGCCGATCCAGCCGTTGAACCCGACGATCGCGACGACGATCACGTACCACTTGCGGGACTTCGGCACCGTGAACGGCAGCGCCGCCACCAGCACCACCCCGCCGAACAGCATCGCCAGCCGGGTCATGTTCGACCCGATCTGCGAACTGATCAGCCAGACCAGCACGACCCCCAGCCCGTACACCGCGGACGTGATCCGTACGGTCTTCCACTCCTTGGGCACCAGGACGCACACCAGGATCGAGTACAGCAGCGGCAGGATCACCGAGCCGATGCCCATCGGCTGCGTCCCCGAGAACGGGAACAGCCAGGCCGACACCGCCACCACCGCGCTCGGCGCCAGCCCCAGCGCCCACGCCCCCGGCCGGCGCTTCTGAAGGAACAGCGCCACCGCCACCAGGCCCACGAACAGTCCCGCGACCGGCGAGGCCATCGTGGCCAGCGCCGCCAGCGGGGCCGCGCACAGGGCCTTCGCCCAGCGCTTGTAGCGCCAGCGGTACGGCCAGCAGAAGACGACGGCGACGGCGCCGAGCGCGAACATCGTGCCGAGCCCGTACGTCACCCGGCCCGAGGCCGCGTTGCACAGCAGCGCGAACACGCCCGCGAGCGCGGCCCACAGCGGGTTGCGCACCGCCCGGCTGCGCATCAGCACCAGCGTCAGCAGCCCCGCCGACACCGTGCCCGCGATCATCATGGTGGTCCGCACGCCGAGGACCGACATCAGATACGGCGACACCACGCTGTACGACACCGGGTGCATCCCGCCGTACCAGGCGAGGTTGTACGCGGAGTCCGGGTGCCGGCCGACGAACTCGGCCCACGCGTCCTGCGCGGCGAGGTCACCGCCGCTGTTGGCGAACGTGAAGAACCAGACGACGTGCAGCAGACCGGCGAGAGCCGTGACCGACAGCACCGGGTGCCGCAGCATGCGGGCGCGCACGGCGAGGACGGCGCTCATCACGGTGCCGGGCGGCCGCTCCGCGGGCGGCTGCCGCTGATCCCCGGGTAGGGGTATTCGCGGGCCGGATCCCGGGTCCGGATCGGCGTCGTCGGCGCGTGTCGGCTCCGCTGTGGCCACCTGAAGGCACTCCCCGTATCCCGTCCTCTTGCCCGTTTCGTGACGCTAGCACGCAGCCCGGCGGCCGTCGCCCGCGGTGGGCGGCGGCCGCCGGTTCCGTACGGTCCTGGATCAGGCGAGACGCGTCAGCTTGTCCGTGAAGCCGGGCTCCACCAGGTCCTCCTGGAGGGCCACCGGCACCTTGACGGCACCGTTCGAGCCGTCGCCCACGGTGAGCGTGCCCACCTTCGTGCCGGCCTTCGCCGTGTGCGGCAGGTCGTCCCCGGCGAACGTCAGCTTCACCGACAGGCCCGCCCAGCCGACGGCCTTGACGTCCTCGGTGACGGCGACGGGCGTACGGCCGCCGAGACCGTCGTCCACGTAGCCGACGACTTCACCCTTCTTCAGGATCGTCGCCGACTCCAGCACGTCCTGCGCGGCCCGGATCAGCTGGTCGCCCGCGGCGAGGGCACCGCCCAGGATCGTGTTGTCCGCGCCGCCCTCGGGCTGGCGCACCACCGCGCCGATGATCCGGTGGGTCTCGCCGTCGACGTCCTTCTTCGCCGCGAAGCTGAGGTTGCCGAGCGCGGAGGTGGTGGTGCCGGTCTTGATGCCGACGACGCCGTTGGAGCCGACCAGGCGGTTCCAGTTGCCGTGCTTCGTGCCCTTGTAGTCGATGTACTCCATCATCGCGGCGACCTCGCGGAAGGCGGGCTGCTCCATCGCGGCCCTGGCCAGCTTCACCTGGTCCACGGCGGTGCTCACGGTGGTGTTGTTCAGACCCGACGGGTCGGTGTACGTCGTGTTGGTCATCCCGAGGTCCTTCGCGGCCTCGTTCATCTTCTCGACGAACGCCTTCTCCGAACCGGCGTCCCAGCGGGCGAGCAGCCGCGCCACGTTGTTCGCGGACGCGATCAGGATGGCCTCGATCGCCTCCCGCTGGGAGATCTCGTCGCCCGCGGTGACGTTGACCGTCGACTCCTGCCCGGCGTCGGACTGCTTCTCGGCGAGCTCGTCGATCTTGATCATCGGACCCTCGGCGCCGCTCTTGAGCGGGTGGTCGCGCAGGATCAGGTACGCGGTCATGACCTTGGCGACACTGGCGATCGGTACGGGCTTCTCCGCGCCGGAGGAGCCGAAGGTGCCGATGCCGTCGACGTCCAGCGCGGCCTGGCCGTCGGCGGGCCACGGGATGTCGGGCTTGCCGCCCTCGAAGGTGTAGCTGTCCTCGGCGGTGAGCTCCAGGGTGGGTGCCGGGAGCGGGCGGACGTTCTGCACGACCGCGAAGACGATCACCAGCAGCAGGACCAGCGGCGTCCAGATCTTGACCCGGCGCACGGCGGTCCGCAGCGGCGTCTGCGGGGGCGGCGGGGTGTTGGTCAGCTCGGCCAGCAGATCCAGCGGCGGCTTGGGCGGCAGCGGCTGCTGCGTGGTCCGCTCGGGGCCGACCTGCGGGAGGGAGCGGGTGGGGCCGGTGGGCCCGGCGGGGGCGGCTGGCGGCTTGCGGCCGCCGAGGTCCTCGTCCCGCTTGAGCGCCACGAACCTGCTGGTCCGCTCGGCGTCGGCCGCGCGGTCCACGTCGCCGATCTTGAGCATGGTGGTGGGCTGGTCGACGGCGGGCGCGGAGGGCCGCCCGGTCCGGAACACGGCGGTGGGCTGATCGACGGGCCCACCGTCCTCCTCGCCGGAGCCGTCGGCCCCCTCGGCGCGGGGAGCGTCATCCGAGGACGTACGGCTCTCAGGCACGTCCTGCGCGGCCTTCTCGGCGTCCTCGGACGCCTCCCGGTCGTCGGAGGCGTCCGGCGCGCCCTTCGCCGTGTCCGCGGCCGTGTCCTGGCCGTCGGCGGCGTCCTCAGGGGTGTCCTGGTCGGCGGGGGCGGTGGGCTTCGCCGTCCGTGCGGGGGCTTCGGCCTGGGTGTCCTTGGAAGCGTCCAGGGCGTCCTCAGGCGTGTCCTGGGCGTCGGAGCTGTCGCTCGCGGGGGCGGTGGGCTTCGCCGACCCCGAGAGGGCTTCGGCGTCGGCGTCCGTGGGCGCGTCCGGCTCACGGGACGTCTCGCTCGCCGCAGCGGCAGGCGCCTCACCCTCGGTGTCCTCGGCGTCGGTCTCCTGGCGGGGCGCGTCGCTCGCGGCGGTCTCGGCGGCGTCCCGCGTGGGCGCGTCGCTCGGGGCGGCCTTGGAGGCGTCCCGCGCGGTGTCCTCGGTGTCGGTCTCCTGGCGGGGCGCGTCGCTCGCGGCGGTCTCGGCGGCGTCCCGCGCGGTGTCCTCGGTGTCGGTCTCCTGGCGGGGCGCGTTGCTCGGGGCGCGCTTGGCGGCGTCCCGCGCGGTGTCCTCGGCGTCGGTCTCCTCGCGGGACCCGTCGCTCGCGGCGGTCTCGGCGGCGTCCCGCGCGGGCACGTCGCTCGGGGCGGCCTTGGAGGCGTCCGGCGCGGTGTCCTCCGCGTCCTCCTCGTCGCCGGGCGCGTCCGCCGTGGAGGCGCCGGTGTCTTCGGAGGCGTCGGGCGCTTCCGAGGACGGACGGGCGTCCGGGACCTCCGGCGTCGTGGAGGTCGAGGTGTCCTCGGAGGCGTCGGGCGCCTCCGAAGCCGTACCGGCGTCCGGAGCATCCGGAGTGTCGGCCTCCGCGTCCGCGTCGCCGCTCGCGGCAGAGACCTCGCCCGGCCCGTCCTCCGGCTCCGCCGAGCGGACCCACGCGGCCACCGCCTCGCGCAGCCGGCCGTCGCCCTCCGCCGGAGAACCGTCGCGCGCCGACAGCACGCGCGTGGCCGTGTCGACGGTGCCGCGGCTCTCCGAGGGCTCGGCCTCACGGGCCACCGCCAATCGGGGATCCCGCTTCTCGGGAACCGGACCCGCGCTCCCCGACGTCGATTCTTCCGACGACTCGCGCTGCTTCGACCTGTCGGGGGACTCGCCCGCCACCGATGCCTCCTCCATGTGCCGCACGCCCCGCGTGCGCCAACCGAACCGTGAACCGCCCGCCCGCGACAACGCTCCACGGCGCTGTCCGAACCATGTACCAGTGTCCTGTGTGCGGGCTTACCCCACGCGGTAGACGAGAACGACATACCTACCGGTTCCACTACGAACCGGTCACGCACCCTCGACAGACCAATGTGAGAGGGGTCACCCTGTCATTCATCCACGCGGGGAGGCATGGATGGGCAGGAGCCGCAGAACACTTCCGGAGGAGCTTCTGTTGCTGGCACTGGACCCGGCCACGGGTACCACTGCACAGCCGCAGTCGCTCGACCTCGGTCTGGCCGGAGCACAGCTAGTGGAGCTGGCGCTGGCCGGACGGATAGCCCCAGACGGGGATCGTATCGCCGTGGTGGTGCCACGGCCGACTGGAGACCCAACACTGGACTGCGCGTTGGAGTTGCTGCGAAGGCGCGGCGCTCCGGTACGGGCGGTCCACTGGATCGGCGGGCCGCGTCTCGGGCTGCGCCAGACCTACCTCTCGCATCTGGAGCGGTGCGGCATGGTGCATGCCGTGGCCGGACAGATGTGCGGGGTGCTGCCGACGACTCGCTACCAGGCGACGGACACCGAGATCAGCCGGGAGATCAGGGCCCGGCTGGACTCCGCGATCCGCACCGGCGTTCCGCCGGACCCGCGGACCGCGGCGCTCGCCGCGCTGGCGCACGCGGTCGGTCTCGGCAAGCACCTGTATCCGGGCAACGAGGGGCGTTCCTCTCGCTCCCGGCTGCGGGATCTGATCCGGCACGACCCCATGGGCGGACTCGTCGCGCACGCCGTGATGGACGTCCAGAACGGCGTGGCGGCCCAGCCGCGCCGCAGCCCCGCTCCTCCGGCAGGCCGGCAGGCCCCCGCCGGCGGCCGGGGCGCACCGGAGCCCGCCCGTGGCGTTCCGGCGCAACCCCGTCGAGGATCCATGGCACGCGCCGCGGCCCACTGAGCCGTACGTCCCCCAGGCCCAACGGCACGGCACGGCCGACGGATCCACGGCACCGCAGACCCGGTCACGGGAGCCGCTGTCCGAGCGGGGCGGAGAGAACACACGGGTTCTCTCCGCCCCGCTCGGCGTCCCCCGGGACCGGCGCCGATACCGCCAATACCGGCCATCGGGCCGTGAGATGGCGTGTACCCGTCGTATATCCACCGTTTCCCAGCGGTAGGAAGCACCTTGGTGGCAGTCTGCTCATCAGCAGACACGCAAAGTTGCAAGTACGAGGCACGCAGCCGGAGGTGCACGTCCCGTGGCGTCCAATGTCAATCCGACCGTCAGGCGGCGCCGGCTGGGCCAGGAGCTGCGCCGGCTCCGCGAGCTCAAGGGCATGACCGCCGAGGAGGTCGCCGAGCGACTGCTGGTGTCGCAGTCGAAGATCAGCCGCCTGGAGAACGGCCGTCGCAGCATCAGCCAGCGCGACGTCCGCGACCTGTGCGGGGTCTACGAGGTGGAGGACCAGCGGATCGTCGAGTCGCTGATGCAGATGGCCAAGGACTCGCGCCAGCAGGGCTGGTGGCACGCCTTCGGCGACATCCCGTACAGCGTCTACATCGGCCTGGAGACGGACGCGGAGTCGCTCCGGGTCTACGAACCGCAGATCATCACGGGCCTGTTGCAGACCCGCGCGTACGCCGAGGCGATCGTGCAGGGCGGTTCGCCGGAGTCGACCGGGCAGGAGAACGACAAGCGGGTGGAGGTCCGGCTGCGCCGGCAGAGCCGGATCACGGCCGACAAGGACCCGCTGCGGCTGTGGGTGGTGCTGGACGAGGCGTCGCTGCACCGGGTCGTCGGGAGCCGGCAGGTGATGCGGGAGCAGCTGGAGCACGTCATGGAGCTGTCGCAGCTGCCGCACGTCACCGTGCAGGTGCTGCCGTTCGAGGTCGGCGCGCACGCCGGCATCAACGGCCAGTACTCGATCCTGGAGTTCGCCGACGCGGCCGACTCGAGCGTCGTCTACATCGAGGGCGTCACCAGCGACCTGTACCTGGAGAAGCCGCACGACGTGCAGAAGTACACGGTGATGTACGAGCACCTGCGGGCGCAGTCACTCAACGTGGAACAGTCCAGGCAGCGGGTCGAGCGTCTCGCGAAGGAGTACGCGCGCTGAGCTCTTGTCAGGAGGAGGCGGAATGGTACACCGCTGACATGCCTGGCTGGAAGTCTCGCCTGGAATATGCCATCCGGTCGAGTGAACGACCGCTCCGGAAGAAGATGTTGGCGAGTAGCGTCGATCACGCCAACCACCAGCGAGGGTTGGCGAAATCCGTTCTGCGGGTCCATGGCGGAATGCGCAGGCCGGTGACAGCGACTCAGCATCTGGCTACGGAGCGAACATGGCAATTCGTCTGGGCGCCACGGAAACGTGGACGACGTCCTCCTACACCAACAACAACGGCGCGTGCGTGATGGTCAGGTCGACCACCGAGGCAGCGTTGGAGCTCGGGGACACCAAGGTCCCCGAGGGCCCCAAGCTGGCCTTCCCCGCGGACGCGTGGAGCGCTTTCGTGGCCTCGGTCAAGGGCTGACCGGCCCGGCGACCGCCCACGGGCGGCACCGGCCGGCACCAGCACCATCGACAGGGCCCTCTCGACCAGTTCGCCGTCCTAGCCGAGAGGGCTCGGCTGGTGCCTCTCGGCTCAGCCCGCCGCGGGCCCCACCGGGAAGGCCACGTCACACACCGGGTCCTCGGGACCCGCGGCGGACCAGTCCGCGAAGTACACCTCCCGGCAGGGGCCCGTCGGCGACAGCCCCTCGGCCTTCATCCACTCCTCCACCGCCTCGAAGGCGGCCAGGATCTGCGGATGCGCCACCTGCGCCTTGGTGATCCGGGTGCGGGCCAGCCGCAGGGCGGGCTCCACCCGTACCGTCGTCCCGAAGGCCCGGCCCCGCGCCTCGGCCCAGGCGCGTGCCGCCGCCTCGTCGGCGACCGGGACGCACGCCTCGGCGGGGCCGTCGCTCTCCATGGACACCTCGGAGTGGTACGCCACGAACGGCGTCCCGGCCACGCCGCCGCACTCCCGGGCCGCCTCCTCCAGCCGGCCCAGCGCGGCACCGATCCACGCCGGCAACTCGTCCGCCAGCACATGCCGTGACTCGGTGACCAGCACCTGCGTCGGCACGTCCACCGTCTCGACCACGAACTTCCCGTACATCTCGGAGCTCCTCCCCGACAACCGTCCACGGAGGTACTCGGCGAGCGTCCGCTGCGCGGCGTGCCGCGCCTCGACGTCCGACCAGTAGGCGGCGAGCCGTTCGGCCCCCGCCGCACCGCCGTCCGCGTCGACGACCTCGGCGATCCGGGCCAGCGGCATGTCCAGCTGCCGCAACAGCGCCACCAGCCGGGCCCGTTCGACCTGGCCGGCCCGGTAGAACCGGTAACCGGTGGCCTCGTCGACCCGCGCCGGGGCCAGCAGCCCCAGCCGGTCGTACAACCGCAGCGCCTTGGCCGACAGCCGTGCCCGCGCCGCGAACGCTCCGATGGAGAGCAGTTCCTCGCCCATGCCGACGTCCTCCGTCACCGGGCGGCCCTTCCGCCCGGCGACCGGTACGCTCCGCCCTGCCCCAGGGGCAAGGTCAACGGTCAGCCGATCGCCTTCTCCACGGCCGCCACGAGCTCCGCCGACTCCGGCTCGGTCTGCGGCGAGAATCGGGCGACGACCTCGCCGTCCCGCCCGATCAGGAACTTCTCGAAGTTCCAGCGGACGTCCCCGCTGTGCCCCTCGGCGTCGGCGAACCCGACCAGCCGCTCGTACAGCGCGTGCCGCCCGTCCCCGTTGACCTCCACCTTCTCGGTCATCGGGAACGTCACGCCGTACGTCGCCGAGCAGAACTCGGCGATCTCCTCGGCGCTGCCCGGCTCCTGTCCGAGGAACTGGTTGCAGGGCACGCCGAGCACGGTGAAGCCCTGTTCCGCGTACCGCTCGTGCAGCCGCTCCAGTCCGGCGTACTGCGGGGTCAGCCCGCACTTGGAGGCCACGTTCACGACGAGCACGGCCCGGCCCGCGTACTGGGCGAGGCCCGCGGAGCCGCCGTTGAGGGCGCCGATCTCGACGCCGAGGGGAGAGGTGCCGTTGTTCTCTTGAGTCGTCATGAGCCGACCCTAGCCCCGGGAGGTGACGATCCCCGACCGGCCTCGACGAGGACCTCCCCGGCCGCCGTCCGTACGTACAGCACCGACCGGCCCGCCCTGCCGCACCGCTCCACCAGTCCCGCGTCCAGCAGGACCCGTAGATGCCGACCTACCGAGCCCAGGCCCTGCCCGGTCACGGCGACGAGATGGCTGGTGCTCAGCGGGGAGCCGAGCAGCATCAGCACCCGGGCCCGCGCGGCCCCCAGCAGGGCGCCCAGACCCGCCGGGACGGGCTCGCGGTCACCGTCGCCGGCCAGCGCGCCCGTGCACGGGTACACCAGCGCGTACCGCCGCGTGCCCTCCTGGGAGACCCAGCCCACCCGCTGCGGAGTCACCGGCACGAACAGCAGCTCCGCCCCGGAGATCTCACGCGGGGGCAGCTCGTGCGCGTTGACCTGGAGCCGGTTGTCCCCGAGCCACCGCGTTCCCGGCCCCAGCGCGTCCAGCACGGCCGCCCAGCCGCCCCGGCCCACCTGCGCCACCCGGGCCATCACGTCGGCCTCCAGGATCCGCCGGCGCCGCGCCCAGTACGGGCGTACGGCGTCCTCCCAGACGTGGGTGAGGAGGTCCGCGGCGCGTTCCGCGAGGTCGTCGCGGTCCAGGAGGGCGGGCAGCGGGCCGCCGACGGAGACCCGGAGATGTGCGCGGGCGGTGGCGGGCGGGACCGTGCGCACTCGCTCGACCTCCTCCTCGTAGGTCTCGTCACCCCGCGGGGCGCCGGTCAGGAAGTCCGCGATCCACACCGTCCCGAGCGCGGACGGCACGAGCAGGGCGGTCACCGGATCGGCGGCCAGCCGTGCGCGGTAGGCGGGCAGATGGGCGTCGAGCCACGCCCGCTCACCCGGGTGCGCGGCCCGTGCCGCGTGCAGCAGCCGCAGGCTCGCGAAGGTCTCGGCGAGCGGCGAGAGCACGAACCGGCTCCCGGCGAGCGTGTCCGCACTGATCTGCCACCAGCCCACGACCGGCCACCTCCGGGAGATGTTTCGCACCTGGGCGAAACATTAACGACCGCCCCCGCGCCGTCCGCAGACTCCGCGCATGCGCAGCTACCGGGACCTCTTCCGCACCCCCGAATTCACCCCGCTCTTCCTCTCCTCCTCCGCCCAGACCGTGGCCCAGACGATGAGCGGCCTGGCCCTGGCCACGCTCGTCTACCGGGACACCGGCTCGCCCCTGCTGTCCGCGCTGAGCATGTTCGGCCCGTCCCTCGCGCACGTCCTCGGCGCGACCCTCCTCATGTCGGCCGCCGACCGCCTGCCGCCCCGGGCGACCCTGGCCGGTACGGCGGTCGCCTTCGCGGCGGTCACGGCGCTGCTGGCGCTGCCCGCCCTGCCCGTCGCCGGTGTCTTCGCGATCCTCTTCCTCAAGGGGCTGGTGGCGTCGGTGGGCGGGGGAGTCCGCTGGGGCCTGCTGAACGAGATCCTCCCCAAGGACGGCTATCTCCTGGGCCGCTCGGTCTTCAACATGATGAACGGGATCATGCAGATCACCGGCTACGCGACGGGCGGCGTCCTGGTCGCGTTCCTGTCCCCGCGGCTGTCGCTGCTGCTGGCGGCGGCCCTGTACGCCACCGCGGCACTGGGCGCCCGCCTCGGCCTGACCCGCCGTCCCCCGCGCGCCACGGGCCGCCCGTCCGTACGGGCCACCTGGCGCGCCAACGCCCGGCTCTGGGCGTCCCCGCCCCGCCGCCACACCTACCTGGGCCTGTGGATCCCCAACGGCCTGATCGTCGGCTGCGAGTCCCTCTACGTCTCCTACGCCCCCGAATCGGCCGGCACCCTCTTCGCCTGCGCCGCCGTGGGCATGCTGGCCGGTGACGTGGCGGTCGGCCGCCTGCTGCCACCGGACCGCCGCCGACGCCTGGCCACCCCGCTGCTGCTCCTCCTGGCCACGCCCTACCTCCCCCTCGTCCTCCACCCGCCCCTTCCCGTGGCCGCCGTCCTGGTCACCGTGGCCTCGGCCGGCTTCGGGGCGAGCCTGGTCCAGCAGGAGCGGCTGATGACCCTCACCCCGCCCGAACTCTCCGGCCACGCCCTCGGCCTGCACTCCTCCGGCATGCTCACGATGCAGGGCATCGCCGCGGCCCTGGCCGGCACCCTCGCCCAACTCACCTCACCGGCCGCCACGATGACGACACTGGCGGCGGTGTCGGTCGCGGTGACCCTGCTGCTGACGGTGACCGCCCCGCAGCGGCGGACGGCGCGGATCACGCGGGCGCGGAGGGCGTGAGCGGCGGCCGGGGTCAGTCCTCGAGGGGGTATTCGCCCTCCAGGAGGCGTTCCGCGATGTCGTCCGCCCAGCTCTGCGCCCAGCGGCGGAGGTGCTCGATCGCGGGGCCGTCGAGTCCGTGGGCCCGGAACTCGCCGTCGTCGAGCCACTCCGTGCCGGTGAGCCGGGACTGGAGCTCGGTGAGGTCGAAGGTGTCGGGGGCGTGACGGCGCCCGAGTTCCTCCAGCTCCGGGTGGCTCCACCGGCCGGACGCGGCGTGAACGTCGACGAGGTCGCGGGGGAGCCCTCGATCGGCCAGCGCCCGCACCGACGTACCGACGAGGTCCTCCAGGGACAGCACCGGCCCGGCCGCGGTCTCCACCGCCGGACGCCACAGCGCCTCCTTGCGGAGGTCGACGCGCCACTCCGCGCCGGAGGCGGGATCACCGACGACCAGCCGCGCGGCCAGCGGATCGACGTCCAGGTCCTTGACCGCCCACCCGCGCCCCTCGACCCCGGAGCGCACCACACCGACGATCTCCGCCATGTCCGCGGGATGCTCGGTGACCACGTCCACGCCCCGGCTGACCCGGGCGTCCACCAGCCCGTGGGCCCGTACGGCGTCACCTCCGGCCAGGACCAGGCCGTACGGCGCCCCCACGGCGAGCAGCTCGGCCACCAGCCGCTCGTGCACGGCGTCCACGCCGGCGGGGGGTGAGACCATGCCTCGATTATCGCGTCGGCCCGCCGGGTGCCGCTCGGCGGCTATGGCTTGCGCCCCACACCGCAGTAGGCGTCCACGGCCGCCGGCCGGTCGCCGTCCGCGTCCGGCCGCCACTCCGGCACCCGCACGACGCCCGGCTCCACCAGCTCCAGCCCGTCGAAGAACCCGGCGATCTCCTCGACGCCGCGCACGTGGTACGGCGCGGCGCCACTCGCGTTGTACGCCTCGGACGCGGCGACCATGGCCTCGCTCGTGGCCGTGCCGTCGCAGATCACCAGGTGGCTGCCGGGGGCGAGCCCCGCCGTGAGCCGGCGCACCAGGTCGCGGGCGCGCTCGTACTCGGGGACGTGCCCGAGCGTGTTGAGGATCATCAGGGCGACCGGCCGGGAGAGGTCGAGCGTCCCGGCGGCGGCCCGCAGCACGGCGTCGGGGTCGTGGAGATCGGCGTCCAGATACGCCGTCCTGCCCTCCGGCGCGCTGGTGAGCAGGGCGTGTGCGTGGGCGAGGACGATCGGGTCGTTGTCGACGTACACGATCCGGGCGTCCGGGGCGACGCGCTGGGCCACCTCGTGCGTGTTGTCGGCGGTCGGCAGCCCCGTCCCGACGTCCAGGAACTGCCGTATCCCCTGCTCACCCGCCAGGTACCGGACGGCCCGGCCCAGGAACTGGCGGCTGGTGTGCGCCACGTCGACCAGCCCGGGGAAGATCTCCTTGATCCGGTCCCCGATCTCCCGGTCGACGGCGTAGTTGTCCTTGCCGCCGATGAAGTAGTTCCAGAACCGCGCCGAGTGCGGCTTGGTCGTGTCGATCCGGGCGCGTGCCGCGAACCCGGTGGCGTCCCGACTGATGTCCTCGGACACGGCTGAGCCTCCTGTGTTGGGCGGTGACCGGCCAGTGTCTCCAACCTAGGTCAACTTGCCTTGGAAGGAAGCGAGTTCACACGCACGGTTGTCCGCTGGTGTCCGTGACGTCGGCTGCATATCTTGAGGGACGCCGACTTGGTGACGAGGTGAGGGAACGCCATGGGGGCTGGTCCGGAGCCGGGGGACGGCTACGTCCTGATGGACAACACCACGATCTTCGGGGCCCGCCGGGCCCACGGGGCGGGCCGCGTGCCGCCCTCCGGCGTCGATCTGCGCTCGCTCATGGACGTCCTGGAGGCCATCGTCCTCGTCGAGGGCTTCACCGTCGACAACTCCAGCAGGGACACGTACGTCGACTGGCCCGAGCTGTGGGACATCAGCCGTGCGAACGGCGACTTCTTCTGGGA
Organism: Streptomyces sp. NPDC031111; assembly: GCF_055570675.1. Taxonomy (NCBI): domain Bacteria; kingdom Bacillati; phylum Actinomycetota; class Actinomycetes; order Kitasatosporales; family Streptomycetaceae; genus Streptomyces; species Streptomyces sp. NPDC031111. The sequence continues at coordinate 294,502 of NZ_JBVIGS010000009.1, forward strand.
GACGTCCTTCGTCGTCGACGGCGGGCAACTCCACGCCGACCTGCTCGAGAGCAGCGCGGCGCACGTGCGGAGCCTGGTGCGGTCGGGCCGGCTGCTCCGGGATCTCGGGTTCATCGCCGACTCGGACGACATCCGGACCCTGCCGCCGCTCTACCAGGACTCGGCGCAGTTCGTGGAGCTGACACTGCAAGGGGTCGAGGAGATGTACGCGCGGACCGTCGAGCGGGAGATGGAGAACCTGGCCCGCGTCCTCGACGACAGCGGCCCCGTCGTACGCGGTCTCGCCCACTTCGCCTTCCGCGGCTTCTACTACCAGGGCCTGGCCTCCGTCGCCGGCGTCCCGTACATGCCGCACACCTGGCGCTCGACACTGATCCGGAACCGGCTCACCGCCCGGCCCGTCCGCTTCCGGGACCTCGTGCTGAGCAGGGTCGGCCTGATCAGGGACGGGATGCGCGAGCGGGTCAACGGGGAGTTCGACGGCGCCGCCATCTCCGCCGGATTCCCGCTCATCGCCTCCTACGTCGTCAGCCAGTGCGACAGCCGGGCCGCACTCCTGCGGACGGCCGTCGAGGTCCGCCGCAGCGCCAAGGCGACCGCCCTCCGGAAGTGGATCCACGGCATCGAGGAGAAGCTCGGCAACCAGGAGGACCTGGTCTCCATCGCGGCGGCCCAGGAGGAGCTGCGCACCCTCGTCCACGAGACGGAACTCGAACTCGGCCTGACCAGGAAGGAGAAGCAGCAGGTCACCCTCACCCTCGGGGTGCCGATGCTGTCCGCCGAGACGGTGGCGTCCTTCCCCTCGCGCCCCCGCCGGCTGCGCCTTGCGCCACGGCGCCGTCCCCACCTGGTGTTCCTCCGGGAGCTGGCGCGCGAGTCGGCGCGCCTGGCCCCCTTCGACGTCGCCTTCCAGCGCCTCGCCCCGTGACCGCCCCGGCCGTTCGCGCGGTCAGACCGCCGTCGGGTCCTTCACGTACGACGACTCCACCGGCCCGGCCGCGGCCTCGGGGCCGCCCTCGCTGAGCCCGAACCGGTCGTGGAACCTCCGCAGGAAGGGCGGCGCGTACCAGGCCGACCGGCCGAGCAGGCGCATCGCGGCGGGTACGAGGACGCCGCGTACGGCGATGGCGTCGATGAGGATGGCCAGTCCGCTGCCCAGGCCGAACATCTGCATGAAGCTGATCTCCGCGGTGCCGAAGGCGAAGAAGCTCACCGCCAGCAGACAGGCCGCCGCGCTGACGACGCGTCCGGTGTGGCCGAGCCCGTCGGCGACGGCGGACTCGTTGTCCGCGCCGGAGTCGTGGAGCTCCTTGATGCGGCTGGTGACGAACACCTCGTAGTCCATCGAGAGGCCGAAGGCGATGCAGAACATCAGCACCGTCATCGACACCTCCATCGGCTGCGCGGTGAAGCCGAGCAGGGAGGAGAGGTTGCCGTCCTGGAAGATCCAGGTCATGACGCCGAGGGTGGCGCCCAGGCTGATCAGGTTCAGGACCAGCGCACGCAGCGGCTGCACCACGCTCCCGGTGAACAGGAAGAGCAGGAGGAAGGTGGTGAGCGCGATCAGCGCGACGGCGATCGGGAGCCGGCCGCCGATGGACTCCTTGGAGTCGACCAGCTGGGCGTCGACGCCGCCCACCAGGGGGTGGGCGCCCGCGGGCGGGGTGACCGCCCTGACCTCCTCGACGAGCTCCTGCGCCGCGTCCGACCTCGGTACCAGGCCGCTCACCACGGTGATCCGCTGCGCGTCGTCGCGGCCGAGGGCGGCGTTGCCGGGCCCGGCACCCGTGGAGCGCCCCTCGGCGTAGTCGCCCGTACTGGCCTCGACTCGGACGACACCGTCGAGTGCGGACAGTTCGGCGGCGTAGGACTCCAGGGGCGCACGCTTCATGGGCTTGTCGATGACGAGGTGCAGGGCCGAGTCCTCGCTGCCGTCGAAGTTCTCCCGCAGGGCGGTGGCGACCTGACGGCTCTCGGCGTCCTCGGGCAGTACGCGCTCGTCCGGGGTGCCGAAGGTGATGCCCAGCAGCGGGCTCGCCGCCAGCACCAGGACCGCGAGCACGGGCAGCGCGGTGAGCGCGGGCCGCCGCATGACGGTGCGGGCCAGCCGTCCCCACAGCGGCCCCCGCGCGCCGGCCCGCCCCCGCAGGGACCACGGCAGCCGCCCGCTGTTGACCCGGTGCCCCAGGACGGCCAGCAGAGCCGGCATGACGAACAGGGTGCCGACGGCGGCGATGGCGACGACCCCGACCCCGGCGAAGCCGAACGAGCGCAGGAAGTACTGCGGGAACACCAGGAGCGCCCCGAGCGCCGCCGCCACCGTCGCGGCGGAGAACGCGACCGTACGGCCCGCGGTGCTCACCGTGCGCCGCACGGCGTCGTCCACGCTCGCCCCCGCCGCGAGCTGCTCCCGGAAGCGGCTGACCATCAGCAGGGCGTAGTCGATGCCGAGGCCGAGGCCGAGGGCGGTGGTGAGGTTGGTCGCGGTGTTGGCGACATCGGTGACGCCCGCGAGGAGGGAGAGCTGGGCGAACGAGCCGATGACGGCCACGACGGCGACGACCAGCGGCAGCAGCGCCGCGACCACGCTGCCGAACACGAACAGGAGCAGCAGGAGGGTCAGCGGTATGGCGATGGTCTCCGCCAGGACCAGATCGGCGACCACCTGCTCCGACATGTCGCTGCCCACGGCGGCCCCGCCGCCGGCCCGGACGGTGAGGACGTCCTCGTACGTTCCGGTGTAGGCGTCGAGCACCTCCTTGGCGTTCTCCTGCTGCCGCGTCTCGTCGCCCGTCACATGGGCGAGCACCATGGCCTCGCGGCCGTCCCGGGAGCGGAGATCGTCGCTGCCCGAGTCCCAGTACGAGACGACGTTGGTGAGCCGCGCGTCGTCCTTGAGGTCGGCCACCAGGCTCCGTCCGCTCCGCCTGGCCGGGGCGCTGTCGACCCGGCCGTCGGAGGCGCGGACCAGCAGGACGAGGTTGGTCTCCCCGTCGAACTTCTCGTCGATGACCCGCGCGGCCCGGGTGGACTCGGAGGCGGGGTCGTCGAAGCCGCCGCCGAGCAGCTTGCTGAACGCGCCGGCGCCCAGCACCCCCATGAGGGCCACCGCCAGGGCGGCGACGACCAGTACCAGCCGGGACCGCCGAATCGTCAATTCGGCCAAACGTTCGAACACGTGGGATCTCCTTCGCGTCGGCAGGGGTTGGTTCGGAGACGACGTGTGTCGGCCGGGGCGCACGGGGGAGCCGGCGCGGTACCCCGCGGAGGCACTTCGGCCCGTGCGGGCGGGTGCGGTGCTACCGCACTCCTCGTCGCCGCGAACGACGTTAGTGAGCGGGCGACTTGTTGAGCAGAAGGAGATTTTCCTGACAGTGTCAGATTTCCCGAACGGCAGGAGTGTTCCGCCGTAAGGTCACCGCATGCCCGCAGACGAACAGCCCACGGCGGCCCCGCTCACGCTGCGGCAGCGCCGCCGGGCCGTCGCCACCCAGGAGATCGTGGACGCCGCCGAGCGCCACATCGCCGCACACGGCCCCGCCGCCCTGTCCCTGCGGGCGGTCGCCCGCGGCCTCGGCATGACGGTCCAGGCGCTCTACCACTACTTCCCGAACCGGGACGCCCTCGTCACGGTGCTCATAGCCAAGGCGTACGACGACATGGCCGACGCCGTGCAGACTGCCGTCGACATCGCGCCGGACGACCCGGCGGTGCCACGGTTCGTGATCGCGGCCGAGGCCTACCGCCGCTGGGCCATCGACCATCCCGAGCTGTTCCAGCTCCTGTACGGCACACCGCTGCGGGACTACGCGGCACCCGCCGGCGGTCCGACCACCGACGCGATGCGCCGGATGAGCGCGATCTTCGAGCGCGAGCTGTACAGCGGCTTCACCGAGGCCCAGCTCGCCGCGGCCGACACCCGCTCGCTCTCGCCCGCGCTCCGGGCCCATCTGGAGGGCCTGTCCCCGACCGGCGCGTCGGCCCCGCCGGCCCCGGCGACCGTGCTCATGCTGAGCGGGTGGGGCCATATGCACGGCCTCGTCGTCCTGGAGGTGTTCGGCCACACCTCCTTCATGGAGGGGCACCAGGCCGAGCTCTTCCACATGGCGATGCGCGACCTCCTCGCCGAGATCCACGGCCGGATCCCGGGCAGGATGGCCCCATGACGAAACTGTCCGGACCGTCGGTCCGTCGTTCCTCCCCCGGCTCGGTGCTGTCGCTGTGGTCACAGGACTCCGTGCTGTCGATCGGCTCGGTCGGCTCGGTGCTGTCCGTGGGGTCCGTCGGCTCCGCGCTGTCGGTCGGCTCGATCGGAAGCGCCCTGTCGGTCGGCTCCATCGGGTCCGCCCTGTCGCTGGTCTCCACCGGATCGTGGCTGAGCACCGGCTCGCTGTTCTCCGCGCAGTCCCGCTGGTCGGTGCTGTCGTGGCGTTCCTCGCACGGTTTCCTGGCGGCGGGAGCGGTGGGGGCGGCGGCCGTGGGCGCCACCCTGCTGCTGACCCGGAAGCCGCACGGGTCCGGCAGCGGCGGCACAGCCGTGTCAGTCCGCTGAAGTATCCTTCCCGGCGCCGAAATTCACCCGGGAGGATCGAGCGAATTGACCGACCTGTCTGCTTTCCCGCTGCCCTTTCTCGCGTCCCGCGCCATACCGCTCACGAAGCCCCGCACGCTGCGGGAGCTTCAGATGATCCAGTGCAGCGCCGAAATCCGGTCGAAGCCCGAGTGGTTCGTCAAGATGAACGATGCCGGAATCGCCGCCAAGTGGACGCGAGAAGCGCTCGACCAGGGCCTGACCGAAGCGCAAATCCGTTATGTGCTGGCCGAGCTCGCGCATTACGCCGGGCTGCGGGACGAGCGAACCGGCATCGAGGTGTCCGCCGTGGACGGGGTGTGGCAGTCGGACACGCTGGTCGACGACGGGCTCAGGTCCCGGCTGCGTGAGGCGGTCCGGGTGCTGGAAGAGGTCCCCGAAGCGGAGAAGGACTGGCACCCGGGATCCGACGGCCAGGTACTGGATCTGGTCCATCCGTCACTGTTCTGCCTCGTGCGCGGGCTGAGCGACATACCCGAGCAGGCGTGGCGGGGCCCGGCCGACACGAGCGCGCGGTACGAATTCTCCAAGAAATTCCAGTGGCTGCCCACGGACGTCGAGGTCGGCGACGACGGCGATGTCGTCTTCCGCTCGTACGTCAACAACGTCCACCCGGTGGCTCATCGCGAACTCGCCTCCGTCCTGCCGGACCTGTTCGCCCGCATGCGCCCGCTCTTCGAGAACGTGCTCACCGATCTGCGCCACCATCGGCCCCTGCGGATCGAGGCCGACCCCTACTCGTGGTACGAGGGCGCGGGCGAGCCGGTCGAACCCGAGGACGAGGACGACGACGAGGCCTACGAAGCGTACGAAGCGGCCATGGACGAATGGTGGGACAACCGCGTCCCGGTCATCCCGGACGCCCCCGCCTTCACCCCGCCCGCGCCGCCCGACGACTCCGCCCGCGTCGACCTGCGCGGTCGCCGTCTCCAGGTCATCGTCAAGCTCGCCACCATCCATCTCACCCCCGACAAGCCCGAATACGCCGGTGGCTCCTGGCATGTCGAGGGGATGCTGAACGAGCGGATCGTCTCGACCGGCATCTACTACTGGGACAGCGAGAACATCACCGAGAGCCGGCTGAGCTTCCGGGCGGCGGTCGACGACCCGCGCTACGAGCAGAACGACGACAACGGCATGCGTGAGGTCTACGGCCTGGAGAACGAGGACGCCCTGAACCAGGTGCTGGGATCGGCATCGACCCCGGCGGGCCGATGCCTGGCGTTCCCGAACGTCCTGCAACACCGCGTGGGCGCGTTCCGCCTCGCCGACCCCACTCGGGCGGGCCACCGCAAGATCCTCGCGTTCTTCCTGGTCGACCCGTCGGTGACCATCCCGTCGACCTCCGATGTGCCGCCGCAGCAGCCGTGGGCCGACACGTCGACCATGACGCTGGACGAGGCCAAGGGCTACCGCGAAGAACTCATGAAGGAACGCAAGTTCTTCGTCGACGAGCACAACGAGCAGCTCTACGAACGGGAGTTCTCGCTCTGCGAGCACTGAGCACCCGCGACCTCAGGAGGTGCCGGTGAACAGGACGTCCGAGGCCGGGGGTTGCGGTACGGCTGTCGTGTCCCCCGGCGAGGGGACGACCGTCGACGCCGGGGTGACGGACTCGCCCGGAGGGGGCGTGACGGGTGGGTCGGTCGGGCCCTGAACGGGGGCCACCGTGCCGGAGACCGGGACCTTCTTACCCGCCGCGGGGCTTTGACCGAGGACGGTTCCGGAGCCGGCCGTCGCGGAGGGCTCCTCCGCTGTTTCGACGGCCAGACCCAGCCCCTCCAGAATCCCCGTGGCCTCCTCGACGGAGCTCCGCGTCACGTCGGGCACCTCGACGTCTTCGCCGTCGTCTCCGCCGTCGTCCTCGGTGCCGGCCTCACCCGGGTCCTCGGGCAGGGCGGTGTCCCGTGTGCCGTCCGAGCCCACCGGCCGTTCCAGTCCGGCATCCGACTCCTGGACATCGACCAGCCGGTGGGCCTCGACCTCGTCCCCGTCGTCCGCCGGCTCGACCTTGACGACCTTGTCGCGGGCGTACGACGTCCACTTCTTGTTCTCGCCCTTGAAGTCGACGTCGGCCCGCTCGACGTCGTGCTCGAACACGCCCAGCGGGTTGCCGTCCTGACCGTCACGGTCGACGCCCCCGAGCGGCTGCCGCAGCCCTCCGCAGCCGTCGAGGTCGCCGCGTGCCGGGTGGCGGTCGAGGCCGTGACCAACATCGCCCGGCACTCCGCCGGCACCACCGCCCACCTCGTCCTGGAGCTCGCGGACCCCGCGCTCCTGCGCGTGACGGTCGCCGACAGCGGCCACTGTGCCGGGACATGGACACCCGGCGTGGGGATCCAGTCCATGTACGAACGCGTCGAGGAGATCGGCGGCAACCTCACCATCCGCACCACTCCGCAGGGCGGTTGCGATGCATACCCCCTAGGGGTATAACTAATGGCGTCAGTGGCGGTACCCCCATGGGGTACCCGACCGTCTCATCTCGTCTTGGAGGAACCATGTCCTGCTGCACCCCTGACGGCACCTGCTCCACCGGCACCGCCACGGCCACGGCGACCCAGGGCACCGCCACCGTCTACAACGTCTCCGGGATGACCTGCGGCCACTGCAAGGCCACGCTCACCAAGGAGATAGGCGCCCTGGAGGGTGTCCTGGCGGTCGACGTCGACCTCGAGGCCGGCCAGGTCACGGTGACCACCGAGGCCGAGCCCGACGACGCGCTGCTGGCCAAGGTCATCGACGAGGCCGGCTACGAGCTCACCGGCCGCGCGGCCTGAAACGCCCGCAACCGGGATCAGCGAGAGGCGGGGAGTTCGTCGGCCGTACGGTCGGCGGGTTCCCCCGACGCGACCACCGTGGCGGCCGGCCGGGCGCGCAGGCCGAAGGCACTGATCAGCGTGGCGAGCAGCGCCGCGGCGAGCGGCACCCACAGGGCCCCCTGGTAGCCGTGGATGTGAACCCGTCAAGGTCCACGGAGGGCAACACCTCTGGTGCGTACACGTCAAGTCACGCGTCCCGTCGTGCGCGAATGAGTGTGTCGAGTCGCTGCCACGCCGGGGACGAGGCGTTGACCGCGCGCTGGATGAGGGCGGGGATCTCGGAGGCTTCGTCCAGCTCGGGTGGTTCGTCAGGTCCGTAGCGTTCCCGGGTCGCCTCGGCGATCCGGCGGGCGAGGTCGTCGATGCGGGGATCGTCGGCATCGAGATCGTGCGCGTGGTCGTAGTCGAGGAAGAGCTGCCGTAGCGCCGGGTCCGCGAGAGTCTCGGCCTGGTCGTGGAACAGGGTGATCGCGCGGTCCGGGTGGGTGGCGAACACGAGGATCCACAGGTCGCGTTGGAGGTCCACCCACCGAGGGGTGAATCCCCAGCGGGTCAGGTGCTTCAGATGGTCTGCGACCTCACCGGGCAGCGGTGTCAGATGCCCGGCGGCGAGCCGGCGCAGACGCCCTTGCGTTGCCCGCAGGCCACGAATGCGGTGGGTGAGCTCGTCGTCGATCTCGCACAGGGCCTGCTGAAACGCCTCGTCGCTCGCTGATCCAAGCTCTCGGATACGGGCCAGTGGGACGCCGGCTTCGGCGAGCGTCCGGATCTTGATCAGATCAATGGCGTCGTTCGCGCCGTACCGTCGGTAGCCGGACGCATCGCGGTCGGGCTCGGGGAGTAGGCCCTTGTCGTGATAGACGCGGATGGTTTTGACCGACACTCCGACGTACCTGGCCAGCTGCCCGATGGTGATCACCTGGCCATCGTCCCACTTGACCCTTCCCCTGGGGCAGGGTTGCAGCATGGTGTCATGGCGAACACGAACATCGATCGGGCGACTCTGCGGCAGCTGGCCGATGAGGGCAACGAAACCGCTTTGGACCGGCTGGCCGACCTCGCCGACGCAACCGGCGACCTCGCGGAGCTGAGCGATCTGTTGGATGAGGGCTCCATGCACGCCGGATTCCTCCTCACGCGACGCGCGGCCACGGCCGGCGACCTGCGCGAGCTGCAACGAATCTCCGACGCCGGCTACGAGGAGGCCGGAGACGAACTGGCCCGGCTGCTCAAGGCACCGGCCGACGGACAACGGGACTGAGCCGACCGGTCGCTCCAGCCGCGCTCCGGAGCACGGCCATCGACCAGGCCCTCGAGCGGCACTGCGCTCAGGCCGTGGCCGACGCGTGCTCGCCGGCCGCCTCGGCACCCCCTTGCCGCCCCGACGCCCCGGCCTGCGAGAGTGGTCCCGTGCTGCTGGATCCTGAGAACACTCTGTTCGTCCGTGGGGCCACACCCGTTCTCCTGCTGGCCGGCGCCCCTGTCCACGATGCCCTGCCGCCCCTCACCGCGCCGGACGGCGCGGTGCCCCTGTGCGAGGGCTGGAACATCGTTCCCCGACTCACCCTGTGCGTCGTGGACGGACCCGGGGGCCACGGTCTCGTCGTCCCCGCCCTCGCCGCGCCGGTGGTCGGCGGAGCCGACGACGGCACGGCACCGAGCGGCATGGGCGACTGGTGCGCGGACGCCGAGCAGGCCGGCGGAGCAGTCGTTCTGTCCTTGGACCGGCTGCCTGAGGCACTCGACTGGTCCGCCCTGCTGTCCTCGGGCACCGCACGCGGCGGCTTCATGCCTGCGCCGGCCTGACCGTCGGACCGCCGGACCCGCAAAGCGAGCGTTAGCCTGAACTCAGTGCTGTTAGGCGAGACTTTCGAGACCGAGCTTGGCCAGGCGCGAGCGGATGGCGCTGGGCTTCCGGCCGAACTGCTCTCCGAGGGTGCCGAAGTCCCGTTCGCCTTGTTGGTAGAGCGCGAGGAGACGGGCGTCGTCCTCCGGTGACCATGGGTGGCCCATCCGCGGAAAGCGAGCCCGCAGCTCTTCCGGCGTCTCACGCTTCCTGTCGGTATCGCCGTAGGGGCAGACGGACTCGATGATGTCGAGCGGGAACTCTCCGACGTGGGTGCCTGTGAGCCAGAGGTGCAGGTGGCCTTCGTCGAACGTGATCCGATCAGCCTGGATGGTCACTGCCCGCCGTAGTACGTCGCTGTCGTCCGGGTCCTGGTGGTAGTCGGTGAACGTGAGACGGAACGCGGTGCGCACGATGGATTCCCCCATGGGGGCCATCCTGGCTTGCCTGTTGGGCATGCGGTAGATCGTTTTTCGTCCCTGCCCGCTGCACGCAGCGCGCCGCCGGGCCTTTGTTTCACGACCAGACGAGTCGCCCGTCGGCGACCTCACAGACCGGATGGTCTCCATCGGCGATCTTCGTCAGCGTCCCCGCCACCGAGTCGAAGTAGTGAGCCAGTGATTCGTACTCGTCCGTGATCGTGATCTCACCCACGACCCACCTGCCGACCCGCCCGTCCCGCACGTCGATGAACTTCCCCGTCCAGCCGTCCTGATCCGACAGGAAGGGAATCCACTCATTGCGCCAGAACGGATCGTCCGGCCGGTCCGGAGGATCGAATCCACCGGGCACGGAGCGGTTCGAGTAGAACTTCTCCATCGCCCGGATGCCCAGAAAGAAGCGTCCTTCATCCGGGAACCCGGCGAAGCCGCAACATGCCACGTCGTCATACACATCTTCCTCGGGAAGATCCAAATTGTTCCGCAGCAGCCACGCCCGCAGATCCTGAGGGAGGGGGACACCCATCCGTTCCTCGGCAGCCGCGAGCAGCTGTTCCGTAGCGGGCCCAGGCAGATCCGCGTAATCGGCGGGGGCGTGCTGCCGAAGAAGACTCATCACGCGGGACCAGCTCTCCGCCACACTCATTTCCCTCTACCCCTCTGCACGAACGCCCCTGCGCCACTGAGGGTTGGAGCGTCGACCGGAGAACCTCGCGGGGATGGTACTCCGAGCAGGCTTCCTGCCCCCATCCCATCGGCCGCCTGGCGAGGCCGTCACTCACCGCGGTTGGTACGAGAGCACCGGGTCTGCCCAGCCTCCCAGAACGGAGGACGGGCATATGGGAACACCGACTGGACGCGTGTGCAGCAGCCAGTGAGCCAAGGGACACGAGCACCGCAAGGACAGATCCCGCCGGCCGAGCCGGCCTACGAGGAAGACTCGGGGCCCTCATCGCAGAACTGCCGGTGTCGGGTAGTCGAGCAGAGGTAATGCCAGGGGATCCCGGTCCCGCTCACGCACGGGATGGCGTCCAGAGCCGATGCCGCATCTCGCGGCGTACTCGGCGTCGAAGTCCTACGTCCTGATGCTCACCGAGGCCATGTCCGAAGAGAACCGCAGACATGGGCTCCGCATCTTCGCCGTCTCCCCCGGCGACACTGAAACGCCGATGAACCCGGGGGCCGCGAAGAACAAGCGCCAACCGGAGCAGGTCGTTGACACGGCGTGGAAGGCCATCTCGGGTTCATCGCCTTCGGTGGTGGACGGCTTGGCGAACAGCATTCTCGCCACGCTCTCATCGCGCTTCTTCTCCAAGCGCTTGAGGCTGCGCATAGCCGAACGGATGATGCGCCACAAGGAAGCCATGGCATGACAGGGCGGGCGGATGCCTACGGTTGAGAGGGTCTCCCAGCGCGCGCCTGGTTGGTGGCCGGTGCAGCGCGGTGCGCGTCTCTGCGTCCGGGTGGGGGCTCGCCCGCCGCAGCTCACGCCGGCGGGGCAGCTGCCTGTGCCAGCGTCGGGTAGTCCGTGTAGCCGTCCGGGCCGCCTACGTACATCAGCGGTCCCTGCCGCAGCGGGTTCAGCGGGGCGCCCGTCCGTAGCCGCTCCACCAGGTCCGGGTTGGCGAGGAAGGCGCGGCCCAGGGAGACGAGATCTGCCCCTGCGTCCAGGAGCCGCTCGCCCGCCGCCTTGCCCCCGTCTGCCGGGCCCGGACCGGACCAGTCCAGTCGGGGGTTGGCCAGCAGGGTGCCGGGCCAGACGCCGCGGAGCTTGGCGAACAGCGGCTCTTCCGGGTCGGCGAAGACGGGGTGGAGGTAGGCGAGGCCGTCGCCGGCCAGCTCCTCCACCAGAGCCAGGTACAGCTCTTCCGTCTCCTCGCCCTCGTCGATGCCGTTGACGGTGCTGCCCGGCGAGATGCGCAGCCCCGTCCGCTCGGGCCCGATCGCGTCTGCGACCGCGCGGACGACCTCCACAGTGAAGCGGATGCGGTTCTCTACGCCGCCGCCGTACGCGTCGGTGCGGCGGTTGGTGTTGGGGGCGAGGAACTGGTGCAGGAGGTGGCCGTTGGCGGAGTGCACCTCGACGCCCTCGAAACCGGCGGCGCGGGCGTTCCGTGCAGCTGTCGCGAAGTCGGCGACGGTCGCCGCTATCCCCTCCGCGCTCAACTCTTCGGGCACCACCGTTGGTTGCTTGCCGTGCGGCGTGTGGATCGTCCCCGGCAGCGGGACGGGCGACGGGGCGACGGGGGCCAGCCCGCTCGTGTCGGGGTGTCCGGAGCGCCCGGCGTGCTGCAGCTGCAGGAACATCCGACCGCCCTGGGCTCGTACTGCGTCCGTCACTCGACGCCAGCCCGCGACGTGCTCGGGTCGGTGGATACCGGGGATGTTCGGATACGACTGGCCCACGGCGTTGGGTGTCGTGCCCTCCGCGATGATCAACCCCGCGGTGGCGCGCTGCGCGTACTGCTCAGCCATGAGATCGGACGGAACGCCGTCCGCGTGTGCCCGGTTCCGCGTCAGCGGCGCCATCACGAGGCGGTTTGGGAGGGCGAGCGGACCGAGGTGGACGGGCTCGAAGAGGCGGCTGTCGGTTCCGGTGGTTGCTGCCGTGTTCGTCATGTCCGTAACGTAAGAGCTGACATCAGTGTGAGGTTCAACTGCCGCAGGGGGTAGGGAACATGCGCATAGGTGAACTGGCCCGACGCTCCGGGGTGAGCGTACGGTCCTTGCGTTACTACGAGGAGCAGGGGCTACTGACCTCCGAGCGCAGCCCTGGCGGGCAGCGGCATTACGGGGAGTGGGCCGTGGACCGCGTCATCCGCATCCAGGCCCTCTACGCCGCCGGGCTGTGCAGCGCCAAGATCCAGCAACTGCTGCCGTGTATGCGGGACGCGGACGGAGGCCCCTCCTCTGTGGCCACACCCCGCCTCATCGCCCAACTTGCCGAGGAGCGGGCCCGCATCGACAGCAAGATCGCCGATCTGATGCTCACGCGCGACATCCTGGACGAGACGATCGAGGTCGCCTCCGCATGAGCCCCGCCAGAACTGCATCGGACAGGGCTCCGGGGCGGTTGGGGTGGGATCGGTCGTCGATCTGTGCGCGGAGCGCGGCCAGGGTTTCGAGGGCGGTTTCGAGGCGGGGCGCGAGGTGATCGCTGAAGGGTGCGGGGTTGGCGTCGGTGATCTCCAGTGCGGCGCCGATGGCGTCGGCGGCACTCTCGATGCGGCCCGACCGGCTCGACGAGGTCGCCCACGCGCTCGACGTGAAACGTCAGCTTATGCTCGCGAAGCGGAAAGAGTTCGGAGCGTTCGCCGGACTGCTGCGCGGTCTGCTCGATCGCCGGGCCATCGAGACCGCGGCCCGCGCGGGCGATCCTCTGGCGGGTGTACAGAATGTGTACGGCCCGTCCGGGCAGTCCCGGACGGGCCGTAGCGAAACGCCCGCTGAACAGGCGTTTCTATTTGTGCCCCCGGCAGGATTCGAACCTGCGACACCCGCTTTAGGAGAGCGGTGCTCTATCCCCTGAGCTACGAAGGCGGAGCCGCACGTGTGCGGTCGCTGGCGTCAGCGTACCGGATGGGGGTCAGCCGCGGGTGGTTCGGGTCACCTGGACGCGGTGGCCCTTGGGGCCCGTTGGGAGGACCGTGACGCGGATGCCCTTGCGGTGGTCGACGAAGCTTTCGCCGGGGGTGAAGGTCGCGTCCGAGAGTTCCGCGTGGACGTTGGGGGAGCGGGTGCAGCCGCCGCTGTCGCGTCGGGAGTCGAAGACGGTGATCGGGCCCATGCCCGTGTCGACGTTCGCGTCGACGCGGTAGACGAGGATGCCGGGGCGGCACACCGCCTCGTCGTTGCCGGCGCGGGTGCGCAGTTCGACGGCGTAGCCGGAGTGGTCGTCCAGGGGGATGAAGACCAGTTTCGGGCCGCCCGCCTGTGCGAGGGGGGTGAGGACGTACTCCCTCGTGCCCGCGCTCGCCGCGCAGCCGACCTGGGAGGCGTCGAGCCAGCCCAGCTTCCACTTGTGCCAGGCGAGGAGGTCGTTGTTGGCGCCCCAGTCCTCGCTCATGATGTCCCAGTGGCCGACGGCGCCGCCGCCCTCGGCGGTGTAGAGGTCGGGCAGGCCGAAGACGTGGCCGTTCTCGTGGGGCAGGACGCGGTAGCCGGTGCGGTCGTAGGAGCCGGAGCCGTCGTCCTGGCGGGAGTAGACGAAGGACGCGTTGGAGACGGGGACGCCGTCCGCGTTCGGGGCCTCCTTGTTGCCCGCGAAGGTGACGGACAGGACCGTGTCGAGGGCGGCCGGGCCCGCGTTCGGGGTCACCAGCACGTTCAGCAGGTCGTACGCCTTGAAGTCCACCTCGGGATCGGCCTCGGCCACGATGTCGCGGACCAGTTCGCGGTAGCCGGGGTCGAAGGGGGCGCCGCGCTCTATGCCGTACTGGCGGAACGACTTGGGCATCCGGAGCCAGTCGGGGATCGGGAGTTCGGGGCGGTAGTCGAGGCGGCCGTAGGAACTGGTGGCGAACCACTCGCGGGTCTTGGGGAAGAACTCGCGGTAGCGGTCGAGGGCGTCGCCCTCGCCGGGTGCGTCCGAGAAGTCGATCATCAGGGTGAGGGCGCGGACCGTGCCGGTGGAGCGGGTGTAGCCGGGGGGCGTGGGGATGCCCTCGGACATCTGGACCCCGCCCTCGCCGGTGATCATGCACGGGCCGTGGGCTGAGGTGCGGGACAGGGCGCTGGGTCCGGCGCCGGCGGTGGAGGTGCCGGGGGAGAGGTGGCCGTTTCCGGCCGAGGTGCTGACCGCGAGGGTCAGGGCGGCCACCGAGGTCAGTGCGGCCAGTCGGCGCGGGGATATCCGGCGTCGGCTCGGCTGCGGCTGCATGCGGGGACCTCCGCTCCACACGGCAGCCGCCGGTCTCCGACTGCACCCTCCCGATCACCCTGCGTCGCCGGGTGTGCGGACGCTCGCTGGGAGGGCCGATCGTGGGGCGCGGTCCGGTGGAGCCTGTGAGGCGAGTCACAGGGAAAGGAGTCGGCGGCGGGAAATAACCGGGGATCGTTTCCCCGTTTAGACCTGTGTCCGTGCGAAACGGGGACTTGCTCCCCGGATTGCCAGGACGGCGACACAAGCCAAGCGACACAAGGGCCAAGCCCGCCAACCACGACCCAGGAGTGCACCGTGCAGACCGCCAGTCCCGTAGCGCGCAAGATGCCCAGGCCCCGCGCCGACGCTCTGCGCAACCGGGAGCGGATCGTCACCGCCGCCCGGGAGATGTTCGTCGAGTTCGGGCCGGACGTGCCGCTCGACGAGATCGCCCGCCGCGCCGGTGTCGGCAATGCCACGGTGTACCGCAACTTCCCCGACCGTGACGCGCTGGTGCGCGAGGTCGTCTGCTCCGTGATGGACCGTACGGTGCGGGCGGCCGAGCAGGCGCTCAACGAGACCGGGGATGCCTTCGAGGCGCTGGAGCGCTTCGCGCACGCGGCCGCCGACGAGCGGATCAGCGCGCTGTGCCCGATGGTCTCCAGCACCTTCGACCAGCACCACCCCGACCTCGAGGACGCTCGCCGGCGCGCCGAGAGCCTCGTCGCGCAGCTGATGGACCGCGCCAAGGCGGCCGGTCAGCTCCGTCCCGACGTGGAGTACGGCGATCTGATGGTGGGCGTCGCCCAGCTGAGCCGGCCCCCGGCCGGTACCGGCTGTGTGAACGCCGACCGTTTCGTCCACCGCCATCTCCAGCTGTTCCTGGACGGGATGCGGGCTCCGGCCCCGACCGTCCTGCCGGGTGCGGCCGTGACCGTGGAGGATCTGCGCTGCTGAGCGATCTCTGACGCGAGCAGGATTCCCGTTCCGGCGGCCGTCCCTTGGGCGAGTCGTTCCCTTTACGACACCCGATTTTTCCTTACACAGTCCCGATTTCCGTCACAAGTACCGAAGTGGGTACCCCCATGTCTCAAACAGCCTCAGTGGCCACAAAGGCCACGGGCGTTCCGGATGCCAACCGCTGGAAAGCGCTCGTCTTCATCGCGCTCGCCCAGCTGATGGTCGTCCTCGACGCCACCATCGTGAACATCGCCCTGCCCTCCGCCCAGCAGGACCTGGGCATCTCGGACGGCAACCGCCAGTGGGTGGTCACCGCCTACGCGCTCGCCTTCGGCGGACTGCTGCTGTTCGGCGGCCGGATAGCCGACCTGTGGGGGCGCAAGCGGGCCTTCGTGCTCGGTCTGGGCGGCTTCGCGCTGGCCTCCGCGCTCGGTGGTGCGGCCACCAATGAGGCGATGATGTTCGGCGCCCGCGCCCTCCAGGGTGTGTTCGGCGCGCTGCTCGCGCCCGCCGCGCTGTCCC
This sequence comes from Streptomyces sp. NPDC031111, assembly GCF_055570675.1. Classification (NCBI taxonomy): domain Bacteria; kingdom Bacillati; phylum Actinomycetota; class Actinomycetes; order Kitasatosporales; family Streptomycetaceae; genus Streptomyces; species Streptomyces sp. NPDC031111. Next base: position 310,544 of record NZ_JBVIGS010000009.1, read on the forward strand.
TGCTCGCGGTGATGTTCACCGACGGCAAGGAGCGCGCCAAGGCGTTCGGCATCTACGGCGCGATCGCCGGTGGCGGTGGTGCCGTCGGCCTGATCCTCGGTGGTTTCCTCACCGAGTACCTGGACTGGCGCTGGACCTTCTTCGTGAACATCCCGTTCGCGGTCGTCGCCGCGGCCGGTGCGTACTTCGTCATCCGTGAGCCCGAGGGCGGCCGCAACCGCTCGCCGCTCGACATCCCCGGCGTGATCCTGTCCACGGTGGGCCTGGTCGCGCTGGTCTACGGCTTCACCCGCGCGGAGTCCGAGGGCTGGAGCGACTCCCTCACCATCGGCATGTTCGTCGCGTCCGCCGTGCTGCTCGCCGCCTTCGTGGCGGTCGAGGCCAAGGTCAAGGCGCCGCTGCTGCCGCTGCGCGTGATCACCGAGCGCAACCGCGGCGGGGTCTACCTCTCGCTGGGTCTGGCGATCATCGCGATGTTCGGCCTGTTCCTCTTCCTGACCTACTACCTCCAGGTCGTGAAGGGCTACTCGCCGGTCAAGACCGGTTTCGCCTTCCTGCCGATGATCGCGGGCATGATCACGGGTTCGACGCAGATCGGCACCCGGCTGATGACCCGGGTCGCGCCCCGGCTGCTGATGGGCCCCGGCTTCCTGGTCGCCGCGCTCGGCATGCTGCTGCTGACGCAGCTGGAGATCGACACCTCCTACGCGGCGGTCCTGCTGCCCGGCATGCTGCTGCTCGGTCTCGGCATGGGTACGGCGTTCATGCCGGCCATGTCGCTGGCCACGCTGGGCGTCGAGCCGCGTGACTCCGGTGTCGCCTCCGCGATGGTCAACACCTCGCAGCAGGTGGGCGGCGCGATCGGTACGGCCCTGCTGAACACGATCGCCGCCTCGGCCACCACGTCCTACGTCGCCGACCACATCGGCGGTGCCACGAGCCGGTCCCAGCAGCAGCTGGTCCAGCTCCAGGGACAGGTGCAGGGCTACACCAGCGCGATCTGGTTCGCCGTGGGGATCCTGGTGGTGGCCGCGGCCATCGCCCTGGTCCTGATCAACGCCGGCCGGCCGGGCAGCACCGCTGTCGCCGGGTCCGCCGACGAGAACGCCGAGGACGAGGTGGCGGTGCCGGTCGTCGTCCACTGACGGACGGCTGTACGCCGCTTCCCACCACTTCGGAGCGCCGGAGACCTACCGTACGGACGAGGAGGGGACGCCTCGTCCGTACGGCTTCCCGGATCTGCCCCGGCCCCCGCCGAGAAGCGGGTGCCGGGGCAGTTCCACATCGGGCGCCCCCGCGTCAGCGGAGCCAGGGCAGATCCGCGCCCGCTCCGCTCGGCTGGAGTCCCTCGGCGATGATCCGCATGATCTCGCCGAGGGACTTCTGCTGTTCCGGGGTGAGCCGGTCGAAGACCGCCTGGCGTACGGCGTCCACATGGCCGGGCGCGTGCCGGCGCAGCACCTCCTGGCCCTCGTCCGTCAGTACGGCGAACTGGCCGCGCTTGTCGGAGGGGCAGTCCTCACGGCGTACCCAGCCGTGCTTCTCCAGCCGGGCGACGGCGTGCGAGAGACGGGAGCGGGTGATCTTCGCGGACATCGCCAGCTCGGTCATCCGTAGCCGCCGGCGCGGGGATTCGGCGAGTTTGACCAGGAGGCCGTAATAGACGTGCGGCATGCCCGCGTCGCGCTGGAGCTGACGGTCGAGGTGGTCTTCCAGGAGGGTGGCGGCCTCGATGTACGAGCGCCAGACGCGCTGTTCCTCGTCGGTGAGCCAGCGGGGCTCGTCCCCTGATGCCGACGGTGCTGCGGGTGCCGTGTTCATGTACTCCACTGTACGGCGACTCTCCTTGAAGGTTAAACAATTTTGGCGTACTGTCGATGGAGCAGGTTGAGAGTTCAAGTAACCCGGATTCGAGTCGCCGGATCCAAGCCGCCGGAGCGACGTGGACCGCGTCGAAGGGAGCCGCTGTCATGACCGCCGCCACCCAGGAGCGCATGCCCGCTCTCTACCTCAGCCACGGCGCCCCGCCCCTGGCCGACGACCCCGTCTGGCCCGGTGAACTCGCCGCATGGTCGGCCGGACTGCCCCGCCCGAAGGCGATCCTCGTCGTCTCCGCCCACTGGGAGGAGGCCCCGCTCGCCCTGGGCGCCACCGAGACCGTCCCCCTCGTCTACGACTTCTGGGGCTTCCCCGAGCACTACTACCGGGTCACCTACGACGCCCCCGGCGCCCCCGCCCTCGCGGACTCCGTCCGCAAGCTGCTGCGCGCCCCCGGCACGCCCGTACAGGACGTCCCCGACCGAGGGCTGGACCACGGTGCCTACGTCCCCCTGGTCGAGATGTACCCCGGCGCCGACATCCCGGTGCTCCAGGTCTCCATGCCGACCCTGGACCCGGTGCGGCTGATGGAGATCGGGCGCAGGCTCGCGCCGCTGCGCGACGAGGGCGTGCTGATCATCGGCTCCGGGTTCTTCACCCACAACCTGGCCGCGCTGCGGCAGGGCGGCATCCCCGCCTGGTCGACGGAGTTCGACGACTGGGGCAGGCGGGCGCTGGAGTCCGGCGACGTGGACGCGCTGCTCGACTTCACCCGCAAGTCCCCGGCGGGCTCGCTCGCCCATCCGCGCACCGAGCACTTCGCCCCGCTCTTCGTGACCATGGGCGCCGCGGACGCCGCGGGGGAGCTCGGGGAACAGAAGTCCGTGATCGACGGGTTCTGGCTGGGGCTGGCCAAGCGGTCGGTGCAGTTCGGCTGACCCGGCCGGGCTAGAGCTCCTTCTCGTGCCAGGCCACGTCCCACCAGCGGCCGAACTTGCGGCCCACCTCCCGGTACGTGCCGACGTACCGGAAGCCGAAACGCTCGTGCAGCCGCGTGGAGGCGTCGTTCGGCTGGGCGACCCCCGCGTAGGCGCGGTGCACGTCCTCCTCCGCCAGGGCCTCGAAGAGGGCCTTGTAGAGGAGGGTGCCGATGCCGCGCCGGCCGGCGTCCGGGGCGACGTAGACCGTCGTCTCCACGGAGGTCGCGTAGGCGGGCTTGGGCCGGAAGGGGCTGGAGGTGGCGTATCCCAGGATCCGCCGCGAGTCGGCGCCCGTGGCAACCATCAGGCGGTACGGGCCGTCTACAGGGTGGGAGAGCAGCCAGGGGCGGCGCTCCTCCGGGGTGAAGGGCGCCGTGTCGAATGTGATCGCCGTCTCACGTACGTAGTGGTTGTACAGGTCGGTGAGGGCCACCAGATCGCCCTCCTCGCCCGGCCTGACCTGGATCTCCGTGAGCTCCGACGGCATTCCGCCTCCTCGCGTGGCCGGACAGGGTACTGCATGATCAGAAAAATCGGGGGGCGGGTTGGGAATTCTGTCCGGATTCCAGTCGTTGTTTCCATCGGATGCAGGGCACTCGACCAGAGTCCGGAGGGACCTGAGAGACGTGTTGAGCGTCCGCAGGACCACCCGCTGACCTCATCATCGCAAGGGAGCACGCATGGCAACCCGCGCCGTCGCCCGTCGTCAGTCCGCCACCGGCGAGACGGCCGACTCGGCACGCAGTGTTCGCGCCCATGGCGGCGAGATCGCCGACCGCGACCTGGTCGGCATGTACCTCGACGAGATCGCGCGCACGCCGCTGCTCGACGCCGCCAAGGAGGTCGAGCTGTCCCAGATCATCGAGGCGGGTGTGTTCGCACGGCAGATCCTCGACGGTCTCGAGGAGAACAAGGCCGGGGCCACCGAGGAGGAGCTCGAGGCCCTGTACGACGCCAGTGAGCGGGCCAAGGACGTCTTCATCCGTTCCAACCTGCGCCTGGTCGTCGCCGTGGCCCGCCGCTACCCCCGCAGCGGTCTGCCGCTCCTCGACCTGATCCAGGAGGGCAACGCCGGTCTGGTGCGCGCGGTGGAGAAGTTCGACTACCGCAAGGGCTTCAAGTTCTCCACGTACGCGACGTGGTGGATCCGTCAGGCCATCACGCGGTCCATAGCCGACCAGTCGCGCACCATCCGTCTCCCCGTCCACCTGGTGGAGGAGCTGGGCCGGATCCGGCGCGTGCAGCGCGAGTTCAACCGCGAGCACGGCCGTGACCCGGAGCCCGCGGAGGTCGCCGCCGAGCTCGGTTCCACGCCGGAGCGCGTCGTCGACGTGCTCGACTGGGCCCGTGACCCCGTCTCGCTGAACATGTCGGTGGACGACGAGGGCGAGACCCAGTTCGGTGACCTCCTGGAGGACACCTCCGCGGTGTCGCCGGAGCAGTCGGTGCTGACGCTGCTGCGCAGCGAGGAGCTGGACGACCTGATCGGCCGCCTCGACCAGCGCACGGCCTCCATCATCAAGATGCGGTACGGCATCGAGGACGGGCGCGAGCGCACGCTGACCGAGGTCGGCAAGGAGCACGGCCTGACCCGCGAGCGCATCCGTCAGATCGAGAAGCACGCGCTGCTGGAGCTGAAGAAGCTGGCCCGGGACACCGGGTTCGACGCGGCGGCGTGAGGCCCGGCGACGACGCGGTAGCGTGACGCCCGGACCGAGCACGGTGGTGTGACGGCCGAGTCCGGTGCGGAGCCCAGGCCCTTGGGGGGCGACGGGGCCCGTGCCGGGCCCCGGCCGCGTACGCCGGGTGGCGAAAGACCGCGCAAAACATGGCTGTTCCCCGCCGCTTCAACCCGCCGGGCGCCGGGAACAAGAATGCCAGGCCCAGGAGTTCGAACTCCGGGGCCACCTGAGACCCTGGACCCACGAGCCACGTCCCGACGCACAACCCCCCCCGGCGCCGGGACTTCCCAGAGCCGGGTTCGGCGCCCTCCCCCCGGGCGCCGGGCCCGGCTTCCCCATGTCCACGGGGCGCGGGCCTCTCCGTACCACCGGGCCGGTTCCGCCCGCTGCCACGTCGGCACAGCGGGCCACCCCGAACCTGAACCCCGGGGTGGCCCGCCAGATGGCAGATTGTGTCACATGGGCATAGCCTGCCGAACGTGAGCAGCAGCACCACCCCGATGTCGCCCCCTCCGCCGCCCCCGGTCTCGCTCGTCGAACGGCGCAAGGCGGAGACACGTATGGAGATCGCCCGTGCGGCGGCCGGTCTCTTCGTCCGCCAGGGCCTCCGGGCCACCCGTGCCGAGGACATCGCCCAGGCGGCCGGCATCGCCCCGCGCACCTTCTACCGGTACTTCGCCAGCAAGGAAGAGGCCATCGGCCCGCTCTACGCCACCGGTGCCCAGCGCTGGGTGGAGGCGGTGCGCGCCGCCCCCGCCGAGGCGCCCCTGCCGCGGGTGCTCGAGGACGCCGTGCGCCATACGCTCACCCCCGGCCTCGGGGTGTCGGAGGCCTCCTGGGACTGGGTCCGCACCCTGATCCGGCTGGCGGAGGCGAACCCGGCCCTGCGCCGGGTGTGGGCGGAGGCGTGCCGGGCGGCGGAGCGGGAGCTGGCGCAGGCGCTCACGGACCGGCTGACGGCCGCTCAAGTCCCCTACAGTGCCGACAACGTTGCCGCCCGTGCCCGGCTGGGTTTCACCGCCGCCGTCGCGAGCGCCGCCGTACGCACGGCCATGGAGAGCTGGGCGGCGGGCGACGGCCCCTCCAACGGCCCGCAGGGACCGGCCGAACTGGCCGTCGCCAACCTCGCGGCGCTACGGGACTTCCCGTGGGGCGAGGTGGCCTGACCGGCGGTCGGGGGCGTGGCGTGGTGCCGTGTCGGTGCTGGGCCCGGTGGCGGCCCGCGTACCTCGTGGCGCTGAGGGGCTTGCCGTGGGGCGACCTGACCGGCGGTCGTGGTGCCGTGTCGGTGCTGGGGCCGGTCGGCGGCCGGCGCGCCTGGTCGCGCTTCGGGACTTGCCGTGGCGACCTGACCTGACCGGCGGCCGTGGTGCCGTGTCAGTGCTGGGGCCGGTCGGCGGTCCGCGTACCTCGCGGCGCGTGCTGGGCCCGGTCGGCGGCCCGCTCACCTGGCCGCGCTTCGGGATGTGCCGTGGGGTGATGGGGCCTGACCGGCGGTCGGGGGACGTGACGTGATGCCGTGTCAGCGCTCGCCCCGGCCGGCGGCCCGGCTCATCCGTGCGCCCAACTCACCCGCCGCCTCGGCCAGTTCCGCGGGCTCGTGCACCGTGAAGTCGTACCCGAGCATCGCCAGCCGTACCGCCATCCAGTCCTTGGCGTCGCTCACGGTCGCCCGCAGTCGGCAGCTCCCCTCGTCGAGCGGCTCGGGCGGGCCCAGCCAGCCCGGGAGGCGGGCCGCGACCGTCCCGGCCGGTGCGGCGAAGGTGACGTCGAGCTCGTACGACTCCTGCGCCCGCTGCATGGAGCGGCGCAGATACTCCGCCGCGCTCCCGGCGGGCAGTTCCCTCGGGGTGAAGCGTGCCCCGGTCGCGAAGGGGTCGCTGACCCGGTCGACGCGGAACGTGCGCCAGTCCGCGCGGTCCAGGTCGTACGCCACGAGGTACCAGCGCCGCCCGGTCGACACGAGCCGGTACGGCTCCGTCACGCGCCGGGACCCGGTGCCGTCGGCCGCGCGGTAGGCGAACCGCAGCCGCTCGTGCCCGGCCACGGTGGAGGCCATGACGATCAGCGTCTCGGGCGCGATGGTCGCTCCGTCGCCGCTGGTCAGCGGGGTGGTCGCGGCCTGGAGCGTGCTGACGCGGTGGCGCAGCCGGCTGGGCAGGACCTGCTCCAGCTTGGCCAGCGCCCGCACGGATGCCTCGTCCACGCCCTCCAGGGCGTGTCCGGCGCCGGCCCGCAGGCCGACCGCGATGGCCACCGCCTCCTCGTCGTCGAGCACCAGCGGCGGCATCGCCTTGCCGGCGACGAGCCGGTAGCCGCCGTCCGCGCCCATCGTCGCCTGTACGGGATAGCCGAGCTCCCGCAGCCGGTCGATGTCCCGCCGGATCGTGCGCCGGGACACCCCGAGGCGGTCGGCGAGCTCGCCGCCGGGCCATTCGCGGGGCGTCTGGAGGAGGGAGAGGAGCTGAAGGAGCCGGGCCGGAGTGTCCGTTGTCATGAAAACGAGGATGCCCGGTATCTAGGACGTGATCTGACCTACTTGGGTCATAGCTTTCGGGACATGACCTTCACCGACACCCCGCAAGCCCCGCAGCCCGTCGCGGGCGACCGGCGCCGCTGGTTCGCGCTGGCGATCGTGATGACCGCGGCCTTCATGGACCTCGTCGACGTCACGATCGTCAACATCGCGATCCCGTCGATCCAGCGCGACGAGGGCGCCACCTTCAGCCAGATCCAGTGGATCACCGCGGGCTACGCGCTGGCCTTCGCCGCCGGGCTCGTCACCGGCGGCCGGCTCGGCGACATCCACGGCCGCAAGCGGATCTTCCTCATCGGCATCGGCGGATTCACCGTCGCCTCCGCACTCTGCGGGCTCGCCGTCAACCCGGAGATGCTGGTCGCCTCCCGCATCCTCCAGGGGGCCATGGCGGCGCTGATGGTTCCGCAGGTGCTGTCGATCGTGCACGCCACCTTCCCCGCCCATGAACGCGGCAAGGTGTTCGGGCTGTTCGGAGCGATCGTCGGCTTGGGCGCGGTGTCCGGGCCGCTGCTCGGCGCGCTGCTGACGGAGTGGAACCTGTTCGGCCTGGAGTGGCGGCCGATCTTCCTGATCAACCTCCCGGTCGGCATAGCGGGCCTGATCCTCGGCGGCCGCTTCATCACCGAGTCGAAGGCCCCGCGCGCCCTGCGGCTGGACCTGGTGGGCGTCGCGCTGGTCACGCTCGGTCTGCTGATGCTGCTCTACCCGCTCACCCGCGGCCGTGAGCTGGGCTGGCCGGTGTGGGGATACGTGTCGATGGCCGGCGCGCTGGTGGTCTTCGCGGCGCTGGTGGCGTACGAGCGGGTCAAGGGCGCCCGGGACGGGTCCCCGCTGATCGAGCTGTCCCTGTTCCGGGTGAAGAGCTTCGCGGCGGGCATCGCCGTGCAGACGGTGTTCGGTATCGGCCTCGGCATCTTCTTCCTGGTCTGGACGCTGTACATGCAGGTCGGCCTGGGCTGGAGCGCGCTGCGGGCCGGACTGACCGGTGTGCCCTTCTCCGTCGCGGTCTCCGCGGCGGCCGGCATGTCGGTGCAGCTGCTGGTCCCGCGCTACGGACGCAAGGTGCTCCAGGCGGGCGCGCTGGTGATGGCGGCCGGTGTCCTGATCTACATGTGGGAGGCCGAGCGGTACGGCCAGTCCATCGCATCCTGGCAGATGGCGCTCCCGCTGGTGGTCATGGGCGTCGGCATGGGTCTGATCGTGGCTCCGCTGACGGACGCGGTGCTGTCCGAGGTGCCGCGTGAGCACGCCGGGTCGGCGTCGGGGCTGATCAACACCGTGCAGCAGATGGGGAACGCGCTGGGTCTCGGGCTGGTGTCGGTGGTGTTCTTCGGGGTGATCGATGAGCGGCTCGCGCCGGCCGAGGTGGGTCCGGCCTTCGCGGACGGTTTCCAGCACGCGCTGGGCTGGGTGGCCGTGGTGATGGGCGTGATCTTCCTGCTGATGTTCGCCCTGCCCAAGCGGCCGGCGCAGCATGTGGAGGGGGCGGGGGAGGCTCCGGTGACGGTGGAGAAGGAGCGCGAGCTCGTGTCCTGAGCGGGCGGCGCCCACGGCTGACGGGAAGGGCCCGGCACCTCACGGGGGTGCCGGGCCCTTGCCGTCTCTGCCCGCAGTCCCCAACGGACCGTAGTCCCCAACGGACCGCAGTCCCCAACGGGTGCCCGTTCATGCCCGAACATGCCCACTCATGTTTACTTCACCGACTTCCGGGCGTACTCTGCGAGCGAAACCACAGGTTCGGGCATGAACGGACTCGGAGGCAGACGGACATGTACGCACCGGAACGCCAGCAGGAGATTCTGCGGCTCGCCCGCGACGGCGGCCGGGTGGACGTGATCTCGCTGGCCGAGGAGTTCCAGGTGACCGCCGAGACCATCCGCCGGGACCTGAAGGCACTCGACCGCGCCGGCCTGGTCCGCAGGGTGCACGGCGGGGCCATCCCCGTCGGACGCCTCGACTTCGAGCCCGACCTCGCCGAGCGGGAGACGACCGCGGCGGACGAGAAGGACCGCATCGCCAAGGCCGCCCTCGCCGAACTCCCGGCCGACGGCACCGTGATCGTCGACGCCGGTTCGACGGCCGCCCGGCTCGCCGGAGCCCTGCCGGTGGAGCTCTCCCTCACCGTCGTCACCCACAGCCTGCCCATCGCGGCCCGCCTCGCCGACCACCCCGGCATCCAGCTGCATCTCGTCGGAGGGCGGGTCCGGCACCGTACGCGCGCCGCCGTGGACGCCTGGGCGCTGCGCGCGTACGCCGAGATCCGCGCGGACGTCCTGTTCGTGGCCGCCAACGGGTTCTCCGCCGAGCACGGGCTGACCACCCCCGACCTCGCCGAGGCCGCCGTGAAACGCGCGGCCATGGCCGCCGCCCGCCGCGTGGTGCTGCTCGCCGACTCCTCCAAGCACGGCCAGGAGCACTTCGCCCGCTTCGGCGACCTCGGCGACGTGGACCTGCTGATCACCGACACCGGGCTGAGCCCGCAGGACGCCGCCGCGATCGAGCGCGGCGGCACGGAAGTAGTACGCGCATGATCCTCACCGTCACCCCCAACCCCTCCCTGGACCGCACCTACGAGGTTCCCTCGCTGGACCGCGGTGAGGTCGTCCGGGCCACCGGCGAACGCGTCGACCCCGGCGGCAAGGGCGTCAACGTCTCGCGCGCCGTCGCCGCGGCCGGCCGGCGCACGGTCGCCGTGCTGCCCCTGGGCGGCGCACCGGGCGCCCTGGTCGCCGATCTGCTCGACGCGCAGGGCATCGAGGTCGCTCCGGTCCCGGTCGTCGGCGCCACCCGCTCCAACATCGCGCTCGCGGAGGCCGACGGCGTGCTGACGAAGATCAACGCGCCGGGCCCGGAACTGACCGCGACCGAGCGGGAACTGCTCCTGGACACGGTGCGCCGGCAGGCCCCGGACGCCGACTGGATCGCCTGCTGCGGCAGCCTGCCCCGCGGACTCGCCCCCTCCTGGTACGCCGACCTGGTCGCCCGGGTGCACGACGCGGGCGTACGCATCGCGCTCGACACCTCCGGACCGGCACTGCTCGCGGCCCTGCGCGCGCGGCCCGACGTGGTGAAGCCGAACGCCGGGGAGCTCGCCGAGGCCGTGGGGCGGCCCCTGGCCACCGTGGGCGACGCGCTGAAGGCGGCCGAGGAACTGAGGGAGGCGGGAGCCCGCGCCGTCCTCGCGAGCCTCGGCGCCGACGGACAACTGCTCGTGGACGACGACGGCGCGTGGTTCGGCACCGCGCCGGTGGACGCCGTCCGCAGCAATGTCGGCGCCGGTGACTCCTCACTCGCGGGCTTCCTCGTCGCCGGCGGCCGGGGCCCCGGGGCACTCGCCTCCGCCGTCGCCCACGGCGCGGCGGCCGTCCGGCTCCCCGGCAGCGTGATGCCGACCCCGGACGACCTGGACCCGGCGGCCGTGACGGTCACGGACGACGTCCCGGTGGGCCGCCCCCTGCGGGAGCCCACGTCATGAACCCCCGCACCCCCCACCGCACCCCCGTCCCCTCCCCCGCCCACCCCGCTGTACGGGCGATACGCGTGCGAAGGAGCCCGCGATGAGTGACCTGATCACTGCGGAGCTGGTCGATCTCGACCTGTCCGCCGACACCAAGGAGGCGGCGGCACGCGCCCTCGCCGAGCGCATGGTGACCCTGGGCCGGGTGACCGACCTGGAGGGCTTCCTCGCCGACGTCGCCGCCCGCGAGGCGCAGATGCCGACCGGCCTCGACGGCGGCATCGGCATCCCGCACTGCCGCAGTGAGCACGTCACCGAACCCACGCTGGCCTTCGGACGCAGCGCCGCCGGGATCGACTTCGGGGCGGCGGACGGACCCGCCGACCTGATCTTCCTGATCGCCGCCCCGGCCGGCGCCGACGACGCCCACCTCACGATCCTTTCGTCGCTGGCCCGGCAGCTGATGAACACCGAGTTCACCACCGCCCTCCGGTCGGCCGGGGACGCGGCCGCGGCGGCGGCGCTCATCCGCGGCGACGAACCCCCGACGGCCGGGGCGAGCGGCACCGAGGACACCGTGACGGCGCCGGCGGCGGCCTCCGCCGGCGCCGCCACGGGCACCGACACCCCCGAGGACCGCCCGTTCCGGGTCGTCGCCGTCACCTCTTGCCCCACCGGTATCGCCCACACCTACATGGCGGCCGAATCGCTGGAGAACGCCGGCCGGGAGGCGGGCATCGAGATCGTCGTCGAGACCCAGGGCTCCGCCGGCTTCACCCGCCTCGACCCGGCCGTGATCGCCGCGGCGGACGCCGTGATCTTCGCCCATGACGTCCCCGTACGGGAGAAGGACCGCTTCGCGGGCAAGCCCACCGTCGACACCGGCGTCAAGGCGGCCATCAACCACCCCGCCGACCTGATCACCGAGGTCCGCGGCAAGGCCGAACGCGGCGAGGTCACCACGGCCGCCGCCACCGGTACGCCCGTCGAGCGTGCCGGCGACAGCGGCGAGGGCTACGGCACCAAGCTGCGCACCTGGCTGATGTCCGGCGTCAGCTACATGGTCCCGTTCGTCGCGGCGGGGGGACTGCTCATCGCCCTCGGCTTCGCGATCGGCGGCTACGAGATCAACGAGGCGCCCTCGGTGATGGACCACTTCGTGTGGACCCAGGCCGACAGCTGGGGCGCCCTCCTCTTCCAGATCGGCGGCGTCGCCTTCGGCTTCCTCGTCCCGGTCCTGGCCGGATACATCGCCTACGGCATGGCCGACCGGCCCGGCCTCGTGCCCGGCTTCGTCGGCGGCGCGATCTCGCTCACCATCAACGCCGGATTCCTCGGCGGACTCGCGGCCGGCCTGATCGCCGGCGGGGTGGTGATCGCGATCCAGCGGGTGCGCATCCCCACGGCGCTGCGCGGCATCATGCCCGTGGTGGTGATCCCGCTGATCTCCGCCGCGGTCGTCGGGTTCCTGATGTTCGTCGTCATCGGCAAGCCCATCGCCGAGGCCCAGAAGGGCATGACCGACTGGCTGAACGGCCTCACCGGCACCAACGCCGTCCTGCTCGGCGCCCTGCTCGGCCTGATGATGTGCTTCGACCTGGGCGGCCCCGTCAACAAGGTCGCCTACACCTTCGCCACCGCCGGGATCGCCGTCGCGAGCCCCAGCGACTCCGCGATGAAGATCATGGCCGCGGTGATGGCCGCCGGCATGGTGCCGCCCCTGGCGATGGCCCTGGCCACCACCGTCCGCGGCAAGCTCTTCAACCGGACCGAACGCGAGAACGGCAAGGCCGCCTGGGTCCTGGGCGCCTCCTTCATCTCCGAGGGCGCGATCCCGTTCGCCGCCGCCGACCCGCTGCGGGTCATCCCCGCCTCCATGGTGGGCGGCGCGGTCACCGGCGCCCTGTCGATGGCCTTCGGCGCCACCCTGCGCGCACCGCACGGCGGCGTCTTCGTGGTCCCGCTGATCGGCAACCCGTTCCTCTACCTCGTCGCCATCGCCGCCGGTGTCTGTGTCACCACGGCCCTGGTGATCGTCCTCAAGGGCCTGCGCGGGCCGGTGCGGGGAGCCTCCGGCACGAGCCCCGGCGAGGGCACGGCCCCGGCCGCCCGGAGCAAGGAGACGGTGGCCGCGTAGGGCCTACGACGATGCGTCCGTTTGGGTAGGTGTGCGCGGTTCATGCCTACTGCGATATAGATCACGATCATCACGGTCCGGGTCCGAAGTCCCGGACCGTGGTGTGTACTGGGGCGCATGCCTGAGTACAAGACACTCTCGCGGAGGACGGGCGCCGCCGTCCTCACCCTGGTGGCCGTGGCCTGCGCGGCGGGTCTGGCCGACACGCTGCGGCGGCGACGCGGGCGGCTGCGTGAGGAGCGCGCCCGCAGGCACTCCGAGGCCGCCCGACGGCACCCGGCCCACGGCGGCCCGGCGATCCCGCGCCAGCGGCGGACGGGCCCGCACGCGGAAGCGGTACGGCTCACCGACGCGGAGCGCGACGCGTTCGCCGTGCTGGTACGACGTCTCAGCGAGGGAGGCTGAGCCCCACGCTCCGACGCGCGTCAGGAGACCTGCGTCGCCCGGCGCTCCATCGCGTCCCGCGCCGCGTCCTCGCTGACGTACACCTCGCACATGTGCCGCCCGTCCGGCGTGACCGTGTGCTCGACCTCCCACAGCGACATCTCCCCGCCGTCACCCAGCAGGAACGCGTGCTCGTAGAGGGAGAAGCACAGGCCCGGACGCCCCGCGCGGGACGGGCGGCCGAACGCCTGCGTGATCCGGTGCGCGCACGCCGTCGCCAGCAGCGCGGCCGTCTCCGCACCCGGCCGGTCCCCGTTCTCCGCCCGGCGCAGTAAACGACGCCCGTGGTCCGCGGAACGGTCCGGGACGTACACCTGCCGCAGCGCGGGAGGCGAGGACAGCTGCACCGTCACCGGCAGCTCGAAATCCGGCGGGTCCGGCGGCAACGGCAGCCGGGCCGTGGCCGTCCGCAGCTCCTCCTCGTCCACATACAGCTCGTGCTGCGGCTCGGCCCCCGGCGCCGTGTTGTGCACGAGCTCCCAGAGCGTGAGCGCCGAACCGTCGGCGAGCAGCCAGGTGTGCCGGTACGTCTCCCGGTGCAGCCCCGCGCTGTGGTGCGCGGAGTGCAGCGAACCGTCGTGCGCCAGCGCGCTTTCCAGCCGCCGGATCGTCTCGTCCGGCAACTCGAAGGAGTTCAGGGCACGGCCGAGGAGGCGCGCGAGGTGCTCCTCCGGAGACTCGGGTGAGTCGGGTGGTTCGTACGCTGCCGTCTCGTACGGAACGCTCAAGGTTTCTCCCGGCGTTGCTGCATGTCACCTTGTGGGTGCATACCGTAGCCCCTCGGCCGGACATCATGTCCAGGAACCGAGAAAACGTATGGCCGAAAAACGCTCGGGCCGCGCGAGAAGTTCCCGACGCCGCCCGGGCGGACGTCAATTGTTCCTGACAGAACGGTACTTCGGCAGCCCGGAGCCGGCCCTCAACGCCCGCCGTACAACTCCCCGTACGACGGCCACGCCCCGCCCGCGCCCTCCACCGGGTCGGCGGCGCGCACCGCTCGGACGATCGCGCGGGTCACCAGGTCCGCGCCGGCCGCGAGGACCTCGTTCAGGGCGAGGGGATTCGCCGTGTCGAGCGGGCGGGTGCCCGTGGCGAGGGTGAAGACGGTGTCCCCGTCGCTGAGCAGATGCACCGGCCGTACGGCCCGCGCGATGCCGTCGTGCGCGGTGCCGGCCAGCTTCTGCGCCTGCGCCTTGGACAGTTCCGCGTCGGTGGCGACCACCGCGAGCGTCGTGTTCAGCGGGGGAGCCGCGTTCCGCTCGGCGACCTCCGCGAGCCGCCGCAACGCGGCCTCGTGCACCTCCGGCTCCGGATAACGCACCCGGCCCTGGAACAACTCCCCGTACAGCACCCCCGTTTCCGGATCCACCGCCGACCCCGCCGCGTTGGCCACCACCAGCGCGGCCACCGTGATGCCCGACCCCAGCACCGTGCTCGCCGTGCCGACCCCGCCCTTCACCTGCCCGACCACGGCCCCCGTACCGGCGCCCACACAGCCCTGCGGCACCGGCGCGCCCTCCTCGCTCGCCGCGGCCGCCTCGACCGCGGCCCGGCCGGTGGCCGCGTCCGGCCGGGCCCGGAAGGCGCCGCCCCGGCCCAGGTCGAAGACACAGGCGGCCGGCACCACCGGAACCACATGGGCGGGATCCGGGCCGACGCGCACCCCCCGCCCACGCTCCTCCAGCCAGGCCATCACCCCGGACGCCGCGTCGAGCCCGTAGGCGCTTCCCCCGGTCAGCACGACCGCCTCGACCCTCTGCACCAGGTTGCGCGGATCGAGCGCGTCGGTCTCCTTGGTGCCGGGGCCGCCGCCGCGCACATCCACCGCGGCCACGGCCCCGCCCTCGGGCGCGAGGACGACCGTGGTGCCCGTGAGCCACCCGTCGCCGGTGCGCGTCGCGTGCCCCACGCGCACACCGGCCACATCCGTCAGAGCGTCAGCTGTCATGGGGCCAGTCCTGCCCGGTCACGCGCGGCCGTACTCTGGACCCATGAGCACCGCCCCCGACCCCCGGCCCAGTGAGCCGAAGCCCGCGCTGGTCTTCGACGACCCGCTGGACCAGCAGACCTCGGACGACACGGACCGCGGGTGGGGCGAGCGCCCGTCCGGCGACGGCGCGGCCGATCTGAAGCGCTTCCTCGACGAGAAGCCGCCCCACCACATCTGACCCGCCCGCCGGCGGGCGGTCACCCGCGCTCGCCCTGGCCGGGGCCACGCTGCGCGACGAGGGTGTCGCGGATCTCCTTGAGCACCTCCAGCTCGGTGATCTCGACGACCTCGTGCGCGCCCTCCTTCGCCTTCCGGCGGGCCTCCACCCGGGCCAGGTACTTCGCCATCGGCAGCACCATCAGGAAGTAGACGACCGCCGCGGTGATGACGAACTGGAGCGTCGCCCCGAGGACCGAGCCCCACAGGATCCTGACGCCCGTCGCGGCATCGCCGGTGCCCTCGCAAGGGCCCTTCAGACACGAGGCGTAGCTGTCCAGGTTCTTGGTGCCGAAGGCCCCCACCAGCGGATTGATGACGCCCTTCACCACCGCGTTGACGATGTTCGTGAAGGCGGCGCCGATGACCACCGCGACAGCCAGATCGACGACGTTCCCACGCATCAGGAAGGCCTTGAAGCCCTGCCACAAGCTCGTCTTCTCCTGGTCGCTCACTTCGGGCCCTCATCTCTCGTGCACAGGTTGCGGAAGAAAACGCTCCGCAACCTACGTCACCGCCGGGCCCGTGTGTCCAGTCGAGCGGCCCGAAGCGAAGGCCCGCCGGGCGGGGGACGCCGCCCGGCACGGCACCGTTCACCACAGCGTCACCGCCAGCCGCGCGGACGCGCTCGCGCCGGCCAGATCGGCGGCGGTGGAGCGCGGCACCGACAGCACCACCAGCGCCCCGCCGTCGCCCGCGCCGTCGACCGGCTCCGGCACCTCGGTCACCCGCGCCCCGCGCGCGACCACGCGGGCCCCGCCCCCGGACGCCGTCTCCCCGGCGGCGATCACGTCGACCCGGTCGCCCGCCCGCAGCAGCCGCACCGTGGCCGCGTCGGCGATCCGCACCGGCGCCGTGACCGTCGCGGCCACGCGCCGCGCCCGTAAGGGACGGTCACCGGGGGACGCCGAGGACGCCCCGGCCGTCGGCGGCCCCCCTGGATGCCCACGGGGCCGCTCCGTGTCGCGTGGGCCCGCCGCCACCAGCGCCGCCGCCGTGACCGCGAGGCCGACCGCCATGGCCCGCCTCCGGTGCCGGACGAGCCGGCCCGGGAACGGAAGGCCGCCGCGCACGCGCACCGGGGCGAAGTGCGGCACCTCGCACGGCGGGGGGACCTCCGCGCCGGGCGGGCGGGGGACGGCGGGGGAGGGGGAGCAGAGCGGGGAGGGAAGAGCGGAGGAAGGACGGGACACGGGTACCACCACCTGCGACGAGGGACCGGCTTGCGACTCCCACGATGGGGCCTCCCGCCAGGGCCCGCCGGGCCCTGTGGACGCACCACGAACCTGTGGACAACCCGCCCACCCGAACGTGAGGTTCCGCCCTCCCCGTCCCCGTCCCCCGTCTCCCTCCCCGTCCCCCGTCTCCCTCCCCGCCCCCGCGAGCCGCTACGGCAGCGCGAACCCCGGATCCATCCCGCCCAGCGCCGACACGCACGGGCAGTCCCGCTCCTCCGTCGCCGGCAGCGCCGCCACCGCGTCGAAGAGCACGCCCCGCAGCCGGTCCACATTGGCCGCGAACACCCGCAGCACCTCCTCGTGGGAGACGCCCTCACCGGTCTCGGCACCGGCGTCCAGGTCGGTGACCAGGGTCAGGGACGTGTAGCAGAGCTCCATCTCGCGGGCGAGCACCGCCTCCGGATGGCCGGTCATGCCCACCACCGACCAGCCCTGCGCCCGGTGCCACAGCGACTCGGCGCGGGTGGAGAAGCGCGGGCCCTCCACCACGACCAGCGTGCCGCCGTCCACCGGCTCCCAGTCCCGGCCGCGCGCCGCCTTCAGCGCGGCGGCCCGCCCGGTGGGGCAGTAGGGGTCGGCCAGGGACACATGGACCACGTTCGGCACCGTGCCGTCGGGCAGCGGCAGCCCGTCGAAGTACGTGCCCACCCGGGACTTCGTCCGGTCCACGAGCTGGTCCGGCACCAGCAGCGTGCCCGGCCCGTACTCGGGCCGCAGACCGCCGACCGCGCACGGCCCGAGGACCTGGCGCACGCCGACCGAGCGGAGCGCCCACAGGTTGGCCCGGTAGTTGATCCGGTGGGGCGGCAGATGGTGGCCGCGACCGTGGCGGGGCAGGAAGGCGACCCGCCGGCCGGCCACCTCGCCGAGGAAGAGGGAGTCGCTGGGCGCCCCGTACGGGGTGTCCACCTGGACCTCGGTCACGTCGTCGAGGAAGGAGTAGAAACCGGAGCCGCCGATCACGCCGATCCCGGCGTTCGCCTTGTTCGCCATGCCCCGCACCCTAACCGCCCCCGGGAACGCCGAAGACCCCGTCGTCGGTGGACGACAGGGTCTCGTAAGAGTGCGGCCCTACGCGGCGGTGGTGCTGGTGGAGCTGCTGGAACCGGACGAGCCGGACGAACCGGATGACGAGCTCGAAGCCGAGTCCGAGGAGGACGACGACGTGGAAGAGGAGGAGCCCGAGGACTTCGACGACGCCGGCGAGCTGCTCGACGAGGAGCCGCGGCTGTCGTTGCGGTAGAAGCCGGAGCCCTTGAAGACGATGCCGACCGCCGAGAACACCTTCTTCAGGCGGCCCTGGCAGTTGGGGCACTCGGTCAGGGCGTCGTCGGTGAACTTCTGCACCGCCTCGAGGCCCTCGCCGCACTCGGTGCACTGGTACTGGTAGGTCGGCACTTGTCTTCCTCCTGGCACTCTCACTCGATGAGTGCTAACGACGATCCATAGTGACGTATTCCGAGGGTTCAGTCCACTGCGACGGGCTCGCGGTGACCCACGCCACGTGCGACGGTGCGCCCGCGCGGTCCCGGAACCAGCCGCGACCGCAGCGCCAGCAGCGTCACGAGGGCGAGCACCGTGCCGGCCAGCGGCACCAGGAAGCCGGCGCCGCCCCAGAAGCGGTCCTCCAGCTGTCCGGAGACCGTGACGGCCGCGGCCTGGCCGAGCGCGACGGCGCCGGTCAGCCAGGTGAAGGCCTCGGTGCGGGCGCCGGCCGGGACCAGGCCCTCCACCAGCGTGTAGCCGGTGATCAGCGCCGGGGCGATGCACATGCCGACCAGGAGGCCGACCCCGGCCAGCAGCAGCGCCGAGTGGGCGGTCCACAGGGCGGACGCGGTGAGTGCGAGCGCCGCGTAGGCGAGGACCAGCCGCCGCTGCGGGGCGGTCTTCCAGACGATCGCGCCGCAGGCGATGCCGGAGAGCATGTTGCCCGCGGCGAAGACGCCGTAGAGGACGCCGTTCAGTCCGGGTTCGCCGATCGACTCGGTGAACGCGGCCAGGGAGACCTGCATGCCGCCGAAGACGGAACCGATGCCCAGGAACGTCACGATCAGGACCCGCACCCCGGGGACGCGCAGTGCGGAAACGTGCTCCACGCGCGCGTGCCCGTCGCGTCCGGCGGCGGGCTGGGTGCCCTCCCGCGCGGCGAACAGCAGACCGCCGACCAGCGTCAGCGCGGCCTCGGTGAGCAGGCCCGCGGCCGGGTCGACGGCGGTGCACAGGGCCGTGGCCAGCAGGGGTCCGACGACGAAGGTGAACTCGTCGGTGACGGACTCGAAGGCCGCCGCGGTGGTCATCAGCGGGGAGCCCTTGAGGGCGACGCCCCAGCGGGCCCGCACCATGGGCCCGATCTGCGGCACCGAGGCGCCCGTCGGCACGGCGGCGGCGAACAGCGCCCACAGGGGCGCGTCGGTCAGGGCCAGCGCGGTGAGGGCGAGCCCGGCCGCCGCGTGCACCAGCACGCCGGGCACGAGGACGGCGCGCTGCCCGTAGCGGTCGGCGAGGCGGCCGCTGTAGGGCGCGAACAGCGCCATGGAGACGCCGGTGACGGCCGCGACGGCGCCGGCCGCGCCGTACGAGCCGGTGGTGTGCTGTACCAGCAGCACGATGGAGAGGGTGAGCATCGCGAACGGCTGGCGTGCCGCGAAGCCGGGGAGCAGGAACGTCCAGGCGCCGGGGGTGCGCAGCAGCCGGCCGTATCCCGGTCGGGGGGTGGCTGCCGAGTCCTTCGACGTGGTGACCGTGGATGCCACGGCCCGTGCCTTTCCGCCACCTGGTAGCGCGTCCCGCGCGCGTGGTGCGGGTGCGCCGAGAGCTGTCCTCTTGCGCTGACTGCGGTAGATACCGGCGCCACAGCTCAGGGCGTCCCGGCCGCCATACGGTCGCGCCAGCTCTGCGTCAGGCAGAGTTGGTTCGATCTGGGGTCGCCTGCATCGTACAGGGATCACCTGCCGGTGTGCCTGTGAAGATGAGCACCATGTCAGTGTCCGGCCTGTGATCCGTCGGTGCCGAGCCAGCCGGCCAGCTTGCCGCCGCGGCCGACCGCGCGCAGGCGCCGTTCGGCGGCGTCCCGTACCGGGTCCGTGGCGACGACGAGGAGTTCGTCCCCGCGCCGCAGCACCGTCGACGGCAGCGGTACGAAGGACGTGCCCTCGCGGACGACGAGGGTGACGGCGGCCCCGGCCGGCAGCCGCAGTTCGGCGATCTCCACGCCGTGCATCCGCGACCCGGCCGGGATGGCGACCGACAGCAGATGTCCTCGCAGCCGCTCCAGGGGCGCGGACTCGATGCCGAGGTCGGCGGTGGACTCCCCGCCGAGGCGCAGTTTGCGGGCCAGCCAGGGCAGCGTCGGGCCCTGGATCAGGGTGTAGACGACGACCAGGACGAAGACGATGTTGAAGATCTTCTCGCTCGCCTCGACGCCCTCCACCATCGGGATGGTCGCCAGGATGATGGGGACGGCGCCGCGCAGCCCCGCCCATGACATCAGCGTCTGTTCCTGCCAGGGCACCCGGAACGGCAGCAGGCACAGCACGACGCTCAGCGGGCGGGCCAGCATGGTCAGCGCCAGTCCGATGACCAGCGCGGGCATGATGTCGTCGCC
This sequence comes from Streptomyces sp. NPDC031111, assembly GCF_055570675.1. Lineage (NCBI taxonomy): Bacteria > Bacillati > Actinomycetota > Actinomycetes > Kitasatosporales > Streptomycetaceae > Streptomyces > Streptomyces sp. NPDC031111. The sequence goes on from NZ_JBVIGS010000009.1 coordinate 330,649, forward strand.
CAGCTCGTGCGGGGTGACCAGCAGGCCGAGCAGGACGAACATGCCGATCTGGGCGATCCAGCCGAGCCCCTCGGCGAAGCCGCGCGTGGCGGGCCAGTGCGGCAGCTTGGCGTTGCCCAGCACCATCGAGGCGAGGTAGACGGCGAGGAAGCCGCTGCCGTGGGCGAGGGCGCCGACCGCGTAGGCGGCGACGGCGATGGCCATGACGGCGATCGGGTAGAGGCCGGAGGCGGGCAGGGCCACGTGCCGCAGCGCCAGGGCGCCCAGCCAGCCCACCGCGGCGCCGATGGCGGCGCCGATGGCGAGTTCCAGCACTATCTCGCCGACCAGGATCTGCCAGTGTTCGACCGGTCCGGCCGTGGAGAAGGCGACGACCAGGATGACGACGGGCGCGTCGTTGAAGCCGGACTCGGCCTCCAGGGCGCCCGTCACCCGCGCGGGAAGGGGGATCTTCCGCAGGACGGAGAAGACCGCCGCCGCGTCCGTCGACGACACCACCGCGCCGATGATGAGCGCCTGCCGCCACTCCAGGCCGACCAGGAAGTGCGCCGCCGACGCCGTGACGCCGACGCTGACGGCGACGCCGGCCAGCGCGAGCGCGGCGGCGGCGGGCAGTACCGGTCTGACCTCCGTCCACTTCGTGCCCAGACCGCCCTCGGCCAGGATCACGACCAGGGCCGCGTAGCCGATGACCTGGGTCAGCTCGGCGTTGTCGAAGTGGATGTCGCCGATGCCGTCCTGGCCCATGGCGATGCCGATGCCCAGGTAGACGAGCAGGCTGGGGAGCCCGCTGCGCGAGGAGATCCGGACCGCTGCGACGGCGACGAGCAGGACGATCGAACAGACGAGCAGGAGCTGGTTGAGGCTGTGGACAGTCAGCGGCGTTCCCTTCCCTGACCCAAGCGCGCCCGCGCGTGAGCTCATGTACATCGCATGCGATCCACCGCTTTCGCGGCAAACTACTTCGTTACCTTACCTAACTCTTGACGCTTTCTTGACGCTGTTGACGGCAAGATCGAACGTCCGTCCGGGCTGGTTCCCTACTCCGCGTCAAGTGCCGCGGGCCCCTGCGCCTATCGTTGCTCCAGCGCTCAGTTAAAAGCACAGCCCGACCTGCCGCTCGCGTTAGGACAGCAAGGACAGCGATGCCCACCGACACCACCGCCTCCACGGGTCAGCAGGCCGGCAAGGCCGGCAGGAAGAAAGGGCGCAGAGCCCGACTGATCGTGCTCGTCCTGGTGCTGGCCCTGATCGGCGGTGTCGCCTACGGGGGGTACTGGTCGGTCAGCACCGTGCGCGCCTCCTTCCCGCAGACCAAGGGTTCGATCACGCTCCAGGGACTGTCGGGCACCGTCGACGTCAAACGCGACGGCTACGGGATCCCGCAGATCTACGCCTCCTCCGACGAGGACCTGTTCATGGCGCAGGGCTACGTCCAGGCGCAGGACCGGTTCTACGAGATGGACGTGCGCCGGCACATGACCGCCGGGCGCATGTCGGAGATGTTCGGCAAGAGCCAGGTCGACAACGACGAGTTCCTGCGCACCCTGGGCTGGCACCGGGTCGCGAAGCAGGAGTACGAGGAGAAGCTGTCCCCCGCCACGAAGAAGTACCTCCAGGCGTACGCCAAGGGGGTCAACGCCTATCTGGAGGGCAAGTCGGGCGAGGAGATCTCCCTGGAGTACGCGGCGCTGGGCTTCGAGAACGACTACAAGCCCGGGGCGTGGACCCCGGTCGACTCCGTGGCCTGGCTGAAGGCGATGGCCTGGGACCTGCGCGGGAACATGCAGGACGAGATCGACCGCGCGCTGCTGACCAGCCGCCTCGGCCCGAAGCAGATCGCCGACCTGTACCCGGAGTACCCGTACGGCCGGAACAAGCCGGTGATCCAGGAGGGCCAGTACAACGAGCTCACCGGGGCGTACGAGCAGGGCGAGAGCGCGGGCACGGGCACAGGGACCGGCACCGGCACCGGCACCGGGACGGGTACGGGCACCGGGACCGGAACCGGAACCGGAACCGGCACAGGGACCGGAACCGGGACCGGGACCGGCACCAGTGGTTCCTCCCTCGAAAGCCAGCTGACGGGTCTCCAGGAGGTCCTCCAGGACCTCCCCACCGCCGTCGGCGTCAACGGCGACGGCATCGGCTCCAACTCCTGGGTGGTCTCCGGCGACCACACCATCACCGGAAAGCCGCTCCTCGCCAACGACCCGCACCTGTCGGCCGCGCTGCCCTCCGTCTGGTACCAGATGGGCCTGCACTGCCGCAGCGTCTCCGACAAGTGCCAGTACGACGTCGCGGGCTACAGCTTCGCGGGCATGCCCGGAGTGATAATCGGCCACAACCAGGACATCTCCTGGGGCCTGACCAACTCCGGTGTCGACGTCACCGACCTCTACCTGGAGAAGATCACCGGCGACGGCTACCAGTACGACGGCAAGGTGGTGCCGTTCAAGACGCGCGAGGAGACCATCGAGGTCGCCGGCGGCAAGGCGCGGAAGATCGTCGTCCGTGAGACCAACAACGGGCCCCTGCTCTCCGACCGCTCCAGCGAACTCGTCAGGACGGGCAAGAAGGCCACCGTCGACAGCGCCGCACCCGACCGGGGCGACGGGTACGGCGTCGCGCTGCGCTGGACCGCCCTGGACGCCGGCCGCACCATGGACTCCGTCTTCGCGATGAACCGCGCGAAGGACTGGGACGACTTCCGCGAGGCGGCCGCCCTGTTCGAGGTGCCCTCGCAGAACCTCGTCTACGCGGACACCGAGGGCCACATCGGCTACACGCTGCCGGGGAGGATCCCCACCCGCGCGGAGAAGCACGACGGCTCCGTCCCCGCCCCCGGCTGGGACCCCGACTACGAGTGGACCGGCTGGATCGACCAGGAGGCGCTGCCCTACGAGTTCGACCCGGACCGCGGCTACATCGTCACCGCCAACCAGGCCGTCGTCGACGAGGACTACCCGTACACGCTGACCACCGACTGGGGCTACGGCGCCCGCAGCCAGCGGATCACCGAACTGATCCAGTCGAAGATCAAGGACGGCGGCAAGATCTCCACGGACGACATGCGGCAGATGCAGCTCGACAACAGCAGCAGCATCGCCAAGCTGCTGGTGCCTCACCTGCTGAAGATCGACGTCGGGGACGAGGACGTACGGGAGGCGCAGAAGCTGCTGGAGGGCTGGGACTACACCCAGGACGCCGACTCGGCGGCCGCCGCCTACTTCAACTCCGTCTGGCGCAACATCCTCAAGCTCGCCTTCGGCCACAAGCTGCCCAAGGAGCTGCGGGTCAAGGGCCAGTGCCTGTGGGTCGAACCGGTCAACACCACCGGGCCCGCCGATGAGGCGGACAAGGTCCGCGAGTGCGGTCTGCGGGACTCCGACCAGGCGCAGCCCGACGGCGGCGACCGCTGGTTCGAGGTGGTCCGCAAGCTGATGGACCAGGAGGACAGCGAATGGTGGAGGACGCCCAAGTCGGGCACCCGCCCCGACGCGGACAACCGTGACGAGCTGTTCAAGCGCGCCATGATCGACGCCCGCTGGGAGCTGACCGCCAAGCTCGGCAAGGACATCGACAGCTGGAGCTGGGGCAGGCTGCACCGCCTGTTCCTGAAGAACCAGACCCTCGGCACCGAGGGGCCGGGCTTCCTCCAGTACCTCCTCAACCGCGGCCCGTGGAAGCTCGGCGGTGGCGAGGCCACCGTCAACGCGACCGGCTGGAACGCCGCCGGGGGCTACGGAGTGGTGTGGGTGCCGTCCATGCGCATGGTGGTCAACCTCGGCGATCTCGACAAGTCGCGGTGGATCAACCTCACCGGCGCCTCCGGGCACGCCTACAACGCCCACTACGTCGACCAGACGGACAAGTGGGCCGAGGGCGAGCTGCTGGAGTGGTCGTTCTCGGAGAAGGCGGTCGAGGACAGCACCAGCGACACCCTGCTGCTGAAGCCCTGACTTCGGTACCCGCCGTCGGAAGCGGGGGGGGGGGGGGGGGGGGGGGGGGGGGTGTGGGGGGGGGGGGGGGGGGGGGGGGGGGGGGGGGGGGGGGGGGGGGGGGGGGGG